>NZ_CP131935.1:0-628556 GCF_030704305.1 Massilia sp. R2A-15 | reverse complement strand
AATTTGAAAACGCTGACCACTTAGACGCGGTACAACTGCGAACGCTTTTGGCAGATCGGGCCAGGCTAGAGCGTCGGCGCCTGGGACTCACCCAGAGCGATTTCGCCAAGACCTGCGCGATCCCACTGCGCACATATAAGCGATTTGAATTGGGGCAGTGTGATTCGGTTTTGGTGCTACTTAGAATCGTGCAAGGTTTCCGGCGAAGTGTCGGGTTAGAGATGCTCTTTCCTGCACCGACAGTTGTCTTGACACGAGGTTTGGATGCTGCGTTACAGAGTATTCGCAACAAGCTAGAAGCTGGGGTGATCAAAGGCGATGCAGGGCAATGAAAAAGCGACCTTCACAAATATAGATGCCAAGCGGCCGAGCGCGGTGATGTGGGAGGGGACGGAATTACCGGGCTGATGGCGCGTCGGTTGAGTTCTCAGTGTTTTGAAGTGGTGTTCACACGCAAAATTCTATAACACCGTGCCGCCGCTCAGTCCAGATGGCCGAGACAGCGGCACCCCCTATTATTCCTTATGGCATCGATGTTAGTGCAGCTTGTGCTTCAGCGCCGACAGTTCGGCATGCACTTTGGTGACAGCCGATTCCACCTGCGGCGAAATGTGCGAATCGCTGCGGCTCAGGCGGCGTGCTTCGTCGCCCATGTCTTCAAGGTCGTCGACGCATTTGATGATGCGTGACTCGTCGTTCGATTTGATGACGTCGCCTGCCGTCTTGGCGTCGCGTGCCATCTTGGAGATGCAGGCCTTCAGGTCCTGTGGCGTATCGGCGGAGGCATTGCAGGCTTGCTCGGCCTGGCCGATGGTTTGCTGGATGTGGCTGAACGTCTGCTGGATTTCGTTTGCTTGCAACATGATGCTACTCCCCATCAAGGTTTGGATTGGTTAGACCCGCCCTTCGATGTTAAGTTGCATTTTCATTCAGCCGGCCTGTCACACACCGGCAGCGAAAATGCCTGCAGCACTTCGCCCTGGGCGGCCTGGACGAATGCCGTGACGGCCAGGTCGGCCACCGGCGCCCCGCCCGGCAGCGGCAACGCGCGCTTCACTTGCACGCGGCCGTCGCGCCCGATCGGCATCGGCGCCAACCACTGGCGCACCACATAATCGTGGTGCAAAGTGCGGCCGCCGTTTTCGCCGGCAGTGACCCTGCTCGCCACTTTATTATGGACCAAGGCCACGTGCAGCAGCGCGCCGTTGGGACCGTTCGCCGTCACCTCGACAGGCAGCCCGGCCGTTGTGGCGCGGCCGAGCGTGATGGCGATCGCGGCCTGCGCGGGCCTGGCGTTGATGCGCTTCACCTCATCGCGCAGGCCGCCGCTCCAGTTGCGCAGCTCGCGACCGCCGACAAAGAATTCGGGCGTGTAGATGGTGCGGGTGTGGGCCAGGTCCGATAACGCGCGCTGGCGTTCGGTGAAGACTGCGCTGGAGAATGGGTCTTTCCAGCCGATGGCGTTCCAGTAGTCGACGTGCAGGGATAGCGGGACGGCCTGCGCGGCAGTCACGCCAGCGCCGCGCAAATCGCTGATGTAGCGGTCGGCCGGCGGACAGCTGCTGCAGCCTTCGGAGGTGTAGAGCTCGACCAGCGCGACGGTGTGCGCGGGACTGCGGGCGGTGCAGGTTTGGGCGTTTGCCGCACACGCAGTCAAGGCCAGGCAGAACAGGATGAATTTCATGGCGCCTCCGAAAATGGGGTCAGGTCGCGTGGGACCTGACCCCGGCTTTGTCGGGGCCGCAGGGAAGATCCTTACACTGCTGCCAGCGTCGGCGCCGGCAATGGCGCCAAGCCGCGCAGCTTCACGCCGATTACAAAGCCAACGCACAGGGTACCGCCAAGCAGCGCGACCACGCCGGGCCAGCCGGCGGCGCTCCACACCGTGCCGCAGAACGATCCCAGGACGCTCGATCCCATATAGTAGAAGAACAGGTAGATCGCCGACGCCAGCGCCTTCGGTTCCTGCGCGCGCCGGCCAACCCAGCTGCTTGCCACCGAGTGCGAGGCGAAGAAGCCGAAGGTGAACAGGCCCATGCCAAGCACGATGACGACCAGCGAGCTGGCGAGCGTCAGCAGCAGGCCGCCCAGCATCACGGCCATCACCAGCCACAGCACATTGCGGCGGCCCAGCCGGTCGGCCAGGCGCCCTGCCCACACGGAGCTGAAAATGCCGAGCAGGTAGAGCGCCGACAGCAGGCCGACCGCGCTCTGCGACAGCCCATACGCTGGCCCCAGCAGGCGGTAGCCGATGTAGTTGTACAGGCTGACCATGCAGCCCATCAGCAGGAAGGCCAGCGCGAATAGCCATGGAAGGCCGGGATCGGACAGGTGCTGGCGCACGCCGGCCACCAAGGCCGCGACGCCGACCTGGCCCTGTTTGAAGTTCTGCGACGCCGGCAGGCTGCGGCGGAATTCCCAGGCCGCGTACAGGCCGGCCGCGCCCATCGCCGCGAGCGCCACGCGCCACGAATAGAAGTCGCTCAGCACTGACGTGACGACTCGCCCGAGCATGCCGCCGAACGCGCTGCCGCCGATGTAGAGGCCCATCGACAGGCCCAGCGACGCCGGTTCGATTTCTTCGCCGAGGTAGGCCATTGCAATGGCCGGCATGCCTCCGAGCGAGACGCCGAGCAAGGCGCGCAGCACCAGCAGTTGGGCGTAGTCCTGCGCGAAGGCCGATGCGACGGTGAAGATGGCGCCGCCCATCATCGCTGCCACCATCATCGGTTTGCGGCCGATGCGGTCGGAGATCACGCTGGAAAACAGCAGCGACAGCGCCAGCGCAAAGGTCGACACCGACAGCGCCAGGCTGCTCTGCGCCGGCGTCAGCGTGAACTGGTGCGCCAGTTGCGGCATCAGCGGCTGCACGCAGTACAGCAGCGCGAAGGTGGAGAAGCCGCCGAACACCATGGCGCGGTTGATGCGCTTGAAGGCGGGGCTGCCGGCTTGGATGGACATGATTACTTTCGAGGAGGGATAGCTCCATCTTAGGATTGCGGATTAATACTGTCCAATATATATTTAAAGCGTTTCTAATACTTTAAAACGATTAATATCATGGAGTTAAGACATCTGCGCTACTTCATCGCCGTCGCCGAGGAGCTGCATTTCACGCGCGCGGCCGAGCGGCTACACATCGGCCAGCCGCCGCTGAGCCATGCGATCCAGGTGCTGGAGGCCGACGTCGGCGCGCGCCTGCTCGAGCGCACCAAGCGCTCGGTGCGGCTGACCGAGGCGGGCAAGCTGTTCCTGGCCGACGCGCGCAAGATCCTGACGCTGGCCGAGCAGGCGGCCGAGACGGCGCGGCGGGCCGAGCGCGGCGAAGCGGGCGAGCTGCGCATCGGCTTCACCTATTCCACGCCGCTGACGCCGCTGTTTGCCGATGTGATCAATCGCTACCGGCAGGAGTTCCCGCATGTGACCTTGACCTTGCACGAGATGGCGACCTTGCGGCAGTTGGAGGCGATCGGGCAGCGCACGCTGGACCTGGGCTTCATCCGGCCGCCGGAGGTGGCGGTGCCGGCGTCCATCAAGCTCACCAGCCTGCGCGAAGATCCGCTGGTGGCGGTGCTGCCTGCCGCGCATCCGCTGGCGGCGAAAAAGCAGATTGCGATCCGCGAGCTTGAGCACGAGGCGTTCGTGATGTATCCGCCGGGCGCCGGTACAGGGATTTATCCGCAGATTTTCAGGCTGTGCCGCGAGGCCGGGTTCGTGCCGCGGGTTGGGCAGACGGCGGGCGAGGCGTCCACGATCATCGGGCTGGTGGCGGCGGGCAGTGGTGTGACGCTACTTCCGGCGTCGTTCGATAGGATCAAGATGGATGGGGTGTGTTATCGGCCGATTGTCGATAAGGGGGCGACGACCATGCTGTTCCTGGCGCAGCGGGGCGGGGAGCATGCGCCGCTGGTGGATGCGTTTGTGGCGCTGGTGACGAATCTATGAAGATGGGGACAGGTCCGCAGGACCAGTCCCCGATGCTGCACGCGTCGCCGACAAAGGCGGGGTCAGGTCCTGCGCGACCTGACCCCATTTTGCTCTAATCGTAATCCGCGTCGAGCTCGGAGCCGGCGTAGTTCTCCAGCTCCGCAAACAGCGTCTTCATCGCCGCCCTCGTCCGAATCTTCTGGATCACCGTGCAGTGCTCGCGGTACGACGCGATCCGCTCGGCCATCACGGCCTGGTGCTGCGCCGGGATCTTGGCCATCAGCTCGGCCCACCCCGCGTCGTAGTCCGGCTTGTTCTTGCGCACCGATCCCACCAGCCGCTCGAACTCCTTCTGCCCGGTGCGCGCGACAATCCGCCCGCCGCCTTCGATCGCGAAGATGATCGCCAGCGCAATCACGCCTTCCGCATTCAGGTCCGGATCGTTGATCGGACCTTTGTAGTGATGCCGCCGCAGCCAGCCGGCCGCGCGCACGATCGCCTGCACCGCCTTGCGCTGCTTGAGCTGCAGTGCGTAGCGCTCGGGCCCCGACCAGTTCTGGCTCGGATCCGCGCTGCAGATATCGACGAACAGTTCCTTCAGGCGCCGCTGCATGTACACCGGGTCCTGGTCGTACTCGCCAACCAGCGCATCCTCGGGCAGCGCCGACAGTTCCTTGATCATGCGAAAACCCACCTGGAAGGCCGCCTCGGCGCCCTCCCCGATCAGGTATTCGAGCGCCGTCTCGTCGTCAGTCTCTTCGATCGCATGGTCGATCCCGAGCGACACGCCGCCGACGGTCAGGAAGAACGCGCGCTGGATGCCTTCGGCGGTGCGGTCGTTGGTAAACTTCTCGGCGACCATCGCGGTGATGCCGGCCAGTTCGTCGGCCAGCATCACGGCTTCGTCGCCGGCCGGCCGCGCGGACAGCGCGCGGATCGCCCGCACCAGCCGCGGCAGCTTTTCTTCGACAATCGCAATCTGCATCGTGCTCGCTTCGGCCATCACGAGAAGATGTCCGTGCCGATGCTCTTGCGCGCGCCGGCCTTGCGCACGATGCTGCGCGTCGACGGCACTTGCTTGCGCAAGCGGTACAGCAGTTCCTTGGTCGAACGCTGCAGGAATTTCGGCTCCTCGTCCGGATCGTCCGAGAACTCGGCGTCGGCCAGGTCGGCGCTGTGGCGGAAGTCGGGGAACAGCTCGAACAGCGCGCGGTCCCAGCCGTCTTCGCTGGCCTTGGCCAGTTCGATCGCCAGCGGCACGATGTCGCTGTCGCCCGAGGTCAGGCCGGTGATGTAGCTGCCCTTCGAGATGATCTCGCCGGCCACTTCCAGGATTTCCTTCGGCGCCATCGAGAACAGAATCGCGAACACGGTCGCGCCGTGGTCGCTGGCGGAGGCCTGCTCGAGCAGTTCGCGGCGGCGCTCTTCGTCGTCGGTCGAGAACACCACGCCGTGCACGTGCGAGAACAGGGTCTCGGCCACGCGCTCCGGGTCATCCTCGATCTGGTCGTCGGACCAGGTGGCGGCGATGAAGGCCAGGCTGTCGGCCCAGGCCTTGGGCGGCACCAGCAGCGTCGCCAGCGAGGTCTTGCCGCCGTCGAAGCCGGACAGGTGCAGCGCGGTCACCTGCGGCGCCAGCGTGCCCAGTACCTCGACCACGGCCAGGTCGCCATGCGCCTCGACCGCTTCGGAAAACGCCTGCTCGGCGTGGCTCAGCGAGCCGGCCAGCACCAGCTCGCTGACCTGCTTCGACAATGCGGGCAGATTGGAACTCATGATCAATCCTCCTGGTCGAACATCTGTGCGAAGTCGTCGGTGACGTCGTCCTCGTCATGCACGTCGTCGCCGTCGTCGTTGCGGGTGATCTGCTCGAGCGACTGGTCGTCGTCGTCCCACTTGCGCGGGTGCTTGAACAGGAACGCCGTGATGATGGCCTGGCGCGCCAGTTCGGGATGGTTCTCGGTCATGGCCGCGTACATCTTGCCGGCCTCGCCGTCGCAGGACGCCATCGCGAACACTTGGGCGGGGTCGCCGCCTTCGTATTCGGTCGCCTCGCGCAGCAGGCCTTTTGGATCGGAAAACTTGATGTGGTCAACCAGCGCGAAGCTCATCATGTTGACGTCTTCGATGCCGCCGCCGCTGGCGTACTCGCCGGCCAGCGCGTCCTGCATCATCTTGTAGTTCTTGCGGTCGGGCGGGTCGCCCAGGATGCCGTCGATCTGGCCCTCGAGTTCACGGGACTGGTAGGCAAATTCGGGATGTACTTTTCTCATGGGGATTCTTTTCGTTACTATTGTGTGACTCAGGCGGGCAGCGACACGCCGTTCAGGCTGAACAGCGAGCGCCACAGTTCGAACGCTTCGGCCTCGGCGTCGAGGATGATGCGATGATTCACGCTCTGGTCGTATTCCGCGCGCTTGGCGGGATCGGACAGGATTTCGTAAGCCTTGGTCACGCTCTTGAAGCGCACCTCGGCCGCCGGGGCGTCGTTGCGGTCCGGGTGGTAGCGCATCGCCAGCGACCGGTAGACCTTTTTGATCTCCTCGTCGGTAGCGTTCGGCGCCACGCCGAGGACGGCATATAAATTTTCCACGTGGGATCCTTGGCAACAGCCAAAACCATTAAAGCGAGATTATCCTATAGAACGCGCCTGCCCGCCCAAGTTCCCCCTTCCATACGGTAAAATGCCGCAACCCCATCATTTTTAAGCCTTTTTAATGAGCAACGATAAAAATAATGCGGCGCCCAATGCGCCCTCCTCGAATTTCCTGCGCGCCATCGTCGAATCGGACTTGGCGGCAGGCACGCACGTGCGCGAAGGCTTGCCGCCGGTAATCACCCGCTTCCCGCCGGAGCCGAACGGCTACCTGCACATCGGCCACGCCAAGTCGATCTGTGTCAATTTCGGCATCGCGCGCGACTACAGCGGCCTGTGCCACCTCCGCTTCGACGACACAAATCCCGCGAAAGAAGAGCAGGAATACGTGGACACCATCATCGACACCGTCAAATGGCTGGGCTTCAACTGGGAGCAGGACGGCAAGAGCCACCTGTACTACGCGTCGGATTACTTCGAGCAGCTGTACCTGATGGCCGAGTACCTGATCACCTCGGGCCACGCCTACGTGGACAGCCAGAGCGCCGAGGACATGGCGAAGAACCGCGGCAACTTCAGCACGCCGGGCACCAACTCGCCGTTCCGCAACCGCCCCGCCGCCGAATCGCTGGCGATCTTCCGCGGCATGAAGGCGGGCAAGTACAAGGATGGCGAACACATCCTGCGCGCCAAGATAAGCGAAGACGGCATGGCCTCGCCCAACATGAACATGCGCGACCCGGCGATCTACCGCATCCGCCACGCGCACCATCACCGGACCGGCGACGCCTGGTGCATCTACCCGATGTACGACTACACGCACCCGATTTCGGACGCGCTGGAAAACATCACGCATTCGCTGTGCACGCTCGAGTTCCAGGATCACCGGCCGTTCTACGACTGGCTGCTGGCCACGCTGACCGAAGGCGGCTTCTTCAAGGCGCCTCTGCCGCGCCAGTACGAATTCTCGCGCCTGAACCTGACCTACCTGGTGATGAGCAAGCGCAAGCTGCGCCAGCTGGTCGATGACGGCATCGTGTCCGGCTGGGACGATCCGCGCATGCCGACCCTGGTGGGCCTGCGCCGCCGCGGCTACACGCCGGAATCGATCCAGCTGTTCTGCGAGCGCATCGGCGTGTCGAAAGCCGACGGCTGGATCGACATGAGCACGCTGGAAGGCGCGCTGCGCGACGACCTCGACCCGAAAGCGCCGCGCGCGACCGCCGTGCTGCGTCCGCTGAAACTGATCATCGACAACTTCCCGGAAGACAAGTCCGAGGAATGCACGTCGCCCGTGCACCCGCACTTCCCCGAGCGCGGCCTGCGCACCTTTCCGATCACCAAGCACCTGTGGATCGAGCGGGAAGACTTCATGGAAGTGCCGAGCAAGGGCTACTTCCGCTTCTACCCGCCGATCGGCGACGCGCCGGGCAGCCGGGTGCGCCTGCGCCACGGCTACGTGGTCGAGTGCACCGGTTACGACAAGGATGAGAACGGCGTTGTCACGGCCGTGCACGTGAAGTATTTCGAGGACAGCAAGTCGGGCACCGAAGGCTCGAACGCGTACAAGGTCAAGGGCAACATCCACTGGGTCAGCGCCGCCACCGCGCTGGAAGCGGAAGTGCGTCTGTACGACCGCCTGTTCTCGGACCCGAATCCGGACGCCGGCGGCAAGGACTTCATCGCCGCGCTCAACCCGAACGCGCTGGAAGTGGTCACCGCCTACCTGGAGCCGGGCATGAGCGCGGCCGAGCCGGACCAGCGCTTCCAGTTCGAGCGCCACGGCTATTTCGTGGCCGACCGCGTCGACAGCAAGCCGGGCAAGCCGGTGTTCAACCGGGTCACGACCTTGAAGGACAGCTGGGTCAAGTAAGCAGGCAGCTCCTAACGAAAAATCCCGCTCCGGCAGCCGCCGCGGCGGGATTTTTTACGAGGTAAACAACCAGTGCATTCTGCTAGGTTCGTTTGTTCGCGACTTTGCGTAACTTAGACCTATATCAAATCCCCCTAATTCCAGATCCGCGATTGCTCGACTGGATCGTCGAAAGTAGCGAGCGATGCACTCTCTGACCGGCCACAGCAAGGCGTTCGTTTCGGGAAAATCGGCATTCTCGATCGGCGCCCTGCTGTCTTGCGGCGTTGGACTGCTGTGCTACGTGACCACGACGCAAACCATAGAATCCGATGCACAACTGCGCTTCAATACCATGGCGCGCAGCGTACAGACCGCAATTGATGGCCGCATCAAGAGCTATACCGATGTGCTGCGCGGCAGCGCCAGCCTGTTTCAGACTTCCCCCAATCTGACGCGCGAGCAATTTCACCGGTACGTCGAAGGACTGTCGCTTGCCAAGGAATTTCCCGGCATCGAAGCGATCAATTTCGCCCGCCATGTCGACGAAGCCGAACTGCCGGCCTTCGAGGCAAGCATGCGCAAGGAGATCGCCGCCATGTCCAGCGGCTATCCCCCGTTCCGCATCGCGCCGCCAGGGCGCCGCGCCAGCTACAACGTGGTCACCTATATCGAGCCGATCGCCGGTTGGGCCAACAGGTTCGGCTTCGACATCACCGGCCATGGCGAATTGCCAGCATTTAAGAAAATGCGCGAAACAGGAGAGATGTCGGCGTCCGCCGTACCGGTACCGTTTTTGTCCGGGGTCAACAGAACCGGCCTGTCGCTGCGCATGCCGATCTACCGCATGGGCGCGAATCCCACCACGGTAGAGCAAAGGCGCGCCGCCTTTGTCGGCAGTGTCGGACTTGGCTTTCGCGTGCAGACGCTGGTCGCCGGCGTGCTCGATCAATTGCCGGTGCGCGGCGTGCGCCTGACCTTGAGCGACTTCGGCCTGCGACAGGAGCAAGCGCAACGGCCCGTCCACCCGCTGGTGCTGTTCGATTCCATGGCCAGCGCGGAACAACCGGCGCCGCCGCTGGCAACGCCGGACCGCGACACGTTCGTCGTCAGCTTGCCGCTCGGGTATAACGCGCGCGTGTGGGAAGCCCATTTCAGTATCCGCAAGTCCGACCTCTATACCGGCTTCGACGCCTACGTTCCCTGGCTGGCGATGCTGGCCGGATCCGTCAGTACGCTGTTGCTGTATGTGTTGTTCCAGATGCTCAGCTCATCGCGCCGAAAGGCTGTCGCGCTGGCCCAGAACATGACCAAGGAGCTGCGCGCCAGCGAGGCGAAACTGCAACGCTCGAACGAGACCCTGCGCCGGCTCGGCGCGCACGCGGAGCACATCAAGGAGGAAGAACGCAGACGCATCGCACGCGAAATTCACGACGACCTGGGCCAGAATCTGCTGGCGCTGCGCATCGAGGCCGACATGCTATCCTCGCGCACCGGCGATCGGCATCCGCGCCTGCATGCGCGCGTGCGCGCGACCGTGAACCAGATCGATGCGACGATCAAGAGCGTTCGGCAAATCATTAACGACCTGCGTCCGAACGTACTCGATCTGGGGCTGAGCGCAGCGGTGGACTGGCAAATTGCCGAGTTCCGGCGGCGTACCGGCATCGAATGCGAATTCACTGAAACTCATCAGGATATCGAAGTCAGCGACCACAGTGCGACTGCGCTGTTCCGCATCTTGCAGGAGTCGTTGAGCAATATTGTGCGTCACGCCCAGGCGACGCGGGTGCAGGTCGTCCTGCGCATGGAGCACGACTCGATCTTAATGTCGGTCCACGACGATGGTGTCGGGCTCCATCCCAAGGGGCGCCACAAACCAGGCTCATTCGGGCTGGTCGGCATCGAAGAACGAGTCAATATCCTGGGCGGCACGTTCGACTTCCACAGCGAGCCCAACGCCGGCACGACGATCCGGGTGGCCGTTCCGATGCACACCGCGATCCCGGAGCGCCCCGTTGTCAGCGGTCAGATCGACGTGTTCGGCGACCACACCGCCATGGTCTGATTGGCCGCCGCATTTTCCTACACGACTGATGCCGTCACCGCTAAGCGCGTGTCGGCGGATCCGACTGTGGCTCGGAATCCACTTCTTGCATTTATTGATCGAACGCAAGTTCGTGTGTCCTCGCGTAAGCAAGAATAGCCTCAATGCCTGAGCTCAATACGGCAGACGGAAAACCTCCCGCAACGTCACCCTGATGGCCCTTTAACGGATTCGTACAGATGAGCGAAAAACCCCGAACTCGACCCCCATAAAAACCAAAGGTTACAACACTCCAAATACTTAGGATACGCCATGAACTCGACCGCACAATTCAATGTCATTGCAGCACTGGATCTGGCTTCGATCAAAACCAAGCTGATGAACCCGGAATCCGGCGAAGGCTGGAGCCGGGACCGGGTCGACGCTGCGGAATTCGAATACCGCCGCTTCCTGTACCTCGCCAAGCTGTATCCGCACGAATCGGCGGCACCGCTGTGCGACGTTGATATTTTCTGGCATCACCACATCCTCGACACGATGAAGTACGCCGCCGACTGCGAGCAGGTGTTCGGTTACTTCCTGCACCACCTGCCGGACAACGGCCAGCGCGGCGAAGTGGACGCCGCGCTTCACGACCGCTGCAGCGGGCGCATGCACGATTTGTATGCGGCGACCTTTGGCGTGGAATGCGGCCGTCAGCACAACGATGGGCCGGCGATTGCGGCGAATGCGGCCTGGTGCCAGCTCGGGATCAAGAAGAAACCGCAGGCTGCCGCGGCAATCGGGATGCAAATGGCATGGTGCCAGTTGGGAATAGAGAAGAAATCGCAGGGCGCGGCGGCAACCGGGGCCCAAGTAGCTTGGTGCCAACTCGGATCTCCTGTGAAAGCGGATGGTGTGAATGCGCAAACCGCCTGGTGCCAGTTGCTGACCCCGGTCACGGCGCGCATGGCGGCACAGAACCATCGCCTCTATTCGCCAGTCCCGGAAGTGGCCGCAGCAGCATAGCAACGCCCTACCAGGTCGCCTCCAACCCGTGTGCCGGGTTGGAGGCGACCGATCTTCGCGCCTTTGATCTCCCCGCATCGCAGCGTCCGCCCCTTCCCTGTCCGCAATCGCACGTGAATATTCACGGCCGCGTTTGATCTGGATCAAGTTGTTGTTCCATTAATAGTTCGATATTTGATTTCCATCATGACCAAGGCGTCGGCGGTCCGACAGCGTGCGGCCGTCCTGACTACCCAATCTCGTCACTTAAGAAAGCGAATCGAACATGAAAACACCCGCACTCTGCGCGCCCATCGCGGCGCTCGACCTGGATCCAATTAAGGTCAAAATCATGCACGCGCAATCCGGCGAAGGTTGGTCGCTGGCTTACACCGAAGCGGTAGAAGTGGAGTACCGCCGTTTCCTGCACCTGATGAAATTATTTCCCCATGAACAGGCAGCGCCGCTCTTCGATGTCGATGTGTTCTGGCACTACCACATCCTCGATACGATGAAATACGCGGCCGACTGCCAAGCGGTATTCGGCTATTTCCTGCACCATTTCCCCTACGTCGGGCTGCGTGGCGAGGACGACCTCGAAGCGCACGAGCGGGCGGGCGGGCGCATGGACGAACTGTATGAGCGGACTTACGGCGAACCCCAGGCCATGACCTGCCCGGACGCAAGCAGAATCGCGTTCTCGCTCGCCACCGCCCCGTCCGCGCCCACGCTGGCGGGCGAGGTGGCGTTCTCGCTCGCGGCTGCCCCGGCGGCACCCACAATGGCGGGAAAGGTTGCGTTCTCGTTGGCGGCGGTCACAGCTGCCCCCGCAGACGATGCCGAATTCGCCGATTTCGGCCAGCTCGACACGGTGGCCGCAGCAAGGTTCTTTTCCACGCGCCCGCGCCTGGTCCGGAGCACTCCCGCTACCTAGCAAATGTGTGAATTGACGATATTGCGGCGCGCGATAATCTTATCGTAATGAAATCGGCGCGGGGCCAAAGCGTGTTCGGCTGTCAGCCGCCATCCTGATCAAGCAACAGGGGCATAATAGCGATGGTCCGAGAAACAATATCGTCAAAGCCGAACTGGCAGATCTCCTTGCAACTGGCAGCCGGCATCGCAGTGATCGCCGCGCCGCCGCTGCGGGCGCAGGAGAAAATGGAAGTGGTGCAGGTAACGGGAACGAGGATCACCGCACCCGGCACTACCTCCAACAGCCCCATCTCGTCGATCGGCGCGGAGGAAATCAAGGCTGCTCAACCGATCGCCGTCGAGGAATTTTTCAAGAGCCTTCCGGCGGCAGTGCCGGCGATCGGGCCCGGCACCAACAACGGCACCGGCGGCGCCGCGACGATCGATCTGCGCGGCCTCGGCCCGAACCGCACGCTGGTGCTGGTCAACGGCCGCCGGCTGGTGCCGTTCAATCTGAGCGGCGCAGTCGACACCAATGCGATTCCGCTTGCATTGATCAGCCGGGTCGACCTGATCACCGGCGGCGCATCGGCAGTGTATGGCGCCGATGCGGTGTCGGGTGTGGTGAACTTTAACCTGAAGCGCAGCTTCACTGGCATCGAGCTGGCCACCTCGTATGGCGCCACCGCCGACCAGCGCGACGCGAGGCGCCGCCGCGCCGACCTGACGATTGGCGCCAACCTGCCCGATCACCGCGGCAACGTGGTGCTGAATGTGGGAAAGACCATCGCCGATCCGCTGACCCAGGGCGCGCGCAGCTACGGCATCACCAGCCTGAACTCACTGACGGGCGGACCGACCGGGTCGCCCACCACGGTGCCCTCGGCGTTTTCGACCAGCAAGGGCGCCGGCGGCACCGATGCCCTGCCCGGCACCTGGCAGATCGACCCCGCCAGCGGCGCACTGGTGCAACCGGTCCAGCTCTACAACGGCAATCCGCCCAACTATTATGTGACCGGCTTCGATCGGAAGCAGGCCACTTCGCTGGGCAATTTCAAGTTCAACGAGCACGCCGAAGCGTACGCCGAACTGTTCCACACCGACAGCAAAGTCGGCGCTACCATCGCCGAGGCAGGCACCTTCAGCAGCACGTTCAACGTCCCGATCGGAAATCCGTTCATTCCGGCGGCGGCGCGCCAGCAGTTGTGCGCACGCCGCGGCATACCTGCCGCCAGCTGCGTGGAAGGCAATCCGACCATCGTCCCGCTGATGATCAACCGGCGTTTCGTCGAACTGGGACCGCGCGCCTTCGACTTCGACACCAGGACGCAGCAATACACTGTTGGCCTGAAGGGCGAGATCGCGGCCGACTGGACCTACGATCTTTACTGGAGCCGTGGCAACGCCGACCAGGACGGGATGCGCCGCAACTGGGGCTCCCAGTCGAGGGTGGTTCAGGCGCTGAACGCGCTCACGACGACAACCTGCGTCAACCCGGCCAACGGCTGCGTGCCGCTCAACGTGTTCGGCGCCGCCGGGTCGATCACGCCGGCCCAGCTCGGCTTCATCAACCTGAGCACCCACATGCTGCAATCGCTGCGGCAGGACGTCGGCGCGCTGTCGGTCTCGGGCGACCTGGGCCAACGCATGGCCAGTCCTCTCGCCGCGCAACCGGTCACGATGGCGCTCTCGCTCGAGCAGCGCAAAGTGCGCGCGTACACGCAATCGGACGCCGCCTTGCAAACGGGCGATGTGCTCGGCAACGCGGCGATGGCGCCGGATCGCGCGGGCGCGTTCGAACTGAGGGAGTACGCGCTCGAAACGCTGGTGCCGCTGGTGAGCGACAAGCCGTTCATCAAGGCGTTGAACCTGGAGCTCGGATATCGGCAAACCCGTTTTTCCACCGACGCCAGGTCGCTCGACTACGGCAGCTGGAAATACGGCGGCGAATGGGCCCCGGTTCGGTCGCTGCGCTTGCGCGGCATGGTCCAGAAGGCGACGCGCTCGCCGAATATCAACGAACTGTTCGCGCCGGTGGTGCCAGGCCTGTCGAACCTGGCGGTCGATCCATGCCAGGGCAACCGGATCAACCAGGCCGAATCGAATGTGGCGGGCACCCTGTCGAACCTGTGCCGCCTGACAGGCGTACCGCAAGGCGAAATCGGCGTCCTGCCGGCGCCGACGACGGGACAGATCAGCATCCAGAGCGGCGGCGACCCCGCGCTGGGACCCGAGGAAGCGAAGACCAGGACCATCGGCTTCGTGTGGGAGCCGCTGCCTAAATTCGCGCTGACGGCCGACTACTACAAGATCGACATCGACAAGGCGATCTCGAGTCCGAGCACCACCGACATCATTGACGGCTGCTACAGCACCGCGTTCAACCCGGGCCTGACGCCGAACGCCGCGTGCGCCCTGCTGGGTCGCAACACGATCACCGGCACGTTCAACGGCGTCGAGGCGAAGGGCGTGCAGACTGCGCTGTCGAACCTCGGCAGGCAGAACATCAGCGGCGTCGATGTGAATGTCGCCTACCGGTTGAGCGCGGGCGCTTTCGGCATCGATGCCAGATACGGCAGCATCGACATCAGCGGCGGCTTCAATCAGATACAGCGCTTCCGCTTCCGCCCCACGCCCGCCGCGATCGAACACGATTGCCTCGGCTATTACAGCGTGGCTTGCGGCGGACCGACCTACAGGCGCAAGTTCAATCAGCGCACCACCTGGACGGTCGGCGCCTTCTCGCTCGGCTACAACTGGCGCTATGTCAGCGCCGTGAGCGAGGAACCTGGCGGCACCGACTTCCTGCCGGCATTTGCCAAGATCGCCCCGTACCACTACGTCGATGTCAGCGCCGGGTGGAACGTGACGAAGATGATTCGCCTGAACATCAGCGTGAACAACATCGCCAACAAGCAGCCGCCCATCGTCGGCGGCACGATCGGCACCACCACCACCAACAGCGGCAATACCTTCCCCCAGTATTACGATGCGGTCGGGCGTTACGTGACGTTCGGTGCCGCGCTGAAGTTCTGAACCCTTTCAGCGGGGGCGGGTGCCCCCGGCGGCGCGCGACGCGGCGAACATCCAGTCGAGCAGCAACTGGGCGGTGAGCTGGCCGCAGGCCGACGGAATAAGGCAGAACTGCAGCAGCGCGGGCTCGCCGGGCGGCGCCTCCAGGCGCCAGCCCAGCTGGCGGCGGATTTCAGCCGGCGCAGGCGGCGGCCGGTGCGCGGCCTCGCGCCGCATCATGTAAGCCCGCACTTGCTCCTTGGTCGGATGAGTGATCTGATGGTCCATGATGGCGCTGGCGCATGTGGGAAAATCGGAAGGAGACACGTTCCACAATAGAGCGTGCGGCTCACCCCGGTTTGACGATTGTCAAATGGGCGCGTGGAACCTTGCAAAATGGCGCAGGTCCGCGGGACCGGGCCCCGGCCGGCTATTTCTTCTGGCGGGCCTGGTAAATCGTCTTGGCGTCCTTGTGCGCATTGTCCAGGGTGCGCAGCTTGTCGTCCTGGTCGTGCGGCACGAAAAATTCGGCGTCCTGCGCCTTGACCACCAGGTCGATGGCGGCGGCGTCGCTCAGGTTGTATTTTTCGGCGATCAGGGTGGTTACTTCATCGAGGTATTCTTCGTAGGTCATGGCGCTTTTCCTTGTTAGCGCGTCATTTTACCAGCGCCATGCGCGCCAGCGCGGGACGCACCTCGGGATACGCCAGGCGCACCCCGAGCTCGCGCTTGATGCGGTCGTTGCGCAGGCGCCGCGATTCGGACATGAACGACAGCAGCACCGGCGACACTTCCCGCGCCAGCTCCGCGCGCGCCAGCCGCGGCGGACGCGCCATGCCGAAGGCGTCGGCCACGGCGTCGAAATACTCGGCCATCTTCATGTGCGAGTCGTCCACCGCGTTATAGACTCGTCCTGGCAGCGCGCGAAACAGCGCCAGCGCGGCGATGCGCGCCAGGTCGTCGGCATGAATGTGATTGGTGTGGACGTCGTCGGCGTCGCGCAGGGCCGGCGTGCCCTTTGCCAGCCGCTCGAGCGGGAGCCGGCCGCTTGCGTAGATGCCGGGCGCGCGCACAATCGCCAGCCTGCCCTGCGCGCGCCGCGCCCACGCGCGCAGCACGCGCTCGGCGTCCACCCGCCGCGTGGCGCGCGCATTGTGCGGCGCCACGGGGCGCGTCTCGTCGATCAGCTGCCCCTGGCAATCGCCGTACACCCCGCTGGTGCTGACATAAACGAGGCGTGCCCCGTCGGGTAAAATGGCGGTCAGCCTGCGCGTGCGCAGGTCGAGCGCGCCGCTTGGCTGCGGCGGCGCCAGGTGCACCACGTACGGCGCCAGTCGCGCCAGGCGCTGCAGGCTCTCCGGCTGGTCGAGGTTTGCGACGATCGGGATCGCGCCGGCCGCGCGCAGCTCCGCACGACGCTCCGCGCTGCTGGTGACCGCGAACACGCGGAACCGGCCGCGCAGCAGCGGCAGCAGGCGCATGCCGACATCGCCGCAGCCGACAATGAGCAGGCGTGGGCGCCCGAATTTTTGAACCATATTGTTTTTCATGTTGAGGATTGTATGACTTTCCAGATCACTGTCCAGCCGAGCGGCCACCGCTTCGAATGCGAAGCCGACGAAACCGTGCTGGGCGCCGCCATCCGCGCCGGCGTCGGCCTGCCGTACGGCTGCAAGAACGGCGCCTGCGGTTCGTGCAAGGGCAAGGTGGTCGAAGGCGCCGTCACGCACAAGGCGCACCAGCAGCGCGCGCTGTCGGAACAGGAAGCGGCCGAGGGCTTTTCGCTGTTCTGCTGCGCCACGCCGTCGGCCGACCTGGTGATCGAAGCACGCGAGGTGGCCGGCAGCAGCGAGTACCCGGTGCGCAAAATGCCGTCGCGCGTCGCGAAGCTCGAAAGGGTCGCGTCGGACGTGATCGTCATGAGCCTGCAGCTGCCGGCCAACGAGGCGCTGGCCTACCGCGCCGGCCAGTACATCGAATTCATGCTCAAGGACGGCAAGCGCCGTGCCTACAGCATCGCCAACGCGCCATCGAGCCTCGACTCGCCGGTCACGCTGCACATCCGCCACATGGGCGGCGGCCTGTTCACCGAACACGTATTCAACACGATGAAGGAGCGCGACATCCTGCGCTTCGAAGGCCCGCTCGGCACCTTCTTCCTGCGCGAGGAATCCGACAAGCCGATCGTTCTGCTCGCGTCGGGCACCGGGTTCGCGCCGGTGAAGGCGCTGGTCGAACACCTGATCCACCTGAAGTCGCCGCGCCCGGTCACGCTGTACTGGGGCGGGCGCCGGCCGCAGGACCTGTACATGAACGAACTGTGCGAGCAGTGGGCGCAGATCCTGCCGAATTTCACCTACGTGCCGGTGGTGTCGGACCCGCTGCCGGAAGACCACTGGACCGGCCGCGGCGGCTTCGTCCACGCGGCCGTGATGCAGGACCTGCCGGACATGTCGGGCCACCAGGTCTATGCGTGCGGCGCGCCGATCATGGTGGAATCGGCCCAGCGCGATTTCGTCAAGCAGTGCGGCCTGCCGGCCGACGAATTCTTCGCCGATTCGTTCACCTCCGAGGCCGACCTGGCGCGGCCGTAAAGATATATCGCCGAGCTTCGATTTGAGGTAATTTATGGGTCCGGCTTTCAATCCGGTCCCATATTCCAATCTCACATGAAGGGGCTCCACATGCACCAACGACTCGCCTCCCTGCTGCTCGCCTGCTGCGCCTGCGCGTTCAATGCGCCGGCCTTTGCGTCGCCCGATATGTACAAAGCCGCGATCGACCATCCGGCCCGCACCGCCGATGACCGCAAGGGCGATGCCAAGCGCAAGCCGGCCGAATTCCTCGCTTTCGCCAAGGTGCGGCCGGGGATGAAGGTGCTCGACGTGTCGGCTGGCGCCGGCGCCACCTCGGCGTTGCTGGCCGCGGCGGTCGGGCCATCGGGCGAGGTGTGGGCGCAGACGCCGAAAGCGTCGCCGAAACTCGAAGCGAGGCTGGCTGCGGCGCCGATGGCGAACCTGCATCCGCTGGTGGCGCCGTTCGACAGCCCGGTGCCGGCCGGTACGCCGCCGCTGGACCTCGTGACCATCAACATGAACTACCACGACATCGTCAACACGCCAACCGACCGCGCCGCGATGAACAAGCGCTTGTACGACGCGCTCAAGCCGGGCGGCGCGCTGGTGGTGATCGACAATGCCGCGAAGGCTGGCAGTGGGCTGACCGCGACGCAAACCCTGCATCGGATCGAGGATGCGGCGGTGATCGACGAAGTGACCAAGGCCGGCTTCGTGCTCGATGCGAAGAGCGACTACTTGCACGTGGCGTCGGACCCGCGCGATCAGCCGTTCTTCAAGATGGAAGGCAAGCCGGACGACAAGTTCGCGCTGCGGTTTGTGAAGAAGTAGCGTCAGCTTGCATAAAGGTCGTCGTACCTGCGAAGGCAGGTACCCATACTGAAGGTGCTCGGCTCCAGGCTTGCTCAGTATGGGTTCCTGCCTTCGCAGGAACGATGCTGCGCCTTTGCGCGTGCAAATGCTGGTACCCATTTTTAGAAAGCTTCAATGTCTCTGCAGTTCCCCGCCGTCCTCCGCAACCGCAACTTCGCGTGCTACCTGTCGGCCCGCGTGCTCGGCACCCTCGCCGTCCAGATGCAAAGCGTCGCCATCGGCTGGCAGGTCTATGAAATCACCGGCAACCTGTATGACCTCGGCCTGATCGGCCTCGCGCAGTTCGCGCCCTTCCTCGCGCTGATCCTGTTCGCGGGCCACGCCGCCGACCGCTACAACCGCCGCAACATCATCGTGCTGTGCCTGGCCGCGCAGATGGCGTGCGCCCTGCTGCTGCTCGCCTTCACCCTCTCCGGCAGCCACGTCGTCGCGCCGGTGTTCGCGATCCTGGTCCTGTTCGGCAGCGCGCGCGCCTTCATGATGCCAGCCACGCAGGCGATCATGAAGAACCTGGTGCCGATCGAGCGCTTCAGCCAGGCGGTCGCACTGAGCTCGTCGACCTTCCACGTCGCCGTCATCACCGGCCCGGTGCTCGGCGGCCTGCTTTACCTGGCCGGTCCGAAGATGGTGTACATGACGTCGGCGAGCCTGCTGATGCTGTCGGTCTTCCTGATGAGCCGGACGAAGAACGCGCCGCAGGCGGTCAACACCGCGCCGGCCAGCTGGCACACGGTGCTCGAAGGCTTGCGCTTCGTGCGTTCGCGCCCGGTGGTGCTGGGCGCCATGTCGCTCGACCTGTTCGCCGTGCTGTTCGGCGGCGCGACGGCGCTGCTGCCCGCCTACGCGCGCGACGTCCTGCACGCCGGCCCGACCGGCCTTGGCCTGCTGCGCACCGCGCCCGGCGCCGGAGCCGCGCTGTGCTCCGTGCTGCTGGCGGTCGCGCCGATCCGGCGCCGCGTCGGCGCCTTCATGTTCGGCGGCGTCGCGCTGTTCGGCGCCGCCACGCTGGTGCTCGGCGCCACCACCAGCTTCGCCCTCGCGCTCGGGGCGCTGTTCCTGCTCGGCGTCGGCGACATGGTCAGCGTGTACATCCGCCACCTGCTGGTGCAGTTCGAAACGCCGGACGAAATTCGCGGCCGCGTCAGCGCGGTCAACTCGGTGTTCATCGGCGCCTCGAATGAACTGGGCGAGTTCGAATCGGGCCTGACCGCCGGCTGGTTCGGCCTGGTGCGCGCGATCCTGCTGGGTGGCGCCGCCACGCTGGTGGTCACCGGCACCTGGGCGCTGCTGTTCCCGGTGCTCTCGCGCATGGACCGCTTCCCGCATCACGGCAAGGATGGCCGCTGATGTGGAATAATGGACCGCATTGACAGTTCCCTAACAAGAAGAACATGGCCTCGACCCATAAGAAGCACAAATGGCACAGCATTCTCTCCAGCCGCCCGCACCTGTTGGGGTCGATCGGCCTCGGCGCGATCGTCGCGGTGTTCCTGCCCGACGAGCTGCAGCTGATCACGCGCGCGCTGATCGCCTGGAACGTCGCGGTGTGGGCGTTCCTGGCAATGATGATGCGGGTGGTGATCACCTCGAACCACCACGAGGTGCGCGCGCTGGCCGACAAGCAGGACGAGAACGCCGGCGTGGTGCTGGTGGTGCTGCTGGTCGCATCGATCTTCAGCCTGTCCGCGATCTTCCTCGAACTGAGCAAGCTGACCGACGCCAAGGGCGCCGAAACCGCCGGGCGCTACGCGTTGACGGTGGCGACGCTGTTCGGCTCGTGGATCATGGTCGGCATCCTGTTCTGCTTCCACTATGCCCACAAGTACTACCGCTGCGACGAGACCAAACTGCCGCTGAAGTTCCCCGATGACGAGAAGGAGCCAGACTACTGGGACTTCATGTACTTCTCGTTCACCATCAGCGTCGCGGTGCAGACCTCCGACGTCAGCGTCATGACGCGCGGCATGCGCAAGCTGGTGCTCGGGCACTCGGTGCTCAATTTCTTTTTCAACCTGGTGATCCTGGGACTGTCGATCAACATCGCGGCCGGCCTGATCAAATAAGGCGCGTCCAGCAGGACGTTGCCATTTTGCTTAAAGGTGTAAGATCGAATCAAGTGCGCACTGCATCGCCAACCATTGGCTCGACGCGGTATCCGCGCGGACAGCACGCCTATGGTTGGGGCAGGCATCGATCAACAACCAGGAGCGACCTATGCAAATTAATATCAACACCGACAAGACCATTGAACGCCACCAGGGTCTCGACGAGCACGTCGAGTCCGTCGTCAACGCCGCCGTAGCCCGGTTTGGCGAGCAAATCACCCGCGTCGAAGTACACCTGAGCGACGAGAACAGCCAGAAATCGGCGGACGGCGGCAGCCGCTGCATGCTCGAAGCGCGCGTCACCAACTATCAGCCGATCGCCGTCAGCGACCATGCGCCGACCCTGCACCAGGCTATCAGCGGCGCGGCGGAAAAGCTCAAGCGCGCGGTGGACAGTGCGCTTGGCCGCCTGCACGACAAGCAGCTGCACAAGACGCCGACGCTGGCCGACCAGGCCGGCGAAGCCGAAGACATCAACGAATAACTCCTGCCCTGCCCGTCGCACCTGTGAAAGCAGGTGCCTTTACTGAGCGGGCATGCGCGCATATTCGAGTTCAGCATGGGTACCTGCCTTCGCGGGTACGACAACACAGGTGGCCGCGCAGTCCTTCCGCCGCGACCACCATCAAACCAGCAGTTTCCCCTCGGCGATCGCGCGCAGGTAGCGCAGGCCGGCCAGCGAGCGGCTGCCGTACCAGGACATCATCTCCCCATCGATCAGGTGCACGGGCTTGCCGATCTGCCGCTTGAGCGCGTCGGCGTGCGCCTCGGTGAAGCGGTACGGCTCGGTCGACAGCAGCACGCCGTCTATCGCGTCCACAAGCGCGGCGTTCCACTCGAAGCGGGGATAGCGCGCGGGCTCGCGCATCGGCGGCAGGCGCCAGCCGATTTCGGCCATCATGCGGGCGATGTAGGTGTCGGGCGACACGCTCATCCACGGGTCCTGCCAGATGCAATACAACATGGTGCGCGGCGGGCCTTTCGGCGTCGCCTGCAGCGCCGCGTATTCCGCTTCGAACTGCGCGCACCAGGCCGCCGCTTCGGAATCGCGGCAGAACACCCCGCCCATCAGCCGCGCCAGGTCGAGGTTGTCGCGCGGCGCCAGCGGATGGGTGACGACGATGTGCGGGATGAATTCGGCCAGCGCCTCGACTGTGGGCTTCTCGTTTTCGTCGATATTGACCACCAGGTGGGTCGGCGCGAGCTTGCGGATTTTGTCGATGTTGACGTCCTTGGTGCCGCCGACCTTCGGGATAGCCGCCACCTGATCGGCCGGGTGAATGCAAAAGCCGGTGCGCCCGACCAGCTGGGAGGCCAGGCCCAGGTCGCACAGCAGTTCGGTGACCGACGGCACCAGCGAAACGATGCGGGCGGCGGGGTCCGGCGTGTGGTGCGCGCCGGCGGCGTCGATGAGGGTCATGTGCTTGTTTTCCAAAAAAGGCCAGGCCGCCATTGAAACACTGTTGTTTATCGCGCGCCAGCCCTCCTTGGCGGCGTTGCAATGGGTTATCATACTATTGCTTAGCAGAATTATATTTCCAGCACGAAATCCTGAGGCTTATTTTGGACCACATCGGCACCTTTGGCGCCTCCCCCTACCGTATCCGCGACCTGCACCTGTTCCGCGACACCGACGAAGCACAGCTGGCCGCGGCATTGGCCCACTGCGCGGTGTGCCGGCTCGCGCATGGCCAGCGGCTGGAGGACACCTTTCGCGCGCGCCTGTACATCGTGCTGCGCGGCGCGCTGGCGGAGACGGCGCCGGACGGCGCGATCGGCAAGATCCTGCCGGGCGAAAGCGTGGGCGAGCAATCGGTGCTCGACGAGACGACCAACCTGGCCGACATCAGCGCGATCGACGACACGGAGCTGCTGGTGATCGAGGCCGACCTCGTGTGGCAGCTGATCGACCAGTCGAACGGCGTGGCGCGCAACCTGCTGCGGCTGCTGTCGTTTCGCATCCGCGCCGCCAGCGCGCTGCTGCGCCGGCGCCAGAAGCTGGGCGAATTCTACCGGCAGCTGTCGATGAACGACGGCCTGACCGGCCTGTACAACCGCGCCTGGCTGGCCGACATGCTGCCGAAGATGGTGTCGGCGGCGCAGCGAGCCGGCCATCCGCTGTCGCTGGTAATGATCGACCTCGACCATTTCAAGCGCTTCAACGACACGCACGGCCACCTGGCGGGCGACGAAGCGCTGCGCGCGGCGGCGGGCGTGATCAACGCGGCGCTGCGGCCGTCGGACTTCGCGGTGCGCTACGGCGGCGAAGAAATGCTTGTGATCCTGCCCGAGACCGGTGAAGCGCGGGCGCGGATGGTGGCCGAGCGGCTGTGCGAGCGGCTGCGGCAGGTGGTGATCTTCGACGACATGCGGCTGCCGATGCCGCAGCTGACGGGCTCGTTCGGCGCGGCCAGCCTCGGCGACGACATGGACGAACAAACGCTGCTGGCGGCGGCCGACGCCGCGCTCTACCGCGCCAAGGAATCGGGCCGCGACCGCGTCTCCCTCTAAAAAATTCTTGAATTCAAATTGGGGTCAGAGCCGCTTTTTCGCTGCCGCCGCTCCGTTTTCGCCTGACAAAAAAGCGGGTCTGACCCCAAAGTGATTTTGGGAATTTGCGCGCGACGCTGACGCCGCCCCTAGCCGCTGGCTCAGTTTCGTGACACCATACGCCCGCCCCCACTGAGCATCCGATATGAGCAACCACACTTTCCTCTGGCACGACTACGAAACCTTCGGCGCCGTGCCGCGCCGCGATCGCCCGGCGCAGTTCGCCGCGATCCGCACCGACGCCAACCTGAACGAAATCGGCGACCCGATCATGCTGTACTGCGCGCCGGCAAACGACTTCCTGCCCGATCCGCAGTCCTGCCTGATCACCGGCATCACGCCGCAGCAGTGCCTCGAGTGGGGCGTGCCCGAGCACCAGTTCGCCAAGACGATCGAGTCAGCCTTCAGCCAGCCCGGCACCATCGGCGTCGGCTACAACACGATCCGCTTCGACGACGAGATCACCCGCTACATGTTCTGGCGTAACCTGATCGATCCGTACGCGCGCGAGTGGCAAAACAATTGCGGCCGCTGGGATCTGCTCGACGTGGTGCGCATGACCTACGCGCTGCGCCCCGAAGGCATCGAGTGGCCGCTGCGCGAGGACGGCAAGCCGAGCTTTCGCCTCGAGGACCTGGCGCGCGCCAACGGCCTGCTGCACGAGGCCGCCCACGACGCGCTCTCCGACGTGCGCGCCACCATCGCGCTGGCCCGCCTGATCCGCGACAAGCAGCCCAAGCTGTTCGACTTCTGCCTGGGCCTGCACAAGAAGGACAAGGTCGCCGCCGAGATGGGCATGCACCTGGCCGCCGCGTCGCGCCAGCCCTTCCTGCACGTGTCCGGCATGTTCCCCGCCGAGCGCGGCTGTCTGGCGCTGGTGTGGCCGCTGGCAACGCACCCGACCAACAAGAACGAGGTGCTGGTGTGGGATTGCAGCCACGACCCGGCCGAGCTGTTCGCGCTCGACGCCGACACCATCCGCCTGCGCATGTTCACCCGCAGTGCCGACCTGCCGGAAGGCGTGACGCGCCTGCCGATCAAGAGCATCCACGTCAACAAGTCGCCGATGCTGGTCGGGAACCTGAAGACCCTGAGTCCGGCGATGGCCGAGCGCTGGGGCATCGACATCGAACAGGGCCGCGCGCACGCGCAGGCTGCGGCCGGCGCGCCGGACATGACGGCGCTGTGGGCCGAAGTGTACAAGCGCCCGGCGATGGCCAGCCTGGATGTGGACGAGGATTTGTACGGCGGCTTCGTCGGCAACAACGACCGCCGCAAGCTGGACGCCCTGCGCGCCGAGACGCCCGAGCAGATGGCGAAAGCGCGGCCGTCGTTCGACGATGATCGCCTTGAAGAACTGTTCTTCCGCTACCGCGCGCGCAACTTCCCCGAGACGCTCGGAGACGCGGAACGGACGCACTGGGAGCAGCATCGCGCCGCCAAACTGTTCGACGGCGAAGGCGGCGCGCGCACGATCGAGCAGCTGTTCGCCGAGATCGACGCGCTGTACGAAGACGCCGACGAACGCACCGAGGAAATTCTGGGCGCGCTGTACGAGTACGCCGAGTCGATCGCACCGGTGCGCCGCTAGGTCACGCGCCGCATGCATCGCCGGGGTCTGGTCCTGCGGACCTGACCCCATTTTGCATGAGCCGCGTGAAAAATGAAAATGGGGTCAGGTCCGCAGGACCAGACCCCATCCGGGCCACCGCCGCGTGAGCTTAACGCGACGCGTTGATCGCATCCCGCGTCTCCAGCGCCACCCTGCGCGCCGCCTCCGCGAAATCTTCGCCGCCAGCCGGCTTCGCATACAGGATCGCCCGCGACGAACTGATCATCATCCCGGTCCCGGCCGCGGTCACGCCGCCCTTCACCGTCGCCTCGATATCGCCGCCCTGCGCGCCGATGCCCGGCACCAGCAGCGGCATGTCGCCGACGATCGCTCGCACCTGCGCCAGCTCGCCCGGAAACGTCGCGCCCACCACCAGCGCGCACTGTCCGTTGCGGTTCCACTTGCCGGCCACCATCGCCGCCACGTGCTGGTAAAGCGGCTTGCCGCCGACGTCGAGGAACTGCAGATCCGAGCCGCCCGCATTCGACGTGCGGCACAAAATGATCTGCCCGCGGTCGCTCCACTCCAGGTAGGGCTCGACGGAATCGAAGCCCATGTACGGACTCAGGGTGACGGCGTCGGCGCCGTAGCGGTCGTACGCCTCGCGCGCATATTGATGCGCGGTGGCGCCGATGTCGCCGCGCTTGGCGTCGAGGATCAGGGGAATGTGCGGGTAGCGTTCGCGCAGGTAAGCGCAGATTTTTTCAAGCTGCGCTTCGGCGCCGAGCGCCGCGAAGTACGCGATCTGCGGCTTGAACGCGCACGCCAGGTCGGCCGTCGCATCGATGATCGCCTTGCAGAACTCGAAGATGCCCTCTTCGCGGCCCTGCAGGTGCGCCGGCAGCTTTGGCAGGTCGGGATCGAGCCCGACGCACAACAGTGAATTGTTACTGGTCCACGCCGCGGACAGCTTGTCGATGAAATTCACGTCATGCCTTTCGTCTTTTTTGCAAACGCAGCATTGTACCGCGCCCACGCACGGTTGAACCGGCAAGGTCGATCCGATTAGGGTATATTTTGTACATTCGACAACTCGCCAGGACCCCATCATGACTCACCAAGGTTTCGCGCGCTGGACGCGCCTGCTGCTGACGCTCTCCTTCATGGCGTCGCTGCTTTCCGGCTGCGGCTACAACAAGTTCCAGTCGCAGGACGAGGCGACCAAGGCCGCGTGGAGCGAAGTGGTCAACCAGTATCAGCGCCGCGCCGACCTGATCCCGAACCTGGTCAACACCGTCAAGGGTTACGCCGCGCACGAAAAGGATACGCTCGAAGCCGTCACCAAGGCGCGCGCCGCCGCCACCAGCATGACAGTGACGCCCGAAGTGCTGAACGACCCGGCCGCCTTCGAGAAGTTCCAGAAGGTGCAGGGAGAATTATCGAGCGCCCTGTCGCGCCTGATGGTGGTTACCGAAAACTATCCGAACCTCAAGGCCGACGCCGGCTTCCGCGACCTGCAGTCGCAGCTCGAAGGCACCGAGAACCGCATCACCGTGGCGCGCCAGCGTTACATCGCCGCGGTCCAGGAGTACAACGTGTCGGTGCGCAGCTTCCCGAACAACCTGACCGCGATGATCTTCGGCTACAAAGCGAAGCCGGCTTTCACGGTGGAGAACGAGAAGTCGATCTCGACCGCGCCAACCGTCAACTTTGGCAAATGAAATGAGTAGCCGGCTACGCTTTTTGTGGATGGCGCTGCTGGCGTGGATGCTGGCCGGCGCGGCGTACGCGCAGCTGGCGCCGGTGCCGAAGCTGACCGGCCACGTCACCGACCAGGCCGGCATGCTCGACGCCGCCCAGCGCGACAAGCTCGAGTCCGTGCTGACCGACTACGAAGCGAAGACCGGCAGCCAGATCGCCGTGCTGCTGGTCAAATCGACCGAGCCCGAGCAGATCGAGCAGTACAGCATCCGCGTCGCCGACGCGTGGAAGCTTGGCCGCAAGGGCGTCGATGACGGCGTGTTGCTGCTGGTAGCGAAAGACAATCCGGCGGCGCTGCGGCGCCTGCGCATCGAAACCGGGCGCGGTGTCCAGGGCGTGCTGACCGACGCCAAGTCGAACCAGATCCTGCAGGACGTCATCGCGCCCCATTTCCGCAAGAACGAGTACTACGATGGCCTGGTGGCCGGCGTGGGCGCGATCGCCACCCTGCTCAACAAGGAACAATTTCCCGCCGCGCCCGAACAGCAGCGCCAGCAGCCGCGCGAGTCGTCCGACGGCGGCATCCCCCTGATCCCCTTGCTGGTGTTCGGGTTTTTCATCCTCATGTCGATCTTCCGGCCGCGCCGCTCGCGCCTGTCGTCGGGCGGCTGGGGCAGCGGCGCGACCGGCTTCATCCTCGGCGCCGCGATGAACAGCCTGGGCCGCGGCGGCGGCGGCTTTTCCGGCGGAGGCGGATTTGGCGGCGGCGGCGGCGGTTTCTCCGGCGGCGGCGGCGGCTTCGACGGCGGCGGCGCCTCGGGGAACTGGTGATGAGCAATCTCTCCACCCGCCTCAGCCGCGCCATGCGCCACTGGAAAACCAGCGCCGCCGACGGTCGCCGCGCCTTCCCGCCTGAAGCGCTGGCGCAGATCGTCACGGCCATCGGCGAAGGCGAGCGCACCCATCGCGGCGAACTGCGCCTGATCGTCGAGGCCTCGATGCCGTTCGAGGCCATCTGGAGCGACGTCGGCAACCGCCAGCGCGCACTGGCCCTGTTCGCCGAGCACGGCGTGTGGGACACCGAGGAAAACTGCGGCGTGCTGATCTACGTGAACCTGGCCGAGCGCGCGGTCGACATCGTCGCCGACCGAAACATCGGCCGGAAGATCGACGCCGCCACCTGGCAATCGGTGTGCCGCACCATGACCGACGGCTTCGCGCACGGCCAGTATCGCGAAAGCACGCTGGCCGCGATCGCGCAGGTGAACGCCCTGCTGCACCAGCATTTCCCGGCCAGCGGCGCGCGCGCCAACGAACTGCCCGACAACCCCATCATGCTGTAGGGGCTTGCGCGAAACCCGCCACGCGCCGGCCGCCACTGGGTAAAATTCGTTCTTTCGAATTTACTGAAAGCGATCCATGAAACTAGCCGACAAAGTTGCCATCGTTACCGGCGCGACCCAGGGCATCGGCCTGGCCTGCGCCGAGCGCCTGGTGCGCGAAGGCGCGCGCGTGATGCTGGTCGATATCAAGCCGGAAGGCGAACAGGCCGCGCAGAAGTTCGGCGACGCCGCCCGCTTTTTCGCCGCCGATGTGAGCCAGAAGGCCGACGTCGACGCGATGATCGCCGCCACCCTGCAGGCCTTCGGCCGGATCGACATCCTCATCAACAACGCCGGCGTCACCCACGCCGCCGATTTCCTCGACCTCTCCGAAGACGATTTCGACCGCGTGCTGCGCATCAACCTGAAGTCGATGTTCCTGTGCGGCCAGGCCGCGGCGCGCGAGATGGTCAAGCGGCAGAGCGGCTGCATCATCAACATGTCGAGCGTGAATTCCGAACTGGCGATCCCGAACCAGGTGCCGTACGTGGTGTCGAAGGGCGGCGTGAACCAGCTGACCAAGGTGATGGCGCTGAACCTGGCGCCGCACGGCATCCGCGTCAACGGCATCGGGCCGGGCACGATCCTGACCGAACTGGCCAAGAAGGCCGTGCTGGCCAGCCCGGAAGCGCGCCACACCATCCTGTCGCGCACGCCGATCGGACGCTGCGGCGAGCCGGAAGAAGTCGCCTCAATCGCCGCCTTCCTGGCCAGCGACGACGCCTCCTACATGACCGGCCAGACCATTTACGCCGACGGCGGCCGGCTGGCGCTGAACTACACGGTGCCGGTGAAGGAATAAGCCGCCGCGCCACGCCGCCGGATCGGCTGCTCAAGATATTTGAATTAAGTATATCTGGTATCCGAATTCACAATTAGACATATATGTGGCGACGCAGCATAATCTCACCTGTCTCCACTATTCTCCTCCAAGAAAATAGTCTTCAAGCCCGCTTTCATCAGCGGGCTTTTTTTTTGCCGCAGCGCCACCCAACGATGGCGAAAACCGGATCCCGTGGCCCATCCTCGGGCTATTTGTGCCGGAAAGGGCCCGGACGCTTTTTCTTTTCTGGTGCCATCTGAAATCTGGTCTGGTCGAAGCTCGTGCGCTGGACCAGCAACTCTTCGCCGTCGATTCGCTGGGCCAGGGATTCAATGTTGCGATCCGTAACGCCTACCGTTGCGAAGTGGTCCCGCCAGCCGTTCACCACTTCGATGACAGCCGCCACCTCCGCGGCCGCTTCCATTGAGGTCAAGCCGAACGCAGCGCACTGCGACATCGCGTTTTCGAGTGTCGAATCTCGCCCCTGCGCGCCGCAAATAAATTCCTGATAACCTTGCCCCGAATTGGTCGGCAACACATCGTACGCGGGCGCCAGCTTGAAGCGGCCATTGTCGAACGGGTTCAGCACCAGCAGTGAATGATTTTTTTCGTGGTCATCGGTGTTGTCGATCAGGATGTTGAAAACCATGCGCCGAAAGAGCTCACGGGCGTCATGCCGGTTGGTGTCGTTGTCGGTGACGCCGACGCGGCGAAGAATCCGCGCCAGTTCCGGATAGCCCATCTCAGGTTCATCGGTGGACGCCGTAACCGCACGGATCGCGGTGCCCGCCGAAATACTGTGAATTCGTAGGCCGCGTTCGCGGTCGAAACGACGCACTGCCACCGCGCTGGTCTCGGCGAGGGGTATCGGTTGCGTCTCTGCTACGGTGATGCCGGCCCGCGCGGCGAGGGTCATCGCAGCGTGTTCCACAAGGGGCCCATCGACGGGCTCGCCGTTGTAGAATTTGATAACCCATTGCTCGCCACCGATCTCGATGAGCGCCTTTGGCTTGGCGCCGCCGAGACTGCCGCCCGCGCGGGCCAGGGTTGCTTCCAAGTCGCTGATGGGCTCCGATGCTGCTATCTTGGTGACCACGTCGCTGAGGCGTTGCACCTGTGCCAGCCGAGGTAGCGGACCACCCGCTCGCGGGCTGTACACACTCGACGATGTTGAAACCCCGAGCGCGCCGAATCGGTCGTCTCCCGCATAGTAGAGATATTCCATGAGGGAGTGGCGCCGGGGTTTGTCCACAATGCGGATCACCTTCTCGCCCCAACGGTCCGGGCGCGCATCATCGACTGCGCCAACCGCGCGTGGTGCGTCGGCGGCAAGACGGCCTGGTGGCAAGTGCTCCATGGCAACGAGTGGCAAGTCCTCGCTCAAAGGGAAGCCGCTGCTCAGCCATTCGTCGGCATAGCGTAGTGAGACACCCTTGCCGGTGGAGACCAACTTCAGTTCACCGACGTAGCGCGGTGCGGCAGGGTTACCCAAATACCACAGGTACAGTTCGTCAAGCCGCATCTCAATCCTTTCCGAGATTCCTATTCATCCGCGCTTCCGCGGAGACCCGCGCCCGGGCGCGGCCCAATTCCAGGGCCTCGCGGACATCCATCTCTATCGCGCCTTGATCGTGTTCGGGCGCCGCGACATTTCTCAGCTCTCCGTCGCGCTGGATTAGCCAGAGCGCGGTCGCGACGATGCCGATGCCAACCGACGGGTCTCCTGCTTCGAGTCGTTGCAGGGTGGGCACGGACACTCCCATGCGCTTGGCCCAAGTTTTCAATGACTCCTTGCGACGCAAGCGGGCGACAGCCAGGTCTGCGCCTAGCTTTTCGATGGCGGCAGCAGTGGCAGGAGGAAGTTGCAGGAGGGCGCGAGCAGTTTTCGGCATACACATAGATTATTACGAAAGACTGTGTATCGTCTACATCTATATTCATTTTTGGAGATTATCCGTGCGATGTCGGCGCACTCCACGCGACGGGCCGCAACCGTTCCGTCGCCCGACCGGGCCCAGCCGATATCGTTCGCCCCGGCCCGCCCCAGCCTTGCGCCGCGTCATACCCGTGTCACATTGGCCGCCTATACTTTGCTTCATCTGCCTTACATGCAACCGATATGCGTGATCGCAGCCAGGCGTGCCTCCCTCCAACGTTGGCACGCCACAACGAATTTCTCTCTCTTGGCCCGATCTTGGGTTTGCCCTCCTTCACGGCGGGCATTTTTTTGTTCTACATCAAGCCGGCGCGCTACTTTCCCGATTGGCGCGGATAACTGCTTGCAGCCGGCGCGCCATCGGCTATAGTGAATATCCCCCGACAGGTTTACCTGATTAACATCATTTCGCTGCGTCGGCAGCCAAAGGGAGTCCACCGAATGAGCTTGCAAACCCTCGAAACCCCGTTCAGTCCCCCATCCGAAACAACGGTCCATGGCCGCCGCCAGCGCCGCGCCGACGACAGCCTCCTCCTCACCGAACTCAGCCCATACGCAGTGGTCGACCACCTCGATGGCGACCAGGCGCCGGTCAACCTGACAAGTTTCGGTGTCGTTCGAGAAACCTGCCCGAAATGCCTGCAATCGCAGTTGCACCTGGTGCTGCGGCAACGCAATGTGCGCGCCGCGCACCTGTTCTGCGCCGCCTGCCACAGCTGTTTCGACGCACACTACGCCAGCGGCGCCCCGGCACTGACCATCTGAGCGGCGACAGCGCGCCTGCGCGGGCCGCACTGTGCCCGGCCGCCGCGACGTGCTATCGTTGCGCCTTTCTTCTTCACCTACCTCGCATGAACGCCAAGTTGTCGCTGCTCGTCCTCGATCCAAAACTGCGCAGGCTGCGCCTCGGAGTGGCCATGACCATGTACGCGGCGATCCTGATCATGGGATCGATCCCCGGTGCGCGCGCGGAAATCGGCCACTATGCCACCGGCGTCGTGCTGCATTCGGTCGCCTACGGCATCCTCGCGTTCCTCACCTTTACCGGCAGCACCGGCAGCGCCGCACGGCGCGCGCTGAAAGCCGTGCTCGCCGTGGCCCTGATGGGCGCCGCCGACGAGCTGGTCCAGAGCATGTTCCCGTATCGCGGCGCCGCGGTGGGCGACTGGCTGGTCGACTGCAGCGCCGCCGCCGTCACCGCCGCCGCCCTCTGGGCCTGGCTGCCCGAACCTGTCCTGCCAGCGCCCCCCTCCGTACCGAACTCCCCCACTGTTTGAACTGGCGCAGGCCGACTCCGCCTGAGCTGAACATTGCGCCCCTGCGCCGCTCTGACCTGGAGTGGCGCGCAGCCGTTTCGTTTGATCCAGGTCAGCGATTGCCCGGTTCCGCCCGAACGTCTTGCCGCTTTTCGCCTCTTACCCTCGTGGCAAACGGCATCGTCACGCACACCTACATCGCAGGACCCAACCCAAGGAGTGGATCATGAATCGAAAACAACAGAGCGTGGTACTGGCGAGCTTGCTGGCGCTGGCGTTGGCGGGATGTACTTCGACCAAGACCGCCGGAGACGAGACGGCAAGCAGCAGCGGCGCCACCAGCGCCAGCCCGGCCGCGCCGCCCGCAGCCGCCGGCGCCCCAGCCACCGCCGCCACCGAAACGCCGATGGCCATGCCGCCCCAGGAGCCTGGCGCCCAGTCCCCGGCGCCCACCGCCATGCCTGCCACGGCGCCGAACGCGGTGGTGGTATCGATTGAAACCGTGCCGCGCCAGGGCGCCGGCAGCACCTCGATGGGCACCAGCACCGCCGGCGCCACCGGCTCGTCGATGGGCCAGGACAAGCAGTACCGGATCACGCTGCGCATGGACGATGGCGCCACCCGCGTCGTCACCCAGGACAAGGCGCCCACCTTCCGCAACGGCGACCGGGTCAACATGAGCGACGGCATCATCAATCGCTAGGGAACGGCAACCGCGTCGCCGCCATGCAGGCGCCCGCGGGGCTGCCTGCGCGTGCCTGTCAGCGGCGCGCCGCCTTGCGTGACGCCGCCTCCCGCGGTCTTGAGGTATTGTCATGTTCATCCCCTCCACTGGAGCATTTCGGCATGAGCGACAAGACCATCAGGCGGCTGCACCAGGCCGTGCGCGACGACATCGGCGACCTGCTGACCCAGAGGCCGCTGCCCAACCCGCACCTCGACCAGCTCGACCCCTTCCTGTTCCTCAATCACCACGGCCCGCAAACCTACGGCCCGGACAACCACGGCCTGCCCTTCGGTCCGCACCCGCACCGCGGCTTCGAAACCGTCACCTTCATCCTGGCCGGCATGCTGACCCACCAAGACAGCGCCGGCCATGAAAGCATCATCCGCGCCGGCGGCGTGCAGTGGATGACGGCCGGGCGCGGCATCATCCACGCCGAAATCTCGCCGCGCGAGTTCCTGCGCGAGGGCGGCCCGCTCGAACTGCTGCAGCTGTGGATCAACCTGCCCGGCCGGCTGAAAATGAGCCCGCCCGCCTACACCGGCCTGCAGCGCGAACAGATCCCGGCGCTGCCGGTTGCCGGCGGCAAGGCCACCTTGCACCTGATCGCCGGCCAATGGGAGGGCGTGACCGGCCCGGTCGCCTCGCTGACCGGCGTGTTCATGAGCACCATCGATCTTCAGGCCGGCGCCACGCTGCGCGTGCCCGACCTGCAGGCGCGCGCCGTTTTCCTATACGTGGTGCGTGGCAGCCTGACCATCGGCGGCCAGCGCGTCGCCGGCTTCCACCTGGCCGAACTGAACGCGGGCGGCGATGCGCTCGAACTGAACGCCGAGGAAGACAGCCTAGTGGTGTTCGGCCACGCCGAGCCGATCGGCGAACCGGTAGTGGCGCACGGCCCGTTCGTGATGAACACCCGCGAACAGATCGCCCAGGCGATCGCCGACTATCAGGCCGGCCGTTTCGGGGCGCCGCTGGCAGGCTAGTTCGGCTGGGCCCGCTATCTCGAACTGCGGGAGCCCACAGCAATCTGCATCAATGGTTCGCTGCGAACCAAGTTCAGCGCCGGACGATCCGATAAGGACACGCTCATCGCGGGCCTTGTCATGTCGCTCAAAAAACTGTTGTGCATCGCATTCGACGGCGCCGAGGGCGCGGCCGAACCGTGCGCCGCGCTGGGCGACTGGGACGTGCGCATCGTCACCGGCTGGCGCGACGCCGCCCGCGCCTTGCGCACCCGCAGCTACCTGGTCGGCCTTGCGCTCGACCTGCCGGGGCCGGACGGGCCGCACGAGGCCGAGCGCTTCTTCCGCGAACACTGGAACGTCCAGTGGGTCGGCGTGCTGGCGCCCAACGCCCTCGCCGCCGCCGCCTGCCGCGCGCTGGTGGCCGGCCACCTGGCCGATTTCCACACCCGCCCGGTCGACCCGCAGCGCCTGCTGCACACGCTCGGCCACGCGCACGGCATGGCGCTGCTGCGCGCCCAGCCCGACGGCACGCCCGCGGCCGACCTGATGGCGCTCACTGGCACCAGCGCGGCGATCTGCCGCCTGCGCGCGCAGATCGCCAAGGTCGCGCAATCGCAGGCCCCGGTGCTGATCTGGGGCGAGAGCGGCAGCGGCAAGGAGCTCACCGCGCAGGCCATCCACAGCCAGTCGGCGCGCGCCGCCGGGCCGTTCGTGCCGATCAACTGCGGCGCCATCCCGCCCGCGCTGATCCAGTCCGAACTGTTCGGCCATGCGCGCGGCGCCTTCACCGGCGCGGCGCGCGACAAGACCGGGCTGATCGAATCGGCCGCCGGCGGCAGCGTGTTCCTCGACGAAATCGCCGACCTGCCGAAAGACCTGCAGTCGAACCTGCTGCGCTTCCTGCAGGAGAAAACCATCTACCGGGTCGGCTCGACGCGCGCCGTGTCGGTCGACGTGCGCGTGATCGCCGCTTCGCACGTGAACCTGCAGCAGGCGGTGGCCGACGGCCTGTTCCGCGAGGACCTGTACTACCGGCTCAACGTGCTGCCGATCGACGTGCCGCCGCTGCGCGAGCGCCGCGACGACCTCGAGATGCTGGCGCACCACTTCTTCCGCACCTTCGCCGCCGAAAAGGCGCCGCACCTCAAAGGCTTCGGCAGCGACGCGCTGCGCGCGATCCGCGACCATGACTGGCCGGGCAATGTGCGCGAGCTGATCAACCGCACCCGGCGCGCGATGGTGCTGTCCGAAGGCCGCCTGATCGGGCCGCACGACCTGGGCCTGGCGCCGCGCCGCGCCCTGTCGCGCGGCGCCGGCCTCGACGCCTCGCGCATCGATGCCGAGCGCGCCGCCATCGGCGCCAGCCTCGAACGCGCCGGCCGCAACATCACCCATGCGGCACGCGATCTGGGCGTCTCGCGCATGACCCTGTACCGCCTGCTCGCCAAGCACGGCATCGAACCGTGAGCCCGACTGTATCGCCCGCGTTACCGGGCACCGCCCCGCGCCGGTGCACGCACCGGCCTGCTGTCACAGCGCTGCGACACGATGCGTCGCGTCACGCATGCGCCCGCCGCCCCGTGCTGACGCCGCTGCGCGCAGGCGCCCGTGACGTCCGTCCCATCTCAGCCGTCGCACGGCCGATACGCCGGGGCCGTCACGGCGCCCGGTGCGCTACCACAAGTCACAGGCTTTTCCTTGTGTTTTCAATCACCTGGCGCAGCCGCGGCCGCGCTGGCATCGTCTTTGCAGTAGTAGGCCTGCCGGACCAGTCGCCGGAGGCATCGACCGACTTCAATCTTTCCGTAAATTGTTTCTCCAAAGGGGCTACTACTATGAAACGAACTATCTTGGCGGCAGCGATCGCGCTCGCTTTCTGCGCAACCGCCAGCGCAAATCCCACCAACACCGCCGGCGGGCCCACGGTCGACGGCAGGCTCGCCCAATTGGCCGTGGCCAACAGCAATCAAAGTGGCCACGGGCCACAAGCGAACGAAAATTCCACGGCAACAGACAGCTCGGCGCACGACAACGACAACAGCAGCGCACACCATAACGACAACAGCACCGACCAGAACAACAGCACTGGCGGGGCCGAGTCGTACGGCCATGGCACTGCCGCTGCCAACAACGGCGGCACCGCCACGGCCACGTTCAGCGATTCGTTCAACTCCAACAGGGCCATCAATACCAGCAACCTGAATGGCACAGTGACGGGCAACACCGTCTACGGCATCGGCAATACCGCCATCAACACGGGCAACAGCACGGCCGGCAACGGCGGCGACGGCTACGGCGGCTACGGCAAGGGCGGTTCGGCCCTTGGCGTGGGCGGCAACGGCGGCCATGCCAGAGGCGCCAACGCAGCTTCCGGTTCGACCGGCGGCAGCGCCCTCAACAATGGCTGGGCCAGCAACGGTGACGCCTCGGTCGGCGACAGCAACGCCGGCAATGGCGGCAGGGGCGGCGACGCCGTTGGCGCCATCAGCGGTGACGGCGGCGCGGGCGGCAATGGCGGCAACGGCGGTGCCGGCGGCGCGGGCGGCGCGGTCTACGGCGGCAACGGCGGCAAGGGCGGCCTGGCCGTCGGCGGCTGGGGCGGCGACGCGGCCCGCAGCAGCGGTGGCAACGGCGGGCGCACCGGCGGGGCTGCCGGCGGCAACGGCGCCGAAGGCGGCTACGGCGGCTACGGCGGCGACGGCGGCGCTGGCCTGGGCGGCATCGCCGCTTCCGGCAGCAGGGCGAGCGGCAGCAGCCGCGGCGACACCGCCGGCACCGGCGCAGGCTCGGCCGGTTCGTCCGCCGCCGCGGTCGGCGGCGCCGGAACTTCCGGCGCAGGTGGCGCTGGCGGCGCCGGCGGCGCAGGCGGCGCAGGCGGCGCGGGCGGCACCACGGGCGCTGGCGGCGCAGGCGGCACGGCGGCCAGCACCGCCGGCAATGGCGCGCTTGGCACCGGCGGCGCAGGGGGCGCAGGCGCTGGCGGCACCAGCAGCGGCGCGGCAGGCGGCAATGGTGCGGCAGGCGCGGCTGGCGGCAACTCCGGCGATGCCTCGAACACCGCGGGCAATGGCGCCACGGGCGGCGCTTCGTCCAACGGCAATGCCAGCAACGGCCCTGCCACTGTCGGTGACGCCACCGCCGGCAATGGCGGCGCAGGCGGCAGCGGCGGCACCAACACCGCGGGCAATGGCGGCGGCGGCGGCACCAATACCGCAGCGGCCGGAACCGGCGGCGACGGCACTGGCGCAGCTGGCGGAAACAGCGGCGCCGTCAGCGTCGATGCAGGCACCTTCAATGCGTCCAATACCATGACCACCGTGGGTCAGTCGGCGGCAGGCATCTTCCTTGCCAGCCAAAACACTGGTATCGCCGCACTGGTGCAGCAAAACGTCAACGTCCAGGCCAACCTGAACGTCGGCAGCCACTAAGCGGCTGGCCGCCGCACCGGACGTCCCCGGTGCGGCGGCTTCATCTGCCATCGAAAGGAGAAGCCATGCTTCCTTTATCCAGCCGCCGCCGCATCGTGTTCGCCGCCGTGCTCGCATTCGCGTCGGCCGCGCAAGCGCAGCAATCCGATCCCGGCGCCGCCGCAATACCCGAGGCGCGCGCGCCACTTCCGCAAGCGTCCGCGCCACCCCGCCAGCAGGCCCCTGCTAGGGAGGAAGCGCTCGGATTCGCGGTTCCCGCCGATGACGCCCAGCTCGAGCATTCGCGCGGCGGCGACGTCCGCACCGCGATCGACACCAGGTTCACCGGCACCGTCAACGGCAATTCGGCGACCAATGTCAGCACCGGGTGGAACATCATCGAGAGCGGCTCGTTCGCCAACATGAGCGGCATTCCGATCGTCATCCAGAATTCCGGCGCCAACGTGCTGATTCAAAGCGCCACCGTCATCAACCTTCAGCTGCAATAGCCATGAACATCCCGCGACTCGCCGCCGCCTTGCTGCTGTCGTGCGCGGCGCAGCAGGCGGGGGCCATCGACCTGCCCGGCATCGCCGGCGCGCGCTATTCGGTGCCGGTGGCGAGCATGAAAGAGATGCGCTTCAAGAGCACGCTGCGGCAGCAATTCGATTTCAGCTGCGGATCGGCGGCCGCAGCCACCCTGCTCACCCATCACTACGGCGTCGCGGTGAGCGAACAGGCGGTGTTCGAGCAGATGTATCTGCACGGCGACCAGCGCAAGATCCGCAAGGAAGGTTTTTCGCTGCTCGACATCAAGCGCTTCCTCGCCGCCAAGGGCTTCCAGGCCGACGGCTTCAAGCTGCCCTTGCAAAAGCTGATCGACGCCAGGCTGCCGGCCATCGTGCTGGTCTCCGAAAAAGGCTACAACCATTTCGTCGTCATCAAGGGCGCCGCCGAGGGCCGCATCCTTATTGGCGATCCGGCCAACGGCACGCGCTCGCTGCCGCGCGAGGCCTTCGAACAAATCTGGCGCAACAAGCTGCTGTTCGTCATCCACGGCGACGCGCGCACGCCCGCCTTCAACCGGCTCGCCGACTGGCGCGCCGCGCCGCACGCGCCGCTGGGAACCGGCATCAATCGCGACGGCCTCAGCACCATCACCATGGCCAAGCGCGGACCGGGCGACTACTAACTGGAGAACTTCATGCGAAGCACCAAGGAACTCTTGCACGTGAGCCTGTGGCTCGCGCTTGCCGGCTTCGGCGCGCCCGCTGCGGCCGACGATAGGGCCGACCCGGCCAGCGACTGGCAGCCGGTCGACGCCGGTCAGCTCGACGCCGCGCGTGGCGGCTTCACCTTGCCCAACGGACTGGCGATGTCGCTCGGCATCGAGAAAATCGTCTCGATCAATGGCGACGTCGTTGCGCGCACGCGCATCGATATTGCCGACCTGAATCGGCTGAGTTCTGAGCAGGCAATTCAAACGCACGAAGCCCTGTCGTCCGTCAAACTCATCCAGAACGGCAGTGACAACATCTATCAAGCGGGTGAGTCCGCGCGCGTTCTTGGCGGTGTCGTGATCCAGAACACGCTGAACGATCAACTGATTCGCAGCGAGACTGTGATCAGTGCGACCGTCAATAGCGGCAGCTTGCTGAAGAGCCTCAATTTTCAAAGCAGCCTGAACGATGCGCTGGCGCGCGCCGTCAGTCCCTAGTGAAAGTCGCGCCGACCCAGGTATTCGATCGGAGGAAGCATGCAGCAATTTCTTGTCACTGGTTTGCGCAGCGCCGGATTGTCGGCGCTGTTGCTCAGTCCCATTTCGCACGCGCGTCCACAGGAGGATCTCACACACCGGGAGCTGACCAACCAGCTCAAGGTCATGAGGCAGGAACTGGCTGCCCAACGCAAGGAGCTCGAAGCGCTCGCGCGCGAAGTCGCGGCGCAGCGCGCGCTCGAACGCGATCTCGGCGCGTCCTTCGGCGGCGGCGTGCGCAGCGCCAGCGTCGAACAGCTCGATGCGCAGCGCGGCACCGGCAACGGCCAGGCACAGGACACGACCGGCGCCGATCCGGCCAATGGCCAGACCCCGCAGGACGCAAGCGTGCCGGCGCCACAGCCGCCGCAGCAGCCGCAGCCGGCGCCACAGCCGCAGCCCGCGCCGCTGCCGCGCAGCGCGGTCGGCCAGCCGCCGGCGCGCGACGGCCGTCCGCCCGCGGTCGCACCGCTGTTCGAACAGCCCGGCGTGCTCACGCCGCGCGGCAAGTTCGTGCTGGAGCCGTCGGTGCAATTCGCCTATTCCTCCAGCAACCGGATTTCCCTGGTCGGCTACACCATCATTCCCGCCTTGCTGATCGGCCTGGTCGATGTGCGCGAAGTGAAGCGCAACACCCTCACCGCCGCCCTGACCGGCCGCATGGGCGTGTCCAACCGCCTCGAGGCCGAACTGAAGCTTCCGTATGTGTACCGGTCCGATTCGTCCGTCAGCCGCGAAGTGTTTACCGGCACCGCGGTCGATCGCGTATTCGACACCAGCGGCCGCGCCATGGGCGACGCCGAATACGCCTTGCGCTACCAGATGAACGACGGCGGCGCCGACAAGCCCTACTTCATCGCCGGCATGCGCTTCAAGTTCCGCAACGGGCGCGACCCATTTTCCGTCGTCACCGATTGCCTCAAGCGCTGCATCGGCGAAAACGTCACCGGCAGCGGCCTGCCGCTCGATCTGCCCACCGGCTCCGGCTTCTACTCGCTGCAGCCGAACCTGACCTGGCTGTTCCCCTCCGACCCCGCGGTGTTTTTCGGCAGCGTCAGCTACCTGCACAACTTCAAGCGGCGCAACATCAGCCGCCTCGTGCTTGGCGGCGAGCGCGAATTTCTCGGCGAGATCAAGCCGGGCGGCGTGATCGGCTTCAATTTCGGGATCGGCCTGGCGCTCAACGACAAGGCCTCGTTCAGCCTCGGCTACGATCACCAGTCGATCGCGCGCACCCTCCAGAACGGCGTGCCGGTGCCGGGGGCGGTACGCACACAGCTCGGCACGCTGCTGCTGGGATACTCCTACCGTCTCAGCGAAAAACGCACGCTCAACGTGTCGGTCGGCGCCGGCCTCACGCGGGATACGCCGGACGTCTCGCTGACCGTACGAATTCCCACCAGCTTCTGAAGCCCCAGCGCCCTCCCCGGCCCGGTGGCCGGTCCCGCGGGCCTGCCCCCATCGTCGAAGCCGGCACGGTCGGCGCGGCGCGCGAGATTGGTGGCGCGCCGGTTTTCGATTACAGTAGGAGCCGTCCCTCGCAACCGAGACCGCTCCATGAAGCTTGTCCCCTTGGTTGAAACCACCCGCGGTTTTCCGTCCACCGGGTACAGCGCCGAAAACGTCCATCTCGGCTCGGTCGCCGTCGTCGATACCGAGGGCAGGCTGCAGTGGTGGGCCGGCGACCCGGACTTCATGACCTTCACCCGTTCGGCCATCAAGCCCTTCCAGGCCCTTCCCTTCCTGCTCGCCGACGGCCCGGCCCGCTTCGCCCTGACGCCGTCCGAAGTCGCGCTGCTGTGCGCCAGCCATTCCGGCGAGCCGAAGCACATCGCCGCGGTCACCTCCATCCTCGCCCGGATCGGCCTGGCCGAAAGCGATCTCGAATGCGGCTGCCACTTGCCGCTGTACTACGACAGCGTCGGCCAGCCCGCGCCCGATCGCCGCTGGAGCCAGCTGCACCACAACTGCTCCGGCAAGCACAGCGGCTTTCTCGCCTGGTGCCGCCTGCACGACCAGCCCGTCGCGGGCTACGTCGACCCGGCGCATCCCTTGCAGCAGGCGATTCGCGCGACCCTGGCAGCCACCGCCGGCGTCGATGCGCGCGCCATGCCGGCCGGCCTCGATGGCTGCTCGGCGCCCAATTACGCGCTGCCGCTGTCGCGCCTCGCGCACCTGTTCGCGCGCCTGGCCCAAGGCCGCTCCGATCCGCGCCTGGGGGCGCCGCTGGGCGACCTGTTCGACGCCATGACGGCCCACCCCGACCTGGTGTCGGGCGAGGCCCGCTGCGACCTGGCCTACATGACGGCGGGCGCCGGCGAATGGGTGACCAAGGTCGGCGCCGACGCGGTGCAGACGATCGGCGTGCGCTCCGCGGGCCTGGGCATCGCCATCAAGATTGCCGACGGCGCCGCGCGCAGCCTGCAGTGCGCCACCTACAGCGTGCTCGACCAGCTCGGACTGCTCGATGCGCGCCAGCGCGCGATGCTCGAACACTATCGCGAGCCCGAATTGAAAAACGTGCGCGGCGCGAAAGCCGGCACGATCCGGCCGGTGTTCACACTGCAGCGCGCCCGCTAAGCGCTGTCCGCCGCCGCGGTTTGGCCGCTGTGATATCCAGCGCACGCAGTTCGTCGCACCATCGTTGTATGCGAGCCACGCAAGCGGCGAACTTCAATTGCGCGGGGCCGCACGACTGCGCGCTGCCCGGCAAACTGGCGCGAACGCGAGTAGACTGGTGCGTATGAACAATACCAAAAAAGTCGCGGGAGTCGCCGGCATCGCCAGCATGCTGTGGCTCGGTTTTGCCGGCGCGATTGCGGCGAGCCAGCGCCGGCTGGTGTTCAATCCCACCATCAAGCGCGAAGTCGAGCGGCCGCGCAGCAGCGGTCACCGCACCCGGCCTATCGTCCTGCGCGCCGACGACGGCACCAAGCTTTCCGGCTGGCTGATGACGCCGGCGGTGGTCGGTCCGCACCCGGGCGTGATCTACTTCGGCGGCCGTTCGGAAGAAGTGTCGTGGGTCGCGCGCGACGCCGGCAAGCTGTTTCCCGGCATGGCGGTGCTGGCCGTGAATTACCGCGGCTACGGCGACTCGCAGGGCGATCCTGCCGAACAGCACATGGTCGACGACGGCCGCATGCTGTTCGACTGGCTGTCCGAGCGCGGCCACGTCGATCCCGCGCGCATCGCCATCGTCGGCCGCAGCCTGGGTTCGGGCGTCGCGGTGCAGGTCGCGATGCAATGCGCCGCCCATTCGGTGGTGCTGATCACGCCTTACGATTCGATCCTGGCAATCGCCAAGCGGCGCTTTCGCACCATGCCGATCGAGTACGTGCTGCGCCACCGCTTCGAGTCCGTCAAGTACGCGTCCGCGCTGACGGCGCCGACCTACGTGCTGCGCGCCGCGTTCGACGACATCGTTCCGCATTCGCACACCGACCTGCTGGTGGCCAAGTTGGGCAAGCTGCACAAGGACGAAATCGTGCCCGATTCCGACCACCTGAACATCCCCTACCTCGAAGGCACGCAGACCCGCATCGCCGAATTCCTCAGCAGTCAGTTCCAGCAGCGGCGCGGCTGATCACGACAGCAGTCCCATGATCCACGATGGGTGGAACGGCAGGCCGGCCAGTCCGGCCACGCCGAAAAACACTCCGATCGCGGTCGGCGCCATGGCCACCCAATACAGCCAGCGCTGGCCAGTGAGCGTGGTAATGGCCAGCAGCGAAATGGCGATCGCCAGCAAGGCGTCGGACAAGTCGAACTGGTCGTCGCGATAGTTCGATGCGTCGTAGGCTTTCTGGTCCTGTTCGGCCTGCGCGCGCACCTGCTCCTTCTTCACCTTCTGGTCCGCGGCGAGCGCCTCGTATTTCTTCACGGCGTCGGCGTACGCGCCTTGCTCCGCCGCCGGCCGCGCCAGCGCCGCCAGCTTCAGTTGCGTCGCCGTGGCCGCGGCAACCTCTTCGCGCACATTGCGCGCCTGGTAGTACGACCAGTGATCGATCTTGTCGGCCTGGGCCTGCTGCATGCCCTGCACGATGTTGTCGTCCTTGACCTTGCACACGCCCATGAAGGTCGCGAGCAGCGCCACGGTGACGGCGACGCGCCGGTTCAGGGATGCGGCGTGGCTGGCTTCGCCGGCGATGTCGACGACTTCGGTAATTTCCATAATGTTGAACGCAATGTGACGAGTAAAGAGTCCGCTGAAACGACTATGGCGAACGCGGCGTTGACAATCGTTACAAGCCGTAACGCCCTCGTAATGATTCGATGGCCGCTATGCGGGGTATCGCACATACGCCGGCGCTCTGGCGACCTATGCTGTTCTCACTGACTCACATTTCTCTGGAAGACAAGCACCATGAAAATCAAACTCATTTCTCTCGCCCTCGCAATGTCCATGGCTTCTGTATCCGGCGTGTCAAGCGCGGGCTGCCTGAAAGGCGCGCTGGTCGGCGGCGTGGCCGGACACGTGGCAGGACGTCATGGACTCGCCGGCGCCGCCGCCGGGTGCGCGGTGGGCCATCACATGAGCAAGAAGAAGCAGCGCGAACAGGCCGCGCAGCAGCAGGCCGCCGCGCAAGCGCAGGCAAACGCGCAGGCGCAGGCAGCGCCGAAAAAGAAATAGCGCGTAATGCAACCCTGGGCCGGGTCCGCGGAAACCGAACCCGGTTTCAGATGCGTCAGAACATCGCGTACACGTAGGGCGACAGCTCGGCCTCGGGTTCATCGCCCACCAGCGCCGCTTTCGCCGCGCGCGCCGCATCGGCAAACTGGCCCGCGTGCGCCGCCAGTTCGTGGCGTCCCAGCGAATGCCAGTGCGCCGCCAGGCGCCGTTCGAGGTCGGCGAAGTCGGTACACGAACAGCTGGTGAAATCGGCGCGCGTCATCGACGCACGTTTGCGGCGCACGTAATAGCTGAGCCAGGAAACGTCGGGCTCGAGCGGGAACGCCTGCACGCCGGCTTCGCGCATGCGCTGCGAGATCGGCATCAGCACGTCGTCGAACAGCGGCCCCATCGCGCTCGCCATCTTTGCGTCTTCAATCGAGTTCATACGTCTTCCTCCAGTCTTCCTGCTCGTTCAAGGCGGGTTGCTCATGGCGCCACAGGATCACGTCTTCCAGCACCAGCATGTCCATTTCCGTGCGTACGAAGCAGCGGTACGCGTCTTCCGGCGAACACACGATCGGTTCGCCGCGCACATTGAACGAAGTGTTGACCAGCATGCCGCAGCCGGTCAGCGCCTCGAACGCGCGGATCAGCGCGTGGTACTCCGGATTGGTGGCGGCATCGACCGTCTGCACCCGCGCCGAATAGTCCACGTGGGTAATTGCCGGCACATCGCTGCGCGCCTGGTTAATCACTGCCAGCATATCGTCATCGCCGTCATCGAAGCGCACGCGGTCCGTTTCGATGCGCCGCTCCTCGCGCACGGGGGCGATCAGCAGCATGTACGGGCTGTCGCAATCGAGCTCAAAATACTCGGCGCAGCGCTCGCGCAGCACGCTCGGCGCGAACGGCCGGAACGACTCGCGGTACTTGATCTTCAGGTTCATCGTCTCCTGCGTGGTCGGACTGCGCGGATCGCCCAGGATCGAGCGGGCGCCGAGCGAGCGCGGACCGAACTCCATTCGTCCCGAGAACCAGCCGACGATCTTGCCTTCGGCCAGCGCCTCGGCCACCACCGCCAGCCGCTCTTCCTGGTCCGCAATCAGCGTGTGCGGATAGGCGTGGCGGTTGACGAAGGCCAGCACCTCGCTGGTGGTATAGGCGGGGCCCAGATAGCTGCCCTGCTGCGCGTCGCCCCCGCCGTGCGTCATCACGCGGGGCCGGTCGAAGTACACGTGCTCGGCCAGCAGCGCCGCGCCAAGTGCGCCGCCGGCGTCGCCCGCGGCCGGCTGGATCCACACCTTGTCGAAGATGCCCTCGGCCACCAGCTTGCCGTTGGCGACGCAATTGAGCGCCACGCCGCCGGCCATCACCAGGTTCGATTCGCCGGTGATCGAGCGCAGGTGGCGCGCCGTGCGCAGCATGATTTCCTCGGTCAGCTTCTGCACGCTGGCGGCCAGGTCCATCTCGCGCCGCGTGATGGGCGACTCGGGCTGGCGCGCCGGCCCGCCGAACAATGCCGCGAAGCGCTCGCCCGTCATCACCATGCCGCTCAGGTAGCCGAAGTAGGAGGTGTCGAGCCGGTACGAGCCATCGTCGCGCACGTCGATCAGGTGCTCGACGATGGCCTTGTAGTAGCGCGGCTCGCCATATGGCGCCAGGCCCATCAGCTTGTACTCGCCGGAGTTGACCTTGAAGCCGCAGAAATACGTGAAGGCGCTGTAAAGCAGCCCGAGCGAGTGCGGATAATTAATCTCCGAGAACAGGCGCAGATCCTTGCCGTCGCCGGCGCCCAGGCTGGTGGTCGCCCACTCGCCGACGCCGTCGATGGTCAGCACGGCGGCGCGCTCGAACGGCGACGGATAGAAGGCGCTCGCCGCGTGCGCCATGTGGTGCTCGGCGAACAGCACCTGCCCTTCGCGCCCGAGCGAGCCGAGCGCGCGCTGCACGTGATCGTTGACCCACACCTTGTCGCCGAGGATCTGGCCGGCCGCCTTGAGGAACTGCGAGCGCCCCTCTTCGCCGGCCGCCAGCGCGTTCTCGACCACGCGGTCGAAGGTGGCCAGCGGATTGTCGTAGAAGATGATCGCGTCGAGTTCGTCCGGACTGACGAAGCCCTCCTCCAGGCAGTAGTTGATGGCGTTGACCGGAAAGCGCGGATCGTGCTTCTTGCGCGAGAAGCGCTCTTCCTGCGCGGCCGCAACGATGGCGCCGTCGCGCACCAGCGCTGCCGCCGAGTCGTGATAGAAGGCGGAAATGCCGAGAATGGTTTTGCTCATGTCATGTGCCTCATCGTGCGTCGCTCCACGGTTGGGGAAAACAAGCGAAATGATGTCCAGCCGAATTTTTACTCGGGCGTGGCAAGTTCCATTCTGCGGTGCATTGTCGTTTGTTCATTTGGTCCATATCAACTGCACGCGCAAGACGTCGCGGCGCCGAGACGAGCGCGGCAAGCAAAACGAGGTAAAGTGATGGAATTACAACCGACCGAATTAAGGAGGAACCATGAACGACGAGAATTTCAACTTAAGCCTGCGCAAATTCCTGAAGATGGTGGGCGTCAGCTCGCAAAACGAGATCGAGAAAGCCGTCGCCAGGGCGATCGCCGACAAGACCATTTCGGGGAACGAGACCCTGCCGGCGACCATGACGCTGGACATCGCGGGCGTGAAGTTGAACGTGAAGTTCGAAGGCGCGATCACGCTCGAGTGATCTAAGGGGGCGAACCATGGAAATGAAGAAGATCAATGCCGGCAAGCTGCGCGCCATCGGCTACGACGCGCGCGAGCGCATCCTGCGCGTGGAATTCGACGACGGCAGCGCGATCGACTATTCCGGCGTCGGCAACGAGACTTGGCGTCGGTTTTCGACATCGGGCGTGGCCTGGAGCTTTTACCGCGACAACATCGAGGAAGAGTTCCATGGCAAGCGCGGCCGCGCCGCGCCGCGCCAGAAACCGGCCGGGCTCGATGAGTTGTTCGGCGAGCCCGGCGAAGGCAAGAAAGAATGAACTAGTTATGCCTTTTGATGACTTTTCATCGGGCCGGGGATCGCCCGGCGTCGCTCCACGTAGATGAGCAAGGGAATGCCGAGCGCGTTCACCAGTCCCAGTGCGATGAGTTGATCGCTCGCGAAGAGGTCGACGTATTTCATCACACTGAGCCCTGTCGCCACTGCGCATGCCACGGCGAGCGCCGACAAGTACGAGCCAAGAATGGACAGTGACCGCAGCGTGGTATGTGCGCCGAATCCCAACAGATACAGGCCGACGAATTGGGCAAAGAGATAGAGGGCCCAGGTGAGCTGATGGGATTCCTCAGGTCCCTTCGCCAGCGCCAAATGCGCGGCAAACGCCAGGCTGGAGAGCAGCATTGCGGCGCCCAAGCCGCGAACGAAAATACAGATCGCCGTCAAGCTCGCTTCGGGAAGATCCTTCCGATCATCCAGCCGTTGCTCCAGCGCTCCAATCGTCTTCTCATTGGCCTGAATGCTGGAACGAAGCGCGTTGATCTGGTCAGCGTACTGTTTCGCGGTTTTCGCCAGCACCGCATTCGAGCGTTCTGCATCCGCCAGCTTCGAACTGAGGGAAGCGTTTTCCGCCTCCAGGGCCTTTTCCCGCCCGTCAAAAATTCCCATGCCGCCTCTCCAATGGCCAACGGTTAATTATCTTGCAAATAGTTGCACACTAGCATTTTAGCAGGCACCGGTCTCTGCGCGCCCCGGCCGTTAAAATCTCTGCACTTTCTTCCAAGCATTTGACCTAGAACAAACTCGAGCGGTAATCCCGGCGCACGATGAAGTGTTGCCGCAGCGCCTTTCTTGCGAGGAGCCAACGTGATCAAGATCGAAGCCGAAGACGCGATTTCCGAATTTCGCGATATCGATACCTTGCCCGGTCCGCGCGGCCTGCCGTTGTTGGGCAATGCGCTGCAAGTCCATGCCCCCAGCTTCCATCGCCAGCTGGAATCGTGGAGCACGCAATTCGGTCCCTTTTTCAAAGTGAGGCTGGGCGGCGCGACACTGCTGGTGGTCGCCGATCACAGCGCGATTTCCACCATGCTGCGCAATCGCCCGGACGGCTTCCGGCGCACCACGCAGCTGCAACAGATCGCATCGGAAATGGGCTTGGCCAAAGGCATCTTCGTCGCCGAAGGGGACGACTGGCGCCGCCAGCGCCTGATGGTCATGGCCGGTTTCGACCCGCGCCATGTCAAACGCTACTTTGCATCGATGCAGCAGGTCAGCGCGCGCTTGCTCGCGCGCTGGCGCAAGGCGGCTTCGGCCGGCACGCAGATCGATCTGCAGGCCGACCTGATGCGCTACACCGTCGACACCATCGCCGGCCTGGCGTTCGGCACCGAGGTCAATACCCTCGAGTCCGATGACGACGTGATCCAGCGCCACCTCGACGTAATTTTTCCAAGCCTGTGGAAACGCCTGCTCGCCCCCATTCCCACCTGGCGCATCGTGCGCACGCCCGCCGACCGGCGGCTCGAGCGTCACATCGCCGAAGTCGACCGCGCGATTGCCGGCTTCATCGCCAAGGCGCGCGCCCGCATGGAGCAGGATCCCGCGCTGCGCGACAGTCCCGTCAATCTGCTCGAAGCAATGATCGTCGCCGCCGACCGCGACAACAGCGGCATCGACGACAGCCACGTGAAGGGCAACGTGCTGACCATGTTGCTGGCCGGCGAAGACACGACCGCCAACACCATTGCCTGGATGATGTATCTGGTGTGCGGCAATCCGCGCGTCTTCGCGCGCGCGCGAGACGAGATCCGGGATGTTGCCGCCGGCGGCGTCGAGGCGACGCCGGAGCAGCTGGGCGAACTGCCCTACATCGAAGCATGCATTCATGAAACGATGCGCCTCAAGCCGGTGGCGCCGATCATCTTCCACCAGGCGGTGCACGACACTTCGCTGGGCGACATCCGTGTGCCCGCGGGCATGACGGTCGTCACCCTGATGCGCAAGGACAGCCTCGACCCGAAGCTCGTTCCGGATGCAGGCACTTTCGAGCCGGAGCGGTGGCTGGGCGGCGCCAACCCTTCCAAGCGCACGTCGATGCCCTTCGGCGCGGGCGGGCGCATCTGCCCGGGCCGCTATCTGGCGATGCTCGAAATGAAGATGGCGATGGCGGTGATGCTGTGTCACTTCGACGTGGAAAGCGTGGGCACCGCAGACGGCAGCGAAGCCGAGGAACACCTGGCTTTCACCATGGGGCCGGCAGGCTTGCAGATGCGGTTGCGCGAGCGCGGCGCCACTGGAAGATGAGGCGCCTGGACCGCGTCGGTCAGCGCCCTATCTGAATTAGGTACAAGGGATGAGAAGTTCTCTGCACCATAAAACGAAAAAAGGCCACCCGATGGTGGCCTTTTTCCTTGTTCCTAGCGGCGAGAGGCGGATTCGCCCCCCCGATAGGCTATGAAGCAAGACATGCAAACCTCAAAAATTCAGTCACTTACCTAGAGCCACCCGCGCTATTGATAGCGAACAACTACTTGTAGGAACACTGGGGAAAGCAGAAGAGTCACATCCCCAATAGCGCAGCTGACACACTTAAGTGACAAAATGTGAGGATTTTCAATTTGGAAACCTGCTAGTCTGAGCCCTTGACTTGTCAATAACCGCTCACCACCCTACCCTCCTCTTCTGCAATGAAAATCGAAATTAAAAATTGTAACAGTATCGATCAAGCCACTATTTTAGTTGAGCCAAACAGACTAAACATCAAGCATGGCCCAAATGGGACTGGCAAAAGCACTTTAGCAAAAGCCGTATTATTAAATTGCGAAGAAAAGGCATCGTTGGCAAGCCTTACTCCCTTTAAGTACAGGGATCTTGATCCAAGTCTTGAGAATCAGCCTTCGGTGACAATAGATACTGCGGTTAATGCGGTAGCGCTCTTTAATGAAGATTACATAAATCGATTTGTTTTTACTCAAGATGAGGTACTAAAGAACAGCTTCGACATATTCATCAAGACTCAACAGTACGATGAAAAGATGGCGGAAATCGAAGGGATTATTTCCGACATCCGCAAAACGTTTAGAGATCATGAAAAAATTGATGTTGTTTTAATCAACCTCAATGAGCTTTTGGAATGCTTTGGAAAATCCAGTAAAGGACTCGCCAAGTCCAGCAAGTTTATCAAAGGCGTCGGCGATGGGAATGCTATTGAAAACATTCCAGTCGAACTCGCACCATTCGAAAAACATATTAAGAGTGATAGCAACTTAGCTTGGTTGAAGTGGCAGATGAGCGGCAATGCGTTTTTGGAAATTTCCGATGACTGCCCTTACTGCACATCTCCCACCGCAGAGAAAAAACAAACTATTTTAGCAGTAGAGAAAACGTATGATGCGAAGGCAGTAGAGCATTTATCAAAAATACAAAATGTGATTGAGAAGCTTGGCGATTACTTTTCTGATGAAAGCAGAAGTAAACTAAAAAAGATCGTCAAGAATAAAGATGGGCTAAAAAAAGAAGAGGAAGCGTTTCTTGGTGAGATAAAAAAACAAGTAGAAACGCTCATAACAAAGCTTCGCGATATCAAGTTTATTTCGTACTTCTCACTCAAGGACTCATCTGAGATAAAAAAAGAAATTGAAAATCTAAAAATTGAACTCGATCTTTTAAGCCACCTCAGCTCTAAGCCCACAAAAGAGATTGCAGATGAGATTAATCTCTGCCTCGACAATGTAATAGTGAAAGCCGGAAAACTGCAGGGCGAGATCAACAAACAGAACAAGCTAATTCAACAAACCGCCGAAAAACACAAAGAGGATATCAATGGTTTTTTGAAGTACGCTGGTTACAAGTACTATGTGGATATCGCTGAGGAATCAGATACTTACAAAATGAAACTGAAGCATTCCGAGTGTGATGGCGAGATTGCACATGGTGCAACACACTTAAGCTACGGGGAGCGCAACGCGTTTTCCCTAGTGCTTTTTATGTACGATTGCCTCACAAAAAATCCAGATCTAATCATCCTCGACGATCCCATTTCCTCATTTGACAAAAATAAAAAATACGCGATTATCGAAATGCTTTTTCGGGGTAAAAATTGCCTTAAGAATCGCACTGTACTGATGTTGACTCATGACATTGAGCCGGTGATTGATATGATCAAGAATTTGGCGCAAAATTTTCAGCCTCGTCCATTAGCACATTTCCTCGCTTCCAAAGGGGGAGTTATCGCGGAAAAAGAAATTCGACGTGATAACATTCTCAGCTTCCCCCAAATTTGTGAATACAATATTGCATCCGCAAAGCATTGTGCAATCAAGGCGATCTACTTGAGACGTCACTATGAGATCATTGATGACAAAGGCCTGGAATATCAATTGCTGTCGAATGTTTTCAAAAAAAGAATTAAACCTATAATCCGGTCAATTGGCCTGGACGGAAATCCTATGGAAGTGGACATGACCGCTGAGGACCTAGCTAAGTCGCAGGCAGAAATTCAGCGAAAAATCCCCGAGTTCGATTATCAAACAATCGTATCAAATATGAATGACAAGGCTGCAATGACAAAACTTTTCCATGAGACTACCAATAATTACGAAAAGCTTCAAATTTTCAGACTTATCAATAGCGACAATCACGAAAATAATGTAATAAAGAAATTCGTCAATGAGACATATCACATTGAGAATGAATATATTATGCAACTGAACCCGCATGAATACGATTACGTACCGGACCATATCGTAGTTGAGTGCACCAATCAGCTGCTGTGACGTGCTAGCGCAATTGGTGACTCGAGGGTTAGCCACGGTGCCGCTCGCTGCCCAATCTGCGGGGCAAGAGCGAGCGCCGCGGTGAGGTAACCACACTATAAGTAGTGAACAAGAGCCATGGTGGTCAGTTCTGACATTCGGACACAAGCTCAGCTTTGTGCATCTAAATGCATCAGCGTGCAATTGTGCATCGCCAGCAAGAACATAAGAGCAGCGCCGTGACGCAACAACGCTAGGTGAACGATTCGGAGAGGCAGGCGCTTGTACGCGCGAATCTTTCGAACCTGCCATCTACCGCCGGAAGTAAGATCGTCCAATCGCCCACACAAAAGGCACGCGGTCGGCTTGGTTGTTTCCGCCATGAAACGCAAAAAGGCCACCCGAAGGTGGCCTTTTTTTTTGTATTCCTGGCGGAGAGAGGGGGATTCGAACCCCCGATAGGCTATGAACCTATACACGCTTTCCAGGCGTGCGACTTCAACCACTCATCCACCTCTCCTGGTGCTTCGCTTTCACGAAGCCGCAAATTATAGCAAACATTCCGATGAGCTCCAAGAAATTCCCCGCGCAGCACCGATTGTGTCCCCGGCGCGGGACGACTGGCCGAGGCGCAGGCTAGATCCGACGCCTCTCGCACGACGTCTGGGCCGTACAAAAATTCACCGTCGCTCCGGCTGTCAGGCGGTGACTCGCCTGCCGCCACGTCCACCAAGCTCCAGCTGCAGGCGCGCCCTCCCTCGCTTCCGGCTAAGGGCCCCGCGCCCATCTGCCCGATCCACCCCTTCCTTGAGTCCGCCGATGTTGGCATTTGTGCATCAACAAGATGAAGCTCGAACCGGCTGAGCATGATGAAACAGTTCCGAAGTACGCCCCGCTCGCGGAAGGAGAAAATGATGGCACGAATAAACTGGCGCAATGTCTTCGAGGCCTGCGTGGCCGCGCTCCTCCTCGCAGGCTGCGCGGCGCCTTACCAGATACAGCCGGCCATACCCAACGGCGGCCGGGCGGTCGCCGTCAGCATCGCGCCCGGCGACGCGACAAAAATGGTGGTCGCATCGGCGTCGGGCGGCATCTTCTACAGCGCCACCGGCGGGACCACGTGGTCGCAGACCAGCGGTAACGGCACGTTCTGGTTCAACGCCGTGAAGCATCTGCCGGCCAGACCGGGCGTCGTCCTGGCCGCTGCCAGCGACGACACCCGCATCAGCAGCGGCGGCGGGATCTGGCGCAGTACCGACGGCGGCGCCAACTGGTCGCGCATCACGATCGCCACCCCGGTCCCAAGCTGCGCATCCACCCTGTCCGCCTACGGGCTGGACGCGGAGCCGGCGCGCGGGCGCGCCTGGGCGGCCACCTCCTGCGGGGTCGCCTACAGCGACGACGCCGGCGCGACGTGGCGGTTTATCCACGCCGCGCCGGGATACGACAACGACCAGGCATACGCCGTGCTGGCGCCCACCAGCAGCCGCCTCGTCATCCTCACCGACGCCGGCGTGAAGGTGTCCTCCAACGCGGGAGGCAGCTGGTCGTGGTCGAGCGCGGGTCTCCCCGACAACATCCTCATTGGCGCGCACAACCAGATCGCCGTCTCGCCCTTCGCTCCCGCCCACATCTTCTGGTCGTTCAACTACCGCGTGTGGGACACGCCCAACGCGCGCTGGATAGGCCACGCCGCCCTGTACCGCTCGTGGGACGGCGGCGCATCGTGGAGCTCCCTGCAAGACATTCTCGCCATGAGCCGCCCGCCATTCGTCAAGATTGCGCGGCCAGCCGACCGCACGCACTACACGCTGCATTTTTCGGACGGCGTCTGCACGCTGGAAAACGCGAGCGTGACCCACGGCGCCACGCCGACGCTGTCTGCGTGGACCACCGCCAGAATCGACCACTGCGACCCGTCCGACATGGGCTTCGAGTCGGACGGGCGTACCCCGCTGCTGCTCACCTCGGACGCCGGCGTGCACAAGACCGCCGACCGCGGCGCAAGCTGGACCCTGGCCGGCGCCGGCCCGGCCGGCTACGCAGCGCTCCAGGTGACCGAGGTAACCGGCCAGTTGCACCCGGACCGCAGCAGTTCGGACTTGTATTTCGCCACCCAGGACAACGCCATCTGGGCTTCCCGGGACGGCGGGGCAACATGGCCGGGCAACCGCTGCTGCGAAGGGTTCTACCTGAACATCTGGCGCGCGCCGCTGCCCGCCTCCGAAACCAAACTGAATGGGGTGACGTGCGGCCCGTGCGTCAACTTCCTCTCCAGCCCCTTGTTGCTCACCCAGGCCGCATTTCCGCAGCCAGCCGGGAGTGTCGGCAATCCGCGTTTGATCAGGCCGGGGAACTACGTGATCGGCACGGCGATCGCAGGCCTGCCCGACATCAGTGTGTTCGAGCTCACCCGCGACACCGGCGCGACCTGGACACCCCGCTATGCCTTCCCTGAAGCGGTCCGCGACCAGGCCCGGATTGGGGGGGACGCCAATCCGGTGCTCTACACCGCCATCAAGCTGTCGGGTGCGACTCCCGATGGCACCGAGGTCGTCGGCATCAAGCGCATTGCCGATACCTTGGCGAGCGGTTCGCCGGTGCTGTCGAATATCGCGGGCATCGGCGGTCTCGGCACCTTCGCAACCGAGTACGCGTGGTACACCCCGTTCGGGGTCGATCCCCACGATTCGAATTTCCTGATCGCCCCCGACATCACCAGCGACACCGTGAAGGTCTCCAGGAATGCGGGCGCCACGTGGGCCGACGACACCGTCCTGGCCGGCCTTGTCACCCAGGGCGGCGTTTTCAAGTTCCATTGGGGGCAGTTTTCCCAGATCACGTCCTTCGGCTTCGATCCGGACTGCCGGGGACACATTCTGGTCGGCACCCAGCAGGCCGGCATCATGGAGACGTTCGATCGCGGCGCCACGTGGAGTACCATTCTTGACTCCGACTTCATCCCGGCCGTGTCCTCGTTTTACTTCCAGGGACGCGACCAGGTGGTCATTTCATCGTACGGCCGCGGTCTGTGGAGGCATGCCTACACCTGCCCCACCCGATTTTTCCCGCCCATCGACACGGCCGTGCTGACCGAACCGACCATTTACTGGAAGGGCGCGAAGGTGCCGTTCCGCCAGATCCACAATCCCGACGTCTGCCCGGTGTGCGGCTACTTCATCACCTCGGGCGGCGAGATTGTCGACTTCGTGCTCGACCCTGGCACCGGCGCGGTGCGCGAAGTCGTGCTCGACAAGGGCGCCATCCGCGGCTTCACTTACGAGCGCAAGCCGGTCGAACCGCCGTTCCGCGTGACCCAGGCACTGCGCGCCGGCACGCTGGGCATCGACGCTGGGCTGCGCGCCCAGCTTCGGGCCGGTGCGCACATCAAGGGACTCTATCTCGACGGCCAGCAGCTGAAGGGCGTCATTCTCGCCCCCCGCGAGGTGAGCGTGGAGGAGCTGCCGCGCAAGGTTGCGCTGGGACCCTACGTGAAGGTGGACGTGAAGACCGAGGACGAAGACGACGAGGCTGGCGGCGTGCAGACCGTGGTGCTGCGCGGCTCGGGCTTCGATCCGCGCCGCCCGATCGCGGTGTCGATCGACGGCCGGACAGTCCAGCTGGACGCGCCGCGCTTCGACCAGAACGGGAACTTCACTGTCGCGCTGCCGCCGGTCGTCGGCCGCGGCAAGCACTCGGTGCTCGTCGAACAGCAAGGTGAGCAGGGGGTGATTCGCGATGCCACCACCTTCATCATCGGCGTCGAGGACATGGTGGGGCATTAGGAACAGCTGCACGGTCAGCGCCAGCGTCGCCGACACGCGGACTCAGCATGGGTTCCCGCCTGCGCGGGAACGACGGGCTGGTGGCGTCGGTTCTGCGAGCGCATGGCGCAAGAAAATGCCCGCCCGGCGGCAAGCGCGGGGCGGGCACGGCATCATTCAGCCAGCCGGTATCAGGAAGCTTCCTTCAACTGCTCCAGGATGGCCGGATTTTCCAGCGTCGAGACATCCTGCGTAATCGCCTCGCCCTTGGCCAGCACGCGCAGCAGGCGCCGCATGATCTTGCCCGAACGCGTCTTCGGCAGGTTGTCGCCGAAGCGGATCTCCTTCGGCTTGGCGATCGGCCCGATCTCCTTGGCCACCCAGTTGCGCAGTTCCAGCGCCAGCTTCTTGGCTTCCTCGCCGGTCGGCCGCGCCTGCTTCAGCACGACGAACGCGCAGATCGATTCCCCGGTCGTCTCGTCCGGCTTGCCCACCACCGCCGCTTCCGCCACCAGCGGATTGGCCACCAGCGCCGACTCGATCTCCATCGTGCCCATCCGGTGCCCCGACACGTTCAGCACGTCGTCGATGCGCCCGGTGATGGTGAAGTAGCCGGTGTCCTTGTTGCGGATCGCGCCGTCGCCGGCCAGGTAGTACTTGCCGCCCAGTTCTTCCGGGAAGTAGCTGGTCTTGAACCGCTCCGGATTGCCCCAGATCGTGCGGATCATCGACGGCCACGGGCGCTTCACCACGAGGATGCCGCCCTGCCCGTTCGCCACGTCGGCGCCGGCCTCGTCCACGATCGCCGTCATGATGCCCGGCAGCGGCAAGGTGCACGAACCTGGCACCATCGGCGTCGCGCCCGGCAGCGGCGTGATCATGTGGCCGCCCGTCTCGGTCTGCCAGAAGGTATCGACGATCGGGCAGCGCTCGTTGCCGACGTTCTTGTAGTACCACATCCACGCTTCCGGATTGATCGGCTCGCCCACCGAACCCAGCAGGCGCAGGCTCGACAGGTCGTAGTTCTTCGGATGCACTTTCGGATCCACGTCGGCCGCCTTGATCAGCGAACGGATCGCCGTCGGCGCCGTGTAGAAGATCGATACCTTGTGCTTGGCGATGGTCTCCCAGAACCGGCCAGCGTTCGGATAGGTCGGAACGCCTTCGAACACGATCTCGGTCGCGCCCACCGCCAGTGGGCCATAGGCGATGTAGCTGTGGCCGGTCACCCAGCCGATGTCGGCGGTGCACCAGAACACGTCGTCCGGCTTGATGTCGAAGGTCCACTTCATCGTCAGCGCGGCCCACAGCAGGAAGCCGCCGGTCGAATGCTGCACGCCCTTCGGCGTGCCGGTCGAGCCGGACGTGTAGAGGATGAACAGCGGGTGCTCGGCGCCGACCCACTCCGGCTCGCACTCGGCCGGCTGGTTCGCCACCAGCTCGTGCAGCCACAGGTCGCGCCCTTCGGCGAACGCGATGTTGCCGCCCGTGCGCTTGTAGACGATGACGTTCTTGATGCTCTCGCAGCCGCCCAGCGCCAGCGCTTCGTCCACGATGGCTTTGAGCGGCAGCGGCTTGCCGCCGCGCAGCTGCTCGTCGGCGGTGATCACGGCCACGGCGCCGGCATCGATGATGCGCTCCTGCAGCGACTTGGCGGAGAAGCCGCCGAACACGACGGAGTGCGTCGCGCCGATGCGCGCGCAGGCCTGCATCGCAGCCACGCCTTCGATCGACATCGACATGTAGATGATGACGCGGTCGCCCTTCTTGATGCCGCGCGCCTTCAGGCCGTTGGCGAATTTGCACACGCGCTCGTACAGTTCCTGGTACGTCGCGCGCGTGACCTGGCCGTCGTCGGCCTCGAAGATGATCGCGGTCTTGTTGGCGTTGCCGTTCTTCAGGTTGCGGTCGAGGCAGTTGTACGACGCATTGAGCTGGCCGTCGCCGAACCATTTGTAGAACGGCGCGTCGGATTCGTCGAGCGTGCTCGAAAACGGCTTGTGCCAGTCGAGGTTTTCGCGCGCGAGTTTGGCCCAGAAGCCCTCGTAATCGGCGGCCGCTTCGGCGCACAGCTTTTCGTAGGCTGGCATGCCGGAAATGGCCGCGTTCGCACTGAAAGCGGCCGGCGGCGCGAACACGCGGCTCTCGCCCGAACCCTGGTTGTCCTGTTGATTGGTGTCTGTTCCGGCCATGATCGTCTCCCTAGTATTTTTATCCACATTAGACATGCTCGCTTACTGAGTGCTTACATTCGAGCTTGCCGTGTCTGCAAGGTGTCGATTTTACCAACCTTTGAGCCGGCCATTGCGCTTATCCGCAAGCCCGCCGCGACGCGTGTAAAATGACGCGTAGAAAAATTTGCCCAGCGCGCGCATCGCCGGGGTCTGGTCCTGCGGACCTGACCCCATGTTGAGAATCCCGACGACACTGAAGGTTGTGGCGAAATCAAAATGGGGTCAGGTCCGCAGGACCAGACCCCGATTCTGCGAGCCGCGCCAATTTGACCTTAATTTAACGGCATTTATGCCTCTCTCCGTTCTTACTACCCTCGCGAGAATCCCATGACAGTCATCAAGCAGGAAGACCTGATCGAATCGGTCGCCGCAGCCCTCCAGTACATCAGCTATTACCACCCGGCCGACTATATCCAGCACCTGGCGCGCGCCTACGACGCGGAACAGAGCCCGGCGGCCAAGGACGCGATCGCGCAAATCCTGACCAACTCGCGCATGTGCGCCGAGGGCAAGCGTCCGATCTGCCAGGACACTGGCATCGTCAACGTGTTCCTGAAAATCGGCATGGGCGTGCGCTTCGAGGGCTTTTCCGGCACCGTCACCGACGCCGTCAACGAAGGCGTGCGCCGCGCTTACGGCTTCGACGACAACAAGCTGCGCGCGTCCATCGTCGCCGACCCGCAGTTCGAGCGCAAGAACACCAAGGACAACACGCCGGCCGTGGTGCACATGGAACTGGTCGAGGGCGACACGGTCGACGTCAAGGTCGCGGCCAAGGGCGGCGGCTCGGAAAACAAATCGAAGTTCGTCATGCTCAACCCGTCCGACTCGCTGGTGGACTGGGTCATGAAGACCGTGCCGACCATGGGCGCCGGCTGGTGCCCGCCAGGCATGCTGGGCATCGGCATCGGCGGCACCGCCGAGAAGGCGATGTTGATGGCCAAGGAAGTGCTGATGGACGACATCGACATGTTCGAACTGAAGCAGCGCGGCCCGCAAAACAAGACCGAAGAACTGCGCATCGAGCTGTGCGACAAAATCAACGCGCTGGGCATCGGCGCGCAGGGCCTGGGCGGCCTGACCACCGTGCTCGACGTGAAGATCATGATGTACCCGACCCACGCCGCCTCCAAGCCGGTCGCGATGATCCCGAACTGCGCCGCCACGCGCCACGCGCACTTCGTGCTGGACGGCTCCGGCGCCGCCTACATCGAGCCGCCTGCGCTGTCGACCTGGCCTGACGTGCACTGGACGCCGGACACCGAAAAATCGAAGCGCGTGGATCTCGACACCTTGACGAAGGAAGAAGTGGCATCGTGGAAGCCGGGCCAGACCCTGCTGCTGAACGGCAAAATGCTGACCGGCCGCGACGCCGCGCACAAGCGCATCCAGGACATGCTGGCCAAGGGCGAGCCGCTGCCGGTGGACTTCACCAACCGCGTGATCTACTACGTCGGCCCGGTCGATCCGGTGCGCGACGAAGCCGTCGGTCCGGCCGGCCCGACCACCGCCACGCGCATGGACAAGTTCACCGACATGATGCTGGAGAAGACCGGCCTGATCGCGATGATCGGCAAGGCCGAGCGCGGCCCGGCGGCGATCGAGTCGATCCAGAAGCACAAGTCGGCCTACCTGATGGCCGTCGGCGGGGCCGCTTACCTGGTGTCGAAGGCGATCAAGTCGGCCAAGGTGCTGGGCTTCCACGACATGGGCATGGAAGCGATCTACGAGTTCGAGGTGACCGACATGCCGGTCACCGTCGCCGTCGATTCGAACGGCACCTCGGTGCACACGACCGGTCCGAAGGAATGGGCCGCGAAGATCGAATCGCTGTCCTCCGTCGGCAAGATTCCCGTCACCGTCGCCTGAAGCATGACGGTCTCGGCAGACGCCCCGATCGGGGTGTTCGACTCGGGTGTGGGCGGCCTGTCCGTGCTGCGCCACATCCGCGCCCTGCTGCCGCATGAACACCTGCTGTACTTCGCCGACTCGGCCTTCGCGCCCTACGGCGACAAGACCGAACAGGCGGTCGCCGAGCGTTCGCTGGCAATCGCCGGCTTCCTCGTCGCGCGAGGCGCCAAGGCGCTGGTGGTGGCATGCAACACCGCCACCGTCGCCGCCATCAGGCTGCTGCGCGAACACTTCCCTGATATGCCGATCGTCGGCGTCGAACCCGGCCTGAAACCGGGCGCGGCGGCCAGCCGCAATGGCAAGGTGGGCGTTCTCGCCACCGACCGCACCCTGGCCGGCGAAAAATTCCTGCTGCTGCGCGAGCAGATCAGCGCGGCAAGCGGCGCGCAGTTCCTGCTGCAGGGCTGCACGGGACTGGCCGACCAGATCGAACTCGGTGAGCTCGATTCGGACGCCACCGCGGCCATGCTCCGGCGCTACATCGTCCCGCTGCTCGACCAGGGCGCCGACACGCTGGTGCTGGGCTGCACGCACTACCCGCTGGTGCAGGCGGCGATCGAGCGCATCGTCGCGCAGGCGACGCCGAACGAAGTGGTGCTGGTGGACACCGGCGAGGCGGTCGCGCGTCAGCTCGCGCGCCTGCTGGAAGCGGCGCAATGCGCGCGGCGTGGCGCGGCCGGGCGCTTGCAGGGCTACACCAGCGCCAGCGGCACCGCGCTGGAGGTAGCCTTCGCCAACCTGCTGGGCCTGGCGGTGCCGGTGCAGGAAGTGGAAATCGGATCAAAATTAACTGATCCCGCATGAGCCAAATTTAGATTTGCCAGTTTCCTGAAAGGTTTGTATAATCTCGCTCTGTTCCGGGAGCATCGGAACAAATGTCAGTCAGTGGTGGCTGTAGCTCAGTTGGTAGAGTCCAGGATTGTGATTCCTGTTGTCGTGGGTTCGAGCCCCATCAGCCACCCCATTTTCTGGCATGTCAGTTAGTGAGAAAGTCTGCATTTCGTTTCGACGGAATCCAGCGAAATAACCACCTTCGAGGTGGTTTTTTTACGTCCAGCGATTTTCACGCCCCTGCGCCCAGCAGGATGGCGTCTACCAATTGGATTGGTCCATGCTTGGACGGTCCGCATGCTGATCGAGATACGCACGCAAGTGCTCGACAAAGTAGGCGACCTTCGCGGACAGATTGAGGCGCTCCAGATAAACGGCATACACGTCGGCCGGCGGCGTGTCGAAATCGGCCAGCACCTGTATCAGCCGGCCGCTGCGCAAATACTTCGCGACATCCCACTCGGCGCGCATCAGGATGCCGTGCCCTTCCAGCGCCCAGTTCAGCGCCACCTCGCCATCGTTGGTGCTCAGTTTGCCGCGTACCTTGACCGTCTCGGTCTGCTTGCCCCGGCTCAGCCGCCAGTTGCCATAAGCCGCTTCGTTCTGGCGCAGCAGGATGCATTGGTGCTGCGTCAGGTCGTGGGGATGGACAGGTTGTCCCGCCGCGCGCAGGTAAGCCGGCGATGCGCACAACAGGCGCCGATTGGCGGCGATCTTCTTCGCGATCAGGCGCGAATCCTGCATGTCGCCAAAACGGATGGACACGTCGATCGCTTCGTCAGGAAGCGCTACCGGGCGGTCGGTCAAATGCAACTGCACGTCGACGTCCGGGTATTTCTTCGAAAACACTGAAATGGCCGGCGCGATGTAGGACCTGCCGAATCCCAATGGCGCGTTCACCCGCAGCAGCCCTTTCGGCGCCGCCCGGCTGCTGGAAACCCGGCGCTCCATCTCGTTGATGTCACTGAGGATGCGCTGCGCACTTTCGAAATACACCTCGCCTTCGCTGGTCAGGCTGATCCGCCGCGTGGTCCGGTTGAGCAGCCGGACGCCCAGCCGTTCTTCCAGCTGCGACAAACGCCGGGATACCGCCGGCGGGGTCAGGTTCAGCTCCCTCGCCGTCGAGGACAGGCTGCCATGCTTGATCAGCAGGCAGAAGAAAGCCAGTTCAGAATCGACGCTCATTAGTAAGTTTTCCGCAACAATGAATTCAGTTTATATCGATTCATGTATTCCGCCAAACCTTTAATCTTTGCCCTAACTTGCAAGCCGCGGAAGACGGTGACTCACGACAGACCCCGACGGGGCCTGATTTGATCGACAAATAACTAGGGAGACGACATGGAACTGGAGATCGAAAAACGGACCTTGCGCAGAATTACCTGGCGCATCGTGCCGTTCATCATGCTGCTGTACTTCATCGCCTACATCGACAGGGTCAATATCGGTTTCGCCGCCTTGTCCATGAAAAGCGAGCTGGGATTTACCGCATCGGTACTGGGTTTTGGCGCGGGTATCTTCTTCTGGGGATACTTCATCTTCGAAGTCCCCTCGAATATTATTTTGCACAAGGTCGGCGCGCGCATCTGGATCACGCGGGTGATGATCACCTGGGGCATCATTTCCGCCGGCATGGCCTTCGTCACCGGCCCGACCAGCTTCTACATCATGCGCTTCCTGCTGGGCGTTGCGGAAGCCGGCTTCTTCCCCGGAATCATTCTGTACCTCAGCTACTGGTTTCCGTCCCGCAGCCGGGCTGGCGTGACCGCGTTCTTCATGGCCGCGGCGCCCATTTCCACCGCGCTCGGTTCGCCGCTGTCGGCAGCCCTGCTCGAGATGAACGGTGTGATGGGCCTGGCCGGCTGGCAGTGGATGTTCGTCCTTGAAGCCTTTCCTGCGGTGATTCTGGGTGTTGTCGTGTTCTTCTATATGACGGATCGCCCGGAACAGGCCAAGTGGCTGAAGGAAGATGAGAAGGCCTGGCTGGTCAAGACCATGAAAGCGGAAGCCTCCGCCAAAGATGGCAAAGCGAGCCACAGCATCCTGAAGGCATTGGCGAATCCCCAGGTGCTGGCGCTCTCGCTGATTTACTTTGGAACGTCCGCGGGACTGTACACCCTGGGTATCTGGGCGCCGCAAATCATCAAACAGCTTGGCGTCTCGTCGATGACGGTCGGTTACCTGAACGCGATTCCGCCGGTGGTCTCGGTGATCGCCATGGTCTTGTGGTCGCGCCATTCGGACCGCACCGGCGAGCGCACCTGGCACGTCATCCTGGCATGCCTGACCGCCGCGGCCGGACTCGCTTTCGCCACCGGGGCTCACAGCATCGCCGGACTGATCGTCGCGCTGACGATCGTCAACGTGGGGATCAGCTGCGCCAAGCCGCCGCTGTGGAGCATGCCGACGACTTTCCTGAGCGGCGCAGCAGCAGCAACGGGCATTGCCGCCATCAATTCGCTCGGCAACCTCGGCGGCTTTGTCGGTCCGGCGATGATCGGCTGGATCAAGGATCGGACCGGCAGCTTTGACGGCGGCCTCTATTTTGTCGCGGGCTTGCTGGTGGTCTCCGCCTTCACCACGCTGCTGTTGGCCCGCTCGCAAAAAGCAAAGGTTTCCAGGGCCGCACTGGCGGCGTAGCGATCCAACTGTTGAAACAGAATTCTTAATATTTACCGGAGAATACACATGAACGACCTCGCAACACCAACAATGGACAAGGACGCCGCAGTCCAGTCCCTGACGGACACCATGGCGAAATTTACGTCCTACATCGGCAAGCGATTGCCCAAAGACGTGACAATCAAGCTGGCGGAATTGCGCACCATGGAGACCAACCCTCTGGCCAAGTCGATTTACGACTCGATGCATGGCAACCAGGAAGCGGCGGACCGGCTGAATCGTCCGAGCTGCCAGGACACAGGGGTCATTCAGTATTTCATCGAAGCGGGCGCCAACTTTCCGCTGCTGGCCGAATTGGAAGAAATCCTGACCGGCGCCACCATCGGCGCGACCGAAATGGGCCCATTGCGCCACAACGCGGTGGAAACCTTCGACGAGAAGAACACGGGCACCAATACCGGCACCCAGATTCCCTGGCTGGACTGGCGCATCACGTCCGCGTCGGACAGCTGCGTGATCGACGTCTACATGGCGGGCGGCGGTTGCACCCTCCCCGGCGCGGCCAAGGTGCTGATGCCGGGGCAGGGATACGAAGGTGTCGCCGAGTTCGTGATGGATGTCATCACCGAGCGGGGCGTGAACGCCTGCCCGCCGTTGCTGGTCGGGGTCGGCGTGTCGACCTCGGTCGAGACCGCGGCGCGGCTGTCGAAGCTGGCGATCCTGCGTCCGGTCGATTCCAGGAGCCCCAACGCCAAGGCGGCGCTGATGGAAGACCTGCTCGAGCAAGGCCTCAACGAAATCGGCATCGGCCCGCAAGGCCTGACCGGAAACAACAGCGTGATGGGCGTGAACATCGAATCGTCCGCACGTCATCCATCGACCATCGGCGTTGCCGTCAATACCGGTTGCTGGGCGCATCGTCGCGGCAAAATCCGGATCAACGCTGATCTGTCCTACGAAATCTTGTCGCACGAAGGAGTGGTGCTGTGAAAAAAATTCTGACTACGCCCATCAGGGACGAAGACCTCAAAGGCCTCAACGTCGGCGACGTCGTTTATCTCACCGGCCGGCTGGTGACCTGTCGCGATGTGGCGCATCGCCGCCTGATCGAACAGGGCCGCGAACTGCCGGTCAATCTTGAAGGCGGCGCCATCTTCCACGCCGGCCCGATCGTGCGAAAGAAGGACGACGGCAACTTCGAGATGGTGTCGATCGGTCCGACCACCAGCATGCGGATGGAAAAATTCGAGCGCGAATTCATCAAGCAGACCGGTGTCAAGCTGATCGTCGGCAAGGGCGGCATGGGGCCTGAAACGGTCGCTGGCTGCGAGGAAAACGTCGCGGTGCACGCGATCTTCCCGGGCGGCTGCGCGGTGCTGGCGGCGACCCAGGTCGAAGAGATTGAAGACGCGCACTGGCAGGATCTGGGCATGCCCGAAACACTGTGGGTGAACCGCGTCAGGGAATTCGGCCCCCTGATCATCTCGATCGACACCAAGGGCAACAACCTGATTGCGCAGAACAAGGTTGGCTTCAACGAAAAGAAAAAGCCGGTCCTCGAGCGGATCAGCAAGCAGCTCAGCTTCATCAAGTAGCCGAGTCGCCCGGGAGCCGGACACCTTGCGCCGGCTCCTCGTCCCGAATGGTCCGACACATGCAGCTTCTTAAAGCCACCTGCCCGCCCTGTCTTGCGCCACCTGTCCGCGCCGCCGCGAAAGCGCTCGACGCACGGCCAGTGATCGACTTGCTCTACACGAAGGCGCTGGATCACCGCTTTCAGCTTTTGCTCCACATGCTGGGTTTCCGCGTGCGCCCGGTGTCCAGGCTGCGCAAGCTATTGGAATTTCCTGCTGATGGAAGCCCCGGGATCGTTATCGTCGACGTGGCGGCCGAACTGGAAAAAGGCGCCGGCATCGTCGAGGAACTGATATTGCAGCTAAGCCAAGCGATGGTGATTCCCGTCTGCGCCAACGGCTCGATCGAGTTCTTCAGAAGGTGCTTCAGAGCGGGCGCTTTCGACGTGCTCGATAAATCCTTCGGCGATCAGCGACTCGTCGGGGCACTGCAGGGCATTCAGGCGTCCCGGCACTCGCAGGCGTCATCCCTTGCGGGGGCCCGTCAACGACAAATTCGGTTCAAGTCTTTGACAGGCAGGGAGCGGGAAGTCTTTCGCTACCTGATGGATGGATTCGCGAATCGGGAAATAGCCCAGCTGCTGGCACTGTCGCCCCGCACCATCGAAGTACATCGCGCGCACTTGCAGGAAAAGCTTAGCGTAAGAAATGTGGCCCAGATGGCGGCGGATTACAGCGGTCTCCAATAAAAAACTGCGTTGTCCAGAAATGGATCGCGTTTTCCCTGACGCTTACATGCCGAATTTCTTCAACAATGCGGGTAACAGTTGCGCCAGCAAAATGGCGCTGACCACCCACATGATCACGCTGTTCTTGGCCTCGGCTACGTCGGCCTTGGTTGCGTAGTTCGACTTGATGATCGCGACGTCGCGTTCAAGTACTCCCATCCGATCGGCAAGGCCATCGACCTTGGCCTCCACTGCCGCGATTCGAGTTTCCATTGGGTCACCTCCCGGTGGCTCGCCGCCACCAGTCCAGTGTACTCTGTTGTCTCGTGATTGCATCGGCGACCTTCCCGAACTGGAGCGAGCATCCCTCATCGTAGGCCGCCCTGGCACATCGTCCGCTGGCCATGGTCAATACCGCAACCGGCACTTTCTTCGGCGCCGACGGTCTACCCGTGCATCCTCCGATGCATATGCCGCAAGCCCAGCCACACGCCGGCCGCCACCACCGGCACCAGCACGCCAACCATCACATCGGGATTCACGTTCATGCCGAGCCCCTTGGCGCCCTTGCCCAGATAGCCGAGCAGGCCGATCACGTAATACGAAATCGCCGCGACCGACAAGCCTTCGACCGCCTGCTGCAGCCGCAGCTGCTGCGCCGCGCGCGCGTTCATCGACTGCAGGATCTGGCGGTTCTGCATTTCCTGGACGATGCCCACCCGCGTGCGCAGCAGGTCGTTGGTGTTGGCGATGCGCCGGCCCAGCGCATCCTGGCGCGCGGCGGTCGCCTCGCAGGTATTCATCGCCGGCGTCAGGCGCCGGTCCATGAACTCCTCCACTGTCGGCACGCCCTCGATGCGCACCTCGCGCAGCTCTTCGATGCGCGCCTTCACCAGCCCGAAGTACGCTTTCGACGCCGAGAAGCGGTAGCTGTTGTCGAGCGATAGCTTCTCCAGCCGCGCCGCCAGCCGGGTGATCTGGTCGAGCAGCGCCTGGTCCGATCCGGCGCCCTGCTGGTCCGCGTCGGTGGCCACCATCGCGCCGGCCAGCGCCGCCAGTTCGGCCTCGATGGCGTTGAGCACCATGCCCGCTTCGCGCGCCGATGGCAGGCCGAGCAGCGCCATCATCCGGTAGGTGTCGATCTCCAGCACGCGCTGCACCAGCCGCCCCGCCTGCTGCGCGCGCATGCCGACATCGCGGATCACGACGCGCGAGAATCCGTCGGACTGGATCGCGAAGTCGGTCCACAGCTGCGCGCCCTGCATCACCGACGCGCCCACCACCACGTTGCCTTCGAACGCGCGCTGCAGGTCGCCGTTGCTGCCCTCCCCGCGCTCGAGCACCACGTGCGCGGCCACCATCAGCCGGCCCGCCAGGCTTTCCAGCCATTGCTCCGGCAAATGCACCACGGGCATGTTGGCGAACCGTTCGGCCAGCGTGGCGCGCTCGCGTGACGGTTCGGCGAACGTGTAGGTGGCAAACTCGGTGTGGCACTCCCACTTCAGGCGAAAGCGCCCGAAGTCGTGATAGAAGTAGGACGCCCCGGACACCGGCGCGGCGACGCCGAAGTGGCCGCACAGCGCCGCCAGCGTGGCATGCTGGGACAACGCATTGCCGTTGGGCGGACCGGCTTCGGCGCGGTACACGGCCAGGTGGGTGATCGTCTCGGGCGCTTCGAGCTTTAGGAATGGACGCGAATGGATTTCGGCGGCGAGCGGCACGCGCAGCGCGTGGTTCAGGCGGGAATGGACGAGAGGCATGGTAGGGGCCGGAAGTATCTTTCCAACAATAGTATCACCGCCCCCGACTTCGTGAACGCGGCCGCCTAATTCGCCATGGGAGCCGGCGCGGCGACCGACACCCGCCACGCCAGCAGGCGCCAGCCCGCCCAGGCCGACAGCATGGCGCCGAGCAGCAGCACCAGCCGCGTATCGACCAGCGTCAGCACCGAGCCGGCCAGCGCCATCATGATGTTGGCGAGGCAGAAGATCGTCGACAGCAGGCCCATCACCGCGCCCTGGCCGTAGGCGCCGAAACGCTCCGAGCACCAGCCCGGCATGATGGCGTTGTAGAACGCGTTCGGAATGCCGAACAGGACGATCGCAGCCAGCCCGATCGCGGTGTTGCCGGCCGCCACCAGCGCCACCGCGGCGGCCACGCCAAACGCATTCCACGCCGCGCGCCGCAGCGGCGCCAGCGCGCTGCGGCGGCCGGCGAACACCAGCGAGGTGAAGGTCATCAGGCCGCACAGGACGGCGGTGATCCAGGCGATGCCCTGCGCGCCGTAGTGCGCGGTTTCCACCAGCCACAGCGGATAGTATTCGTAGAACGCCGTCACGCCGCAGGTGTAGGCCAGTTGCACCACGAAAAGTATGCGCAATTCCGCATAACGCAGCAGGTTCAGCGAGTGATTCTTGCGCGCCACGTGCCACCAGGAGGTCGTCGCGCCCGACGCCGCCTCGCGCGGCAGCACCGCCGCCACCAGCGCGGCCATCAGCACCAGCGCGCCGACCGCCACCCAGAACGGCGTCGTGATGCCCCAGCGCAGCGTGAGGCCGGCCAGCAACGGTCCGGCCAGCCAGCCCATGTAGAAGGCGCCGTTGAACCACGAGAAGGCGCGCAGGCGCAGGTGGCCATCGAGGCGGTCGGCCAGCATCGCCCGCGCGACCGAGCCGTTGCCCTCCAGCAGGCCGGTGAAAAAGCGCGCGAAGATGAACAGCGGATACGATTCGACGATCAGCGCCAGCGCCGTCAGCGCGTGCCCGGCCGCGGCGCCCAGCGCGGTCGCCAGCAGCACGGGGCGGCGGCCGAAGCGGTCCGACAGCGGGCCGAGCAAGGCCGAGCCGATCATCAGGCCGAGCGGATTGATGGTCAGCGCGATGCCGAACAGCAGCTTGGGCGGCAGGCCGAGGAAATGGTTGAGGTTGTTCGATACGCCGGACGCGAACAGCGGCGGCAGGATCGGATACGGCAGCGAGGCACCGATCGTCGAAAACAGCGCGAGCAGGCAGGCGGCGGCGATCAGCAATGCGTTTTTCATGCCCGGAATATACGGACAGACGCATTCGGTGTAAATGGAATATTGCTTATCCCCTGCTGACCGCAAGGGTAAAAAGAAGATGGGGGTGCAGCAGGGGTTTAGTGAAGCGAAGCTTCGCTCCTGCGGAACGGTCGAGCCTTGCAAGGCTCGACTCCTTCCAGGTCCCCAAGACCGGACCCCGATACTGCCAAATGCAACGATCGGCGGCAGTCTACTGCTTAGTCGAGCTTCCAGGCGTAATCGACCTTGGTCCAGGTCTGGGCCGGCGCGCCGTCCTTGGTGCCCGGCTTGAACTTGCAGGCCGACAGCGACTTGATCGCCGCCTTGTCGAGGTTCTTGAAGCCGCTGGTCTTTTCCAGCTTGGAATCGACCACCGAACCGTCCGGCGCGACCAGGAACGACATCGACGTCGTGCCCTGCTCTTCGTTCATCAGGGACGCCTTCGGATAATCCGCCTTGCAGGTCTTTGGATCGAAGCTTGCCGCAACTTCAGCGGCCGACACGGCGACGGTCACGGTGGACAGCAACAAGGCTGCGAACACACTCAGATAACGCGAATTTGTAGACATACCATTTTCCCAATCATTGAAATCGCTAAACGATTACCGCCCGATTACAGCTTCCAGACGTAGTCCACCTTGGCCCAGGTCTGCGCCGGGGCGCCGTCCTTGGTGCCCGGCTTGAACTTGCATGCCGAAATGCCCTTCAGCGCGGCTTTGTCGAGGTTCTTGAAGCCGCTGCTCTTTTCGATTTTCGAATCGAGCACGTGGCCGTCCGGGGACACCAGGAACGCCAGGCCAACTTCGCCCTGCTCTTCATTCATCAACGAGGCCTTCGGATACTCGGCCTTGCAGTTCTTGGCGTCGAACGATGCCGGCACTTCGGCTGCAAGGGTGGTGCTGGCAAAACCGCTCAACAGCAGGGCGGCGATGATACTGATGCGCTTATTCATGATTCCATTTCCACTTCGTGTTTAACAAAACTTGTAAAGCCACTTCGACTGCTGACTCAGAATTCTTCCCACTCGTCGCCGCTGACCGGCGCCGCGACTTTTTTCGGCTTCGGCTGCTCGGCCGGCGCGGCCGGCGCTGCAGTTGCCGGCTTCTTCAGCGCCGGGCGGGCGGCGCGCAACTGCGGCGCCGGCTTGGCGGCAGCCTTGGCGGCGGGCGCTGCCACTGCAATCGGGGCCGGCGCCACATACGCCACTTCGCCATCGACCAGCTTGAAGATGCTGACCACGTGCGCCAGTTCGCTGGCCTGGTCCTGCAGACTCTGCGCCGCGGCGGCCGCTTCTTCGACCAGCGCCGCGTTCTGCTGGGTCATGCTGTCCATCTCGATGATCGACAGGTTCACCTGCTCGATGCCGGCGCTCTGCTCCTGGCTGGCGTTGGCGATCTCGCTCATGATGTCGGTAACGCGCTTGACGCTGGCGACGACTTCATCCATCGTCACGCCGGCCTGGCCGACCAGCTTGCTGCCGCGCTCGACCTTCTCGACCGAATCGCCGATCAGGGTCTTGATTTCTTTCGCTGCCGCAGCCGAACGCTGGGCCAGGTTGCGCACTTCCGACGCCACCACCGCGAAGCCGCGGCCCTGCTCGCCTGCACGAGCCGCCTCGACGGCCGCGTTCAGCGCCAGGATGTTGGTCTGGAAGGCGATGCCATCGATCACGCCGATGATGTCGACAATCTTGTTGGCCGAGGCGTTGATCGAACCCATCGTGTCAACCACTTGCGAAACCACGTCGCCGCCCTTGCGCGCCACGTCGGACGCGGTCGCGGCCAGGTGGTTCGCTTCACGGGCGTTGTCGGCGTTCTGCTTGACCGTCGAGGTCAGCAGTTCCATGGCCGACGCGGTCTTCTCCAGCGAGCTGGCCTGCATTTCGGTGCGCGACGACAGGTCGATGTTGCCGGCCGCGATTTCACGCGAGGCCGTGCCGATGGTCTCGGTGCCGACGCGCACCTGGCCGACGATGCCCACCAGGCTGTTGCGCATTTCCTTCATCTCGACCAGCAGGCTGCCCTTGTCGGACTCGGCCGTGTCGATTGCGATCGACAGGTCGCCGTGGGCGATCGAGCCGGCGATTTTTGCCGTGTAGCCAGGCTCGCCGCCGAGCTGCTTGAGCAGGCCGCGGGTGATCACCCAGGCGGCCAGCACGCCCATGCCTGCGGCGAGCACGCCCATCAGCAGCATGAAGTTGCGGGCATTGTCGAAGGCGGCGCCGGCGTCCACCGAGCTTTGCGTGTTGAGCTTGTCTTCCAGCGCGGCCAGCTGGTCGAGCGCGTCCATCCACTTCTTCTGGGCCGGCTTGATTTCCTTGATCATCACGCGGGTGGCGTCCTCGGCCTTGTTGGCCAGCCACAGTTCCTGCGCCTTGGCGATGGCCGGCATGGCCACCGCTTCATGTTCCTTGACCTGGGCCAGCAGCGCCTTTTCCGCCGGCGACGCTTCGGTGGCGAACTTGTCCGACAGCTTCTTCTCGATTTCGTCGTACTTGGCGGTCTGCGCCTTGATGCGGTTCAGGTCCGATTCCATTTCGTCCGGGCTCGACATCATGGTCAGGATGCGCAGCGAATTGATGCGGTCGCTGACGTTGCCGCGCATATCGATCACGTAGCGGGTGACGACGTTGTTCACGCTGACGACGCGGTCGAGGCGGTCCTGGATCTGCGCCATGCGCAAGATGCCGACGATGGTGACCGCAACGAGGAAGAACAGGACCAGCGCGAAGCCCAGGCCCAGTCGCACTCCCACTTTCATGTTTGATAAATTCATTTCGTGTCTTATGTATATGAATCGATTAATCGAATTCGCCCGCGGCGCCGGCATTCCCTTGCACCCGCGACCGCATCACGCTTCCGCTGACGCCGTCTGGATATTGCTCCAAGGATAGATCAAAAAAATGACTGCGGATGCAAAAATGCGCGATTCTGTAAGCAGTTGTTTCAGCGGAACAACAACCTATGCTCGGGAACACGAGGAAAACGAGGAAGCAGCGCCCAAATTATAGGCGCGACATTTGCCCACGGGCAAGCTTTTTGCCGATGGCGCAACGGTATGTGTTGTTTCTATGAGGAAATGCACGATGGCTTGCGGGATGCAAGCCTGAGTCAGTACCGGGCCTCGCGCGGTGGCCGTACTGTTTGCGGAGGAGCGCCGCAATCGGGTCGCGCCGGCGTGAAATAAAAAAAGGGGTCAGGTCCGCCGGAGCGACGGGGACGCCTAGTCCCCCGAATTTGTCGACGCCGCATGCAAAGCCGGGGACTGGTCCCGCGGACCTGTCCCCATGTTCTACGCCGCGCGCCGCATCCCCTCGGCCGCTTCCAGCAGCAGCCGCGGATCGCCGGACGCCAGCCTCTTCGAGTCCGACATCACCTGGCGGAACGCGCGCGCGCCCGGCAGCCCGGCCATCAGTCCCAGCATGTGGCGCGTGATGCTGTTCAACTTGAGCCCGCGCTCGCCATGCGCATCGAGCTGCGCCTGAATGTAAGGAATCATCGCCTCCAGCACTTCCAGGCGCGACTTGACCGGCGAGTCGTCGCCGTAGAAGCGGGCATCGTAATCGGCCATCGCATAGGGGTTGTGGTACGCCTCGCGCCCCATCATCACGCCATCGACATGCTCGAGGTGCAGCGCGATCTCGTCGCTGGTCTTGATGCCGCCGTTGATGATGATCTCCAACTCCGGAAACTCGCGTTTCAATTGATACGCCACGTGGTACTTCAGCGGCGGGATCTCGCGATTTTCCTTCGGCGACAGGCCCTTGAGGATCGCATTGCGCGCGTGGACGATGAAGGTCTTGCAGCCGGCGTCCGCAATCGTCCCGACGAAATCGCGCACGAAGCTGTACTCCTCGACCTGGTCGATGCCAATGCGGTGCTTGACCGTGACGTCGATCGTCACCGCGTCGCGCATCGCCTTGACGCAATCGGCCACCAGCTTCGGCTCGGCCATCAGGCAGGCGCCGAACGCACCCTTCTGCACGCGCTCCGACGGGCAGCCGCAATTGAGGTTGATCTCGTCGTAGCCGTACTGCTGCCCCAGCTTGGCGCTGGTGGCCAAGTCGGCCGGATCGCTGCCGCCCAGCTGCAGGGCGACCGGATGCTCTTCTTCGTTGAAGCGCAGGTGGCGTTCGACGTCGCCATACACCAGCGCCCCGGTCGTCACCATCTCGGTGTACAGCCAGGTGTGGCGCGTGATCTGCCGATGGAAGACGCGGCAGTGGCGGTCGGTCCAGTCCATCATCGGCGCCACGCTGACGCGTCTTTTGGTTTTGTTCGGATTAGTTACAGTCATATTGATAGGCGAAGAATGCACGCGAGGTGCACAGAAGGCGGAGCGTGGCGCGCTGGGAAAAATGGGTGGCATGGATGGCGCAGGCAGTCGTGCGCTCAACCAAGAGTTTAACATGCGCCGCCGCGTCCTATCGGCGCCCGTCCTTCGGCCGGCTGTACCTACCTTATCGGCTAGTTGCCGAAGCGAGAGGAACGGCAGATACTGCTGTCAATACGGTAATGGGGGGACAATTCGCATGGCCGGCTTATCAGACGAGCAGAAAACTGCACTGGCTTCCTTGTCCGCCCTTGACTACATCAAGCCGCGCAAGAATTTCGTCGCGATCGACGCGGAGGTGAAGCGGGCGATCACGCGATTCCAGCGCCATGCCGCGCGAGCCTACCGTTTGCCACAAGACACTGCCGACGTGTTTCATGGGATGGTGAGTGGGCTACTGGATGCGGACACCCTGGCAGAGATCAAGAAATGGGAGTTGAACGGATGGAAATTGCCTTTGGGGCGGTTTCCATTGGTCCGGCTGAGCGAAGACTCGAACGCGCGGCTGCGCTCGGATGCCGCAGCGGCCTGGTCTGCGCTCGTGACCAAGGTGGCTGCGGCCGGCGGCACGCTGCAAGGGCCGTACGGCGACACCACGCGCGCATACGACTTCAAAGCCGGTAGCGGAGCGAGCCGCCACAGCTTCCACTACGCCGGACGTGCAGTGGATATTTCGCAGCCGTTGGCCGGCGGGCGCGGTCAGCGCTACTATGTGGCGAAGGATCCGAAAGGGGCCGATATGTACTGGCGAATATGGTGCAAGGTAGACGCAACCAAAGGCATTGCAGTCAAAGCGAAAGAAAAGAACTATTACGATTTCTTCTCGCGCAAAGAACTGCCAATGCCGGCAGGTAATTACATCGACCTCACCAATTTGATCGAAGACGGTGGCAACTTCGAGCGCATCAAAGCGCAGCACGGGTGGGAAGAAAACAGCAAGAAGCAGGAATGGTGGCATTTCCAGTACTGCATCGATAAACAAGCCACGATTCAGGATGAACTGGAGCTGATCGGCATTTCGGAAGCCCAGCTGTTACGAGCAGGATGGCAAATTAAGGACCTCGATCATGCGCCGGGTTAAGCGGGTAATGCTTGTACTGGCGATTTGCGCCTGCTGCCAACTCGCAACGCCTGCCATATCGTCAGAAGCGACGCTATCGAATGCGCAAACCGCGGCGGTTGCTCCGCCCGGCGCAAGTAGCCCGCAGCGCATCGTGCAAATCACGCGCTTTGACTGCGTAAAGGCGGGCATCGACAGCGCAAAGAGTTTTCCTTGGGCAGAAGGACTCAGTCACTGGCCGGACGGCGGTCCCGGCGGCGCCGCTTGGAACGCGAGCAAACTTTACTGCGCCGTGGAGTTTCAGCCCAAGTGCACCAAAGGCGCTGCCGACATGGAGTTGCGCGTCGGCGGTGCGCTGATCGGAACGCGCCATGCAAGCATTTCACACGATGGCGTACAGTTGCTCGGTCTGGCTCTGGACGCCAAGCAATGGACGAAGCATCTGGACCAAAGCAGCCCGGTGACGAAACGGTTTCCATACCGGACCGCCACTTTCAGCGCTTCAATTATTGCCTCCTGCGAGCTGCCCGAAAAGTTTGGACCGAGTCTGGGTCCGCGGCTTGAATTTGCCGACGATCGTCATCTAACGATTGGATTTGCCAACGGCGAGTGAGGCGCGGGCTTGAGCATCACGCCACGGCACCCCGGCACGACGGTCAAATCTTTTTTGGAGTCACATTGAAAAAGGGCGCCGCAGCGCCCCTTATTGATTACGCGGCTTCGCGGCTCGCTTTTTTACGCTCATGCTCTTTCAGGAAGCGCTTGCGCAGGCGGATCGACTTCGGCGTGATCTCGACCAGTTCGTCGTCGGCGATGAATTCGACCGCGTACTCGAGCGACATCTGGATAGGCGGCACCAGGCGCACCGCTTCGTCGGTACCCGACGAACGCACGTTGGTCAGCTGCTTGCCCTTGATCGGGTTGACGACCAGGTCGTTGTCGCGCGAGTGGATGCCGATGATCATGCCTTCGTAGACAGGGTCGTTGTGCACCACGAACATGCGGCCGCGATCCTGCAGCTTCCAGATCGCGTAGGCCACGGCGGCGCCGTCGTCCTGCGAGATCAGCACGCCGTTACGGCGGCCGGCCATTTCGCCCTTCGAGCTGTCGACCGGTGCGTACTCGTCGAACACGTGGCTCATCAAGCCGGTGCCGCGGGTCAGGGTCATGAATTCGCCCTGGAAACCGATCAGGCCACGCGCAGGAATGCGGTACTCGAGGCGCACGCGGCCCTTGCCGTCCGATTCCATGTTGGTCAGGTCGCCACGGCGACGGCCCAGTTCTTCCATCACGCCGCCCTGGTTGGCTTCTTCAACGTCAACCGACAGGTTCTCGAACGGCTCGTGGCGCACGCCATCGACCATCTTGTAGACCACGCGCGGACGCGACACGGCCAGCTCGAAGCCTTCGCGGCGCATGTTTTCGATCAGGATGGTCAGGTGCAGCTCACCGCGGCCCGAAACTTCGAACGTGGTGTCGTCGTCGGTCGGCGCCACGCGCAGCGCGACGTTGGCTTTCAGTTCGCGGTCCAGGCGGTCGCGCAGCTGGCGGCTGGTGACGAACTTGCCTTCGCGGCCGGCCAGCGGCGAGTTGTTGACCATGAAGTTCATCGTCAGGGTCGGCTCGTCGACGGTCAGCATCGGCAGCGCTTCCGGGGTGTCCGGTGCGCACACGGTCGAACCGATGCCGATTTCGTCGATACCGTTGATCAGGCAGATGTCGCCGGCGACGGCTTCGTCGACCAGCACGCGCTCGAGGCCCTTGAAGTTCAGCACCTGGTTGATGCGGCCCTTGATCGGGGTGCCGTCAGGACCGTTCATGACAACGACGTCCTGGCCGGTCTTGACGCGGCCACGGTTGACGCGGCCAATGCCGATCTTGCCGACGTACGAGGAGTAGTCCAGCGAGGTGATTTGCATCTGCAGCGGGCCGTCCGGGTTGTCGTCACGGACTGGAACGTGTTCCAGGATCGCGTCGAACAGCGGCTTCATGTCACCCGAGCGGACGTCTTCGGTCAGGCCGGCGTAGCCGTTCAGGCCCGAGGCGTAGACGATCGGGAAGTCCAGCTGCTCGTCGGTGGCGCCGAGCTTGTCGAACAGTTCGAAAGTCTGGTTGATGGCCCAGTCGGCGCGCGCGCCCGGACGGTCCACCTTGTTGACGACGACGATAGGCTTCAGGCCCAGGGCCAGCGCCTTGCGGGTCACGAAGCGGGTCTGCGGCATCGGGCCTTCCTGCGCATCGACCAGCAGCAGCACCGAGTCGACCATTGACAGCACGCGCTCGACTTCGCCGCCGAAGTCGGCGTGGCCTGGGGTGTCGACGATGTTGATGTGGGTGCCTTCGTACTCAACCGCGCAGTTCTTCGACAGAATCGTGATGCCGCGTTCTTTTTCGAGGTCGTTCGAGTCCATGACGCGGGTGTCGACCGCCTGGTTCTCGCGGAAGGTGCCGGACTGGCGCAGCAGCTGGTCCACGAGGGTGGTTTTGCCGTGGTCGACGTGAGCGATGATGGCGATGTTACGAATTGCGCGTTTTTGAGTAGACATGGTCGTAATGAACTGAGAAGGTACGTACTGAGGTACGAGGTGTACGAAGGTGTACGGTGTTTCTGATTCCGGGAACCGACTAGTATAGCACGCGCAGCGCGTATTGCATCGCAACAGCGGAAAAACAGACGCAATTTCAATGGCTTGCTTAATTTCCCGGCAGCAGATGGAGAGCGAACTGTCCGAGCTGGGACTGAGGTGATCGGACTAAATGCGATGGACCGGTCCGGGATATTGCGCCAGTAATGAATCCCCCGTGACCAACGTGACGCCCTCAACAATGGATTGCGCCACCAGAATGCGGTCAAACGGATCTTTGTGAATGCCCGGTAAGCCATCGATCGCCACAGCGTGCTCACTGGTGACGGGCACCTCGGTGTAGCCATTGTCGATCAGGCTTCGCCGCAGAACGCGAGCATCTGTCCGGAAATCGCTTCGTGCAAGCCCGCGCTTGATGGCGATCTCCCACAAACTCGCCGCGCTAAACATCAGTTCATTCTGAGGATCGGAGAGCAACGCCCTGGCGCTGTCTGATAATTTCTCGGGGGCCACCGCGGACCACAGAAGCACATGGGTATCCAACAGCAGCTTCACTCTCCACTCTCGAACAACTGTTCGATTTCCTGAGCTCCCATGGTGTCGAAGTCGTCGGGGATCGAAAATTCTCCGGCAAGGAAGCCCAGGCGCCGTGGCTTGGCCGCGATTGGGGCATCCAATGCAATAACTTTCACTAAAGGTTTGCCGGCCTTTGCAATAATGAACGGCTCACCTTGGACGGCGCGGTCCACCAAGCGAGAAAGGTGCGTTTTTGCCTCAAGCATGTTCACGGTGCGCATAGCGTACTCCAGCTAGACTAGACTAAGCTAGTCTAGTCTGTTCTGAGGCTCAGTCAAGAGCGCCTATATACCGGTTGATATCGACTGCTCCGTCAGCGCGGATCGGCCTTGTAGCGCGCGATCAGCTCGCGCAAGCCTTCCCGGTACGCGACGCCGGCTGCATCGCCCTGCGCCGAGCGCTGGAACATCGCGCCCTGCACCGCCTGCTGCGCCTTGGCCACACCGGCCAGCACGCGCTTGCCCTCCGCGGAGCCGTAGAACGCGATCGCCGCGTCGATCTCGGCTGTCGACATTTCCTTGCTCACCGTCTCGGCGAAGGTGTCGACCGGGCTCTTGGTGTTCGGGCACTGCGCGCTGCGGAACTGGTAGAACAACTCTTCGACTTCCGGCCAGTAGTACGACTGCGGCGAAATGCCGCCGTAGCTCATCGACATGTTCAAGTAGTCGCGCTTCATCTTCTCGCTAAACGCGGTGCGATCGGGAGGACAGGCGTTTTCCTTGGCCGCCGCTTCGCCTTCCTGGGTGCGCAGCACCAGCTGGGCCAGCTGTTTGGCCGGGTCTGGTTTCGGGACAGGATCCGCCGCTTGCGCGGCAGTGGCGGAACACAAGGCGACGCAGACGAGCAGGTAACGCATGGCAAGCAGCCTCAGGTGGAGTGATACGGAAATGTAACACGGACAAGTCGGGCGGGTTCGCCAGCTCAGCGCGGATTTGCCTCGTACTGTTCCTTGAGACGCCCCATGGCGCGGCGATAAACAAGCGACGCTTTGCTCTGAGGCCGTTCAGCCAGCTCGCCAAGCCCGTCCGGGAAGTCGTTGGCAAGCTTCACGTTAGCGGCGCGCATGGAACGGCCGCTGGGCGAGCTGAAAAAGGCGACCGCATCGCGCAACTCCTGCACCGACATGCGCGCCGCATAGTTCTTGATGACGAGGCGGGTCCCGAAATCGATTGGCGCCTCCGCGCACTGCGCCGCGTAGAACTCGCGCCAGATGCGCTCGACTTCCGGCCAGTACGCCGACTGCGGCGATATGCCGGAGAAATCGCCCGGACGCGTGCGGTAGGTGTCAGCCAGCCGCCTGGCCAGCGCTTCGGGCGTCACGTTGCATTCAGCGGCGGGGCCACGCATCAGCTCGACGACCTTGGCCGCCAGCGCAGCACGCTCATCGAATTCGCTGGCGCCGACGGACGAGCAAGCCGCCATCAGCAGAACGGCAAGTAATCGGCACATCGCATTTCTCCGGTCCAGGTTGCAGGATTGGCAAGCAATGGATGCTACACCAGCTGCACTCCCAATACAATCGGGACTATGCGGGTTTGAAAGCGATCAGGCGCTCCGGCGCGAGGATGGAGAACTCCTGCAGGATTGCGGTGCCCAGCAGCTTGTCGGCCAGGTAGACGCGCACCCTGCCCTGCTCGGCCGGCACGGCGACGTCTTCCTTGCCCAGCGCCAGGCGCTGGCCGTTCAGGAAGCGCTTGGCCAGATCCTCGGTCAGCTGCACCGCGGGGAAGCTCGCCAGCAGCGCATCGACCGGCGCCAGCATCGTCAGCGGCGCCGGATTGGCCTGCATCTGCTCCAGCGTGACCATGCCGTCGGCCGTCAGCGCGCCGACCTGCGTGCGGCGCAGCGCGTTCAAATGGGCGCCGCAGCCGAGCGCGTTGCCGATGTCTTCGCCCAGCACGCGGATGTAGGTGCCCTTGGAACAGGTGACAGATAATTTCAAAAACGGCGCGGAATATTCCAAAAATTTCAGATCGAGAATCGTCACCGGACGCGCTTCGCGCTCCAGCACAATGCCCTCGCGCGCATATTCGTAATAGGCCTTGCCATCGCGCTTCAGGGCCGAGTACATCGGCGGCACCTGCATGATCGGGCCGCGGAACTGCGCCAGCACCGCTTCGATCTGCTCGGGCGTGACGTTGACCTCGCGCGTTTCGATGGTCTCGCCTTCGGTGTCGCCCGTATTGGTGGTGACGCCGAGATGGACCGTGGTCTCGTAGGTCTTGTCCGCTTCCAGGAGGTCTTGCGAGAACTTGGTCGCTTCGCCGAAGCACAGCGGCAGCAGGCCGGTGGCGAACGGGTCGAGCGTGCCGGTGTGGCCGGCCTTCTTGGCGTTGAGGATGCGCTTGGCCTTGATCAGCGCGTCGTTCGACGACAGGCCGACCGGCTTGTCGAGCAGCAGCACGCCATCGACAAGGTCGCGGACTTTCTTGGGGTGTTGTGGTTTCATCGTTGCCAAATTTGCTTAGCTACACGCAAAACCGTCATTCCTGCGAAGGCAGGAATCCATACGCCGCGTGAACAGCAACTCAGCATGGGTTCCTGCCTTCGCAGGAACGACGGCGATCAGGATCAGGATTCCGAAGGCGCGTCGGGCGTCTCTGGCACTGCATCCGGCTCGGCGTCGGCCGCGCGGCTGGCGTTGGCCTGGTCGATCAGCAGCGACATTTCCATGCCGCGCGAAGTCGAAGTGTCGTGCACGAAATGCAGTTGCGGCAGCGTGTGGATGTGCAACTGCTTGCCCAGCTGGTTGCGAATGAAGCCGGCCGCGGCGTTCAGCCCGTCCTGGGTGTTCTTGATCGCTTCCTTCTTGTCGCTCAGCAGGGTGTAGAACACCTTGGCGTGCGCGTAGTCGGGCGTGAGCTGCACTTCAGTCAGGGTGACCATGCCGATGCGCGGATCCTTGAGGCCGCCGGCGATGATCAGCGACAGGTCCTTCTGGATCTGGTCGGCCACGCGCAAGCCGCGCGCCGGGATGTTTTTGCTATGTTTAGCCATGTTCGTATCTTACTTCTTATAAAAAACGCAGGGCGCCAATCAGCGCGATGCCGATTGGCGCCCTGCGGGTAGCGCTAGACGCAATTACAGCGTACGGGCGATTTCCTGAACTTCGAACACTTCCAGGGTGTCGCCAACCTGGATGTCGTTGTAGTTCTTCAGCGACAGGCCGCACTCGAGGCCGGCGCGCACTTCTTTCGCATCGTCCTTGAAACGCTTGAGCGAGTCGATCTCGCCAGTCCACACGACGATGTTGTTGCGCAGCAGGCGGACCGACGAGGTGCGCTTGACGACGCCATCGGTGACCAGGCAACCGGCAACCGCGCCGACCTTCGACACCAGGATGACCTGGCGAATCTCGACCTGGCCGGTGACGTGCTCGCGCTTCTCCGGCGCCAGCATGCCCGACAGCGCAGCCTTGATCTCTTCGATCGCGTCGTAAATGATGTTGTAGTAACGAATATCCACACCATTCGACTCGGCCAGCTTGCGCGCCTGGGCGTCGGCACGGGCGTTGAAGCCGATGATGACTGCCTTCGACGCGACCGCCAGGTTGACGTCCGACTCGGTAATGCCGCCGACCGCCGAGTGCACGACCTGCACGCGCACTTCTGACGTGGACAGCTTCTGCAGCGAGCCGACCAGCGCTTCCATCGAACCCTGCACGTCGGTCTTGACGATGATCGGAAGGTTCTTGACTTCGCCTTCGCCCATGTTTTCGAACATGTTTTCCAGCTTCGCCGCCTGCTGCTTGGCCAGTTTGACGTCGCGGAACTTACCTTGACGGAACAGACCGATTTCACGCGCCTTGCGCTCGTCGGCCATGACCATGACTTCTTCACCGGCGACCGGCACTTCGGTCAGGCCCTGGATCTCGACCGGAATCGATGGACCGGCTTCGGTGATCGGCTTGCCGTTTTCGTCGAGCATCGCGCGGACGCGGCCGAACGAGGAGCCCGCCAGGATCACGTCGCCGCGCTTGAGCGTGCCGGACTGGACGAGGATGGTCGCGACCGGGCCCTTGCCCTTGTCGAGACGGCCTTCGACCACCAGGCCGCGCGCCGGCGCATCGATCGGGGCTTTGAGTTCCAGCACTTCGGCCTGCAGCAGCACTTGCTCGAGCAGGTCGTCGATGCCCTGGCCGGTCTTGGCCGACACCGGCACGAATGGCGATTCGCCACCGTATTCTTCCGGCACCACCTGTTCGGCGACCAGTTCCTGCGTCACGCGATCGACGTTGCCACCCGGCTTGTCGATCTTGTTGATCGCAACAACCAGCGGCACGCCGGCAGCTTTCGCGTGGGCGATCGCTTCCTTCGTCTGCGGCATCACGCCGTCGTCCGCAGCCACCACCAGGATGACGATGTCGGTGGCCTTGGCGCCGCGTGCACGCATCGCGGTAAACGCTTCGTGGCCCGGGGTGTCGAGGAAGGTGATCATGCCGCGCGGCGTTTCGACGTGGTAAGCGCCGATGTGCTGCGTAATGCCGCCCGCTTCGCCCGACGCCACTTTGGCGCGGCGGATGTAGTCCAGCAGCGAAGTCTTGCCGTGGTCGACGTGACCCATGACGGTGACCACCGGTGCGCGCGCGCTCGACTCGAAGTGGGTGTGCTCACCCTGGTCGGCCAGCAGCGCTTCCGGATCGTCCTCGGCCGCGGCAAATGCCTTGTGGCCCATTTCTTCGACGAGAATCATCGCCGTTTCCTGGTCCAGCACCTGGTTGATGGTGCACATCTGGCCCAGCTTCATCAGCTGCTTGATCACTTCGGATGCCTTGACGGACATCTTGTGCGCCAGTTCGGCGACCGTGATGGTCTCAGGGACGTGGACGTCCTTGATGACCGCTTCGGTCGGCGCCTGGAAATTGCTTTCGCGGTCTTCGTGGTGCGAAGGACGGCGGCCCTTGGCGCCACCGCGCCAGCCGTCGCGTCCGCCGGAGCCGACGTTGCCGCGCGGCTTGATCGAGCCAGGCGCGCCGCGTTTCTTGGCGTCGTCCGACCAGGTCGAGGACACGTTGGCCGACTTGATCGACTTCTTGTCCGGGCCGAGTACCTTCTTGTCGCCCGGCTTGTCGCCCGGCTTCTTGGTGTCGGCCGGCTTGTGCAGCGTGCCTTCCGGCGCCTTCGGCTTCAAGGCGGCAACCGGCGGCGCGACCGGCTCGGGAGCCTTGATCGCACGGCGCGGCGCATTCATCATGGCCTTGATCTGGGCCACTTCGTCGGCCACGGCCTTGCGCGCCTTTTCGTTCGCTTCGGCGCGGGCGGCAGCTTCCTTGGCGGCGGCGGCAGCCTTGGCCTTGGCTTCGTCGTCGGCAGCCTTCTTGGCGGCGGCGTCGTCAGCGGCGCCGGCGGTCGCGGTCGCGGCCTGGGCCGCTACACGCTTGGCTTCCTCGGCGGCCTGCTTCTTCGCTTCGGCTTCGGCCTGCTTGGCCTGGGCTTCTTTTTCGGCGTCGAGCTTGGCGAGGCGTTCCTGCTTCTCGCGCAGGTCTGCTTCCTGACGGGCGATCAGCTCGGCCTGGCGGCGCGCTTCCTCTTCACGGCGCGCCACTTCGGCGGCGTCGATCACGGGAGCGGCCGGCGCGGCCGGCGCGGCGACGGGCGCAACCGGCTCGTCGCGCTGCACGAAGGTGCGCACTTTCTTGACCGCGACCTGAATCGTGCGCGACTTGCCCGAGGCGTCAGCCTGCTTGATCTCGGTGGTTTCCTTGCGCGTCAGCGTGATCTTCTTCTTTTCGGTGTCGCCAGCGGCGCCGTGGGTGCGGCGCAGGTGATTCAACAGCTTATCCTTATCATCTTTCGACAATGGATCTGACGTCGAACTTTTTTCGACGCCGGCAGAACGCAGCTGCGTCAGCAGCAAGTCTGCAGGCATCTTCAGTTCGGTGGCAAATTGGGCTACGTTGTTACTCGCCATTCAGTCCTCTTTTCTATGTGTCGCTGAGATGATAAAGATATGCAAATTACGCCTTGGCCACTTCTGCCAGGCTCCAGGCTTTCGCCTGCAGCGCCTTGGCACGGTCATCGTACTTTGCGTCGACCAGCTTCATCTCGTCGTCGGTCACATCATTAAATTCATTCTTGATCAGTTCGCGGGCGCGCTCCGACGGCAGGGCCAGGATGGCGCCGAATTCGTCGTAGGCCAGCGCGGTGAACGCTTCCACGGTCTTGATCCCTGCCAGCCCCAGCTTGCCGGCGGTGGTGCGGTCCATCCCTTCCAGGTTGACCAGCGCCTCTTCCATGCCTTCCAGGCCTTCTTCGGACGCGATCGCCTCGGTCACCAGCGCATCGCGGGCGCGGGTACGCAGTTCGTTGACGGTGTCTTCGTCGAACGATTCGATGTCGAGCATTTCCGAGATCGGCACGTAGGCGATTTCTTCCAGCGAGGCGAAGCCCTCTTCCACCAGGATGTCGGCCACTTCCTGATCGACGTCCAGCTTCTCCATGAACAGCGCGCGCACCGCGGCGGTTTCGGCCGCCGACTTGTTCTCGGATTCTTCGGCCGTCATGATGTTGATCTTCCAGCCGGTCAGTTCGGCGGCCAGGCGCACGTTCTGTCCCGAGCGGCCGATCGCGATCGCCAGGTTTTCTTCGTCGACGACGACGTCCATCGCATGCTTCTCTTCGTCGACCATGATCGACGACACGTTGGCCGGGGCCAGCGCGCCGATCACGAACTGCGCCGGATCGTCCGACCACAGCACGATGTCGACGCGTTCGCCACCCAGCTCGCCGGTGACGGCCTGGACGCGCGAACCGCGCATGCCGACGCAGGTGCCGATCGGGTCGATGCGCTTGTCGGCCGTGTACACGGCGATCTTGGCGCGCACGCCGGCGTCGCGGGCAGCCGATTTGATCTCCAGCAGGCCCTGCTCGATCTCAGGCACTTCGAGTTCGAACAGCTTCATGATGAATTCCGGCGCGGTGCGCGACAGGATCACCTGCGGGCCGCGCATGTTGCGGTCGATGCGCAGGATGTAGGCACGCACACGGTCGCCGATACGCAGGTTCTCTTTCGGGATCATCTGGTCGCGCGGGAGGCGCGCTTCGATCTTGCCCGATTCGACGATCGCGTCGCCGCGTTCCATGCGCTTGATGGTGCCGGTGACGAGCGAGTCGCCGCGCTCGAGGAAGTCGACCAGGATCTGCTCGCGCTCGGCGTCACGCACGCGCTGCAGGACCACTTGCTTGGTGTCCTGGGCGAAGCGGCGGCCGAATTCGACCGACTCGATCGGCTCTTCGATGTATTCGTCGACTTCGATATCGGGGATCTGCTCCACCGCCTCGAAGTGCAGGATTTCCTGGTCGGGCAGCTGCAGGCCGGCGTCGTCAGGCACCACGTGCCAGCGGCGGAAGGACTCGAACTCGCCCGATTCGCGGTCGATGGAAACGCGAATGTCGACCTCGCCCTCATAGCGCTTCTTGGTGGCCTGCGCCAGGGCGAATTCGAGCGCCCCGAAGACGACATCCTTATCGACGTTTTTTTCGCGCGCCAGCGCATCTACCAGTAACAACACTTCGCGACTCATGCTTTGCCCTTCTTAAAATCCACCTGCGGCACCAAACGTGCCTTATCCAGATCGGCGAGCGTAAACTCCAGCTGCGCCGGTCCATCCTTACTTTCAAATTCCAAACCGATCTTGTCACCCTGCGGCGCCTGCAGCACGCCGGTGTAGGTCTTGCGGTTCGCGCTGCCCGGGAATGCGGCGCGCAGCTTGACGGTGCATTCGCAACCGGCAAAACGCTCGAAGTCGGCCATCGTGCGCACCGGGCGGTCCAGCCCCGGCGACGAAATCTCGAGGCGCTCGTAGTTCACGTTCTCGACTGTCAGCACGTGCGACAGCTGGTGGCTGACGGTGGCGCAATCTTCGACCGTGATCGGGCCTTTTTCGGCGGCGTCGGCTGCAGTGAAGTCGATGTACACGCGCAAAATCCCGCGCTCGCCCCGCTCCACATCGACGAGGTCGTAGCCCAGGCCAGTTACCGTTTTGGCGATCAAATCAAACTGCTGCAATCGAACTTCTCCAACCCTAAAAACGATTTACCAAAAAAAAAATGGGCATCTGCCCATCTTCCAAAATCCCTACCAGATGAAAGCACTTGCACGCAGAACACGCAGCAAAGAAACTTTTATTAGGCTACGGATTATAGCGCCTTTCGACATACACCGCAATCGCACAAAAGGCAAATGGACATTCAAACAACACCTGCATGCCGTTCCTGCGGAGGCAGGAACCCATGCTGAATACGATTCATTCATATTGCATCACCACGCCGCTTCAGCATGGGCTCCCGCCTCCGCGGGAGCGACGGTCTTTCCTTAACCGCGGCGGCCGCGGCGCGGCAGACCGTGGTCGTTGCCGCGCGGGCCTTGCGGCCCCTGCGGACGGCGCGACCCGCCGGCATTGGCGAAGCCGAAGGTGGTCTGCAACGGATCGGGCTGGCGCGGCTTGCCGCCGGCGCCACCGCCGCCCGGCCGGCCGCTCTGCCCGCCCGGACGACCCTGCCCTTGCGGACGGCCGCCCTGGCCGGCCGGCTTGCCCTGCCGCGGACCTTGCCCCTGCCCCGGCTCCTGCGGACGGCCGCCGGCGGTCGGATGCCCGCCCGCCATGCCGCCGTAGCCGGCGCCGACCAGCGGCGTGCCGCGACCCTGAGGACGTCCGCCCCGGCCGCCGCGCCCGCCCATGCCGGCGAAAGGATCGACGTTGCGGTTCGTGTCGCGGTCGATGCGGTTGCCGTCCGGCTCACCGCGCTCGCCGCCACGCTGCTGCTGCGGGCCGCGGCCTTTCGGGCCACGCTCGACGGCGACTTTTTCGCCTTTCTTCTCGACGCCGAACGCGGCCAGCAGCGCGCGCACGTCGTTTTCTTCCAGCTCTTCCCAGCGGCCGCGCTTCAGGCCGGACGGCAGGGTCATCGCGCCGTAACGGGTGCGGATCAGGCGCGACACGGTCAGGCCGACCGCCTCGAACATGCGGCGCACTTCGCGGTTGCGGCCTTCGCCGATCACCACGCGGTACCACTTGTTGATGCCTTCGCCGCCGCCGTCGGCGATCTTGGTGAAGTTCGCCATGCCGTCGTCCAGCTCGACGCCGGCCAGCAGCTTCTGGCGCATGCCTTCTTCCAGCTCGCCCAGCGTGCGCACGGCGTATTCGCGGTCGATGTTGTAACGCGGGTGCATCAGCCGGTTGGCCAGGTCGCCCGAGGTGGTAAACAGCAGCAGGCCTTCGGTGTTGAAGTCGAGGCGGCCGACGGCCAGCCATTTACCGGCCTTCATGGTCGGCAGGCGGTCGAACACGGTCGGACGGCCTTCCGGATCGTCCTGGCTGACGATCTCGCCGGCCGGCTTGTGGTACACGAGCACGCGCGGCGGCTTGGTGCTGACCTTACGCTGAATCAGCTTGCCGTTGATGCGCACGGCGTCGGACGGCAGGATGCGCTGGCCGATGTGGGCCGGCTCGCCGTTGACCGACACGCGGCCGGCGACGATCAGGTCTTCCATGTCGCGGCGAGAACCGAGGCCAGCTTCGGCCAGCACCTTGTGCAGCTTCGGCGCGTCGTCGTCGGAGGTCAGGTCGCGGCGCGCCGGCTTCTGCGGCTGCGAACGGCCGCCGTCGTTGGCGTCGTAGGCGTCGGAGGTGACGTACGAGAAGGCCTCGTCGGCATCGGTGGCGCCGCCACGCTTCTTGTGGTGCTGCAGGCCGGGATTGCCCTTCTTGTTCTTCTTCTGGCGCGGCTTGCCGTCGGCCTGGCGCTCGGGACGCGGACCGCGCTCGCGGCGCGGTGCTTCGGCGCCTTCCGCGGCGATGGCGACTGCTTCGGCGCCTTCGGCCGGCTGCGGCGCGCTCGCTTCACGCACCTGGCGCTGCTCGCGCATCTGGCGCGGACCGCGCGGCGGACGCTGGCCACGCTCCTGGCGCGGCGCCGCTTCCGCCGGCGCGGCGGCGGCCGGCGCAGGCGCGACAGGCGCAGCCTCCACTGCCGGCGCGGCTTCCGCTTTCGGCGCAACAGCCTTCTTCGCGCGCGGCTTGCTGATGCCGGCCGCTTCGTCGGCGTCGATCTGCGCGCGGGTGCGGCGCTTGGCCTTGGCCGGCACTGCTTCGTCCTTGCCGGCCATATCGGCGGCGTTCGTCTCGGTAGGTTTAGTTGAATTCATCGTTCGTTTCTTGGTTGTGCCGACCCGGCGCGGGGTCGTGAATGGGGACTTCAACGGGTGAAGTGCCGGCGCCTGCCGCGACATCCATGTCGCCCGCGCCATCGTCGGCGGCCACCGGGGCCGCCGCCTTGTCAAAATTTTCCTGCAATGCCGCTTCCAGCGCTTCCATCCCGGCGTCGCTGCCCCGCGTGTCCGCCAGGTCCTGCAAGGGCGGCAGCTGCGACAGCGAGGCCAGCCCGAGGTCGTCGAGGAAGGCTTTCGTGGTGCCCAGCAGCGCCGGGCGGCCGATTACTTCGCGGTGGCCGATCACGTCGATCCAGCCGCGGTCTTCCAGCATCTTGATCGTTTGCGAGTTGACCGCGACGCCGCGGATTTCCTCGATGTCGCCGCGCGTGACCGGCTGGCGGTAGGCGATGATCGCCAGCGTCTCCAGCGTGGCGCGCGAATACTTCGGCGGCTTCTCCGGGCTGATTCGGTCGAGGTACTGCTTCATTTCGGGCCGGCTCTGGAAGCGCCAGCCGGATGCCAGGCTGACCACCTCGATGCCGCGGTCGCGCCAGTCGTATTTCAATTCTTCGAGCATCAGCCGGATGGCGTCGGAGCCGAGTCCGGCGCCCAGTTCGCGGCCCTTGTCGTCGAGTTCGACGAACAGCTTTTTCATCGAATGGATCGACATCGGCTCGCGCGCACACAGCAAGGCGGTTTCGAGGACTTTTTTAGCCTCATCAGTATTCATAGCGATGTCGTCAGCGGATCTTGCACATGCAATGCAAAGAAAATATCAAACAAAAACCAATCAACGAAACGCGGCGACCGTCATCGCGTGAGGCCGGCTGCCTTGGAACTGTCGTCGAAACTGGAATCCGTTGTCCGGGCCGGGGAGCGGCGGACAGGATGGTACTGGTGGCGAGATCCGTACTCTGCCACACGGCGGCCCGTACACCTGGCGGGCTTGTGCGCCGTTGATTTTCAAGCGAAACGCTTCATTCCGGGACGCGGTCAGGAGACTGGGCTCCGGGCGCGCTCTGCGGGAACGATCGAGATCGTCTCTTCAACACTGCCGCCATTGTACCTGATAAAACGGCACATGGCATCCCGCGCGCCCTCAGCGGGCGGTCGCGCCCGCGGCTAGCCGCTCCGCGAGGATCGCCGAAACGCCGACGAAGGCCGGGTAGTCGGCGGTGATGACCCAGGTCGGCACCTGCGCCAGGTAGCCGACGAAACGGCCCTTGTGCTCGAAGCGCGCGCGAAACGGCGATGCGGCAAAGCGCGCGCCCAGCCGCGGCACGATGCCGCCGCCGATGTACACGCCGCCCTGCGCGCCCAGGGTGATGGCCAGGTTGCCGGCTACCGTGCCCAGCATGGCGCAGAAGGTATCGACCACCCGGTCGCACAGCGCGCACTCGCCGGCCAGGGCGCGGCCCACGATGTCGGCGGCGACGAGCGGCTCGGCCGGCTGCCCGGCATGGTCGGCCAGCGCGCGGTACAGCAGCTCGATGCCCACTCCCGACAGGAAGCGCTCGGCGGAGACGTGCTCGAACTCTTTCCAGGCGAACTGGAGGATGGCGATCTCGGTGGCGTCGGCCGGCGAAAACGTCACGTGGCCGCCTTCGCTTTTCAATGCCGTCCAGCTGTCGCCGCACGGGATCAGGCCGGACACGCCCAGCCCGGTGCCGGCGCCGACCAGGCCCAGCGGCGTGCCCGGCTGGGCGGCGCCGCCGCCGACCTGCAGCTTCTGGTCGTCGCGCAGGTGCGGCAGCGCGTAGGCCAGCGCGCTGAAATCGTTGACCACCAGCAGCGTGTCGAAGCCGCACTCCTGCTGCAGCGCGGAAATCGAAAACTCCCAGTGGTGATTGGTCATCTTCACGTAGTCGGCCACGACCGGGTTGGCGATCGCGATCGCCGCGTGGCGGATCTGCGTCACGCCGGCAGCCGCCAGCGCCGGCGAGGAGCGATAGGCGCGCAAGGCGTCGGCCAGGCTCGGGTAACTGGCGCAGGCCAGCACCTCGATCAGTTCGATCCGGCCCGGGGCGGTCTCAATCGCAAAGCGCGCATTGGTGCCGCCGACATCGGCCAGCAGGCGCGGGCCGTCGGCGAAGGCTGGCGCAAGAGTCGGGGATGGCACGGATGAAAGCGGATCGGTCATGGCAAAAAAAGAAAGATGAACCGTCCTATCGTAAGGACTTCTCGCGTGCGACGCAAGCCCTCTTTGTAGTTTAGGTACATCCTCGCGCAACGTCGCCAAATTGCCGTGGCGCAGGCAAGTTTCGAATACTCCGTAGTCAAGCTACGTGCTGGGCATCCTGCTTGCGCGCGTTCCAGGCGTCGAGCCCGCCATGCAGCGCGCGGGCGCGATGGAAGCCGTTGGCGAGGAATTGGCGCGCAACTTGCGCCGCGGTGACGTCGTTGGGGCAGCTGCAATAGACGACGATGTGGCGGTCCTTGTCGAGCGAGGCCATCAACTGGCCGGGCTCGCAGTCCGCGAAACTGAGCGCGCCCGGGATCGCCTGCTCCAGCTCCTGCGCCGTCAGGCTGCGCGCGTCGACGATCAGCGGCGCCTGGCCGCTGTCGATCAGCGCGGCCAGCTCGCCGGGCTGGATACGATCCACCGCCAGGCCGCGCAGAAAGCGGCGCCGCTCCACATATTTATACAGTACGAACAGCGCCAGCAGGCCAAGCAGGCCGACCAGCGCGGCGCCGCCCATGGTGTCGAGCGTGTCGAGCACGTTGTCGATGCTGTCGTGGAACCAGGCGCCGGCGCCGATGCCCACCCCGCTCCACAGCAGGCCGCCGATGACCGACAGGCCGAGGAAGCGCGGCGTGGTCGTGCCCATGGCGCCGGCCAGCGGCGGCGCGATCGTGTTGAAGCCGGGGATGAACTTGGCTACGACCAGCGACTTGGCGCCGTAGCGGCGGAACTTGTCCTCGGTCTGGCTGACGCAGTAGTCGGGCGACAGCGAAATCTTGCACAGCAGGCGCAGCACGCGCTTGCCGTAGAAGCGGCCGGCCTTGAACCAGAAATAGTCGCTGAGCAGGCAGGCGGCCAGACTGGCGGCGAGCACCGCGGGCCAGCTGATGTCGCCGGAGGCGGCCAGCGCGCCGGCCACGATCAGGATCGGCATGGCGGGGATCGGCAAGCCGATCTGCTCGAGCAGCACGATGCCGAACACGATCAGCACGCCGTAGGTTTCAATCAGCTGGATTAATTGGGACATCCGGCCATGGTAGCGGATTTCGCATGTCGGGGTCTGGTCCTGCGGACCTGACCCCATCTTCGGCTCAGCTGCGACATCAAAATGGGGTCAGGTCCGCAGGACCAGACCCCTCACTGCGTTACACGCCTTTGGGGATCGCGCTCAGCAGCGTCCTGGTATAGGGATGCTGCGGATTGCGGTACAGCTCGTCGGAGTCCGCCAACTCGACCACGCTGCCCTGGTGCATCACCATCACCTGGTCGGCGATGTACTTGACCACCGACAGGTCGTGCGAGATAAAGATGTAGGAAAGGCCGAATTCGTCCTGCAGGTCCTGCAGCAGATTGAGCACCTGCGCCTGCACCGATACGTCGAGCGCCGACACCGATTCGTCGCACACCAATATCTCCGGCTTCATCGTCAGGCAGCGCGCGATCGCGATGCGCTGGCGCTGCCCGCCCGAAAATTCGTGCGGATAGCGGTGGAAGGCCTGCGCCGGCAACCCTACCTTGTCGAGCAGCGCCATCGCCATCGCAATGCGCTCGCCATCGTTGGCGCCGATCCGGTGGATGCGCATCGGCTCGAGCAGGATTTGGCCGACCGTGAAGCGCGGGTTGAGCGAGGCGTACGGGTTCTGGAAGATGATCTGGATGCGCCGCTTGTACGGCATGTACTCGCGCGCCGGCATCGCGATCAGGTCGCGCCCTTCGAACAGCGCCGTGCCGGACGTGGCCTGGTGCAGCCGCAGCAGGGTCAGGCCCACTGTGGTCTTGCCCGAGCCGGACTCGCCCACCACGCCCAGCGTCTTGCCGCGCGCGAGCGTGAACGAGACGTCCTTGACGGCCTTGAACTCGCGCTTGCCGAACAGCCCTTCGCGGAAGAAGAAGCTCTTCGACAGCTTGTCGACCACCAGCACCGGCTCGTCGCCAGGCGCCGTTCCTCGCGCGCGTTCCGGCTGCGGCGCCAGCACGCCGCCGCCCTTGATATAGTCGTCGATCACCGGCAGGCGCATCGGCCGCGTATCGAGGCTCGGCCGGCAGTTGAGCAAGGCGCGCGTGTACAAGTCGGCCGGCCGCTCGAAAATCTGCCGCACCTCGCCCTCCTCGCGCACTTCGCCGTGGCGCATCACGATGACGCGGTCGGCGATCTCGCCCACCAGCCCGAGGTCGTGGGTGATGAACAGCACCGACATCTGGCGCTTCTTCTGCAGGTCGGCGATCAGCGCCATGATCTGCTTCTGGATCGTCACATCGAGCGCGGTGGTCGGCTCGTCGGCGATCAGGAGCTTGGGCTCGCAGGCGATCGCCATCGCGATCATCACGCGCTGCTGCTGGCCGCCCGACATCTGGCTGGGGTAGGCGTCGATCTTGCGCGCCGGGTCGGGGATGCCGACTTCTTCCAGCAGCTCCAGGGTGCGGACGCGGGCCTGCTTCTTGTTCATGCCCATGTGAAGGCGAAGCACCTCGCCGATCTGGAAGCCCACCGTGAACACCGGGTTCAGCGAGGACATCGGCTCCTGGAAGATCATCGCGATGTCGCGGCCAGCAATCCTGCGGCGTTCGGCCAGCGGCAGCGCCAGCAGCTCGCGGCCGTCGAACAGGATGCGGCTGGCCGGGTCGATGCGGCTGGTGTCGGGCGCGAGCAGGCCCATGACGGCCAGCGAGCTGACCGACTTGCCGCTGCCCGATTCGCCCACCAGCGCCACCGTCGCATTGCGCGGCACGTCGAAGGAGATGCCCTTGACCGCTTCGAAGCTGGTCTTCTTGTCGAGCCGGAAGGTCACGCGCAGGTCGCGCACTTGCAGCAGCATGCTGGAGTCGTTCGTCATGGCCGCCTTATTTCAGTTTCGGGTCGAGCGCGTCGCGCAGCGCGTCGGTAAACAGCGAGAACGCCGTCACCAGCAGCGCCATCGCCATCGCCGCGGCGGTCAGCTGCCACCACTTGCCGAGGATTAGTTCGTTCTGCGCTTCATTGAGCATGCTGCCCCACGACACGGTGCCGACCGGCACGCCGAAGCCCAGAAAAGAAAGGATCACTTCGGCCTTGATGAAGCCGACCACCAGGATCGACAGCTGCACCAGCGCGACGTGGCTCACGTTCGGGAAGATGTGCGAGAACATCTTGCGCCAGGTGGAGGCGCCGATGGCGTCGGCCGCCATCACGTATTCGCGCGCCTTGTGCTTCATGTACTCGGCGCGGATCAGGCGGTACGGCCCGGTCCAACCGGTCAGGCCGAGGATCAGCACGATGGTGGTGATGCCCTTCTGCTGCAGCACCGCGGCCACCGTCAGGATCATCAGGATCGAGGGGATTGAGGTGAAGATGCTGTAGAACCAGTTGAACACGTCGTCCACCACCCCGCCGTAAAAGCCGGACACCGCGCCGAACAGGGTGCCCAGCGCCACCGCCAGCGTGGCGGCGACCAGGCCGACCACGATCGACGTTTCGCCGCCCTTGATGGTTTTCTTGACGATGTCGTGGCCCCACTTGTCGGCGCCGAACGGCAAGGTCGGACGACGCACCGCATCGACGCTGGCGGCGCGGTAGCGCTTGTCGGCCTTGATGGCGCGGATGTCATCGAGCAGCGGGTCGAAGGCGTTGTCGGCCAGCGGCGCTTCGGCGACGGCGGCGGCGCGGCTCATGCCGGCGGCGCCCGCGAAGGCCGGCGGCGCGTAGTTGACGCCGACTTCCTTTTCCCAGTCGGCGGCCACCAGGCCGGACGCCGACAGCACCAGCAGCGCGAGGAAGGCGGCGACGATGGCCAGCGACACCATCGCGACTTTGTCGGCGCGCAGGCGGCGCCAGGCCAGGGTCCACAGGCCGGGCGAGGTTGGCAGGTCGGTCATTGCAGTCATCGGATCAGGAGAGTTGAACGCGCGGGTCGACGGCCTGGTACATCAGGTCGGCCAGCAGGTTGAAGATCATGGTGGCGGCGGCCACGTAGACGGTGATCGCCTTGATCACCGGGAAGTCGCTGCGCTCGACGGCGAGGATCACTTCGCGCCCGATGCCGGGAATGCCGAAGAAGCGCTCGAGCAGGAAAGCGCCGATCAAGAGCGCCGGCAGGTTGGCCATCACGTGGGTGATGATCGGGATCGCCGCGTTGCGCAGCACGTGCACCCACATGATGCGGCGCTCGCCCAGCCCCTTGGCGCGGGCGGTGCGCACGTAGTCCTGGCCCACTTCGTCGAGCACGAAGCTGCGGTACAGGCGCAAGGTCGGCGCGATCGACACGGCCAGGCCGATCAGGATCGGCAAGGTGGCGTAGCGCAGCAGGTTTTCGGTGAAGTGCTCGCCCCAGCCCTGCACCGGGAACAGCCCGAGCTTGTAGGCGAAGCCGTACTGGAACACGATGATGTAGACCAGGATCGAGATCGACATGCCGACCGTGCAGGCGATCATCACGGCGCGGTCGGTCAGCGAGCCGCGCACGAAGGCGACCGCCAGCGCCAGCGCGATGCCGAACACGGTTTCAAGGATGGTCAGCGGCACCAGCACCGTCAGCGAGGGGCCAAGCCGGGTGGTAATGATGTGCGACACCGCTTCGCCGGTGCTCCAGGCGTTGCCGAAATCGAAGGTAAGGATCTGCTTGACGAAGATGCCGAGCTGGACATAGTACGGCTGGTCGACGCCCAGCTGCTTGCGGATGTTGGCGATCTGCTCGGCGCTCGACATTTTGCCCGCCAGCAGGTAGGCCGGGTCGCCGCCCACCCAGTTAAACAGGAAGAACACCAGCACGACCACGCCGGCCATGGTCGGCAGCATCTGCCAGAGGCGGCGCAGGATATAGGCAAGCATGTTTTGAACTCCGTTGTCGCCGGCTTTCGCGGCGAGCCGCCCGGCGGGGCGAAAAAAGCCGTAACGATAGCGCATTTCCTTGCCCAATGGCGAGAAAACTCGCCGGCCGGCGCTCGCTTGCGACCGGTACCGGCGAAAAAAAACCGGCCGATTCGCATCGGCCGGTTTTTCATTTTTTACAACTGCCCGAGGGCGGTCAGGTTGTTGCCGCGGTCAATTAAAGGAACTTGTAGTTGACGCGGAAGTAGTACATGCGGCCCACCGGGTTGGTGAACTGCGCGTCGTAGCCAACCTGGAAGTTAGCACCGGTACGCGACGACGGAGGATCCTGGTTGAGCAGGTTCTTCACGCCCAGGACGATCGACAGGTTCTTCATGTACGACGTGGTGAACGGCGCTTTCCAGCCGATCGTTGCATCGATCGTCTTGTAGGCAGCGACGTTGCGCACCAGCGGATAGTCCGGACCCACTGCCAGCGGATCGGTGAAGTCCAGGTAGCCGTCGGTGTAGTTGTGCGTCAGCGACGCATTCCATGGACCGTTGGCATACGTGAACGTCAGCGACTGGCGATAGCGCGGCACCGGACCGAAGTCCTTGTAGTCGCCCAGGTCGCTCACTTCCGGCGAACCTTCATACTGGTAGCCGTGACGTGCATACAGGGTCGAATCGAGGGTGGCGCCAAACGTACCGAAACCGGCCGTCTTCTGGCGGAAGTTCAGGTTGAAGTCCCAGCCGGCTGCGTAGAACTTGCCGGTGTTGACCTTTGGCAGCGCCACGAAGGCCAGCGGGAAGTCAGGATTGGTGCTGCCCTTGATCGGGTGCAGCGCGTCCGGATCGGCCACTGGATCATAACGGTAGAACTGGTTGACGTTGGCAACCGGGTCGCCGAACACGGTGTTCTCCGACATCGCCGTGATGGCCTTGTCGATGCGCACGTTCCAGTAGTCAACCGAGCCACTGAAAGAGGCCGACGGCTGGAATACGATGCCCAGCGAGAACTGCTTCGACTTCTCAGGCTGCAGATTCGGATTGCCGCTGTTCTGCGTGTTCAGCTGGACGTCGCACTCGTCCTGCAAAGCACCCACCGGGTTCTTGCTGGCGACTGGCACGCCATTCGGGCAACGCACCGGATCGCTGAAGTTCGACGAGGTGTTGTTCAACGCCTTCGGCGCCAGGTTGTCGTACAGCGTAGGCGCGCGGAAACCGCGTGCTGCCGAAGCGCGCAGCATGACCGCCGTCGATGGACGATAGGTCAGGCCCAGTTTCGGGCTGAGGTTGCTGAACGAGGTGCCGAAGCCGTTCTTGTAGTTGTCGTAACGGGCAGCCGCGGTCGCTTCCAGATCCTTGTAGAGAGGAATGACTGCTTCGGCAAACACGCCCAGCACCTTGCGGTCGCCGACCACGCCCGGCACTTCGCCGGCGCCGCCGACTTCGTCGCCGCTCGCCAGGGTCGGGGACGACACCTGGTTCAGTTCTTCCTTGCGGTAGCTTGCGCCCATCGCGAAACCGACCGAGCCGTAAGGCATGGCAAACAGGTCGCCACGGGAAATCTTGAAGTCAGCTTCTTTCGAAATCGACGTACCGCCATTTTCGAAGCCGGTGATCTGGGCGCCGAGCAGCTTGGCCAGCGAGGTCGAATCCTGCGAGCCGAACACGTTGATTTCGCCCGACGTGACCAGCGGGGTCAGCTTGGCGTAGCTGAACTTGCCTGGGCCGAAGCTGATTTCAACTTCGTTCTTGCCGTAGGTCAGAGCCGTATCGTAGTCCCAATCGGCGATGGTGCCTTTGGCGCCGACGACGAAACGCTTGTTCTTCGTGTCGGTGATGTCGGTACGCGGACCGCCGGCGACGGTACGCCAGGTGCCGCTCAGCGTGCCGGTCGGGGTCACAGGCGTGTCGGCGGCCAGCGTCGTGGCAGTCGGTGCGACGGTGCCGTTCGGGTACACATAGCCCGCCGGAATCGGCAAGCCTTTCGGCAGCGTGATCGAGGTCGGGTAGAAGCGGCCGGTGGTCGGGTAGACCATCGACTTTGTGTACGGTGCAGGCGAGTACGCTGCCAGGCCGTGGTCGCGGGTATAGGCCGCTTCAGCGTACAGCTGGTTGTCCTGGTTGAGCTGGAACACGGCGCGGCTGACGATGTTGTCGTGCTTCGCTTCCGGGATCAGGTCGATGAACTTGACGTAGTCGGTGCCGCAACCCTTGGCGCTGATGGTGACCAGTGCGAACTCGGCGTTGTCGCAGTTCTTGTAGCGGAACGGATTGACGCCGGTGTACTTGTTGCCCTTGGTGTCGGTGAAGTTCAGGTTGGGCACGCCGTCGCGCGGCGAGGCCTTGTTGACGCCCAGGTCAGGACGATTGGCGGTATTGGCGAACGAGCGGTCACGGGCGTGCAGGGCTTCGTCCTGCTCGTGGTTTGCGCTGATCAGCACGTTGTAACGGTCGGTGTTGAGGTCGCCGAAACCGCCGGTCAGGTTAAAGCTCTTGACGTTGCCGCCACGCTGCTGGACATGGGTGTCGTAGGCCGACACTTCCAGGCCCTTGTAGTCCTTGCGCAGGATGAAGTTGATGACGCCGGCGACGGCGTCGGCGCCGTAGATTGCCGAGGCGCCGTCACGCAGCACTTCGATGCGCTCGATCGCCGACAGCGGGATCGAGTTCAGGTCGACCGGGCTGTTGCCGACGGCGTAGTTGGCGACGCGGCGGCCGTTCAGCAGCACCAGCGTGTATTTCGAGCCGAGCGCACGCAGGTTGGCGGTCGATGGCACGCCGGTCGCGCCGACGTTGCCGGCAGCGACGGAGCCGCCGAAGTTGCCAGGAATCAGGTTCACCAGGTCTTGCGCGGAGGTGGCGCCAGTGCGCTCGATGTCAGCGCGGTTCATGATGGTGATTGGCAACACCGTCTCGGTAGCCAGACGCTTGATCGAAGAACCGGTGATCTCCACGCGCTGGATCGGTGCATCCTGGGCGAACGCAGGTGCGGCAAAGCCCATGCCGGCTGCGATACCGCCGGCGCAGATCGCGCGCACCGAGCGCGCGAGCAATTTCTCTTTCATCATTCCACTATCTCCTCTTTGTTTTCGTAAAACATCTTCTTCGCACGGGGTCCCGGTCGTCGATCGATATTTCCGCTAAGCAATATATTTTTAACCATATATGCACAGCCGGTGCGGCATGGAAACATTTGCTGTAAAGACTGTCAAATACGGATTGACCCGAGTGCAAAAAAACAACGTATTCGCCCTCCTGCGAGCCCATGTTTAATGTTGTCGCAAGGTTCGGGCGGACCGATGAATTCCCCACCGGCGCCGCCGCCTGCGCGGGAAGACGCGCCCTGGCTGCTGCCGGCGCAATTTTTGCCGCGTCGCACCAAAAAACCGGTCGCAACCACCCCTCGCGCGCCGCAGCGGGCATCGTTGACGGCGCGGCGCGCGCAGAGCCGCATTGCTGCATTGCGCCAATTTCTTCCGCCGCGGGAATGTGACGCCGGAGCGATCTGTTGTATGCGATCCGCATAGTGAATTTGCGTATTGACACTTCGCCAGCCGGATGGTCAGATACGTGCGGCGCAGAAATGTACAACTTACATTTCACCGCTATTTGGATGAGATTGCTCTGTCTTTCCGTTAGATGCAGTTGGTTTCATACATATTTGGCAAAAAAAGAAAATATGCATGCGCAAGCGCGTGCATTGACTTCCCACTTGGAGATTTCATGTTCAGAAAAACCGTCTTAGTCCAGGCATTGTCGCTGGCCTTCGCTTCCGCCACCCTGTCGCTGGCCGTCGTCGCGCCGGTGATGGCCCAGTCCAACGCCACCGGCACGATCTTCGGCCGCGTGGACGCCGCCCAGGGCACGGCCATCGTGATCCGCAACCTCGACACCAACCTGCAGCGCCGGGTCACCCCGGAAGCGGGCCGCTACCAGGCCACCGCGCTGCCGGTGGGCCGCTACAAGGTCGACCTGGTCCAGGGCGACAAGGTGGTCCAGTCGAATGAAGTCGAAGTGACCATCGGCCAGGGCGCCGACGTGTCGTTCGCCGCCGCCAGCGCCATCCAGACCGTGCAGGTGAGTGGCCAGCGCCGCCGCATCGACGTGTCGAACACCAACAACGGCGCGACCTTCACCGCCAAGGAACTGGCCAAGCTGCCGATCGCCCCGAGCGTCGATTCGATCATCCAGCTGGCGCCGAACACCACGCGCGCCGACTACCGTTACGCCGGCGCCTCGTTCGGCGGCAGCGGCGCGTCCGAGAACGCCTACTACGTCAACGGCTTCCCGGTCACCAACCCGCTGACCGGCCTCGGTTCGTCCGAGCTGCCATTCGGCGCGATTGCCCAGGCACAGATCCTGACCGGCGGCTTCGGCGCCGAATTCGGCCGTTCGATCGGCGGCGTGGTCAACATCACCACCAAGAGCGGCACCAACAACTGGGAAGCCGGCGCCACCGCCAGCATCACGCCGCGCAACCTGCGCTCGAAGTACAAGGACTTCTACTACGCCAACACCGGCGCACCGACCAACACCGCGACCGACGGCAAGCTGCGCCTGCGCCGCGAAGACAACAAGGTCCAGGAAACCCGTGTCGGCGCCTACGTCGGCGGCCCGATCATCCAGGACAAGCTGTTCATGTTCATCGCGGCCGACCAGTCCTCGACCGACACCAGCCGCGTCGGCGCGCTGCGCAGCACCGCCAGCGACGCCAACTCGCTGTCGAAGTGGGGCTGGGGCGAGATCAACGACAAGGTCACCCGCTTCACCGGCAAGATCGACTGGAACATCAGCGACAGCCACCGCCTGGAATTCACCGGCATCGGCGACGACGACAAGCGCGACGCCTACTACTCGAGCTACGACTACGCCACCCGCGCGCACGGTTCGACCATCAATTCGGGCGAACACTACCATAACGACCCAGCCAACACCCTGGGCGTGGGCGCCAACGCAGCCATCCTCAAGTACACCGGCAACCTGACCGACGACCTGACCCTGACCGCCCTGTTCGGCCGCAGCACCTCGAAGCACGACAACACCTTCGACGGCTACGACGTGTTCGACCTGTCCAAGTCGATCGCCCAGGTGACGTCGAGCCCGTCGACCCGTCCGTTCGAAATCAACAACAACCAGCCGCTGTCGGGCAACATCATGCCGAAGGACGGCAAGGACGTCGTCAAGTCCGGCCGCCTGGACCTGGAATACAAGATCGGCAGCCACACCGTGCGCGCCGGCTTCGACCAGAACAAGCTCGACAGCGTGAACGCCGGCTTCATCACCGCCGGCGGCAGCATCTGGGCCTACCAGAAGCAGTCGAACCCGACCGTCGCAGCGCCGCTGGCACTGGCCGGCCCGACCCCGATCGCCGTGGCGACCGCCGGTTCCGGTCCGCTGGCCGCCCAGGGTTACTGGGTCCGCCAGCAGATCTTCAACAGCGCCACCCCGGTGCGTTCGGAGCAGTCGGCCCAGTACATCGAAGACAAGTGGCAGGTCAACAAGGACGTGCTGGTTACGGTCGGCCTGCGCGATGAGCAGTTCAAGAACATCAACGGCTCGGGCGTCACCTACCTCGACATGAAGAACCAGATCTCGCCGCGCCTGGGCGCTGCCTGGGACGTCAACGGCGACGCATCGCTGAAGGTATTCGGTACCGCAGGCCGCTACTACCTGCAAGTGCCGACCGCCATCGGCGTGCGCGGCGCCAGCCGTTCGCTGTTCACCCGCCAGGCCTTCAGCTACACCGGCGTGGACGCCAACGGCCTGCCGACCGGCCTGAAAGCACTCGCCGCGCCGTTCTCGGCCAACAACGAGTACAACCAGGAAAAGGATCCGAAGACCGTCAGCGCAGTGGGCCTGAAGCCTAACTTCCAGGACGAGATGACGCTGGGCTTCGAGCAGCAGCTGTCGCCGTCGCTCAACATCGGCGCCAAGGCAACCTACCGCAAGCTGCAGTCGACGCTGGACGACATGTGCGACCAGCGCGGCTTCGACAAGTGGCTCGCCGCCAACCCGACCGTGAGCGCCGCCAAATGGCGCGGCTTCGGCTGCGCCACGTTCAACCCGGGCGTGGACAACGACTTCCTGGTGGACTTCAACGACGCCGATCCTGCACTGGCCGGCAAGACCTACACCAAGGTCCACCTGACCAAGGAAATGCTGGGCTTCCCGGAAGCGAAGCGCACCTACGCCGCGGTTGACCTGTTCGCCGAGCACCCTCTGCGCAACGGCTGGTACGGCAAGCTGAACTACACCTGGTCGCGCAGCGTCGGCAACACCGAAGGCCAGACCCGTTCCGAGAACGCCCAGATCAATCCGGGCGCGACGACGACCTGGGACCGCATCGAGCTGATGGATGGCGCCTACGGCAAGCTGCCGAACGACCGCACCCACCAGATCAAGGCCTACGGTTTCTACAATGTGGCGCCTGAGTGGACTGTCGGCGGCAACGCCCTGATCGCAGCCGGCCGTCCGCTGAACTGCATCGGCAACCACCCGACCGACACCTCGTACGGCTCGAACTACTTCTGGTGCAACGGCGTGCGCGTCGACCGCGGTTCCAAGGGCAACCTGCCTTGGGATACCCGCCTCGACATGAACGTGGTGTACGCACCGGCGATGGTCAAGGGCCTGGCGCTGAAGGCGGACGTGTTCAACGTCTTCAACAAGCAGACCGTGCAGGCAATCGACGAGACCTACAACTCGGGCACCAACGTGGTGTCGCCGACCTACGGCCGCGTCACCAGCTACACCGACCCGCGTGCAATCAAGTTCTCCGTGGAATACAACCACAAGTTCTGATCGCGTTGATCGCATAAAAAAACCCGCGGCTTGCCGCGGGTTTTTTTTCGTCCGGCGCCGGCGCCTATTCCTGGCGCAGGCGGCGCTGGCGCACCGCGGCGGCCAGCGTGTCGAGCACCTGCACGCTGTGCTCCCAGTCGATGCAGCCGTCGGTGACCGACTGGCCGTACACCAGTTCCTTGCCCGGCACCAGGTCCTGGCGCCCCGCCACCAGGTTCGACTCGACCATCACGCCGACGATGCGGTCGTTGCCGCCTGCCACCTGGGCGGCGATGTCGGCGCACACCGGCACCTGGTTCTCCGGCTTCTTCGAGCTGTTCGCGTGCGAGGCGTCGATCATCAGGCGCGCGGCCAGGCCCTGCGCGGCCATCTGGCGGCAGGCTTCCTCGACGCTGGCCGCGTCGTAGTTCGGCGTCTTGCCGCCGCGCAGGATGATGTGGCAGTCCTCGTTGCCGTTGGTCGACACGATGGCAGAGTGGCCGCCCTTGGTCACCGACAGGAAATGGTGCGGCTGCGAGGCCGCCTTGATCGCCTCCACCGCGATCTTGATGTTGCCATCGGTGCCGTTCTTGAAGCCGACCGGACACGACAGCCCGGACGCCAGCTCGCGGTGCACCTGCGACTCGGTGGTGCGCGCGCCGATCGCGCCCCAGCTGATCAGGTCGGCGATGTACTGCGGACTGATCACGTCGAGAAATTCGGTGCCGGCCGGCAGGCCTAGCTCGTTAATGTCGCGCAGCAGTTCGCGCGCCATGCGCAGCCCGTCGTTGATGCGGAAGCTGTTGTCCATGTACGGGTCGTTGATCATGCCCTTCCAGCCGACCGTGGTGCGCGGCTTCTCGAAATACACGCGCATGACGATTTCCAGATCGGCCGCCAGGCGGCGGCGCTCGGTCACCAGGCGGCGCGCGTATTCCATCGCCGCGCGCGGATCGTGGATCGAGCACGGGCCGATGACCACCATCAGGCGGTCGTCCTGGCCATGCAGGATGCGGTGCAGGGCCACCCGCGCGCCCGCCGCCGTGTCGCCGGCCGCCTCGCTGCACGCGAACTCGCGGATCAGGTGCGAGGGCGGCGTCAGTTCCTTCATTTCGCGGATGCGTAAGTCGTCGGTGCGTTGCATGCGTTTCTCCGTAATCGGTTGCGGGTGTGCCGGGATAAAAAAAAGACCGCCATCGCTGGCGGTCTTTCGAAGTTCTGCTGGATCCGGTCCTTGCTGCGTGAACCTGCCGCCTACTCCGCCGCCTCGGGCTGGACATGGCCAAAATAAAAAAAGCAGGTAAACAGTTTCGCGCTGTGCATGGCAATTCCTGGATCGATGAGACGACTATAGCAATATTGTGCGGCGCTTGGCAAGCGCTTTGTCCGTCACATTTCCAGGCGGCAGGTTGCGCCGATCCCACAACGGCGGGCGAAGCCGGAGACGTTTGATCTAGCGCAGTCGTGCGCCAGCGCCGAATGTAACACTCTGATCCCTGCACCGCAGCCATGGCGCTGCGGCCCCGCCGTCCACTTTGGAGTTGACCATGAAAGAAACTGTTTTGTCCCAATCGCTGCGCCGCCTGTTCGCCGGCGGCGCGTGCGCCGGTTTGGCAATGCTCGCCCTGCCCGCGCAGGCCCAGCAAGAGCAAGCCGCCGCGCCGATCCAGCGGGTGGAAATTACCGGCTCGTCGATCAAACGCATTGCCGCCGAAGGCGCGCTGCCGGTCACCGTGATGACGGCCGCGGCAATTCGCGAATCGGGCGTTACCTCGGCGGCCGACCTGGTGAAGAAACTCTCGACCGTGCAAGGCTCGACCGGCGAGTCGGCCTCTGTCGGCGGAAGCAGTTTCGGCTTCTCGGGAATATCCATCCACAACGTCGGCGAGACGCGCACCCTCGTGCTGCTCAACGGCAAGCGCCTGGCGCAATTCGGCGGCCAGACGCTGACCGGATTTGCCGCCGGCTTCGACCTCAATTCCATCCCGCTGTCGGCCATCGATCGCGTCGAGTTGCTGACCGACGGCGCCTCGGCCCTGTACGGCGCCGACGCGATTGCCGGCGTGGTCAACTTCATTACCAAGCACGACCGGACCGATGGCGACGTCACGATCGGGTATTCCCATCCGCAAAATGGCGCGTACGAAAAACGCCTCAGCGCCACCAAGGGATTCGGTTCGCTCGACACCGACGGCTACAACGTCATGCTCACCTTTGGCCACGACGAGCGGACCAAGCTTGGGTCGGTCGACCGCTCCTTCGCCAATACCGGGAAAGTGGATTTCTCCGCCAACGGCAAGCGCTACCGCAAGCAGCAGTTTTCCGCCAGCCCGATTCCCGCCAATGCGCTCGACGATCAAGGCCAGCTGATCAGCCCCTACCAAAAGACCACCGGCGCCTGTCCGGCCAAGACCTTCCGCGTCATCGAACCGTACAACGACGGGTCGGGCCTGGCCGATGACTATTGCGGCTACGACTTCGTCAGGGACCTGGAGATTTTCCCGGAGCGCAAGCGCGACAACTTCATGGCATCGGCCACCGCCAAGTACGCCGGGCAGGAACTGTTCGCCGACATCATGCTGTCGAAAAGCACGCAGGTGTCGCGCATCGCGCCGGTGCCAGGCTCGATCTCCATCGCCGCCGGCTCGCCCCTGGCGGTCAAGTATTTGCAGCCGATCGGGATCACCGGCGACAGCCTGGCGTTTTATCGCCTGTTCGACATGGGCCCGCGGACCTCGAACGACGAGGCGCAGTTCGCCAGCCTGGTGCTTGGTTCGCGCGGCGTGATCGCCGGATGGGACTACAGCGCGTCGTACAACTTCTCGGAGAGCAAGGTCAAGGGCAATATTTCCGGTTACCCCGGCGCGCTGGCCGTCAAGGCCCTGACAAGCGGCGGACTGCTCGATCCCTTCGTGGGGCCGGGCCAGCAAAGCGCCGCGGCGCAAGCGGCGATCAAGGCGGCGACCTATTCCGGCTACTGGGACGGCGGCATCTCCAAGCTGCATTCCCTGACGGCCAACGGCTCGCATGAACTGATGCGCATGGAGGGCGGCGGCCTGATGCTCGGCGTGGGCGCGAACATCAACCGCGAATCCTTCGCGTCACGCCCAAGCTTGTTCGCCCAGGGCAAACTCGCCGATCCGGCCGCCGGCGTGCTGTGCGGCGGCGCGCTCGAGTGCGACCAGCGCTTCGGCGACCCCGCCAGTTCCTTGCCGTACGACGCATCGCGCACATCGCAAGGCCTGTTCGCCGAACTGGTCATCCCGGTGTACAAGACGCTCGAATTGGGCACTGCCCTGCGTTACGACCACTACTCCGACTTCGGCAGCGCGACGACCGCCAAGGCCAGCTTCAAGTGGACCCCGAAACCAACCCTGATGATTCGCGGCTCGATTGGCAACGGCTTCCACGCGCCGACCGTGCCGCAGGTGAACGCGATCCAGCAGGGCTATGGCGTCACGAGCGAAAAATATACCTGCACGCCCGCGCTGCAGGCGGTCGCAGACGCCCACAATGCGCTGTGCCAGCCAGGAAACCGGCAGTACGATGAACTTGCCGGCGGCAACGCCGAACTGAAGCCGGAAAAATCCAGGCAAGCGACCCTGGGCTTTCGTTTCGAGCCGGTCAGCTACATCACCTTGGGCGCCGACCTGTGGCATGTGCAGATCCGCGACACGTTTGGCCAGTTGACCGAACAGGTGGTATTTGCCGATCCGGCGCGGTACGCCAAATCCTGGGGCTCCCTGGTGGACATCGGTACCGGCAAGAACTACCTCGCCTTCCTCGCCGACAACCAGAACCTGGGCAAGTCGTACGCCACCGGGATCGACTATGAAATCACCGGCCGCTACCGCAGCCCGATTGGCCTGCTGACCTCGCAACTGAACATGACACGGATGCTGCGGGAAGTGAGCCAGCTGCAAAGGGATGGCGCCTACTACTCGGCGATCGGCAACTTCGCCGAACTGGGCGCGGTGACCTTCCGCAACCAGGGCCATTGGAGCAATACCCTGAAAACGGGCAAATGGACCAATACGCTGGCGATCAATTTCAAATCCGGCTACCGCGACCAGGAAACCACGGTGGACGTGCTGGACGCCGCCGGCAACGTGACGGGACAGGAAGACATCCGCAAGGAAGTGGGCTTCTACTCGACGATCGACTGGCAAGCGGTGTGGGCCCCGAACAAGACCTGGTCGGCCACCATCGGCGTGTTGAACCTGACGAACAAGGCGCCGCCGTTCGTGCCATCGACGTCGGGCGCCAACCGTGGCCAGCAATTTGGGTATGACGACCGCTACTACGATGCGCGCGGCCGCACGGCGTACTTCAACGCTTCGTACAAGTTCTGAGCGGTTAATCGGCGCAGCGTGCAAAGGCGGGGTCAGGTCCGGCGGACCTGACCCCATCTTGGTCGGCGCCAGCGAATAACCTACGCACCAAAGAACACAGCCCGGAAGTCCGGGCTGTTTTCATATGCTGCGCGACGCGGATATCTTACGCGGTGCCGCCCACCGTCACGTCTTCGATGCGCAGGGTCGGCTGGCCCACGCCCACCGGCACGCTCTGGCCTTCCTTGCCGCACACGCCCACGCCCGAGTCGAGGCGCATGTCGTTGCCGATCATCGAGACGCGATTGAGTACGTCCGGGCCGTTGCCGATCAGCGTGGCGCCCTTGACCGGATAGGTCACCTTGCCGTTTTCGATCATGTACGCTTCGCTGGCCGAGAACACGAATTTGCCGTTGGTGATATCGACCTGGCCGCCGCCAAAATTGACCGCATACAGGCCGTTCTTGACCGACGCGAGAATTTCTTCCGGGTCCTTGTCGCCGCCCAGCATGTAAGTGTTGGTCATGCGCGGCATCGGCAGGTGCGCGAACGATTCACGCCGCGCGTTGCCGGTCACGGGCATCTTCATCAGGCGCGCGTTCATCGTGTCCTGGATGTAGCCCTTCAGGATGCCGTCCTCGATCAGCGTGGTGCACTGGGTGGCGTTGCCCTCGTCGTCCATGTTGAGCGAGCCGCGGCGGTTCTGCAGCGTGCCGTCGTCGACCACCGTGACGCCCTTGGCCGCCACGCGCTCGCCGATGCGGCCGGAAAACGCCGACGATCCCTTGCGGTTGAAGTCGCCCTCGAGGCCGTGCCCGATCGCCTCGTGCAGCAGCACGCCGGGCCAGCCTGGTCCGAGCACGATGGTCATCGGCCCCGCCGGCGCCGGGCGCGCGTCGAGGTTGACCACGGCGGCCTTGACCGCTTCGTCCGCATACTGCTGCAGGATCTCGTCGCTGAAGTAGCCGTAGTTGTAGCGCCCGCCGCCGCCCGACGAACCCATCTCGCGGCGGCCGTCCTGTTCGACGATGACGGTGACCGACACCCGCACCAGCGGCCGGATGTCGGCCGCCAGCACGCCGTCGCTGCGCACCACCAGCACCACGTCGTATTCGCCGGCCAGGCCCGCCATCACCTGCACCACGCGATTGTCCTTGGCGCGCGCCATTTTTTCGACGCGCTCGAGCAGCTTGACCTTGGCCGTCGCGTCGAGCGAGTCGAGCGGGTCGTTCGGCAGGTACAGCGAGCGCCCGCCGGTCGGCTGCGCGGAAGTGGCGACCTTGATCTTGCCGTTGCCCACGCGCGCGATGGTGCGCGTGGCCGCCGCCGCTTCGAGCAGCGCGCTTTCGGAGATTTCGTCGGAGTAGGAGAACGCGGTCTTGTCGCCCGAGATGGCGCGCACGCCGACGCCCTGGTCGATCGAGAAGCTGCCGGTCTTGACGATGCCTTCTTCCAGGCTCCAGCCTTCGCTCTTGGTGAATTGGAAATACAGGTCGGCGTAGTCGACCTTGTGCGTGAACATCGTGCCGAGCGCCTTGAGCAGTTTCGCTTCGTCCAGCCCGAACGGGGTCAGCAGCACATCGCGCGCCACGGCCAGGGTCGACAGGTTCGGTTCAAATGGTTTCATTGTGCGGCTCTTTCATGGTGATGCTGGCATTGTGCCATAGAGCGCCGCGGCGCACCGGCTCACATCCGGCGATGCTTGAGCGCCGGCAAGCTTTCGCGCACGTTGGCCTGCACGGCCAGGTCGATCTCGCCCTTGATCACGCCCTCGCCCTCGGCCAGCACCGTTTTCACCGCACCCCAGGGGTCGATCAGCATGCTGTGGCCGAAGGTGCGCCGGCCGTTCTGATGGGTGCCGCCCTGTGCCGCCGCCAGCACGTAGCACTGGTTTTCGATGGCGCGCGCGCGCAGCAGCACTTCCCAGTGCGCGCTGCCGGTGGTGTAGGTGAACGCGGCCGGCACGACGATCAGCGCGCACTCGCCCATCGCCCGGTACAGCTCGGGAAAGCGCAGGTCGTAACAGACCGACAGGCCGACCCGGCCGAACGGCGCCTCGAAGGTGCCGACGTGGGCGCCCGGCACGATGGTGCGCGCCTCGTCGTAGGACTCGTCGCCCTTGTTGAAGCCGAACAAGTGGATCTTGTCGTAGCGCCCGGCGGGCTCGCCGTCGGGGTTGTAGACCAGGGTGGTGTTGAGCACCTTGCCGGCGTCGCTTGATACCAGCGGCAGGGTGCCGCCGATCAGCCAGATGCCGTGGCCGCGCGCGCAGTCGGCCATGAAGTCCTGGATCGGGCCGGCGCCGGGATGCTCGGCGTGGGCCACTTTGTCGGTGTCGCTCATGCCCATGATCGGCCAGTATTCCGGCAGGCTGACCAGGGTCGCGCCGGCGGCGGCGGCCTGCGCCACCAGGCGGCGCGCGGTGGCGATGTTTTCGGCCACGTCGGGCGTGGAGACCATCTGGATTGCGGCTACTGTCGTCATCGTCTGCTCCTGCTGGAAGATGGGGGTCTGGTCCTGCGGACCTGACCCCATGTTGAGCACATCGTGAAGTCCAAATGGGGTCAGGTCCGCAGGACCAGACCCCGGCGTTGGCTTATTTTTTTACCGCCGCTGCCGGCAGCGGCGTGCGATGGTCGAGCTTGGTGATCACCGGCGCCTTCCACGGCCCTTCGACCTTCATCTGGTAGGTCAGCGCCTTCATCACTGGCGCGCGCAGGAACAGCTGCGCCAAGAAGCTGCCCAGCCCGATCACCGGATTGACCGCCAGCGCGTACACCAGCGGCCCGGTGCCGAGGTTGAATTCGGGGATCACCACCACATGCAGGTTGGTGGTCTCGTGCGCGATGTCGGCGGTGCCGTCCATCAGCACCGTGGCGGCCACGCCGTGCATCTTGAGGTTGTCGGTTTTCAGCACGCCCTTGGCGATGATGGCGTTGGCGCTGATGCCGTCGAACGCCAGCCCTTCCGAGAACACGTCGTGGAAGTCGAGCTTGAGCAAACGCGGCAGCGCCTGCAGGCTGAGCACGCCGAGCAGCTTGGCCGCGCCCGGGTCCTGCTTGAGGAACTGGCCGGACTCGACGTTCATCTGGATCTGGCCCGACAGGCTCGGGATGTCGAGCGAGTACGGTAGCCCCATCCAGGCGATGTCGCCGGACAGCTTGCCCTTGCCGCGCTTTAAGGTGCCGGGGAAGCCGAAGCGGTCCAGCAGGCGGCCGGCGTCGGCGATGTCCATGGTGAAGTTGACGCTGGTGTTGCTCTTGCCGTCCTTGGTCAGCCACTTGCCGGTGGCCTTCAGGTCGCCGTCCGGGTTGACCAGCGACAGCCGGTTGATGCGCCATTCGCGCCCCGCCAGCGCCTTCTCGTTGCTGGCCACCAGTTCGAGCCGGCCCAGCTGCTTGTTGAACAGTTCGAAGCGCTCGGCCACGATGTCGAGCGCGGGGATGCTGGCCGTGGCGCTCTTGCCGCCTTCGAGCAGGTCCTTCACTTCGGCTTCGGCCGACTCGGGAATGATCAGGGTGGCCAGGCGCGCGGTGACCTTGCCCAGACCCTGCCCGCTCGGGCCCTCGTTCCACGTCACGTAGCCGGAGGCCTGCTTCGAATCGATGCTGGCCTGCCAGGTATCCTTCTGGTGCGAGGCGCCGACCACCACGTTGTCGAGCTTGCGTTCGCCGACGATCAGTTCGTTGGCGCGCGCCGCCAGCACGTCCGGCACCACGTACTGCGCCAGGCCCTGCGGCCCGGGCGCGGCGTCGGCCGCCGGCGCCGGCGCGGGGCCGGCCGGCCCGGCGATATTGCCGCCGAGCGCGATCCACTGGTCGACGTTGAGCGACTTCATGTTGGCGTTGACCATCACGCCGCTGTCGGGCTCGGGCGCCGGCACGTTGACGCCGATGCCGCCGCGCACCACGTTCCACGGCGCCTTGCCTACCTTCTGGCGCAGGTAGCGCGCCGAGATGGCCGAGCCGAGCGTGATGCGGATGTCGTCGCGCGCGATGTTGGCGTCGCCGGTCGGCATCCCAGTCAGCACGAAATGCAGCGGCAGCGCTTCGGAGGCGGCCGGCTTGTTCAGCGGCGCCGGGAACGCCAGGCCCAGGCCTCCCAGGGTCGAATCGACCGTCACTTCGACCTTGTGGTCTTTCACCGCGACCGCGCCGGTGAAGCGCGCGGCGCCGCTGAAGTGGCTGGCCAGGCGCTGCATCGCCGGCGCCGGCCAGGTCTTGCGCATGCCGTCGGCGCTGGCCGAGCCCGCCAGCCGGATCACGATGGCGCCATCCTTCTGGGTCCCGCCGGTCAGCGCCAGCGGCCCGCCCAGGAAGCTGGCGCCGACGCCGTTGAGGGCGACGCCGCGCTCGGTGAAGTCGATCTTGCCGATCGCCGCCTGCAGGGGCGGCAGGTCCTCGAACAGCACCACGTCGTTGCTCATCAGCTGCAGGCTGCCGTTCACTTTGGTGTCGAGCAAGTGCGCCAGCGGCATGCGCAGCTTCAGTCCAAGCTTCGCGCCATTGCTCGCCTTGGCGTCGTCGGTGAAGTGGCCGATCCAGTCAGTCACCGGGCTGGCCGCGACGTACTTGAGGAACTCCTGCAGCGGCCCGGCGGCGTTGCCGTCGATCTCGAGCTGCAGGTCATGCGACAGCAGGTCCGGCACCACCGCCTTGACCGCCGACAGCGCCACGCCGCCGGTCTGCGCGGTGTCGGCCTTGATCTCCATGCGGGTGCGGTCGAACACGATGCTGCCGTTGATTTTCTCGGCCTGCGGCCACAGCGGCGCCTTGCCGTCCTTGCCGAAGCGCCCCGGCGTGTAATTGAGCTTGCCGTCGGCAATGCGGCCGGCAACGCGGAACTCGCCGCGCGCGCGTTCGCCCGCGGTCTCGGCGCGATAGGGGAACTGCGCCAGTTCGCCGCGCAGGCGCACGGTGGCGTCTTCCAGCATGCCGTCCTCGAGCGCGCCGGCCAGCCAGGCGCGCAGGTGCGGCGGGGTCTGCAGCGGCAGGAAGCGGTCGATCCGGTTGATCTGGAAGCCGGTCAGGGTGCCGTGCAGGTCGGCCACGCCGAGCTTGCCGGCACCGGGCGTGAGCGGCATCAGGTGGGTGCCCGCCAGCGACGCCTGCAGCTTGCCCTGCACGAAGGACAGGCCATCGAGCTGCAGCGCCAGCTGGTCCGCCCTGGGGTAGGACCAGCGCGCCTGCATCTTGAACTGGTCGAACGGCATCGCCGGCTCGGCGAAGAAGTGCGGCATCTGCAGGATCAGGTTGCTCGAGTCGAGCGCCAGCGCGCCGCCCTTGTCGCTGGCGTCGATGGTGCCGGTCAGGTGGTCGAAGCCGGGAATGGCCGGCACCGCCGCCACCGCGGGCGTGGTCGCCGTTTTCGGCTGGGCCGGCCGCGGCGGCTGGGCGTTCAGGCCGAGCTGCTCGACCCGACCGCGCACGCGGTAGGACGAGATCGCCGGATACGCGCCTTCCCATTCGGCCGAGAAATCGTGCAGCTTGCCGCGCGGCTTGAAGTCGTCGAGCATCGCGCGCTTGCTCGCCTGCATCGGCAACTGCCCCGCCAGTTCGGCCAGCGTCGCCAGGTCGATCAGGCGCGCGCTGACGACAACCTTTTCCGGCTTGCTCTTGGTGGCGGGGGTGAAGGTTTCGGACAGGGTCGTCGGCGGCAGGCTCAGGCCGTCCACCGTGACGACCGAAAAATTGTCCAGGGTAACGCTGTGGCCGTGGGCGCCGAAGGAAGGCACGCCGTCTTCGACGCCGTCGGGGAATTGTTCGCGCGCCGACAGGCGCCCGGTGGCGCTGGCCAGTTCCAGCGGCGGCAAGTCCTTGCCCAGCTTCGCGCTGACGCCGGCCAGCGCGACGTCGGCGGTGAAGCCGGCCAGCTTGGCATGGTCGAGCGAGAGCCAGGCGCGCACCGAGCCGCGGCCCTGGGTCAGCTGGAACGGGTAATCGAAGTAAGCCTTCCAGCCGGCCAGGTCGGTATCGCGCAGGTTGGCGTACAGCTCGCCCTTCCACAGCGAGACATCGGCGCGGCTGGCGGCGAAGCGGGGACTGGTGAAATCGGCGCGCACGTCGAGCGGCTGGGCCAGGCTGGCCGGCGGCGTCGCGTGCAGCGCGAAGCGGTGGCGGTTCCAGGTGTTGAGCAGCACCAGGTTGACGTTTTCCAGCGCCAGCTCGGGCGCGCCGCGCAGCTGGTCGGTCCAGTTGATCTTGCCCTCGCGGATCAGGATGTGGCTCTGGCGCAGCACCCAGTCGTTGGGCGCCCCGCCCTTCTGGCTCTTGAGCACGATGCCGGCCACCGACAGCCGGCCGGCCGCATCGCGCCGCACGTCGAGCGTGGGACGGATGATTTCGAGCGACTCGAAGCGGGCGTCGCCGGCCAGCAGGCTCGACCATCCCAGCGTGGCCGACACGCTCGGCAGCGTCAGCGCGGCGCGGCCCTGCGGATCGCGCAGCATCACGTCGCCCAGGAACAGGTTGGGCCGCAGGCCGTCCCACGAGGCGTAGATGCGGGCGATCGAAACCTGGTTGCCGACCGCGCGGCTGGCCAGGCGCTCGATGTCGCCCTTGTAGTAGTCGATGTTGGGCAGGATCGCGTAGCGCAGCGCCAGGAACAGCAGCGTGAACGCGAAGTACAGCAGCAGCGCCAGCTTGACCGTGAAGCCCAGGATGTGGTGCGAAGCCAGGTTGCAGACGCGATAGGCCGCACGCAGCCTGCGCCAGCGCTCCGCCAGCGGCAGGTGCGCGGTGACGCCCTCGGATTCAGGCTGCTGCATCAAAAGACTAATAGGTCGCTCGCGGGTTCAAAAAATCGTCAAAAAACAGCGCGCTTGCGCCAACGCGTCCGCCTGCCGTACCATCTTGCTGACCCGACATGGGCGGGGCGGCCCAATTCTACCCCATGGCGGACGATTCCCAAGCGCACTTTCACTCTGTTTCACTCTGCCGGACCGTTTCCATGCATCCAATTTCGCAGGCCCCGACATCGCGCTTCTACCAACGCTGGCTGGCCGCCGATCCCGGCCGCGCCGCGCGCGTCGAAGCGCTCAGCCAATTATCCCTTGACCGGCTCGATTTTGGCGCGGAACTGGAGACCGAGGCCGCGCCCGCGGCGGACCGGCCCGCCCTGCCCCTGCCGCGCGCGCTGCGCCGCCTGCGCAACCTGCTGGTGGCGGCCATCATCCGGCGCGACCTGGACGGCCAGGCCGACCTGGCCGAGGTGGTCGGCGCGATGACCGGCCTGGCCGACTTCGCCATCCAGGCCGCGCTGGCGCCGCTGATGGAGGAACTGGTGGCCCAGCACGGCATGCCGATGGGCGGCGAGTCCGGCCTGCCCCAGCAGATGATGGTGCTGGCGATGGGCAAACAGGGTGGCGGCGAACTGAACGTGTCGTCCGACATCGACCTGATCTTCGTCTATCCCGAGGACGGCGACACCGCCGCCGGCCCCGGCCAGCGCGGCCTGTCGAACCACGAATTTTTCGGCCGCCTGGGCAAGAAGCTGATCGCGGCGCTGTCGGAAGTGATCGAGGACGGCTTCGTGTTCCGGGTCGACATGGCGCTGCGCCCGAACGGCAAGTCCGGCCCGCTGGTGGCCAGCCTGTCGATGGTCGAGAACTACCTGATCGTCCAGGGCCGCGAATGGGAACGCTACGCCTGGGTCAAGGCGCGCGCTGTTACCGGCGATCCGGCCGACATCGCCGCGCTCGACGCCATCGTGCGCCCGTTCGTGTTCCGCCGCTACCTCGACTTCGGCGTGATCGACGCGATCCGCACCATGCACGGCCAGATCCGCGCCGAGGTGGACCGCCAGGAGCGCCTGCATCCGGACCGCAGCAACAACGTCAAGCTGGGGCGCGGCGGCATCCGCGAGATCGAATTTTTGGCGCAGGTGTTCCAGCTGATCCGCGGCGGGCGCGACGCCGCCTTGCGCGAGCGCTCGACCCGCGCCACCTTGCGCGTGCTGGCCGACAAGGACCTGCTGCCGCGCGAGACGGTCGACCGCCTGCTTGACTCCTACACCTTCCTGCGCAATCTCGAGCACCGCCTGCAGTACCTGGACGACGCCCAGACCCACACGCTGCCGGCCGGCGAGCCCGAACGCGCCATCATCGCGCGCATGATGAACCTGCCCGGCACCGACGCGCTGCTGGCCGCGCTGGCGGCGCACCGCGCCTTCGTCGCCGCGCAGTTCGACGCCATCTTCAGCGACAAGAGCGACAGCGTCGACGCGGTCAACCCGCATTCGAGCGACGCCGCGGCGGACCTGGACAACCGCGCCGCGATCGAAGCGCGCCTGACGGAACTGGGCTTCGACAACGCCGCCGGCGCCGCCGGCCGGCTGATGGCGACCTGGCAGGCGCCGCGCCTGCAGGCGCTGCCCGAGGCCAGCCGCACGCGCCTGCTGGCCTTGCTGAACGCCGCGCTGCCCCTGCTCGCGCGCGTGATCGGCGAGGCGGGCGTGGGCAGCCACAGCGCGACGCTGGCGCGTCTGCTCGATTTTTTCGAAGCGATCGCGCGGCGCTCGGCCTACCTGTCGCTGCTGACCGAATACCCGCACACGCTCGAACGCGTGATCCGGATGATGAACGCGAGCGGCTGGGCCGCGACCTTCCTGACCCAGCATCCGATCCTGCTCGACGAACTGCTCGACGCCCGCCAGCACGGCGCGGCGCCCGACTGCGCGGCGCTGGCGCTCGAACTGCAGCAGCAGCTCGACGGCGCGCCCGGGGACACCGAGCGCCAGATGGACATCCTGCGCGAGTTCCACCACGCGCAGCTGTTCCGCCTGCTGGCGCAGGACTTGGCCGGCAGCCTGACGGTGGAGCGGCTGGCCGACTACCTGTCGGCGCTGGCCGACCTGATCGTCGACGCCACCATCAAGGCGGCCTGGCAGGCGATCGCCACGCGCCACCGCGAGGTGCCGCGCTTCGCCGTGATCGCCTATGGCAAATTGGGCGGCAAGGAGCTGGGCTACATCTCCGACCTCGACGTGATCTTCCTGTTCGACGACGACGACCAGGACGCGCCGCACAACTACGCCAAGCTGGCGCAGCGCTTCATCACCTGGATGACGGCGCACACCTCGGCTGGCATCCTGTTCGATGTCGACACCGCGCTGCGGCCGGACGGCGCCTCGGGCATGCTGGTGTCGTCGGTGGCCGCGTTCGAGCGCTACCAGAACGGCGCGGCCTGGGCGTGGGAACACCAGGCGCTGACGCGCGCGCGCTTTTGCGCCGGCGACGCCGCCATCGGCGCGCGCTTCGAGCAAATCCGCGAGCAGGTGCTGCGCAAGGACCGGAGCGGTGCGGACGATCCGCTGAAGGACGAGGTGCTGAAGATGCGCGCGCGGATGCACGATGCGCGCTCCCCCGGCGGCTTCGGCTTCGATTTGAAGCAGGATGCCGGCGGCATGATCGACATCGAGTTCATGGTGCAGTACCTGGTGCTGCGCCATGCGCACCAGTACCCGCAGCTGACCGCCAACACCGGCAACATCGCGCTGCTCAAGGTGTGCGGCGAACTGGGGCTGATCGACGCGGCGCTGGCCGGCGCGGTGGCCGACGCCTACCGCGCGATGCGCAAGCTGCAGCATCAGGTGCGCCTGCAGGGGCAGGACAATGCGCGCGTCGAGCCGGCGCTGGTGGCCACGCACGCGGCGAACGTCGTCGCGCTTTGGCAGGCCATCTTCGGTTAGCAGGAACATGTCGTACCAGCGAAGGCTGGTGCCCATGCTGAATCGGCCTTCACCTCTATCGCGCCTCAGCATGGGTACCTGCCTGCGCAGGTACGACAAGTTAGCTATTTGCTCGCTGCGAGCAGGCCATCTTCGGTTAACAGGAACCTGTCGTACCAGCGAAGGCTGGTACCCATGCTGAACCGGCTTTCACCTCTATCGCGCGCTCAGCATGGGTACCTGCCTGCGCAGGTACGACAAGTTAGCTATTTGCTCGCTGCGAGCAGGCCATCTTCGGTTAGCAGGAACATGTCGTACCAGCGAAGGCTGGTACCCATGCTGAATCGGCTTTCACCTCTATCGCGCGCTCAGCATTGGGTACCTGCCTGCGCAGGTACGACAAGTTAGCTATTTGCTCGCTGCGAGCAGGCCATCTTCGGTTAGCAGGAACATGTCGTACCAGCGAAGGCTGGTACCCATGCTGAATCGGCTTTCACCTCTATCGCGCGCTCAGCATGGGTACCTGGCGTGCGCAGGTACGCCAAGTTAGCTATTTGCTCGCTGCGAGCAGGCCATCTTCGGTTAGCAGGAACCTGTCGTACCAGCGAAGGCTGGTAGCCATGCTGAATCGGCTTTCACCTCTATCGCGCGCTCAGCATGGGTACCTGCCTGCGCAGGTACGACAAGTTAGCTATTTGCTCGCTGCGAGCAGGCCATCTTCGGTTAGCAGGAACCTGTCGTACCAGCGAAGGCTGGTACCCATGCTGAATCGGCTTTCACCTCTATCGCGCGCTCAGCATGGGTACCTGCCTGCGCAGGTACGGCAAGTTAGCTATTTGTTCGCGGCGATCCAGCGATCCACGCGCGCTTCCAGGATCGGCAGCGGCAAGGTGCCCTCCCCCAGAACCACTTCATGGAATTTCGGCAGGCTGAATTTTTCGCCGAGCGCCGCCTGCGCGCGGGCGCGCAGCTCCTGGATTTTCATCGCGCCCATCTTGTAGCTCAGCGCCTGCGCCGGCCACGCCATGTAGCGCTGCACCTGGTTGGTCGCCCCCGCCTCACTCAAGCCCAGGCGCTGCTGCATGTAGGCGATCCCCTGCTCGCGGCTCCAGCCCTTGGCGTGGATGCCGGTATCGACCACCAGCCGCACCGCGCGCGTCAGTTCCGCGTTCAGGTGGCCGAAGTACGCCGCAGGATCGTCGAACAGGCCGAACTCCTTGCCCAGGGTTTCCGCATACAGCCCCCAGCCTTCGGCGAAGGCGGCGCTGGCCATGTATTCGGTATTGAATTTCCTGAAGTCGGGCAGGCCGAGCTCCTTGAGCAGGCCGGCGTGCAAATGATGGCCGGGCTGCGCCTCGTGCAGGAACAGCGTGGTCATGCCGGTCGTGTTGATGGCCTTCGGATCGTTGACCACCACCCAGAACACGCCGGGATGCGAGCCGTCGGCGGCGGCCGGCGTGTAGTGGTTCGAGGCCGTGGCGCGCGACAGTTCAGGCTCGAGCTGGATCTCCATCGCCGACTGCGGCAGCTTGCTGAAGTAGGACGGCAGCTTGGCCTTGACCACGGTATCGAGCTGGCGGTAGGCGTCGAGCACCTGCTGCTCAGTGGTGAAGGGCTTGAATTTCGCCTGCGCGGCGCCCCACTGCGCCAGGCCATTCGCCGGCCCGGTGTAGCCCAGCTTCGGCCCCAGCGCCGCCATCTGCTGCTCGATGCGGGCCACTTCGCTTAAGCCGATGGCGTGGATCGCGTCGGGCGTGAGCGAGAGCGTGGTGCGGTTCTTGATCAGGGCCTGGTACCAGGCCGCGCCATTCGGCAGCTCGCTCCAGCCGGTGCTGGCGCGGCTGGCAGGCAGGTAGCCCGCTTCCAGGTAGGCCACCAGGCGGTCGAGCGCCGGCGCGATCCGGCCGATCGCCTGGCCATAGGCGGCCGTCAGCTCCTGCTTGTCCGCCGCCGAAAAACTGGCCGGCAGCTTGCGGATCGGCGTGTAGTAGATGCTGTCCTGCGCGCTTGCGCTGCGCAACTGGCGGAACTGCGGCAGCATGGCGAGCGTGATCGCCTTCGGCTGCACGACGCCGCGCCGGACGCCTTCGCGCATGTTGGCGATGGCCTGGTCGATCCAGCCCGGCAGCTGGCGCAGGCGGCCCAGGTAGGCGTGGTACTGCTTCACCGTCGCCAGCGGCTGCGAGCCGGTGCCGCTCGCATAGTTGGCCAGCGTGCTGGGCACGTTGTCGAACTGGTCGAGCGGCAGCAGGTAATCGGGGAACGGCTCCATCGCCAGCGCGCTGTCGAGCTCATAGGCCAGCAGCTCGTGGTTGAGCCGGTCGCGGTCGTCCAGGCGGTCGCGAGGAATCGCCGACAGCTGGCGCCGCAACTGGCGGTAGCTGGCGTAGTGCGCCGCGCGCACTTTCGGCGCGATGCCCAGACCCAGTTGGTCGTCGTAGCGGCTGTCGCCGTTGGCGGTCATCATCAGCGGCTCGAACGCGGCGCGCTCGGCATAAAAGGCGTCGGCAAGCCGGTTCAGTTTGCTCGCTTGCGCCACGGCGGGCGCGGGAGCCGCAGCGGCGGCAGAGCACAGCGGCGCGCCCGCGGCGCCAAACAACACGGCCGCTGCCAGCACGCGGCCGGTCAGGGAAAAACAGAAACGGCTGATACGCATTGCACATCCTTGGTGGTTGACCGGCTCGCACGCCGGATTTGTTGGTCAAACGGCTGCCCGCAGTTTACTTGAACTGCGCCGCCGGCGCGGACGAAAAAAAGCCGCCCGGCTTGCGCGGGGCGGCTTTCAGGTCCAGCGACTACAAAACAGCTAGCTTAGAACGTGTATTCCAGGACCACGCGTGCGACACGGCCGCGCAGCGGTGGATTGCCGGCGCGTTCGTTGACCACAGGGGCGCGGTTGAACACGTTGTCCAGGTTGAAGCGGATCGTCGTCTTCTTGATGCCGGTGTAGCTGAAGTTGAAGTTGACCAGCAGGTCTTCGTCCAGCTTGCAGTAGTCCGAAGGGATGCCCTGCGCGGCGCAACCTTCGGCCGTGTAGTTGCTATCGTAACGATCGGTCACCAGGCGCGTTTCAGGCACATAGGTCACCGCACCGCCCACGTTCCAGTCACCCTTGCTCCAGTTGGTGGCAGCGCGGATGTTGTAGCGATAGTTGCCGTAGTCGCCCGTCAGGTTTTCCGTGTAAGTATCGGTGACGGTGTCCCAGCTGCGGTAGTCCAACTGGTAGTTGGCCTTGATGCTGCTCTTGAGCTTGCCAGCCGAACCCAGGGTCAGGCTGTTCGCCAGTTCCATGTCAATACCCGAAACGCGGGTCTTGTTCAGGTTCTCGTAGCGCTTGTTCAGCGACGCCACAGGACCGACCGGGAACACGATGGTCTTGCCGGACAGTTCGAATGCACGCTGCGACAGGCGCTGGTCTTCTGGCGTCACAGCAATACGCTGGACGCTGCCAGGCAGCTTGTCTTCGTTGGCCAGGACCTGGTCGACGCTCTTGGTGCCGATTTCATTGCGCCGTTCGATGCGGTAGTAATCCATCGTCAGGGTGGTGTTCTTCTTCGGCTCCAGCACGAAACCAAAGTTCAGGCTCTTCGATTTCTCCGGCTTCAGCTCAGGGTTGCCCTGAACCGCGGTGGCGAAGCTGGTGGAGCAGCCGCTGTCGCGCGCGCGGGCACTGTCGGCCAGGTCGAGCGCGTTGCCAGTCTTGAGAATGTCGTACAAGGCGTTGGCGGTTGCGCAGCGCTTCGGATCGACGATGCCGTTGTTGAACGCGGCCAGCGCGATCTTGCCGGTTTCCGCAACGTTTGGCGCGCGGAAGCCGTTGGCGACCGTGCCGCGCAGCATGAACGTAGGCATGACCTGGTAGCGCAGGCCCAGTTTCGGCACGAACGAGATGTCGGCCTGGCCAACCTTGTCGGCACGCACCGCGCCGTTCAGTTCCAGCTTCTTGGTGATCGGCGCATTGAGCTCGGCAAACGCGGCGCTGATGTTGCGCGCGCCGCTGACATTGATCGAACCGTAGCCGACGATTTCGGCGTTGGCGATGTTATCGCTGACATAGGCGTTGAAGCTGTCGCGGCGATAATCGCCACCGATCGCCAGGCTCAGCGGACCGCCCGACAGTTGCATCAGCTCACGGGTTGCCTTTGCGTCGATCCAGGTCTGCTTCGATTCGCCGCCGAAGGTGATGGTCGGGAACATGCGATTGAGCAGTTCGGCGCTGTTCTGGCCGAAGAATTTGTACTCGCCGCTGTTGATCGCCGCCAGGTAGTTGGCAGCGTGCTTGCCGCCGCGCATATCGTTGACCACGCGCGAACCCATCGCGCCAATGGCGGTGTTCCACTCCCAACCGAAGTCGGTGCCTTCGAGGCCCGCCAGGACGCGGTACTGCTTCGCTTCGGCGACGCCCTTGAACAGGCTCGGATCGTCGGCGTAACGGTAACGCAGGGCGACCGGGAACGGGTACGGGTTGTTCGGATGGCCGACCGGCAGCTTCGGTTCGGTGAAGAACTTCAGCGTGCCTTCCTTCGAGCTGTACCAGCGCGACGCCGTGCCGGTGTATTGCATGATCGGCGGCGGGTTGTAGTAGGTCGTCGTGGTCTGCGAGTACGTCACTTCCGAGAAAGCGCTGCGGCCCGAAGACAGGTTCAGGCGGCCGCCGCCGAAGAAGTTGTAGCGCTTCGCTTCGGCATGGATGCCCAGGCGGTCATACTGGTCGAACCGGCACAGGCCGCTGACCAGGGTGGTGCAACCGGCCATCGGGGTGCTGAAGCTCTTGCCGGCCAGCGCAGGATCGGCGTAGTTGCTTGGGTATTTGTCGACGTAGTTGCCTGGGTAGGCGTAGGTCGAGGTGACGCCGAAGGAAGGATTGCGGTCCTTGTACCAGGTCGGCACCGCATTTTCGACTTCGCGGTCCGAATACGGTGTGCGGTGGTAGGCTTCGAAGTTACCGAAGACGTTGTAGCCGTCCACGCTCAGGTCGCCGATACCGCCGGTGATCGATGCGGTCTGGTCCTTGTCGAGCGCGTTGTTCAGCAGCGACTGGCGCGCGCCGGCGCGGACCGTCAGGCCCTTGTACGACTTCTTGGTGATCACGTTGATCACGCCTGCAACGGCGTCCGAGCCATAGATCGCGGAGGCGCCGTCGAGCAGGATTTCGACGCGGTCGATGATTTCCGACGGCAGCGAATCGATGTTGACGAAGGTTTCCTGGCCGCCGTCGGCCAGGCCATAGTTGGACACGCGGCGACCGTTCAGCAGGGTCAGCGTGGAGCTCTTGCCGAGGTTGCGCAGCGAGACGCCCGTAGCGCCGCTGGCGAACGAATTGCCGCCGCCCAGGTCGGACAGCGCGCCGGTGTTCGAGGTCAGGGTGTCGAGCACTTCCTTGACGGTACTTGCGCCGATGGCGACGATTTCCTCATGGGTCACGACCTGGACCGGGGAAGCGGTTTCGCCGTCGATACGTTTGATGTTCGAACCGGTCACGACGACCCGTTGCATGGCCGGCGCGTCCGCAGGCGCCGTCTGCGCAACCGCGAATTGCGACGAGCCGAGCGCCAACGCGACTGCGAGAACGCACGGCTTAAGGATGAACTGCTGTTTCAAGATGTTTCCCCTGTGTTTATATGAATTCCCGATCTTATGGTTCGGGTTCTCGTTTGATGTAGTGGTTCCTACACGCAACCCATGAGATTGGCATACAACATAGTTTCAAGTAAAGAAGGGTTGTGGACAAAAGGTAATTTTTCACCGAAGGGTGTTGGTTTTTCACCAAACTTTCCCGGTTTTCGAAAAAAAATGGACGAAAAAAAACCCGGGCAGGCGCCCGGGCTTGTGGGTGATGACTTGCGAAAATTACTTGGCGTTCATCAGCGCGACGGTGGTGTCGAGCATTCGGTTCGAGAAACCCCACTCGTTGTCGTACCACGACGATACTTTCACCAGGCGGCCCGACACCTTGGTCAGGGTCGAATCGAAATTCGACGACGCCGGGTTGTGGTTGAAGTCGATCGACACCAGCGGCTCGGTCTGGTAGGTCAGGATGTCCTTCAGCGGGCCTTCCGCCGCCGCTTTCTGCATCAGCTGGTTGATTTCTTCCACCGTGGTGTCGCGCTTGGCGATGAAGGTCAGGTCCACCAGCGACACATTGATGGTCGGCACGCGGATCGCGAAGCCGTCCAGCTTGCCGTTCAGCTCAGGCAGCACCAGGCCGACCGCGGCGGCCGCGCCGGTCTTGGTCGGGATCATGCTCATGGTGGCCGAACGGGCGCGGCGCAGGTCTTCGTGCATCACGTCCGACAGCACCTGGTCGTTGGTGTAGGCATGCACGGTGGTCATCAGGCCGCTTTCGACGCCGATCGCGTCGTTCAGGGGCTTGACCAGCGGGGCCAGGCAGTTGGTGGTGCAGGAGGCGTTCGAGATCACCGTGTCGCTGGCCTTGAGCACGTTCTGGTTGACGCCGTAGACGATGGTGGCGTCCACGTCCTTGCCGCCCGGCGCCGAGATGATGACCTTCTTGGCGCCGCCCTTCAGGTGGGCCGAGGCCTTTTCCTTGGTGGTGAAGAAGCCGGTGCACTCGAGCACCACGTCCACGCCCAGCTCGCCCCATGGAATCTCGGCAGGGTTGCGCTGCGCGAACACGCGGATCGGATCGCCGTTGACGATCATGTTGTCGCCCTCGACGGTCACGGTGCCCGGGAACTTGCCGTGCGCGGTGTCGTAGCGGGTCAGGTGGGCGTTCGACTTGGCGTCGCCGAGGTCGTTGATGGCGACGATCTGGATGTCTTGTTTCTTGCCGCCTTCATAGAACGCGCGCAGCACATTGCGGCCGATGCGGCCATAACCGTTGATTGCAACTTTGATCGTCATTACTTCTCTCCTGGTTAAAAAAATCCGTTCGCATGCGACACGGGCAGGATATCCCTGCCCGTGCCGTCCTCCAAATTAAGCCAGTACTGCCTTGACCTTGCTCACCACGTTTTCGACGGTGAAGCCGAAGTGCTTGAACAGGTCCGGCGCCGGGGCCGATTCGCCGAAGCTGTCGATGCCCACCACCGCGCCTTCCAGGCCCACATACTTGTACCAGAAATCGGTCACGCCAGCCTCAATGGCAACACGCGGCACGCCTTTCGTCAAGACGCTGGCTTTGTAGGCGGCGTCCTGGCGGTCGAACACGTCGGTCGACGGCATCGATACCACGCGCGCGGCCATGCCCTGCTCTTTCAAGGCGGCGGCCGCCTTGACGGCCAGCTCGACTTCCGAACCGGTGGCGATCAGGATGACTTTCGCGTCAGGCGCGTCCTGCAGCACGTAGCCGCCGCGCGCGATGTCGGCGATCTGGGCCGCGCTGCGATCCATGAACGGCAGGTTCTGGCGCGAGAAGATCAGAGTCGACGGACCATCCTTGCGCTTGACCGCGGCGCCCCAGGACACGGCCGATTCGACCGTGTCGCACGGGCGCCAGTTGTCCAGGTTCGGGATCAGGCGCAGCGACGAGACGTGCTCGACCGACTGGTGGGTCGGGCCGTCTTCGCCCAGGCCGATCGAGTCGTGGGTGAACACGAAGATCGAGCGCAGCTTCATCAGGGCGGCCATGCGCAGCGCATTGCGGCTGTAGTCCGAGAAGGTCAGGAAGGTGGCGCCAAACGGGATGTAGCCGCCATGCAGGGCGACGCCGTTCATGATCGCGCTCATGCCGAATTCGCGCACGCCGTAGTTGATGTGGTTGCCCGGCTTGCCGGAACGCACCGCGATCGACTCTTTCCAGTTGGTCAGGTTCGAGCCGGTCAGGTCGGCCGAGCCACCCAGGAACTCGGGCAGCGACGGCGCCAGCGCCTGGATGGCGTTCTGGCTGGCCTTGCGGGTGGCGGTGTTTTCCTTCTTGTCGACGCAGGAGGCGATGGCTGCGGCCAGGGTCTCGTCGAAGTTGGCCGGCAGGTCGCCATTCATGCGGCGCTCCAGTTCAGCGGCTTCCTTCGGGAACTGCTTGCGGTAGGCGTCGAAGGTGGTGTTCCATTCGGCTTCCACGGCAGCGCCCTTTTCCTTGGCGTCCCACGAGGTATAGACGTTGGCCGGGATCTCGAACGGGGCGTGGCTCCATTCCAGGTGCTCGCGCACCGCCGCCACTTCCTTGTCGCCCAGCGCGGCGCCGTGCACCTTGTCGCCGCCCTGCAGGTTCGGCGAGCCCTTGCCGATCACGGTCTTGCAGCAGATCAGGGTCGGCTTGTCCGACTTGCGCGCCTGCGCCAGCGCGGCGTCCACCGCCGCCACGTCATGGCCGTCGACGTTGCGGATCACGTTCCAGCCGTAGGACTCGAAACGCTGCGGGGTGTCGTCGGTGAACCAGCCTTCGACCTTGCCGTCGATCGAGATGCCGTTGTCGTCGTACAGGGCGATCAGCTTTTTCAGGCCCAGGGTGCCGGCCAGCGAGCACACTTCGTGCGAGATTCCTTCCATCAGGCAGCCGTCGCCGATGAAGGCGTAGGTGTAGTGGTCCACCACTTCAAAGCCCGGCTTGTTGAATTCGGACGCCAGCAGGTACTCCGACAGGGCCATGCCAACCGCGTTGGCGATGCCCTGGCCGAGCGGGCCGGTGGTGGTCTCGACGCCTGGCGTGATGTCCACTTCCGGGTGGCCCGGGGTCTTCGAGTGCAGCTGGCGGAACGACTTCAGGTCGTCCATCGTGACCGCATAGCCCGACAGGTGCAGCAGCGAGTAGTGCAGCATCGAGCCGTGGCCGTTCGAGAGCAGGAAACGGTCGCGGTTGGCCCACTTCGGATTGGCCGGGTTGTGGCGGTAGTGGCCGTCCCACAGCGCGACGGCGATTTCGGCCATGCCCATCGGCATGCCAGGGTGGCCGGAATTGGCTTTCTGGACTGCGTCCATTGCCAGCGCGCGGATTGCGTTGGCCATCAGAGTAGTGGTTTGCATAGGTTTCATCGCTCGAATTGTTGAAGTCGTAAGAATGGGGAGTGCGGGGCGGGACTGGCGTCACTGAACCAACTATTTTACCAGAGGCCGGCCCCGGGCCTTAAAATGCCCCTGATTACTAGGCTCAACCACAGGATTCTTGCATGCCGCGTTTCTACTGCCCCCAGCCCTTCGCGGTGGGCGACACCATCGACCTGCCCGACCCGGTGGCCCACCACGCCTGGGTGGTGCGCCTGCAGCCGGGCGCCGAACTGACCCTGTTCAACGGCGACGGCGGCGAATACCTGGCGCAACTGGCCGTGCTGGAGAAAAAGCGCGCCACCGCGCGCGTGCTCGCCTTCGTCGAGCGCGACCGCGAGCTGCCCTACGAGATCACGCTGGCCCAGGCCCTGCCGGAAGCGGCAAAGATGGACTGGATCATCGAGAAGGCGGTCGAGCTGGGGGTGGCGGCGATCCAGCCGCTGGCGGCCCAGCGCAGCGTGGTCAAGCTGGCGGCCGACCGGCTTGAAAAGCGCCAGGCCCACTGGCAGGGAGTGATCGTGGCGGCGTCCGAGCAGAGCGGGCGCAACCGGCTGGCGCGGCTGGCGCCGCTGGGCAATTTCCACGGGTGGATAGGCCAGAACGGCCTGCACAAGCGCATCCTGCTGTCGCCCCGCGCGACCGAATCGCTGGCGCACTGGGCGCGCCACCAGCCGCCGCAGGCGATTTCGCTGCTGGTGGGACCGGAAGGGGGATACACCGAGCAGGAAGAAGACGCGGCCATCGCCCAGGGCGCGATCGCGCTGTCGATCGGCCCGCGCATCCTGCGCACGGAGACGGCCGGCATCGCCGCCGTTGCCGCGCTGAACGCTTTCTGGGGCGGCTTCTAGGCCATCCACCGGCCAGCGGCGTCCTGCCGCCCGCCCTTTCCACTGACGAAAAAAACCGCCGGACGAATCCGGCGGTTTTTGTTTTTGCGCTCCGAAGCAGGCCTTGCGGCCTGCCGGGCGATCGAGTCGCTTAGAACTTCTTGTTGTACTCGACGGTGAAGCGCGCGGAGCGTGCTGCCGTGTAGCTCAGCACAGCGCCGGCACGGGCGGCGATAAAGCCCGACGAAGTTTCACGGGTGTCATCGAGGACCTGGACGGTCTGACGGTTGGTGACGTTAAACACGTCCAGCTTCAGCGACAGGCCGTTGACAACTGCAGGCGAGTACACCAGGTTCATGTCCAGGCGAACATCCCATGGGTACTGGCCCAGGGTGCCGCGTGGAGCTGGAAGCGATGGACCGGAAGCATCCAGGGATTGCTTGCAGTAGTGGAACGCAGCACCGTAGCCGAAGTCGTTGACCGCTTGCAGCGGGTGAATACCCAGGCAACCCTTCGGACGACCCGAGGCAGCCAGGAAGTTACCGCCGACGGTCCACTCAGGGGTAGCCTGGTAGAAGCCGAATGCCTTGATCTGGTGCTTGCGGCTGTTCGGCAGTTCGCCATCCGCGTATTCCATGATCTGGGCGAAGTCCCACACCGCGGTGATCGACACGTTGGCCTGGGCGGTATCCGAATTGGTCTGACCTTCGGTGTTACCGTGGTTCTTGGCCAGCGTGTAGTTGACCTTACCGTACCAGCCATCACGCAGTGGGTGTTCTGCGAAGAAGTCCAGTGCCGAGTAGATGCGCTTGGTCTTCGGCAGGCCGATTTCCGCAGCGGTCAGCTTGACCGTGGTCAGGGTTGGCTTGATCGCTGGATCGCCGTTGTTGAAGTCAACCAGGAAAGTCTGGTCTTCGCCCGGGTTCATGATGACGCAGCCGAGGCCGAATTTCCAGTTGGCGGTGCTGACGCCGTTACGCGCTGCCCAGTTGTCGAACGGGGTCTGGTCGCAGTAGTCGTCCGCGGTCGAACGCAGCTTGCGGTACGTGCCCTTGACACCGAAGTTCAGCGAAGGCGAGAAGGCCTTCTCGAAACCGAGGGTCACTTCGTCCTGGTAGGTCGGCTTCAGGTTGGTCGCGGTGATGGTGCGCGGATCCTTGGCCTGGCCGAATTCGTTGTTGGACGAACGCGGTGCGGTCAGCTGGACCAGGCCCAGCGGCTGGCCGTTCGCATCGATACCCGAGTAGGTGTAGAACTGCTGGGTGTTGGTGGCGCGGCTGGCGCCACGTACCGTCACGTTGGTCGGGATCTGCACGAAGTAGCGGCCGGCGCTACCGTACACCTTGAAGCTGGCGTCGCCGTTGACGTCCCAGGCTGCCGACAGGCGTGGCGAGTAGTTGCCATCCTGCTTCAGGAAGGTTTCGTTGTCGCCGTTGCGGTTCGTGAAGCCTTCGCGACGGATACCGCCGGTCACGAGCAGGTTCTTGGTGACCTGCCATTTATCTTCCAGGTACTCCGCCGACTGATCCGACGCTGCCGAGGTCGAGGTGCTGAACTGCACCTTGCGGACGTAGAAGCCGTTCAGGCCCGACTGGCCGCCGGTTGCAGGCGCCACTTTCGATCCGGAACCCATGCTGATCGGGGTGGTCGGCAGGGCTTCGGCCGATTTGAAGTAGGTCCAGGTTGCGCCGCCAGGCGTTTCCTGGCCGGCGTTGATCGACGACATCTTGACGCGGTCGAGACCAGCACGCAGGGTGTGGGTAGCGATCTTGTACTCGAGGTCGAGGCGCTTGGCCTTGACCTTGTCGGCTGCGCCGTCCGGCGTGATGTTGAAGGTCACCGGGTTCGGGTTAGGAATCGGGACAGCCGGGTTAGGGTTGCCGTTCGAGCCGATGGCGGTACCTGGCAGCAGCGTGCTGATGCCGGCGAAACGGTTGGTGTGGCGGACATTGCTGTCGCCGGCCAGGGCGCTGATGGTCAGGTCGTCGGTGATGTTACCGGTGTACTTGAGCATCTGCACATCGCCGCCCGACGAAGGCGTAAAGCCGTTGGCGCTGGTGTCGTTCGACCAGTTGCCGCGCAACGACAGCACGCGGTTGGTCTGGTGGGTGGCGAAGTTGTAGTCGTACGACGAACGGTCGGCCTTGGCATCGTCGCCGATCTTGGTGAATTCCAGACGATGGTTGTCGGTGATGTTCCAGTCGAACTTGGCGGTGTAGCGATCCTGGATCGCGCGGCTCTCGACCCAGCCGGCCGGCGTCGTCGGGTTCGCGGTGAACGCCGTGTTCACAAAGTTGGTGTCGGTGTTGGTGGTTTCGCCGGCCAGGAACATGAACAGCTTGTCCTTGATCAGCGGGCCGCCGACATACGCGCCTACGCGCTTGACGTCTTTGGTGTTGCTCTCGCGCCACACGCGTACCTGGCCGTCAGTGGTGGCGTTGAGCAGATTGCCCTTCGCGTCCAGCGCCTTGGTGTTCTCGTACATGTAGTTCTTCGACTTGCTGCGCCATGCGTTTGGCTCGACCGAATACTGTGCGCCGACTTCCCAGTTGTTGGTGCCGGACTTGGTGGTGATGTTGACCACGCCGCCGACCGAACGGCCGAACTCGGCGCCGTAGCCGCCGGTCAGCACCTGGGCCTGGGCAATCGCGCCGAATGGCAGTTCCGATGCGCCCAGCTGGGTCAGTGGGTTGGTGACAGGGAAACCGTTGATGTAGTACGCATTTTCCGATGGACCGCCGCCGCCGAAGCTGTCGCCGGCTGCGTAGCGCGGGTCGCCGCGGGTGGTGTTCGGGGCCAGCTGGACGATCGACGCCACGCTTGGAGCGATCGGCAGGCGAGCCAGTTCACGGGCGGTAAACACGGCGCCGTTGTTGGTGTTCGACACGTCGATACGGGTGCGACGGCCCTGGACCTGCACCGACTGCACGCCGCTGACCGGGAAGATGGCTTCCGCGCCCTGGCCGGCGATGACGTCCACTTCGGACGTGGCGCCCGCGGTGTTGCCCTTCATCAGGGTCGCGCGGTAGTGGCCGATTGCCAGGCCGGACGCCTGGAATTTGCCGTTTGCGTCAACCTGGACCGTACGGGTCTGGTTCGTATCCGTATTACGCAGCACCACCGAATTGGCGGAACCAGCAGGCACGGTACCGAAAATGATACCGACCGTGTTCGACTGCGCCATTGCTGGCTGCGTAACGGCGGCGGTCAACGCTGCGGTGGCGAACGCGACCGACAAGGCGCGTACTAGTACAGTTTTTCTCAACATGTGATTTCCTAATGTTTTTTAAAGCTTTTCGAAAACGATCGGCTTTTGGTAAGGGTGTTGTTTCGTTCTAAATCACGGGTGTTTCTCTCTTGCCCCACTACTTCGTACTTCTTTTCGTTCAATGAACGAAATAATAAACATCGTTTGATTACAAACAACAATTTAAGTGCTACATAGAACCATATCGAAACAAGCGATGTCAATCTTGCAGGAGGGTTACCGTGCATATAAACAACAGTTAAAAAATTTGCACAATTCTCGGGCGAATTTTGCACGCCGATGGTGCGCCGCAACGTAAAGAACTCCCGGTATGGACGCACGGTGCAACCGGTACGCGGCGTTTGGCGGACGATGGATGACAATCGGCGCAAATCAACGGGACCGGTTCTGAGCGGCAATTGCTGCGCTGCGACATCAAAATGCGGCGCCGAAGCAGCCGATTCCGGTCCAATGACGGCCTCGGGTAAAATAGCGGATTCACCGCGATCCATTCCCGCCGTCAACTATGCTGCGAATTAACGAACTCAAACTTCCCCTCGACCACCCGGAAGCGGCCCTGCGCGCCGCCGTGCTGGCGCGCCTGGATATCGACAGCGCCGACCTGCTCGGCTTTACGGTATTCAAGCGCAGCTACGATGCGCGCAAGAAGAGCGCGATCGTGCTGATCTATGCGATCGACGCCGAGGTGCGCGATGAAGCGGCCGTGCTGGCGCGCAAAAAGCACGACCAGCACGTGATGCCCGCGCCCGACACCAGCTACAAGTTCGTCGCCGGCGGCGAGCAGCTGCAGGGCCACGACAAGAACGAGCGCCCGGTGGTCATCGGCACCGGGCCGTGCGGCCTGTTCGCCGCGCTGATCCTGGCCCAGATGGGCCTGCGCCCGCTGATCCTCGAGCGCGGCAAGGTGGTGCGCGAGCGCACCGTCGACACCTTCGGCTTCTGGCGCAAGCGCGAGCTCAACCCGGAGTCGAACGTGCAGTTCGGCGAGGGCGGCGCCGGCACCTTCTCGGACGGCAAGTTGTATAGCCAGATCAAGGATCCCAAGCACTACGGCCGCAAGGTGCTGACCGAGTTCGTCAAGGCCGGCGCGCCCGAGGAAATCCTGTACGTGAGCAAGCCGCACATCGGCACCTTCCGCCTGGTCAAGATGGTCGAGCAGATGCGCGAGAACATCATCGCGCTGGGCGGCGAGTACCGCTTCTCGAGCAAGGTGGTCGACGTCGACATCGAGCGCGATGGTGACAGCGGCCAGGTGCGCGGCGTGGTGCTGGCCAGCGGCGAGCGCATCGCCACGCGCCACCTGGTGCTGGCGATCGGCCACAGCGCGCGCGACACCTTCGAGATGCTGTACGAGCGCGGCGTGTACATCGAAGCGAAGCCGTTCTCGATCGGCTTCCGGGTCGAGCATCCGCAGTCGCTGATCGACGTGTGCCGCTTCGGCCCGAACGCCGGCAACAAGATCCTCGGCGCGGCCGACTACAAGCTGGTGCACCACGCTTCGAACGGGCGCTCGGTGTACAGCTTCTGCATGTGCCCCGGCGGCACCGTGGTGGCCGCCGCGTCCGAGCCGGGCCGGGTCGTCACCAACGGCATGAGCCAGTATTCGCGCAACGAGCGCAACGCCAACAGCGCCATCGTGGTCGGCATCACGCCGGAGGTGGACTATCCGGGCCACCCGCTGGCCGGCATCGCGCTGCAGCGCCGCCTTGAGGAAGGCGCCTTCGCCCTGGGCGGCGGCACCTACGACGCGCCGGGCCAGCTGATGGGCGACTTCGTGGCTGGCCGCGCCTCGACCGCGCTGGGCTCGGTGATCCCCTCGTTCAAGCCGGCGGTGCGCCTGACCGACCTGGCGAGCGCCCTGCCCGAGTATGCGATCACGGCGATGCGCGAGGCGTTTCCCGCGTTCGACAAGCAGATCAAGGGCTACTTCCATCCGGACGCGCTGCTGACCGGGGTCGAGACGCGCACCTCGTCGCCGATCCGCATCAAGCGCCGCGACGACGACCTGCAAAGCCTGAACACGCGCGGGCTGTTCCCGGCCGGCGAAGGCGCCGGATACGCCGGCGGCATCCTGTCGGCGGCGGTGGACGGCATCAAGGTGGCCGAGGCGGTGGCGCTGTCGATGGCGCGCTAGTTCGTCAACGCAACGCGCACCGCCCCGGGAAAATGCGGGGCGCAAAAAAACGCCCGGCAAGCTGCTTGCCGGGCGTTTTTGCTTGCGCGAACGAGGCGGGCCCGGCCGGACCCGCCCCTCCCTGCTTAGAACTTCATCCCGTACACGGCCGAGAACTTGGCCGATCGCGGCGCCGTGTAGTTGGTGATGAGCTGATAGCGGTTGCTCGGATCGCTGATGTCACGCTGGCGGCTGGCCGTCTGCGTGTTGAAGACGTTGAACACGTCCATCTTGAACTCGAGGCCGCTCAGCCAGGTCGGCTTGTACGACACGTTCATGTCGAGCGTCTTGGTCCACGGCATGCGGCCGGTGCTGCCGCGCGGCGACGGCACGTTGGTCGTCGAGCCGGCAACCGGGCAGTAGTGGAACAGGCTGCCGTACACGCCGGCGGCGTCAGCCGCGTCCGGATAGGCGCCCAGGCACTGGCGCGGCCGGCCCGACGACACCAGCAGGTTGCCGCCGACAGTCACTTCCGGCAGCACGCTGTAGTAGCCGAATGCCTTGATCACGTGCGTCCGGTCGTTCGGCAGCAGTCCGGTGGCGTACTCTTCCAGTTCCTTGAAGTCGAACGAGACCGTGGTGGCCGGGTCGGCTTGCTGCAGGTCGGAATTGAGCTGGCCTTCCGTGTTGCCGCGCGAACGCGACCAGGTGTAGTTCAGCTTGCCGTACCACTTGCCGTCGAACGGATGCTCGGCGAACAGGTCGAGCGCGACATAGGTGCGCGTCGCTTTCGGCAGCGCCGCGCCGTCGCGCGTGCTCTCGCCGCCGCCCATGTCGGTCGGCGTCAGCACCACGTGCTCGGTCTTGCCGTCGCCGTCCAAGTCCAGGTCCCAGGTGTTGGTGCGACCAGGGTTGATGATGGTGCAGCTGAACGCCGGGCCACTGGCGGCGTAGGCGCCCTGGCCGTCGAGCTTGTCGGTGCCGACGCCGTGGTCGGCGGCCCACTTGTGGAACGGCCGCGGATCGCACCAGTCTTCCAGCGTGCTCTTCAGGTCACGGTAGGTGAATTTCGCGCCCACGTTGAGCTGCTTCGACAGCGCCTTCTCGAAGCCGAACGAGATCTCATCCTGGTAGTGCGACTTCAGGCCCTTGGCCGCCACGTAGTTCAGGTCTTTCGGGTTGCCGGTTTCGCCGTCGGGCGAGAACACCGGGGTCAGCGCGACGGTGCCGGTCGGCGCGCCCGTCGCCGGATCGACGCCGGTGTACGAGAAGAACTGCTGCAGGTAGGTCGAGGCGCCGCCGGAGCGGATCGAGACGTTGGCCGGCATCTGCAGGTGGTAGCGGCCGGCATTGCCGAACACCTTGGTCGAGGAGTCGCCGTTGACGTCCCAGCTGATGGCCAGGCGCGGTTCGATCTGGCGGGTCTGGCTGATGAAGGCCTTGCCCTCCTCGTTGTAGTTCTTGAACGATTCGTTACGCAAGCCGATCACGGCCAGCACGTCCTTGGTGACCTGCCAGCGGTCTTCGATGTACTGCGCGCCCTGGTCCACGCGCGCCGGATTGACCGCCTTGAACTTGAACGAGGACACCGAGTAGCAGGTCGAGCCGTCGGCCGACTTGAGGTTGGTCGGGGCCATGACCACGCCGGGCACGCCGGAGATCGCGGCGCCGCACGGGTCGGAGCTGTAGTCCCACTCGATGCCGCCCGAGGTCAGCGTGCCGGAATACGAATCGAGCTTCATGTTGTCCAGGCCCGCGCGCACGGTGTGGGAGGCGTTGAGCTTGTACTCGAGGTCGAGGCGGTAGCCGGAGGACTTGTTGCGCGAGCCGGGAGCGAAGGCATCGTCGGTGAACGGCTGTTTCGACACGTAGTCGATGCCCGGCGCGCCGTCGGCCACGTTGATCAGCGGGAAGCTCGGATCGTAGCCAACCTGGTTCTGCTGGCGGTTGACCTTGGTGCGGCCGACCAGCGCGGTGACGGTCAGGTCGTCGCGCAGGTTGCCCGTGTACTTCAGGATATCGAGGTCGCCGCCGGTGGTTGCCGCGATCGGCACCGGGCCGTAGCTCTTGTAGATCGTTTCGGCGCCCAGCACGTTGTTGTGGGTGTGGGTCGCGTAGTCGTAGCCGTAATAGCGGCGATGGTCTTCCGGCCGGTCGCGCACCATCGTGTATTCGAGGCGATGGTCGTCGGTGATGTTCCAGTCCAGTTTCAGCAAGGCGCGCGGCTGCTTCAGGGTGCGGTTTTCCCATCCGGCGGTGGCGGCGGCCGGGTCGGTGCTGACCGAGGTCACGCCTTCGGACGTGGTGCGGGTCTGCTCGAGCGTCAGGAAGGCGAACAGCTTGTCCTTGATCAGCGGGCCGGCCAGGTAGGCGCTGCCCATGGTGCGGTCCTGGCGGTCGTCATGCAGGTACTGGCGCACGGTGCCGTCGCGCGGGGAGCCGGTGACCGGATAGACGATGTTGCGCGAGCGCGCCGCCAGCGAACCTGGCTCGTATTCGGCGGCCACGCCCGCTTCCCAGCGGTTGGTGCCGCGCTTGGAGGTGATGTTGACCACGCCGCCGGTCGAGCGGCCGAATTCGGCGCCGTAGCCGCCGGTGAGGATCTGGGCCTGCGCGATGGCAAAGAAAGGCAGCGTCGAGAAGCCCGTCTGGGTCAGCGGATTGGTGACAGGGAAACCGTTGATGTAGTAGGCATTCTCGGAACCGGAGGCGCCGCCGAAACTCGGCGCGCCGGAGCCGCCGTAGCCCGGGTCGCCCTTGACGGTGCCCGGCGCCAGCTGGATCACGGCGCCGACGGTCGGCGGGATCGGCAGCTTGGCCAGTTCGCGCGCGGTGAAGGTCGCGCCCTGGTTGGTGTTCGTCACGTCGATGCGGTTGCGGGTGCCGCGCACCTGGACCACCGACAGCGCCGCGAAGCTGACATCGACGCCGGCGCCGATGCCGACCGAGGCGTCTTCCGAGCGCTCGACCGCGCCATTGCGCATCAGCGACACCTTGTAGTCGCCGACCGGCAGCGACAAGGCGTTGTAGCGCCCGCCCGCGTCAGGGGTGAGGACGCGGCGAAAGCCCGTCGCGGTGTTTTCGATGACCACGGTGGCGCCGGGCGGCGCATCGACCTTGCCGAAGATGGTGCCGGTGGTGTTCGACTGCGCCATGGCCGCGGGCATGGAAATGGATGTCAACGCCGCGGCGCCGAAGGCGATCGCCAGCGCGCGGACGAGGACGGTTTTCTTGAAAAACATGGATGCTCCCTTGAAGTTGACCGCGAAAACGACACCTCAAGGTTCTGCAGCCCCTGACGGTGCGCGTGATCCGACTGCATGGACCAAGTGGCCTATACAAGTCGAACCACTTCATCACACCATGAGGAAATTTACCTGTCAACAAGATTGCGTGATCGTCAATACAAAAAAGCACGAAAATCGGGGGTGGCTGTGGTTTTAATGCCGCGCCGCACAGTCTGATTTTGCACACGTACATACATTCGTCCCAATGTAACGTAGTGTAAATCTTGTAAAACGGTTTACCCAATTTTCTTTCGGAACAATCTTTCCGCAAGCTTTCCACGGCCTCTGCGCCCAGCAGCCGCAGCGGCTCCCCCGCCTGTCAAGCCCTGTCCTGTATCGAAACATTTTGTTGCAGCGCGGCGTACATACCGCCGTGTAAGGATTGACGCTCGGACATCGCAACTCAATCATGCCCCATCCGGATTTTTCATAGGCACGATCCGGCCGCGGCGCCCTACCCTCGCGCCGTCGCCAAGCACACTCACAAGGAGTAGTAATGATGATGGAAACCGTGTTGTCCCGCTCGTTGCGCCTGATGTTTTCGGGCGGCGTGGCCGTCGGCCTGGGCCTTGCCGCCCAAGGCGCACTGGCGCAGGACGCGACCGCCCCGATCCAGCGGGTTGAAATTACCGGCTCGGCCATCAAGCGCATCGACGCCGAGACCGCGGTCCCGGTGACCGTGCTGAAGATGGACGACCTGAAGAAGCAGGGCATCACCACGATCGAACAGGTGATGGCCAACCTGTCCGCGTCGCAGGCGTCCACCGGCACCAGCCAGGTGGTCGGCTCGAGCACCGGCGGCGCCTCGTTCGCCGACCTGCGCGGCATCGGCGCCAACAAGACCCTGGTCCTGCTGAACGGCCGCCGCCTGGCCAACAACGCGCTCGACAGCTCGGCGCCCGACCTGAACATGATTCCATTCGCCGCGCTCGAGCGCGTCGAAGTGCTGCGCGACGGCGCCTCCTCGCTGTACGGCTCGGACGCGGTCGGCGGCGTGATCAACTTCATCACCCGCAAGGACTTCAAGGGCGGCACCATCACCCTCGGCGCCGAGTCGCCGAAGCATCCGGGCGGCTTCTCCGACAACATCAACGCCGGCTTCGGCTTCGGCGACCTGGCGTCGGACGGCTACAACGTGTTCGCCATGGTGGACCACCAGCAGCAGCACCGCATCGGCGGCACCCAGCGTCCGTACAACACGCGCTACGCCGGCGGCCTGTCGGCCTCCACCAGCCCGGCAAACTACTACCAGGACGGCGCCAGCTACAACCCGGCCGCGCCAAGCTGCGTCGATGGCACCGACCTGATCCCGGGCGGCGACGGTACCAGCTGCAAGATGACCACGTCGAGCTTCGTGGACTACATCCCGAAAAGCGAGCGCACCACCGGCCTGATCAAGGCCACCATCAAGCTCAATCCCGAGCATCAGCTGGGCATCGAATACCTGAACAGCCAGAGCAAGGTGCAAAGCGCGATCGCACCGGTGCCTTACGGCGGCCTGTTCCAGAACCGCACCCGCCTCGACGGTTCGCCGAACCCGTTCTACCCGACCAACCCGGCGCTGAACCCGGCGTTCTCGGACGGCTCCGAAGCCTTCACGGACGGCCTCAAGCCAGGCTACATCCACCTGAAATGGCGCGACCTGCCGAACGGGCCACGCTCGGACGACAACACCAACAAGCAGCAGCGCCTGGTGGTGTCGCTGTCCGGCGCGATGGCCGGCTGGGACTATGAAGGCGCCCTCAGCTACAACGAGAACAAGGTGCAGGAAAACCTCAAGGGCTACAGCAACGGCGAGATCATCACCGCCGGCGTGCTCAACGGCGTCATCAACCCGTTCGGACCGCAGGACAGCGCCGGCGACGCCCTGATCGCCAGCGCCGCGCTGAACGGCACCTTGCAGACCGCCAAAGGCACGACCAAGACCGCGGACTTCCGCGCCAGCCGCGAGCTGGCCGACTGGTTCGGCGCCGGCCGCGGCGCCGCCCTGGCCGTCGGCGCGCAAGCCGAACGCGAAAGCTTCCTGAACACCGCCAATACCGAGTACGCGGAAAAAGTGGTGGCCAGCACCGGCGTCGATCCGCTGACGCACAACGAGGGCTCGCGCAACGTCTACGCCGCCTATGCCGAGTTGAACGTCCCGATCATCAAGGAGCTGGACGTGACGGCATCGGTCCGCTACGACAAGTACAGCGACTTCGGCAGCAGCACCAATCCGAAGTTCAGCTTCCGCTACCAGCCGTCGAAGACCGTGCTGGTGCGCGGCTCCTACTCGACCGGTTTCCGCGCCCCGTCGCTGTATGAAATCAACTCGGCCCAGGCGTACACCAACTCGGCCGATACCATCAGCGATCCGGTGAACTGCCCTGACGGCAAGAACGCGATCACGGGCAAGTCGAGCGCGGCGAACTGCAAGCAGCAGTTCCAGGTCCTGACCGGCGGAAACAAGAACCTGAACCCGGAAAAGGCGCAGAACGCGACCCTGGGCGTGGTGTTCGAGCCGGTCAACAACCTGACGCTGGGCGTGGACCTGTGGGCGATTCGCATGAAGCACGCCATCAGCTCGCTGTCGGACAACGACATCATCAGCGATCCGGTCACCTTCGCGTCGTACTACCACCGCAACGCGGCCGGCGACCTGGCCACCGACGGTTCGCAGTGCCCTAACCCGGCCACCTGCGGCTACCTCGACCTGCGTACGCAAAACCTGGGCAACACCAACACCAACGGTGTCGACCTGAGCGCCACGTACCGCCTGCGCACCGCCGACTACGGCACGTTCAACTTCACGATGAACGACACCTTCGTCAACAAGTACGAGTACCAGAACTTCGTCGGCGATGTGTTCCATCAGAACGTGGGCGTGTACTCGGGTTCGAGCCCGGTGTTCCGCTGGCAGGACAACCTCAACCTGAACTGGAGCCGCGGCAGCTTCGGTGGCGGCCTGGCCGCTCACTACAAGTCGGGCTACATCGACCAGACCCCGACCAACACGGTGCCTTCCTACACCACGTTTGACGGCTACCTGTCGTACCAGGTCATGAAGGGCCTGACCCTGACGGGCGGCATGAAGAACATGTTCGACCGCAATCCGCCGCTGAGCTATCAGACGTCGACCTTCCAGGCCGGCTACGATCCTCGCTACACGGATCCGACGGGCCGCACGTTCTACCTGCGCGCCGCCTATAGCTTCTAAGCTGTAGCGCCACGCAAAAACGCCCGGGAGCGCGAGTTCCCGGGCGTTTTTTTATTCGGGGCGGCGTGCGGCTAGAGCCAGCCGGAGCGCCTGAAGCGCCAGTACAGGTAGCCGCACACGCCGAACATCATGGCCAGCGCGACCGCATAGCCGTAGTGCCATTCGAGCTCCGGCATGAACTTGAAATTCATGCCCCAGATGCCGGCGAAGGCGGTGAACACGGCGAAGATTGCGGCCCATGCGGCCAGCCGCTTGTTGACTTCACTTTCGTCAATCGCCACCATCGACAGGTTGACCTGGATCGCGGTGCTGATGGTGTCGCGGATGGTGTCGAGCGTGGCGGCGATGCGGTACAGGTGATCGTGCACGTCGCGGAAGTATTCCTGGGTGTCGATGCAGATGGCCGGCACGCGCCCTCCATACAGCTTGCCCACGCCTTCCATCAGCGGCATCACGGCGTGGCGCAGGGTCAGCACCTTGGCCTTGAGTTCATACAGGCGCTCGATGTTGGCGCGCTGCGAGCCGCGGATGAAGATGCGGTCCTCGATGGTCTCCAATTCCGATTCGAGCATGTCCACCACCGGGAAGTAGCGGTCCACCACCGCGTCCATCAGCGCATACAGCACGAAGGCCGAGCCTTGCGCCAGCAGGTGCGGCTCACGTTCGGCGCGCGCGCGCACGCCCAGGAAGCCCTGCGTCGCGTTGCGGCGCGAGGACAGCACGTAGTTGGGGCCGACGAACACGTCCACTTCGCCCACCACCATCTTGCCTTCGGAAAGTTCGACCGTCTGCATCACGGCAAACAGCGAGTCGCCGTACTCCTCGACCTTGGGGCGCTGGTTGCCCCGCTGGGCGTCTTCGACCGCCAGCTCGTGCAGGCTGAACTCCTCCTGCATGATCGCCAGTTCGGCGGGATCGGGATCGCGCAGCGCGACCCAGACGAAGGTGCCGGGCTTGGCGAGGTAATCGCTGATTTCCTCGACCGGGATGTCGGAGAGTTTTTTGCCTTCCTGGTAGGCGACGCAGTTGATCAGCATTTGACGAGGTAAGAGACGTGATGGCGCCAGCTTACTATATCGGCGGGCCAAATGAGGTTACGTCTTGCTCACGCGGCGCCGGCAAACCCGGGGACTCGGCGTCCCCGTCGCTCCGGCGGACCTGACCCCAGACCTTGGGCCGCGGCGGCTATTCGTCCTTGGCGCCGTCGATCCCCAGCTCGGCGATCTTGCGCGTGATCGTGTTGCGGCCTATCCCCAGGCGCACCGCGGCGTCGTTCTTGCGCCCGTGCGTGTGCTTCAAAGCCGTCTTGATCAGCGCCGACTCGAACTGCTTGCCCAGCACGTCCATGACTTCTCCCTCGCCGGCGCTGAGCATGCTGGCCGCCTGCAGTTCCAGCAGGCCGATCCAGCCGCCCGCCGCGCCCATTTCGGCCAGGGTCGGCCCGCCATGCTGCGGCGCGCGCGCCCAGGCGCCGTTCTCGGGCAGCGCCGCCGGCGCCATCGGCTCGGCGATCGCATCCTGGGTCTTGGTCAGCTCCAGCGGCAGGTCCTTGACCTCGACCGTCTGCCCCGGCGCCATCACGGTGATCCAGTTGCACAGGTTTTCCAGCTGGCGCACGTTGCCCGGCAGGTCGAGGCCGGACAGGAACTGCAGCGCGGCCTCGCTCATGCGTTTGGCCTCGACGCCGAGCTGGCGCGCGCTCTGCACCAGGAAGTGGCGCACCAGGAGGGGTATGTCCTCGCGCCGCTCCCGCAAACTGGGCAGGCGCAGGCGGATCACGTTGAGGCGGTGGTACAGGTCTTCCCTAAACAGGCCGTCGCGCACGCGCTGCTCGAGGTTCTGGTGCGTCGCCGTGATGACGCGCACATTGGCCTTCATCGGCTGGTGTCCGCCGACCCGGTAGAAGTGGCCGTCGGAGAGCACCCGCAGCAAGCGGGTCTGCAAGTCGAACGGCATGTCGCCGATCTCGTCGAGGAACAGGGTGCCGCCCTCGGCCTGCTCGAAGCGGCCGCGCCGCGTGGCCTGGGCGCCGGTGAAGGCGCCGCGCTCGTGGCCGAACAGTTCCGATTCGAGCAAGTCCTTCGGGATCGCCGCGGTATTGAGCGCAATGAAGGGCTGCTGCGCGCGCGGGCTGTGCTTGTGCAGCGCGCGCGCGACCAGCTCCTTGCCGGTGCCCGACTCGCCCGTGATGAGCACCGTCACGTTCGACTGCGACAATCGCCCGATCGCGCGGAACACTTCCTGCATGGCCGGCGCCTGGCCGAGAATTTCGGGGGTGCCGGCCGGCGCCGCCTCGACGCTCGCTTCGCGCAGGCTTTCGTCGAGCGCGCGCCGGATCAACTCCACCGCCTTGTCGATGTCGAAGGGCTTGGCCAGGTATTCGAAGGCGCCGCCCTGAAACGCGGCGACCGCCGAATCAAGGTCCGAGAACGCCGTGATGATGATCACCGGAAGGCCGGGATGGCGCTCCTTGACTTCGGCCAGCAGGTCGAGGCCGGACTCGCCCGGCATGCGGATGTCCGACACCAGCACTTGCGGCGTCTCGTTTTCGAGCGCGGCCATCGCATCGCGCGCGTTGGAAAAGCTGCGCGTGGCCAGGTTCTCGCGCGCCAGGGCTTTTTCCAGCACCCAGCGGATCGAGGCGTCGTCGTCGACAATCCAGATTGGTTTCATGTAGTTCCGCTTCCCCGCAATATGGATCTTCAATTGGTCGGGATCCGGTCCTTCCCGTCCGCGCCGCGGCTTATGGCAGCGGCAGCAGGATGCGGAAGTCCGTCAATCCAGGCCGGCTCTCGCATTCGATCACGCCCAGGTGCTGCTGCACGAAGGTCTGCGCCAATGTCAGCCCCAGCCCGCTGCCGCCTTCCCTGCCCGACACCAGCGGGTAGAAAATGCGGTCGCGGATCTGCGGCGAGATGCCCGGTCCATTGTCGATGATATGCAAGTCTAATGCCAGCCCGTAGCGAACCTTGGCCAGGGTGACCTGGCGCGCCACGCGGGTGCGGAAAATCAGCTCGGCGTCGCCGGCCGCGATGCGCTCGACCAGCGCCTGCGCGGCGTTGCGGGCGATGTTCAGCACCGTCTGGATCAACTGTTCCTTGTCGCCCCTGAACTCGGGGATCGAGGCGTCGTAGTCGCGCCGGATCGTCAGGCCGCTGGGGAATTCGGCCAGCATCAGGCTGCGCACCCGCTCGCATACCTCGTGGATGTTGACGTCGCCGACGATGTGCGGACGCCGGTGCGGCGCCAGCAGGCGGTCCACCAGCGTCTGCAGGCGGTCCGCTTCCTTGATGATGACCTGGGTGTATTCGCGCAGCGCGCTCAGGTGCACGGCCGGCAGCTCGAGTTCGAGCAGCTGGGCCGCGCCGCGAATGCCGCCCAGCGGGTTCTTGATCTCGTGCGCCAGGTTGCGGATCAGTTCCTTGTTGACCTGGCTCTGGTCGAGGATGCGCTCCTCGCGGTCGAGCTTCAACTGCTGGACGTTCTCGCGCAGCTCGACCACCACGTCGCCTTCGCCGGTCGCGCTGACGATGCTGTGCACGTGCAGCGGCTCGCGCCCGGCGCGCTCGAGCATCAGGTCCTGCCGCATGTCCGCGTACTTGTGGGCCAGCGCCTGGGCGCAAAGCTTGGCCAGCTCGTCGGCGTTGGCGAACAGCGCGGTCAGCTGCATGCGCGCCAGCGATTTGGCGGACGTCTCGAGCAGGTGCTCGGCGGCGGCGTTGGCATACACGATGCCGCCGTCGGGGCCGACCAGCAATACCGCCGACGCCAGCAGGTCGAGGCCGGCCAGGCGCGCGGCGGCCGCTGCGTTGCGGCTCATCGGATGTTCGCGATCTCGCGCTTCAATGCGTCGATGTTCTTCTCGGCGCGGCCGATGTTGTCCTTCATCTGGGCCACGCGTTCCTGGTACTTGGCGTAATTGCGTTCGCCGCCCTGGCGCTCCGGCTCACCGTTGTTGAAGTCGCGGCGCAGCTCGGCCAGCTTCTTCTCCTCGTCGCGCAATTCGTCGGTGAGGATGCCGCGGCGGTCGTCGTCGCGCGCCTTCTGCTGCGAGGTGTTCACTTTCGGGAAGTCGGCCGGCACCACCGCCGGCGCGGCCGCGCGCGCGGGCGCGGCGCTGCGATGCTGGGGCGGCGCGGGAATCTGGCCCAGTCCTTCAAGCACCTTGCAGTTGCGCTTGTTGATGTCGGTGAATTCGATGCGGCCGTCGGCGTCGACGCACTTGTAAATGGTGGTGTCGGCGTGCGCGGCGGCGCCGCACAGCAGCAGCGCGAGGGTTGCAAAGGCAGGTCCGGCAAGACGGCTTGTCATTGGCATCAGGGCAGCACGCGGCGGGCGTGCGGTAATTTGGCTCAACGTCGAATATACAACATCCGAAAAAAAACGCGACGAAAGCTGTGGCTTTCATCGCGCTTTTTACACGGCATTTACACATTCGATGTCAGCATGTTCACGCAAGCTGACATCGCGATAACGCCTTTTGTCGAATTGCTTACAGCGAGTAGTACATGTCGAATTCGGCCGGATGCGTGGTCATGCGCATGCGCTGCACGTCCTGCATCTTCAGCTCGATGTAGGCGTCGATCATGCTGTCGCTGAACACGCCGCCGCGGGTCAGGAACTCGCGGTCCTTGTCCAGCGCCTCGAGCGCTTCTTCCAGCGACGAGCAGACGGTCGGGATCAGCGCGTCTTCTTCCGGCGGCAGGTGGTACAGGTCTTTCGACGCTGCCTCGCCCGGATGAATCTTGTTGGCGATGCCGTCCAGGCCGGCCATCAGCAGCGCGGCGAAGCACAGGTAGACGTTGGCCAGCGGGTCCGGGAAGCGGGTCTCGATGCGGCGGCCCTTCGGGTTCGCCACGTGCGGGATGCGGATCGAGGCCGAGCGGTTGCGGGCCGAGTAGGCCAGCTTGACCGGCGCTTCGAAGCCAGGCACCAGGCGCTTGTACGAGTTGGTGCCTGGGTTGGTGATCGCGTTCAGGGCCTTGGCGTGCTTGATGATGCCGCCGATGTAGAACAGCGCGGTCTCCGACAGGCCGGCGTAGCCGTCGCCGGCGAACAGGTTCTTGCCATCCTTCCAGATCGACTGGTGCACGTGCATGCCCGAGCCGTTGTCGCCGACGATAGGCTTCGGCATGAAGGTGGCGGTCTTGCCGTAGCTGTGCGCCACGTTCCACACCACGTACTTCAGGTTCTGGGTCCAGTCGGCGCGCTCGACCAGGGTCGAGAACTTGGTGCCGATTTCGTTCTGGCCGGCGCCGGCCACTTCATGGTGGTGCACTTCGACCGGGATGCCCATCGCTTCGAGGATCAGACACATCTCCGAGCGCATGTCCTGGAACGAGTCGACCGGCGGGACCGGGAAGTAGCCGCCTTTGACGGTCGGACGGTGGCCGTGGTTGCCACCTTCGGTTTTCGCGTCGGTGGCCCACGAGGACTCGTCCGAATCGATCTTCACGAAGCAGCCCGACATGTCGATCTTCCAGCGCACGGAGTCGAAGATGAAGAATTCAGGCTCGGGACCGAAGTAGGCGGTGTCGCCCTGGCCGGACGACTTGAGGTAGGCTTCGGCGCGCTTGGCGATCGAGCGCGGGTCGCGGTCGTAGCCCTTGCCGTCGGATGGCTCGATCACGTCGCACTGCATGAACAGCGTGGTCTCTTCCATGAACGGGTCGATGTTGGCGGTGTTCGGGTCCGGCATCAGGATCATGTCGGACGCTTCGATGCCCTTCCAGCCGGCGATCGAGGAGCCGTCGAAGGCGTGGCCGGACTCGAATTTGTCGAGATCGAAATGGGACACCGGCACGGTCACGTGCTGCTCTTTGCCGCGCGTATCCGCAAAACGGAAATCAACGAATTTGACTTCGTTGTCCTTGGCCATCTTCAACACTTCTGCGGCGGTCTTTGCCATTCAAATCTCCTAAATTAAAAAGGGGGTGCGCATCGCCAACGGGTTGCGCAAACTCACAGCGCATTCGTAGCAGTTTCCATGCCAGCCACAATTGGGCGGCGGCAAGCAGAACATCGACGGGGAACACTGGTTGAGAACGCCATTCTGCACCATTTTGGTGCATTTCTGACGGATCGCACCAATTTGGTGCTGCATGCCCCAAAAGTGCGAATTTGCTACTGACTCTATAATAGGCCATCCACTGCCCTACGGGAACCCAGCCATGAACGTCGTCGACCAACTTCTCGCCACTGCCCGCCAGCGCGGGGCCGACCAGCCGTACGCCGGCGCCGTGACGCCGCAGGAAGCGTTCGAGCTGCTGCAGGCCGAGCCGAACGCCAAGCTGGTCGACGTGCGCACCAATGCCGAGCGCCACTGGGTCGGCCAGGTGCTGCTGCCGCCCGGCCAGCACGCGGCGGTCGAATGGAGCAGCTGGCCGAGCGGCACCGCCAATCCGCAGTTCGTCGAGCAGCTGTGCGAGGTGGCCGGCAAGAACGACGTGCTGCTGTTCCTGTGCCGCTCCGGCGTGCGCTCGCGCCATGCGGCCAAGCTGGCCACCGAGCACGGCTTCCACAACGCCTTCGACATCCTCGAAGGCTTCGAAGGCGACAAGGACGCCGAGGGCCACCGCAAGCAGGTCGCCGGCTGGTGCAAGGCCGGCCTGCCCTGGATCGGCGGCTAGCGCGCCAAGGCGGCCGCGGTCTTCATCGTCAGCACGCGCTGGCGCACGAAATTGATGTGGCTGCGCAGGCCGTACAGGCTGTCGGCAAACGCCAGCGGGATCGACATGCGGTTGACGCGCTCCTCGATTTCTTCGAGCCGCTTGAGCAGCTCGGCGCAGATCTGGTCGCGGCGCGGGCCGTCGGCCTCGTCGAGCGCCTGCTCCACCGCGCGCAGCTGGCCGTACCAGCGGTACACGCGCGACTTGATGCGCCACACGTACAGCGGCGGCACCACTTTCGAAAACGGGATGATCAGGGCGGCCAGCGCGACCACCACCACCCACAGGCGGTCGAACAGGTTGGCGACCCAGAACGGCATGTAGCGCTGCAGCAGCGGCGGGCCGTCCTTGTAGAACTTTGCCGCCTCGCGCGCGACCGGGATCTCGGTGTATTGCGGTGACGGGAACTGGCCCTGCTTCTGGAACCAGCCGGCGCCGCCATGGATCTCGCTGGCGGCCTGCACGAACAGTTCGACCAGCGCCGGGTGCAGGTTGGCGCGCGCGACCAGGGTGGCGGTCGGCGCGATCAGGTGATAGTCCTGCGGCGGCAGGTCGCGCCCGAGATCGACGATCCCGCGCGGCAGCACCACGTGCGACAGGAACGGCAGGCGCCGCGCATAGGCCTCGGCCTGGTCGAAGTTGAACAGCTTGATGCCGGGCGTTTGCAGCAGCATCTGCACCAGCAGCGCGTCAGGGCCGGACGAGAACACCAGGCCGTCGATGCGCCCATCGAGCAGCTCCACCACCGCCGGCGTGTTTTCCAGCGCGCCGATGGTCAGGTCGGCCGGCTCGACGCCGTTCAGCGCCAGCACCTGGCGGAACAGTTTCGGCGTGCCGGTGCCTTCGGGACCGAGGTTGATCTTCAGGCCCTTGAGCTGATTGAGCTGGGTGACCTTGACCGGCTCGCGCAGGAACAGCCACACCGGCTCGGTAAACAGGCTGCCCAGCGACATCAGGCCCTTGCGATGCGCCTCGGCTTCGCTGGTCGAGCCGCTCTGGACAAAAGCGACATCGACCTTGCCTTCGTTGAGGCGCTGCAGGTTGTCCTGCGAGCCGAGCGAGCGCACCTGCGTGACCTTGATGTGGTCCTTCGCCAGCAGCGCCGCGTACTTCTTGCCGAATTCCTCGTAGGCGGTGTTTTCCTGGCCGGTCGCCAGCGTCACCTGGCGCGGCGGCGCCGGGTCGACGATCACGTAGGCGATCGCGCAGACTGCGGCGATCAGCACGATCGTCGGGCCGGCGGTGGCCACCAGGTCGCGGAACGAGAACTGGGTAAACTTGCGGATGCGGGACATGAGGCGGCGTGGAGGTTTCATGGAGGGCTACGATGCCAACAATCGCCTCACTATGCAAGCGCCGCATGAAAAATGGGGTCAGGTCGCGCAGGACCTGACCCCGGTTATTTCGGCGCCGCGTGAATAATCGGGGTCTGGTCCCGCGGACCTGACCCCATTTGCTTAAAACAGCTCTTGCGGCCGCTGCGGCGATTCTTCTTTCGGCGGCTTCGGTGGCGCCGCCTTCCTGACCGCCTTCGGCTTGTCGGCAACCGTATCCGACTTCGCCGCAACCGGCTTCTCGGCAACCGGCTCCTTCGGCTTCACGGCAGCCGCCTTCGGCTTTTCAGCCGCTTCCGGCGCCTTCTCGGCCTCGGCCACGACCGGAGCCGGCGCCGCCTTCGCCGCTTCGGCCGCCGCCTTCTGCTTGGCCGCCGCTTCCGGATCGATCATCGGCATCAGCGTCGGCGCCAGCGTCACCAGCAGCTGCACCGGCAGCGCGCTGGTGAAGTCGTAGTGCTGCGCGTCCGGCCCGTGCACATACGCCGTCATGCTGCCGAAGAAGCGCTCGCCGATGTTGAATACAAAGGTCGCCGAGCGGTTCACGAAGCGCGACTCGATCAGCCGTCCGCCCGCTCCGTACACGTCGAAGCGCTGGTCGCCGGTGCCGGTCTTGCCGCCCACCGCGATGATGTTGCCGTCGGCCGCGACGAACGCCGACTTGACGCGCTTGGCGGTACCGTCCGAGACCACGCCGCGGATTTCCTGGGCGACCGCGTGAGCCACTTCCGGCGAAATCGGCTGTTCGAACTTGTCGTTCTTGACGTGCTTGACTACCGTCTCGTACGGCGTGCCCTTGGCGAAGTGCAGCGTGTCGATCTTCTGGATCGGCTTGCGCTGGCCGTCGTTGACGATGATGCCCATCATCTCGGCCAGCGCGGCCGGACGGTCGGCCGAGGCGCCCAGCACGGTCGCATACGACGGCACCAGCGAGTCGAACGGATAGCCCATCTTCTTCCACTGCGCGTGGATCTTCTGGAACGCTTCGATTTCGATCAGGCCGGCGATGCGCTTGTCCTGCGCGTGCTTGCGGTGGGTGTTGATCAGCCACGAATACACTTGCTGGCGTTCCTTGACGCTGGCGTCGGCCACTTCCTTCCAGCCGGCGCCCTGGTGGGTGCGCAGGTAGCCGACCGCCCACAGTTCGAGTGGATGCAGCGACGACAGGTAGCCGCGGTCCTGCAGCGACATGACGGTCGGCGAGTAGGTCTCGTACATCTTGGCGATCTTCTCGGCGGGCACCTCGTTGGTGGACGGCAGGTTGGCGCTCATGAAGGCGGCAAATTCGGCCAGCGTCGCCTGCGGATACACGGTGCGGTGCACGGCGGCCAGGCGAGGCGGCGTCGGACGGAAGGAGGCGAGCAGGATCTTCTCCATCTCGGCCGGCGTCTTGCCCTTGTACTTGTTGAAGAACTTGCCGAGGAATTCGCGCCCCTCGCGGTCGGCGAAGCGCGCCAGGTATTCGGCGCGGCGCGGATCGTCCGAGTCGGCCAGCAGCGCCGCCGACGAACCGGGCAGCTGGAACATGTAGTAGCGCACCACGTCGCGCATCATGCGCACGAACACCAGGTTGGTCGAATTGCGCAGCGCCTGGCGCAAGGTCAGAATGCGCGAGTCGTCCAGCTTGCTGAAGTTGCCGAAGTGGTGCAGGCCGCCACCGGTGAAGAAGCCTTCGCCCGGACCGCCCGAGTACTTGCGTTCCATCGCTGCTTCCAGCATCGGCTTGAGGCCACGGTCGGCGCCGGCTTTCAGGCCCTGGAAGTATTCGACTCCCCACAGCGACATGCGGTCCTTCGGATCGATCACAGTCTTTTTCAGTTCGGCAGGGGACATCGGCTCGAAGCGCTTGTGCAGCTGCTCGACGATGTCCATGTAGGTCACCAGCGTGCGCAGCTTGGCGGTCGAGCCCAGGTCGAGCTTGGCGCCGTCGTTGATGTCGAGCGGCTGATCGTAGTTGTCGGTCTGGACGCGCAGGAAATTGGCGTTGGCGCCGCGCTCGATCAGCGTGAAGCTGTAGACCACGTTGGCCGGATTGCCGTTGCCGAGCATGCCCTTGCCGGTCAGGCCGGCCGCTGCCGCCGCTTCGTTGTTGGTCAGGCTGCGCAGCTTCTCGGTGACGGCTTTCTGCACTTCCGCATTGAGCGTGCTCGATACCGACAGGTCGAGGCGGTCGAGGTTATACAGGCGCGAGTCGCCCAGGAGGCCAGCCAGGTGGGTGCGCACCGCGTTCGACGCCTTGCGCGTGGTGAAGCTGTTGGCCGCAGGCGGCGCGACGCCGGTGCCCGACGACGGATGGAGCTTCTGCGCTGCCGCGAGGTCGCGCAGCTGCGGCGTGATGACGCCGGCCTGCGTGAGCACGCGCAGGTGGGTGTTGGTCAGGTCCTCGAGGTCCTGGGCGCCGGCGCCAAGGTAGTGCGCGGGACGGCGCTGGGCGATGAACAGCGACAGCGCCTGCTTGTACACGAGCGCCGCTTCCGGCGTGTCGATCGGGCGCGACAGGGCGCGATTGACTTCATTGAACTCGCGCCCGTACCACACCCACATGCCGTCGCCGATGCCGTTCACTTCGCCGTAGCCGGTCTTGGCCGACAGCGGCACCGTGTTGATGTAGTCGACCACGATCTGGCGCCGCACCTGCGTGGTGTCCTCGCCGCCCTGGTAGGCGCGCAAGGTCGCCGACACCATCTGGCGGAATTTGTCCTTCAGCGAATTGGTGCGGCCGTCCGGCGAGTGGCGATATTTTTCGATCTGGGTGGCCAGCGTGCTGCCGCCGGCCGAGCGCTTGTCGCCGCCCGAGAACACGTGGATGGTCTTGTCGAACACCGCCTTGCTGAAGCGGTCCCATTCGACCGCCGGATTGCGCTTCGGGTAGGTGGTGTCGAGCAGCTCGCGGTTCTCGATGAACAGCAGGCTTTTCACCAGCAGCGCCGGCGTCGTGTCGAAGCCGTTGTAGACCCGCTCGGGGAAGCGCGCGGTGAAGATCGGCTGGTTCTTGTAGTCGAAAATGTCGAGGCCGACGCGGGTCTTTTCGCGGTAGGTGGCGAACAGCCCCATGTCGGCCAGCTCGACCATCTTGGGCGACAGGCGCGCCTGCGCCGTCACTTCGTAATCGTGCGACTTGAGCTTGGCCAGGTAGTCCGGCATGTTGGCGTAGCCGAGCCGTTCGTCGTAGGGACTGTCGGACGGGAAGCGGATCGTGCTGCTCGGACCCGGTTCGACCTTGTAGCTGATTTTCTGGGCGATGCCGGAGAACACCTGCGCTTGCAGCGACGAGGTGCGGGTCTCCTGCACCAGCCACCAGGCGAACAGCGACAGCAACATCAACAGCAGCAGCACCAGCGCCGGCTTGATCCGGCTGCGGCGTTTCGGCGGCACGCCTTCGGGCGCGGCGCCGTCGGGCCCTTCCGGTGGGGGCTCGGGCACCAGCTGCAGGTGCGGCTGTGGATAGTGCGGACGCGAGGAATCGGCGCCCTCGCCTTCCAGTGCCGGCTCGGCGCGCGTGCGGCCCAGATTGATCGACGCCGCGCGCTCGCGCAGCCTGCGCACCGCGTTGGCGACGCTGTTCGGACGACCTGCTTCGATATTACTTTCCATGATGGCTCAACCGGTTTGAATCTTTGCGTTCCGCGTCTTCCGTTCCGACCATCGCCATCCTTGCATGGGTCGATTTCGGACAACGCAGCCGTTTCGAATTTAGCGCGAATTTCAACCAAAAACCGCCGTCGGAAATTGGCACTCGCATACGTACATTCCACCACATCAACGCACTTGGCACGTCAGACTGATCGACAAATAGTCGTGCGCCCGATTATTTTCGCAAAAAAACAACGCCCGAATCCGCACAGGCGGCCACGGGCGTTATGTAGTTCACATAAGGATGGGATCGGCGCGACAACGAGGTCGCGCGTTTGCGAATCGATACGCTTAGTTTGCCACGATTCCGGCGCCGTTTCGCGCCGATTTTTCGTCCGCGCGCAGCTCGGCCAGCGCCTGCAGGCAGTAGTACTGGAACCACAGGCCGGTGAAGATGAAGATCACCAGGTAGAGCCAGATCGAGATCATTGCCAGGAACGGGAACAGCACCACCGAGATCAGCGCGCCGCCGATCCAGACGATGCCCGGCAGCGCGCCGGCCGCGCCCGAGAGCATGCCGATCGCCAGCAACGGCCAGCGGCGCGCGTGCATGAGCGCGCGGCGCTCGTCCGCGCTCGCGTAGTCGGCCAGCGCGTCGTAGCTCATCACGCGCATGGTCAGCCAGCCCCACAGCACCACCTGCGCGACCAGCGCGGCGGGCGGGAACAGGTACAGCGGCAGCGAGCAAATCCACAGCACCAGGAACAGCAGCACCGATCCGAGCGACAGAAGGACACTGCCGGCCAGGCTGCCGCCGTGCTTTTTCTCGAGCGTGGAAAACTGGCGCGCGCCGACGTGCCGCGCAATCGCCGGCATCGCCGCCACGCCCATGAACAGCAGCGACGTCATGATCATCAGCGGCAGGAGCAGCAGCATCGACACCAGCGGCACCGCGACCGTTTTGAGCATGCCCATGCCGAACATCGACAGCAGGCTGCCACTGGCCTTGAAGCCGCCGTAATCGGCAAACAGCGACTGCACGTAGTCCACCAGCGGCTGGAAACCGAAGTACAGCAGCACCGCCCACAGCGACACCGACAGCAGGAACGGCGCGATCGACAGCAGCAGCATCCTGCCGCTGAATTGCGACGCCAGCGCGCGCCCGTAGGCGTTGAGGACGGCGCGCATCAGGCGGCGCCCTTGCGCGCGAATTCGACCATCCGCTTCAGGCCGAACCACTGCTGCTGCCAGAAGCCGCGCCCGTAGTTGCGGCCGGCGATCGTCGCGCCATCGTCACCCTTGCGTTCGAGCTGGTCGCGCACGCCGGTATGCGCGAATTCCTTGTCGAAGCGCGCGGTGCGAAAAAGCAGGTCCCACACCGGCAGCAGCACGCCGAAATTGCAGCCGCCCAGCGTGCCCTTGCCGGCCGACTCGTGCCCGACGCCGATCGCGTGGTGGGTGCGGTGGTAGCGCGGCGACACCAGCAGGCGCTCGCCGATGCGGCCGAAATGGATGCGCACGTTGGCGTGCTGCAGGCTTTGCAGCACGCGCGAGACCGACACCAGCAGCACGAACTGGCCCGGCGGCACGCCGATCGCCAGAGCGACGATGGCCATCACGATATCGCGCAGCAGGTCGTCGAGCAGGTGGTTGCGGTTGTCGCTCCACAGGTTCATGTCGCGCTGGCTGTGGTGCAGGCTGTGCAGGCCCCACCACCAGTTGAAATGATGCTGGGCGCGGTGGAACCAGTAATCGCAGAAGTCGAGCACCACCAGGTACAGCAGGAAGCTGGCCAGCGGCGGCATGGCCGGCAGCAGCGATTCGAGGTTGAACGGGTGCACGCCTTCGAGGCGCAGCAGGCCGGCGATATGGTCCATCAGCGGATCGAGCGTGAAGAAGATCGCGATCGAAAACAGGCCAAGGCGGTGCACCAGCGTGTAGATGAAGTCGTTCCAGCGCGCGCGCTTGTCGGACAGTGCGTGGACCGGGATCAGCGCTTCGAGCGGGCGCAGCACCAGGTACAGCGCGGCCAGTTCGACCAGGCCGATGAGGAACCATTCGGTGCCTTCGAACGCTTCCTCGGTAAATTCGCCGAGGCCGCTGACGAACATGAAGGGCTCGACGGCGTGTTCGAACAGCCAGCCCTGGGCGGCGCCAAACAGATCGATGAAAAACTGGATCATGGCTTTTTCGGAAAATCGGGATGCTCTCGCAGTGTAGCGAAACACATGCCTTTTTGCTGGAGGCCCGCAATCAGCGGTTCGAGGTCGGCCGGCGCCCACGGGTCCTTGCGCGACCAGATGCCCAGGTGCGCCAGGAAGATGTCGCCGTCCTTCAGGTTGGCCAGCGCACGCTTGAGCAGCACGGCGTTGGGAAACGCCTCGCTCGAGGTTTCGTCGCCCGAGAAGCCGGCCGGCGCCCAGCCGAAGTGGGTGTAGCCGCAGGCCTTGCCGGCGGCCAGCGTGCGCGGCGACACCTTGCCGCCCGGCGCGCGCCAGATCGGATCGAGGCGCCGGCCGGTCAGTTCAAGGAAGCGCTGGTCGACGCGTTTGAGTTCGGCGCAGTACTCAGCCGGGGTCCACGACAGCTTCTTGCCGGCGTTCGCGCCGAACTGCGGCCTGACTTCGATCCTGCCTTCAGGCCCGTCGCCTTTGTAATAGACATGGTCGAAGGTGTGGGTGCCGAACGCGTGGCCTTCGGCGGCGCGCGCCTTCCAGTACGGCGCCCACGACGGGTCGAGCGACCAGTCGCCGCGCGTGGTCTTCTCGTTGGCCATGAAGAAGGTGGCCTTGATGTGGTGGCGGTTCAGGGTCGCGGCGATGAACTCTGCCTGCGACTGGCTGCCGGTGTCGAAGGTCAGGTAGATCGTGCCGCGGCATGCGCCGGCGGCATCGGCTTGGGAGGCGGCCGCCAGCAGCAAGGCGGCCAGCGCGCGGCGGCGGCTCATCACATCCGTGGCGCTGAGTCGGCGAAGAACACGCCGTGCGGCGAGCGACCGACCGGGATCAGCTTGACCACCTTGCGGCTGGCGACGTCGATCACGGCGACCTTCTTAATCCAGCGCAGCGTCACCCACAAGGTCTTGCCGTCGCGGGTCAGCTCCATGCAGTCCGGGCCGCCGGGCACGTTGATGGTGCCGACGTTTTCCAGCGTGACCTGGTCGATGATGTTGATGGTGTTCGACACGCGGTTCGATACGAAGGTGTGGCGCTTGTCGCCCAGCGAGCGGAAATTGTGGGTGCCGTCGCCGGCCTTGATGCGCTTGACGGTCTTCTGGGTGCGCCAGTCGATCACCTCGACGTAATCGGCGCCCATGATCCCGACCAGCAGGTGCTTGTCGTCCGGCGTCATCGCAATCCCCGCCGGCAGCTTGCCGACCGGGATGGTCCATTTGACCACGCCGCTGGCCAGGTCGATGGCGCTGACCTGGTCGCTGCCCTGGCGCGTGATGAACACGGTGTCGCTGGCCTTGTTGAAGGCCATGTGGCTCGGCAGCTTGCCCAGCGGGATGCGGCGCGTCAGGGTCAGGTTGGCGCCGTCGTACTTATAAATGTCGACGCGGTCCAGGCGCAGCGAGGCGCTGACGAACCATTTCTGGTCGGGCGAAAAGCCGATCTGGTAGGGGTCGAACACATCCTTGATCTTGCGCTGGATCTGGCCGGTAATAGGGTCGAGGAAGATCAGTTCATTGCCGACCGAACTGGCGACGATCACCGACTTGTTGTCGGGCGTGGCCATCAGGTGGTGCGGCTCCTTGCCGACGGCAAAAGTGGACACTTCTGCAAAGGTTTCCTGGTTCAGCAGCTTGACGGTGGCGTCGCGCGAATTAAGTACGACCACCACATTGGCGTGGGCCGCGCCGGCAAGCAGGGCAAGACAAAGGAAGGACAACAACAACCTGTGAAAACTGCGGGGCATGGGAGGATATTCGCTCGTAGGGGCCAAAGTACATATTCTACGTGGAAATCCCTGGGGCGTTCTGTCTAAACGCGACAATTGAATCGAGGCGGCAACATCGGCCACGCGCAAGATGGGGTCAGGTCCGCCGAACCTGATCTCGCCGATGACGGTGAGGCCGATCAGTTCGGGCCTGGCGCCTCGGAAGGCTTATGTTTGCCGTCCGCGACGGGACGTGCATCGCGCAGTTTGCGATAGAGTTTTGCAACCAGCTTTGGCAAGAATGCCAGCACCTCAGCGGCTATCAGAAAGCTGCCAAAAAAGCCTCGCTTCGCTGCGTCCAGGTATTCGTTCCTCATTTGGTCGCCTCCAATCCCCTCATGACGATACGATACGCGCCGACCGAGATCACAGTCGCGCATAAGAGTGAGTCTCCGTAAACTAAATAAAGTTCAACCAAGGCGAAAAATTCCTTTAGTTGCGTCGAAAACGGATGCACGGCTTGCAAGGAAGCCACCCACCAAGACATACCCCACGCCAAGACAACCAACGTCAGGAAAAGGACAGTCGTTCCTACCAAATGGCAGATCAGCTCGATCAGAGACTTCACGTATTGCCGAAATTCCCTGGTGCGCGCGGCGAACAAGAGGTATTCCCAGAGCATTGAGAGTCTCCCGGAGCAGGATCATCGGATTAGCCCAAAGAGGCCATCCATAAGACGCTTAATTTTTTTCGAAGTTCGGCAGGTCTCCCATCAATTGGCGCTTTGATACGCCATGCACTACAATTCCCCAACACTCTCATTCTGGAAAGACAACCATGACCACTACCACCACTGATTCCGGCCTGCAGTACGAAGACACCACCGTCGGCAGCGGCGCCGAAGCGAAGGCCGGCCAGCACGTGACCGTGCACTACACCGGCTGGCTGCGCAATGACGACGGCACGACCGGCGCCAAGTTCGATTCGAGCAAGGACCGCAACGATCCGTTCCAGTTTTCGCTGGGCGCCGGCCAGGTCATCCGCGGCTGGGACGAAGGCGTGCAGGGCATGAAGGTCGGCGGTTCGCGCCGCCTGACGATCCCCGCCAGCCTGGGCTACGGCGCACGCGGCGCCGGCGGCGTGATTCCGCCAAACGCCACGCTGATTTTCGACGTCGACCTGCTCGCCGTCTGAGCTGTCCCCTACCCGTCCCGCCCACAGGAGTTTTTATGAGCTTGCAAGAACAGTTTGCCCAGGCCCAGGCCGATTCGAAGAACCTGCCCGAGCGTCCCGACAACATGACCTTGCTGAAGATTTATGGCTTGTTCAAGCAGGCCTCCGTGGGCGACGCGACCGGCGAACGGCCCGGCTTCACCGACATGGTCGGGCGCGCCAAGTTCGATGCCTGGGACGGCTTCAAGGGAACCTCGAAGGAAGACGCGATGCAACAGTACATCGACCTGATCGATGAACTGAAAGACGAGTAATGTGAGACGCTGGGGTCTGGTCCAAGGCCCTGGAAGGAGTCGAGCCCTGCAGGGCTCGACCGTTCCGCAGGAGCAAAGCTTCGCTTCGCTAAACCCCTGCTCCACCCCCATCTTTAAATCAAACTGCCGCAAACACCTTCTTCATGCTTTCGGCGACCTTCGCCTCGATGGTCGACGCAAACGCGCCCATCAGGAATCCCAGCTTGATCACCATCCGCGCCTGCTGCTCCTGCAAGGTCAGCGCGCCCTGCACGCCGCTGCGCTCGAAATGCAGCACGTTGCCCTGCCAGCGGCACGCGAGGTCGTAGTCGCGCGCCAATTTGTCCGCCACTTTTTGCGCCGCTTCGCGCGCCGCCACCGCGCTCAGGCCATGCGCCTGAACGATGCTGATATCCGCCATTCCGTACTGCCTTCCAATTTCGAGTAATCCGCCATGATGCCAGCAGCTTACCCAGGATGCCAGCCCAGCAGCGCCAGCATCACGAAAAATCCCGCGACATAGCCGGCGATCACATGCCAGCCGTGGCATACCCACAACTTCACCGAACGCGCCTCCGGGTACAGGTTAGACAGCGCCACCCCGGCGGAAGATCCGAACCAGATCATCGAACCGCCGAAGCCGACCGCATAGGCCAGGAAGCCCCAGTCGAAGCCGCCCTGGCCCAGCGCCAGCGCGGTCAGCGGGATATTGTCGAATACCGCCGAAACGAAGCCCAACGCGAGCGCCGACTGCCAGCTCGGCGCCGGCAGCGCCTCGACGGGCATCGACGAGGCCGCCCACACCAGCGCCAGCAGGAAGGCGGCGCCCTTGGCCGCTCCCGGCAGCACGCTCCAGTCCGGACGGCGCAGCCCGGCGGTGACGCCAATCGCGGCCCACAGCGCCAGTCCCAGGAAAGGCGCGGCCTCGCTCCAGTGGCGAAAGCGCAGGTTGAGCAAGAGGTTGGCGCCGATCGCCGCCAGCAGGATCAGCCCGACGATCGCCACCCGCGGCCAGTCGATGCGGGCGCCGGCCGGCGCATCCTTGACGATCGGACAATGCGCGTGCTGCGCCAGCGAGGCCGGCACCGCGCACACGGCCAGCGCCACCACGCCGGCAGTGTAGGCATGGAATACCTGCCCCGGGCTGACGCCGGCCAGCCACATCATCGTCGTGGTGGTGTCGCCCACCACGCTGCCGCAGCCGCCCGCGTTGGACGCCGCGACGATCGCCGCCAGGTAGCCGATGTGCACCCGGCCCCGAAAAACGGCGTGCGCGACGGTGCCGCCGATCATCGCCGCGGCAATGTTGTCGAGAAAGCTGGAGATGACGAACACCGCTGCCAGCAGCACCAGCGGGCCGGTCCAGCCGTCGGGCAGGTAATCGGGCAGCTTCGCGGGGATGCCGCTGTCCTCGAAGTGCCGCGCCAGCAGCGCGAAGCCGAGCAACAGCGCCAGCAGGTTGGCAAGGCCCACCCATTCCGCGCCGGCATGGCCCATCAAGCCGGCCAGGCCGGCCCCTTCGCGGTACGGTGCGAACACCACTTTGTAGAGCGTGATCGCGGCGGCGCCGGCGAGCGCCGTGGCAAGGGTGCTGACGCGGGCGAACGCGATCATGCCCAGCACGATGGCAAACAGGAAAAACTCGAGAGGGATGCCGGCCACGCGCATGAAAAGTTCCGGAATGTTGTCCTTATTAGCGGGGCATTCTATCCCACCGTATTGGCAATTGATGAGTATCAACGGGCGCTCTTGCACATGGCGCGACTATTTCTCCGGGAAAACTGCTTTCAGAGGAGAACGACCATGGATTCACGCGACATCCCCGGACCGAGCCTGGCCGACCCCGGTCCGGCGGCACCAGTGAGCTACGTGCCCACCCCGAGCGCCGCCTACCGCGCCCACCGCAAGGCGGCCCAGCTGCTCGACGAGCCGGGGCCGCCGCGCGGCGCCGAGCAGCCTTCCACGCCGGTGCCGTTGCCGTTCGCCTTCGGCGCGCGCGTGCTGATGTGGAAACAGGATCCCTCGGTGGCCGAAATCGGCACCCGCAAGGCCTTCCTGCCCGGGATCGTGCTCGACGGCCCGCGCGACGCCCGCATCGTTTCCGGCGACCCCGGCATCGCCCCGGTCAGCCCGAACGCGTTCGGCGACTTCATCACCGCGCCCGACACCCCGCAGTTCGATGCGGTGCACACCTTCGCCGTGGTGCGCCAGACCCTGACGATGTACCAGCGCGCCCTGTCCAAGGTGGGCGACGACATGCCGCTGCCGTGGCAATGGAACAGCAGCGTGGACACCGCGCCGCTGCAGGTCTATCCCTACGGCCTGCCCAACACCATGAACGCCTTCTACAGCCGCTCGCAGTGCTGCCTGAAGTTCGGCGACTTCGTGCCCAGCGGCCAGGCCGAGCGCGTGTTTACCTGCCGCTCGTTCGACATCGTTTCGCACGAAACCGGCCACGCGGTGCTCGACGGCCTCAAGCCGGCCTGGCTCAACGCCGACAATCCGCCCCAGACCGGCGGCCTGCACGAAGCGTTCGGCGACCTGACGGCGATCTTCCTGGCGCTGTCGCAGCTGGACCAGTGCGAGGCCATCATCGCCCAGACCAAGGCGCGCCTGCACGACAAGACCTTCCTGGCCGACATCGCCGAGCAGTTCGGCCTCGCGCTGGGCGCCTCCACCGGGCTGCGCAACGCCGACAACGACCTGACGCTGACCGACGCCGGCAGCGAGGTGCATGCGCTGTCCCAGGTATTTACCGGCGCCGTGTACGACATCCTGGCCGACCTGTTTGCGCTCGAGCGCGATCCGGCGCTGCTGGACGACGCGATGGTGCTGCACGACGTCGGCGCCTACCTGCGCGCGCTGGTGCTGCGTGCGCTGGTGGCCGCCCCCGACAGCGCGCCGACCTACGCCGACGTGGTCAACCAGATGCTGCGCCTCACCGCCGAGGACGGCAAGCCGGTCACCTACCGCAATGCGATCCGCAACCGCTTTGCCGTGCGCGAGGTGGTCGAGTCGCCCGTGCCGCCCACCGAGGATCACGACGCCCGCCTGGTGCTGGAGCCCGGCGTGCGCGACCGGCCAGGCGCGGTGCAGGACCGGCGCGCCTGCTGCGGCACGATGAACCTGGCCGAGTATTACGATGTCGCCCATGTGCTCGACGGCGAGGCGCAGGCGCTGGCGCGCTGGTGCGCCGAGCATGGGCGCACCGGGCCGGCGGCGGCGCCCGAACCGGTGGCCGACGGCTGGCCGCAAGGTGAATCGCTGCGGCGGCGCTAGCTGCGGCGCGCAAGATGGGGTCAGGTCCGCGGGACCAGACCCCTGATTTGCTGCCGCAGCTTGGTTTTTGGGGTCTGGTCCTGCGGACCTGCCCCCATTTTCGCTTCCACCCCGCCCCATTCCGGCGCACCGCCCACATATGCTTATTTATATTGTGTATGAACCCGATTTGTGGCTAAAACCGAATTGCCGTAAAATACAGTGCTCTGCCATGGTTGGCGAACCCGGTTCGCGTATCGCCACGCCGCAACACCCCATTCTCTGATAGGACTGTTATGACCCACGTTGTCACCGAATCATGCATCGCCTGCCGCTATACGGACTGCGTCGATGTGTGCCCGGTAGATTGTTTCCGGGAAGGCCCGAATTTTCTGACGATCGACCCGGACGAGTGCATCGATTGCGCCGTCTGCGTGGCCGAATGCCCGGTCAATGCGATCTACGCCGAGGAAGACGTGCCGGCCGACCAGGTCCAATTCATCAAGATCAACGTCGAGCTGGCGCGCAACTGGCCGTCGATCACCAAGACCAAGCCGGCCCTGCCCGACGCCGACCAGTGGAAAGACGTCAAGGACAAGCTCGACCAGCTGGTTCGCTGATCACGCGCGCCACCGCACCACGCCCAAACAATTACAGGAAGTAAAAGCATGACGATCCCTCACGACGCGGCCAGTGTCGCCCCTAACAGTTCCTTCGCCGGCGCCATCGACACCGATGCCGTCATCATCGGCGCAGGTCCGGTCGGCCTGTTCCAGGTGTTCGAGCTGGGCCTGCTGGAGATCAAGGCCCATGTGATCGATTCGCTGCCGGCCGTCGGCGGCCAATGCGTCGAACTGTATCCGGACAAGCCGATCTACGACATCCCGGCCGTGCCTGTCTGCACCGGCCAGGAACTGACCGACAACCTGCTCAAGCAGATCGAGCCGTTCGAGCCGACCTTCCACCTGGGCCAGGAAGTGACCGTGGTGCAGCGCCGTGAAGACGGCCGCTTCAACGTCGAAACGTCGACCGGCACCCAGTTCATCACCAAGACCATCTTCATCGCCGCCGGCGTCGGTTCGTTCCAGGCGCGCACGATCAAGGTCGACGGCATCGAAAAATTCGAAGGCACCCAGCTGCACTACCGCGTCAAGGAACCTGCCCTGTTCGAAGGCAAGAACCTGGTCATCTGCGGCGGCGGCGATTCGGCCCTCGACTGGGCCCTGAACTTCGTCGGCAAGGCCGAGTCGGTCGTGCTGCTGCACCGCCGCGAGGACTTCCGCGCCGCGCCGGCCTCGGTGGCCAAGATGAAGGCCCTGTGCGACGCCTACGAAATGCAGCTGATCATCGGCCAGGTCACCGGCTTCGACGAGAAGGCCGGCCAGCTGACCGAAGTGAAGGTCACCGGCGCCGACGGCGTCACCCGCCGCGTGCCGCTCGACATGCTGCTGGTGTTCTTCGGCCTGTCGCCGAAGCTCGGCCCGATCGCCGAGTGGGGCCTGGACATCGAGCGCCGCCAGCTCAAGGTCATGAACACCGAAAAGTTCGAGACCAACGTGCCGGGCATCTTCGCCGTCGGCGACATCAACACCTACCCGGGCAAGAAAAAGCTGATCCTGTCGGGCTTCCACGAAGCGGCGCTGGCCGCCTTCGGCGCGGCGCCGTACATCTTCCCGGACAAGAAGATCCACATGCAGTACACCACCACCTCGCCGAAGCTGCACAAGATCCTCGGCGTCGAAACCCCGGTCTTCGACTGACCATTGTTGAGTTTCATCGGAGATACGGAAATGCCCCGCTTGCGGGGCATTTTCTTTTTATGTTGGGCGCATCACAAAGCGATGTGACGATCCGTGCTCCAATCGTGACTAAAGGAATCGACGCGTCTGAACCTTGCGCTAGCTTAAGCATTTGCCATGAGGCACATCAAGTTGCAGTAAGGCGCGCCGTATAGCCTATAATTAATTGGTAGCCGGCGCAGCATCCTGCGCCCTGGCAGCAAATACGAAGGAAACTTTTATGCTTTACCAATTGCACGAGATGCAGCGTTCGCTCCTCACTCCCATGATGCAGTGGGCCGAGGCATCCTCGAAACTGTTCTCGAATCCGGTCTCGCCGTTTGCCCACACGCCGTTCTCGCAACGCATCGCGGCTGGCTACGAGCTCATGTACCGGCTCGGCAAGGATTACGAAAAGCCGGCCTTCGACATCACCGACACCACGATCGCCGGCGAAACCGTCGGCATCATGGAGCGTACCGTCGTCAACCGTCCGTTCTGCAAGCTCCTTCATTTCAAGAAAGATCTGAGCGACGCGCAAGCCGCCAGGCTCGATCAGCCAAAAGTGCTGCTGGTCGCCCCGCTGTCCGGGCACCATTCGACCTTGCTGCGCGACACCGTGCGCGGCCTGCTGCCGCAGCACGACGTCTACATCACCGACTGGACCGACGCGCGCATGGTGCCACACTCGGAAGGCCCGTTCCACCTGGACGACTACATCTTCTACGTGCAGGACTTCATCCGCCTGCTCGCGCCCGACCTGCACGTGATTTCCGTGTGCCAGCCGACCGTTCCCGTGCTGGCGGCCATTTCGCTGATGGCCACCAACAAGGATCCGAAGTTGCCCAAGACCATGACCATGATGGGTGGGCCGATCGACCCGCGCAAATCGCCCACGGCGGTCAATGACCTGGCGATCGAAAAGCCGTTTTCGTGGTTCGAAAACACCGTCATCTACGGCGTACCGGCCAATTATCCCGGTTTCGGGCGCAAGGTCTATCCGGGCTTCCTGCAGCACGCCGGCTTCATCGCGATGAATCCGGGGCGCCACGCCCAGAGCCACCGCGAGTTCTACCAGCACCTGGTGCTGGGAGACGACGAGCCGGCCGAAAGCCATCGCCAGTTCTACAACGAATACAACGCCGTGCTCGACATGCCGGCCGAGTACTACCTCGACACCATCAAGACCGTGTTCCAGGATTTCGCGCTGCCGCTCGGCACCTGGGAAGTGGGCGGCCAGCTGGTGCGCCCGCAGGACATCACCACGGTCGCGCTGTTTACGGTCGAGGGCGAGCTGGACGACATTTCCGGCGCAGGCCAGACCCAGGCGGCGCACGAGCTGTGCAGCGGCATCCCGGCCCACATGCAGCAGGACTTCGTCGCGCCGGGCGCCGGCCACTACGGCATCTTCTCCGGCCGCCGCTGGCGCGAGGTGATCTGCCCGAAGATTGGCGAGTTCATCAAGAAACACGGCTGATCCATTGCCGCAGCAGGCCCATGGGGTCAGGTCCGCCGGACCTGACCCCGGGGTTGACGCCGCAGCTTATTTCACCGTTACCCATCGCATGACATAATGGCGTTTTAAGCATCTCCGAACGCCGTGACCAAGACCCTCGCCGACCAGATCGAAGACGTGCTGCCGCAAACGCAGTGCACCAAGTGCGGCTATCCCGCATGCCGGCCTTACGCCGAAGCGATCGCCAATGGCGAAGCCGAGATCAACCAGTGCCCGCCCGGCGGCCTCGAAGGCGTGCGCCGCATCGCCGCCATCACCGGCCGCGCGGTCATCCCGATCAATCCCGTCAACGGCTTCGAGCGCCCGCGCCCGGTCGCCTTCATCGACGAGAACCTGTGCATCGGCTGCACCCTGTGCATCCAGGCCTGCCCGGTCGACGCCATCGTCGGCGCCTCCAAGCAGATGCACACTATCATCCCGAGCCTGTGCACCGGCTGCGACCTGTGCGTGGCGCCCTGCCCGGTCGACTGCATCGTGATGTACCCGGTCACCGACGACCTCACCGGCTGGGACGCCTGGACGCAGGAGCAGGCCGACGCCGCGCGCGAGCGCCACGACTTGCGCACCGCGCGCCTGCAGCGCGAACGCGAGGAAAACGATGCGCGCCTGGCCGCCAAGGCGGTGGCCAAGATGCGCGAAGTGACGGCCGAAGCGACCAACACCCCTGAGCAGCTGGCCGAGAAGGAACGCAAGCGCGCCATCATCGCCGCCGCGATCGAACGCGCCCGCCAGAAGGCCGCCAAAGAATGAACCCCGCCAAACGACTCGAAATCTTCACGCGCTTTCGCCAGGCCAATCCGCACCCGACCACCGAACTCGAATACACCACGCCATTCGAACTGCTGATCGCCGTGCTGCTGTCGGCCCAGTCCACCGACGTCGGCGTCAACAAGGCAACCCGCAAGCTCTACCCGGTGGCCAACACGCCGGCCAAAATGCTGGCGCTGGGCCTGGACGAACTGAAGACCTACATCTCTACCATCGGCCTGTACAACACCAAGGCGAAGAACGTGCTGGCCACCTGCCAGATCCTGGTCGATCAGTACGGCGGCGAAGTGCCGCATTCGCGCGAAGCGCTCGAGTCGCTGCCGGGCGTCGGCCGCAAGACCGCCAATGTGGTGCTCAACACTGCCTTCGGCGAGCCGACCATGGCGGTCGACACCCACATCTTCCGCGTATCGAACCGCACCAAAATTGCGCCAGGCAAGAACGTCGATATCGTCGAACAGAAGCTGCTCAAGTTCGTGCCGAAGGAATTCCTGCACGACGCCCATCACTGGCTGATCCTGCACGGCCGCTACACTTGCCTCGCGCGCAAGCCGCTGTGCTGGAACTGCCTGATCGCCGATTTGTGCGAATACAATCAGAAGACCCCGGCCCCTGACGGGGTCTAGCCGGCGAACTCCCCCGCCCGCCGCGTGTCTTACTTCAGTGGGCGCTACAGGACGCGGCAACATGAAGCCAGTCGAACCGGACGACACGATTTCGGCAGAGTTGGAACGGGCCTGCGCGCAGGAGCCGATTCACCTGCTTGGGACAGTGCAGCCGCACGGTTTCCTCATCTCGGTCGATCTCGCCAGCGGCCTCATCCATCAGGTCTCCTCCGGCATCGCGCGCCACTGGCCCGGCCTGGCGCGCGCCGAAGCGCTGGCCGGCGAACCGGTGTTCGACTGGGTCGAACGCCGCGCGCCGCGCGCATCGATGGCGCTGGCCGACCTTCCCGATGGGCAGCCGATGGCGCTGCCGTGGCGCGCGCGCTTCGAACGCACCTCGCCCGACCAGTCGCCGGGCGATCCGGCCGACTGGGAATGCCTGGGCCACCGCTCTGGCGAGCTGGCGATCCTCGAATGGCTCCCGCAAGCCACCTGCGCCGACCAGCTGCAAAAACAGAATCACCATTATTCCGACATCGCCGCCGTCATCGCGCGCTTGCGCCAGGCCGACCACATCGACGGTTTCCTCGACGAATGCGCCAGCGTGGTGCAGCACTTCGCCGACTTCGACCGCGTGATGGTGTACCGCTTCCTCGCCGACGGCTGCGGCGAAGTGGTCGCCGAACGCACGGCGCCGCAGCTGGCGCAAAAGTTCATCGGCATGCGTTTTCCCGCTTCCGACATCCCGGCGCAGGCGCGCGCGCTGTACCTCAGCAACCGCCTGCGCGTGCTGGCCGACGTCGAAGCCGTGCCGGACACCCTGGTGCCGCTGGCGCCACCGTCGGACGCGCCGCTCGACCAGAGCCACTGCATGCTGCGCGGCCTGTCGCCGGTGCACCTGTCCTACCTGCGCAACATGGGCGTGCGCGCGACGCTGACGATGTCGATCGTCATGGACGGCAAGCTGTGGGGCCTGATCGCCTGCCACCACAACACGCCGAAGGTGCCGCCCTACCAGATCCGCGAGGGCCTGCGCCAGGTGTGCGAGCTGACGGCCGAAGTGACCAACATGCGCATCGAAACGCTGTCGCGGCTGGAAGCGGTCGCCGGGCGCCTCGCGCTGAACAACATGCTCGGCCAGCTGCACCAGGCGCTGCTGCTGGGCGACGACATCGAGGCCGTGCTGCGCGAGTGGCTGCCCGAACTGCTCAAGGCGTTCAAGGCCGACACCCTGGGCGTGCAGATCGGCAGCCTCGCCTACGTCGGCGGCCCGGGCCGGCGCCCCTGCCCTGCCCAGCGCGCCGCGACCGAGGTGCTCACGCTGATCGACCCGGCCCTGCGCGCGCCGGGCGCGCTGATGTGGGACGACCTGCTCGCGTCGCCCAGCCGCGCGCTCGCCTGCCTGCCTGGCGCGGCCGGCATGCTGCTGGCGCATCGATTCGAAGAGAACATGATCTTCTGCTTCGTGACGCGGCCCGAGGTGGTGCAGCAGGTGCGCTGGGCGGGCGAGCCGCTCAAGAACCTGGCCGCGCTCCCGGACGGCCAGGTGCGCCTGGAGCCACGCCGCTCGTTCGCCGAATGGCAGCAATCGGTCAAAGGCCGCAGCGCGCCGTGGGAAGCGGTGGAAGCCGAAGCGCTGCAAAAGCTGCTGCAGATTCTCAGCGAAGTCAACACGCTGCGTATCAACCGCACGCTGCACGAAAAGCTGCACTGGCGCGCGCACCACGACCAGCTGACCGGCCTGTTCAACCGCCGCACGATGGAAGAAGAAGTCGCGCGGCGGCTCGAGGAAGGCCAGTTCGACTGCGCGCTGATGCTGCTCGACCTCGACCACTTCAAGGAAATCAACGACGCCTACGGCCATGCGACCGGCGACCAGCTGCTGCTGCAGTTCGGGCGCCGCCTGGGCGCGGTGATCCGCGACCGCGACCTGCTGGCGCGCCTGGGCGGCGACGAATTCATGCTGCTGCTGCAGATGGACCATCCGGAGCCGGCCGGCGCGCTGAACTTCGCCGAGCGCCTGCACCAGACCGTGTCCACGGCGTTCGACATCAACGGCAAGCAGCTGCGGATGACGGCCTCGGTGGGCATCGCGATTCCGCCGATGCACGGACGCACCGTCACCGACCTGCTGCGCCGCGCCGACCTGGCGCTGTACCACGCAAAGGCCCAGGGACGCTCGCTCTCGACGGTCTTCGAGGCGTCGATGGAGACCGACCAGCTCAACACCTTTCTGCTCGAGCGCGACCTGAACGAAGCGGTGGAGCAGAACGAACTGTCGCTGGCGTTCCAGCCGAAAGTGGACCTGGCAAGCCGGCGCGTGGTCGGCATCGAGGCGCTGGTGCGCTGGGACCATCCCACGCGCGGGCGCACGCCGCCGGCCACCTTCATTCCGCTGGCCGAGCGCAGCGACCGCATCATCCAGATCGACCGCTGGGTGATGCGCAATGCGGTCCAGGCACTCGCGCGCTGGCGCGACCAGGGGCTGGCGCCGCTGCCGGTGGCGGTCAACCTGTCGATGGCCGATATCATGTCGCCTAACCTGGTCGAGTACCTGAGCGGGCTGCTCGATGAATTCGGCGTGCCCGCCCAGTCGCTCGAAGTGGAGGTGACGGAATCGTCGGTGATGCGGGAACTGGGCAAGACCAGGAGCGTGCTGGAGGAACTGAACCTGCGCGGGATCTCGACGACGATGGACGATTTCGGCACGGGGTTTTCTTCGCTGAGCTACCTGCGCACGCTGCCGCTGCAGACGATCAAGATCGACCAGTCGTTCACCTTCACCATGCTGGACGATCCGAACGCGGAAAAGCTGACGCAGGCGATCGTGGCGATGGGGCTGGCGCTGAAGATGCTGGTGGTGGCCGAGGGCGTCGAAACCGAGCAGCAGATGGAATGGCTGCTGGCGCATGGCTGCCATCTTGGGCAGGGATTCTTCTTCAGCCATCCGGTGGGGTTGGACGACATCCACGATACGATCAGGAATATCGAATCGCGGCTGGCTGCCGCCCCGCCGGCAGTGCATTGATCGCCTGTCGTTCCTGCGGAGGCAGGAACCTATACTGAGTGGGCGACTCGCTGTCAGCATAGGCTCCTGCCTGCGCAGGAGCGACAACTAGAGGAGCACCAGGTTATCGCGGTGAATCAGCTCCGGCCCTTCCATGAACCCGAGCACCTTCTCGATCTCCGACGACGGCTTGCGCATGATGCGCCGCGCCTCGCTGCTGGTGTAGTTGGACAGCCCGCGCGCCACCGCCACGCCGTCCTCGCGCACGCAGGTGATCACCGCGCCGCGGCCGAATTCGCCGGTCACCTTGATCACCCCGATCGGCAGCAGCGACTTGCCCTCGCCGGTCAGCTTCTGCACCGCGCCCGCGTCGAGCACCACCTTGCCGGCGGTGTGCAGGTGATCGGTCATCCACTGCTTGCGGGCGGTCATGCGTCCGGTGTCGGCGCTCAGTTGGGTGCCGATCGCTTCACCGGCGGCCAGCCGCGTCAGCACGTCGCTGTCGCGCCCCCAGGCGATGATGGTGTGCGCGCCGGAACGCGCGGCGCGCTTGGCCGCCAGGATCTTGGTCAGCATGCCGCCGCGCCCCAGGCTGCTGCCGGCGCCGCCGGCCATCGCTTCGAGCGCGGGATCGCCCGCCCTGCCCTCGGCGACCAGCGTGGCCGACGGATCCTTGCGCGGATCGGCAGAAAACAGGCCGTGCTGGTCGGTGAGGATCACCAGCGCATCGGCCTCGATCAGGTTGGCCACCAGCGCGCCCAGCGTGTCGTTGTCGCCGAACTTGATCTCGTCGGTGACCACCGTGTCGTTCTCGTTGATGATCGGGACCACGCCAAGGCGCAGCAAGGTGGTCAGTGTGGAACGGGCATTGAGATAGCGCTCGCGGTCGGCCAGGTCGGCATGCGTGAGCAGCACCTGCGCCGTGCCCAGCCCGTGCGCGCGAAAGCTCGATTCGTAGATTTGCGCGAGGCCCATCTGCCCGACCGCGGCGCAGGCCTGCAGTTCGTGGATGTCGGTGGGGCGCGCCTCGAAGCCCAGGCGCAGCATGCCTTCGGCGATGGCGCCGGAGCTGACCAGCACGACCTCCTTGCCGAGCGCGCGCAAGGCGGCAATCTGCGCGGCCCAGCGCGCGATGGCGGCGTGATCCAGCCCGCGGCCGTCGTTGGTGACCAGCGAGGAGCCGACCTTGATGATGATGCGGGATGCTTGTTGTATGACGGATTTCATCGGCAGCGGTTCTTATCTGATCGCGGGCCGCAGCGCCAGCAGCGCAAGGCCGCAGGCCAGTTCGATCCCGCATACGACTAATAAAAATCCCTGGGGCAGTCCGATAGCGAACGCCGCGATGAAGCGGCCGGCCGGCTGCGCCAGGACGAACAATGCAGTGACATCGCCGAGGACAGGCGGTTCGCCCTGCCTTGCCGCTAACAACGCCAGGGCCGCGGTAGCGAGCCTGGTGCCGACATAGATGGCGTAGAACTGGCTGTAGCCGTTCACGCCAACGAGAAACTCGCCCATGACGGTGGCGACGCGGTCCGGGTCCAGCATCGCGACCAGCGCCGCCAGCGAACTGGCATACGCGATCAGCTGAAGCAGCTGGCGCCGCAGCGCCGCACGCGTCATGGGTACTGCCAACTTACTCTTCTTCGAGGATCTTGAAACGCGGATCGTCCGGGTCGATCGACGCGATGCCGCGCGCTTCCTCGGTCATCTGCGTTTCCTCGGCGCGGTGTTCGCCGGCTTTCTTCTCTTCGAGGTGCTTGTAGATCGCGTTGACCAGCTCCGGGCAGCCCGAGTGGTTCAGCGCCGAAATCTCGAACACAGGACCCTTCCAGGCCATGCGCTTGACGAAATCCTTGACGATCTTCTTGCGGTCTTCTTCCGGCACCACGTCGAGCTTGTTGAGCACCAGCCAGCGCGGTTTTTCGACCAGCGACTCGTCGTACTTTTCCAGCTCCTTGACCAGCGCCTTGGCTTCCTTGACAGGATCGACGTTGGTCTCGAACGGCGCCAGGTCGACGATGTGCAGCAACAGGCCGGTGCGCTGCAGGTGACGCAGGAACTGGTGGCCGAGGCCCGCGCCTTCGGAGGCGCCTTCGATCAGGCCGGGAATGTCGGCGATGACGAAGCTCTTCTCGTGCGACACGCGCACCACGCCCAGGTTCGGGTGCAAGGTGGTGAACGGATAGTCGGCGATCTTCGGCTTGGCGTTGGACACCGCGGTGATGAAAGTCGACTTGCCGGCGTTCGGCATGCCCAGCAGGCCCACGTCGGCCAGCACCTTCAGTTCCAGGCGCAGTTCGCGGCGCTCGCCTTCCTTGCCCTCGCCCTTCTGGCGCGGGGCGCGGTTGGTGGACGACTTGAAGTGGATGTTGCCCCAGCCGCCTTCGCCGCCCTTGGCCAGCAATTCGACCTGGCCGTGCTCGGTCAGGTCGGCGATGATCTCGCCGCTGTTGTTATCGACGATCAAAGTGCCGACCGGCATGCGCAGCTCGATGTCGTCCGCGCCCTTGCCGTAGCAGTCGGCGCCGCGGCCCGGTTCGCCGTCCTTCGCCTTGTGCATCTTGGAGTAGCGGAAGTCGACCAGCGTGTTGATGTTGCGGTCGGCCACGGCCCAGATCGAGCCGCCCTTGCCGCCATCGCCGCCGTCCGGTCCGCCGAACGGGCGAAACTTTTCGCGGCAGAATGAGGCGCAGCCGTTGCCGCCGTTGCCGGCGATCACTTCGATTCTTGCTTCGTCGATAAACTTCATATTTTGTACCGCCATAAAACTAAAAAGGCTCTACCGTGGGAGAGCCTTTTTGATGGAAGGCTTGCGCCTTACAAGTGTACGCTGGAAACCAGCGTGAATGCTTAAGCTGCTACTGCTTCGTCAGCGACGACGGTAACGAATTGCTTCGAGCCGACGCCTTTGGTGACGAACTTGACCTTGCCGTCGACCAGCGCGAACAGGGTGTGGTCCTTGCCGGTGCCGACGTTTTCGCCTGCGCGCACTGGGGTGCCGCGCTGACGGATGATGATGCCGCCGGCATTGATGGTCTGGCCGCCGTAAACCTTAACGCCAAGGCGTTTTGATTCTGAATCACGGCCGTTGCGCGTTGTGCCGCCGCCTTTTTTGTGTGCCATTTAGAGCTCCTTGATGACTGGATGTACCGGGCAACGGGGATTAGCCGTTGATCGAGACGATTTGAATTTCGGTGAAGTTCTGGCGATGGCCCTGATGCTTCTGGTAGTGCTTACGACGACGCATCTTGAAAATCTTCACTTTATCGTGACGACCGTGTGCCACAACAGAAACGGTAACCGTTGCACCTTCGACCAATGGCGCACCAAACTTGATGGTGTCGCCCGCGCCTACTGCGAGAACTTGATCGATGGTGAGTTCGGAACCAATGTCTGCCGGTATCTGTTCTACTTTAAGTTTTTCGCCAGCGACAACTTTATACTGCTTGCCACCGGTTTTTATGACCGCGTACATGATTTGAAACCTCATCAAATGTTGAAAGAATGTCCCACGACGACGTCACGTCGAGCATGTGCAGAGCCGGGGGAACCTGTGATTATACATGGATCGGTTTTTCTCGTCAAAACCATTCACAAGCTGAACAGTTCGTGGTATGTGGACAACGTTACCGGACGCAAAGTGCTTTTCGTCCGCCTTCTCTAAGGATCCCCGCTGAAACGGCGGGCTTGTCGTATAATCCACGCAATCCATGTCACTAGCAGGTCAGCCTTGTCAGTCGCCCTCTCAAACGCCAAAACGAACAACATCGCCCAATCGATTGCCGCCGACGTCGAGGCTGTCAACCAGGTCATCCGCCAGCGGCTGCACTCGGAAGTAAGCCTGGTCAACCAGATTGCCGAATACATCATCAGTGCCGGCGGCAAGCGCATCCGACCGACGCTGGTGCTGCTGGTGGCGAACGCCTACGGCTACAAGGGCACCGCGCACCACGAGCTGGCGGCGGTGGTCGAGTTCATCCATACCGCCACCCTGCTGCACGATGACGTGGTCGATGAATCGTCGATGCGGCGTGGGCGCCAGACCGCCAACGCGCTGTTCGGCAATGCCGCCTCGGTGCTGGTGGGCGACTTCCTGTACTCGCGCTCGTTCCAGATGATGGTTGGCCTGAACAACATGCGCGTGATGCAGATCCTGTCGGACGCGACCAACGTGATCGCCGAAGGCGAAGTGCTGCAGCTGCTGAATATGCACGACCCGGACGTCAGCCAGGAATCGTACCTGAAAGTGATCCGCTCGAAGACGGCCAAGCTGTTCGAGGCGGCGGCGCAGCTGGGCGCGCTGATTTCCGGCGCCACCGACGCCGAGATCGACGCGGCCGGCGAATACGGCCGCTCGCTGGGCACGGCGTTCCAGCTGATCGACGACGTGCTCGACTACGCCGGCGACGCCGAGACCATCGGCAAGAACGTCGGCGACGACCTGCGCGAAGGCAAGCCTACCCTGCCGCTGATCTACCTGATGGAAAACGGCACGCCCGAGCAGCGCGAGCTGGTGCGCAACTGCATCGAGCAAGGCGACGAGCAACATTTCGAAGCGATCCTGGCGGCGATCACCACCAGCGGCGCGCTCGACTTCACGAGGCGCGAAGCCGAAGTGGCGGCGCAGCGCGCATCGAGCGCGATTGCCGGCCTGCCGGAAAGCGAGTTCAAGCAGAGCCTTTTGCAACTGTGCGTCTTCGCTGTTGACAGAAACCATTAAGCTTTTTACACTAAAAGCTCACGTCATTCTTCTACCGTCGGGGTGTGGCTCAGCCTGGTAGAGCGCTGCGTTCGGGACGCAGAGGCCGGAGGTTCGAATCCTCTCACCCCGACCATTCAATCCTACTTTCCAGCTAGTTTGGTGATCGCGTCTAGCATCGGATGGGGGATATTCTCGTCTTTGACCATTCCGTCCGACGTAGGGCGGAATAGCGCCCCCAAAATCAGACTACGATCCGTTTCTTCCTTCAGTTTGTCGTCTTCAAGAAGTGCTAGGTAGGTTTGCGTCATCACCACCCTTTCGGCCGCATCAGTACCTAAATGCGAATGGCTCAGGAACAGCCTAATCACCAACCGGATAGCCCACGCTACGAACACAACAACAATGCCTAAGGATGCAATTTGCCAAGCGGCTGGCGCCTTACCTTCAGGGACCTTAGCGAATACATCGGCCGCCCACCATGCTGAAGCGCCGCCGCCGACGGCAATCAGAAAAAACGACGCTAGTCCAAAAATTCCGCTGAACATTTCATGATATTCTTTTCGTCGAGACCAATACTCTACTGGGCCGCGAAGCGTCATCTTTTCTTTGAATACAGACTCTATTCCCGCCATACGGCTTTTGTGGCCCTCAATCAAGTCGTCGTGTTTCTGCTGATTTTGTTGGACACTTTCCGTAAACATGTGGCTGAGCGCGGTGTCCTTGGTGGCAATGGACTTCGTCAGCTCCTCGTAGCTTCTGTGCAGACCATTCAATTCCTCACGCTTTTCTGTAATCGTCTCCTCTAGTTTGGCCTTCAATTCCTCGACGCTGGCCGTCGCGGATCGAATTACGGATTTCGGAATATCGGTGATTTTTAGGCTTTCGGCGAGACCTTCGATGAACCCCCTCCAAGCCGGCAAGTCCCGCGACTCGAAGGGGTAGGATGCATTCGATGGCAACTGTGTGTAGAGATAGGCCACTGCTCTCGATGGTCCTAACTTGCGCATTTCATCGACCCGTTTACCTAGTCGCGACGAACTGTGCGGAAGTTTCCAATTCAGAAAAGCTGCGGTTAAATTCGATCGCACCTCATTTATTTTCTGCGTGAAAAATTGAGGATTGGACAATTGATGCGGTCTAGCCTCATCCAGCGAAGCCCGAGCCTGAGCGAGTTGTCGGTAACCTATCATCACAACTTCCCGGTGAGCCCCTGAGGTACTATCGAGCCAGCTCCAAAATCCGACTTCCCTGGTCACCCAAGTCGCGATCTCATCGACCGTTTTCGGCGCGAACACTCCCCCATTGGCTTCAAGATCCAACTTAAAAAGCGGCTCAACCGCGGCGACCGCAGCAGGAGAAACAATGTCAGGCATGAAAATCCTTCACGTTAAATAGTTACCGCATTGCAATAACGTTTTCGTCGACCGATACATGCTCCAGTGCATTTTTTACGTGCTTTTAATATAAGTTAAAATGAGAAAGCGGCATCGAAAAGCTCCCAACTTCAATTCACGACCATAAGGTTTGAAATTCGCGGGCGTGATGTGGACGATGTACAAGCGATCGGAATGTTATGCTAGGGCGAAAACGACTGACCTTCTGGGGCGCGGACGAGAACGACGACTCCTTGCCGCTGAGCGTGATTGAAGGCCGCAAAACCGTTACCGCCGATACGGTGGAGGCGTATTACCAACCGTACGGCGAATACGGCGACGGTAGCTATGCGCCCGGCGACATCATCGAGGTGTACGACCTGCAACAAAAGCTACGCTGCATTATTGAAGCGACCAAGGTCTACAACATCAGGTTTGGAGATATTCCGGAAGAGGTGTGGCGCGGTGAGGCGTTCTCGAGCGCGGAGGAATTTCGCGCCGTTCACATCCGCGCACTGTCGCATCTTCAATTGCATGACGATTTTGAGCTCGTGACTTTGCATTTCAGATTGGTTGAAACCGTTGAATAATTCACGCGCCCTCGCTCCATTATTGCTACTGCCGGTCTTGCTGGCGCATGCTCGCTGCGTCGCGGTCACCAGTCAATGCTACGGCCGCGTCGCCAACGGGCGAATCGAGAACAGCGTCAAGCTTCCGGCCAGCGGGCCGAATTTCACCGCCTACAGCGCCTGGGGTAGCGCCGCCGGCCGCACGCACGTCCACTCCACCACAGCCGAGATCATGCTCGCCGCGTACCGGGCGCTTGAGGCCGGATCGCCACAGGTTCGATATGTGTATGGTGAAACTGGATGGCCGGCGGGCGGGCGGTTTCGGCCGCACCAAACGCATCAGAACGGCCTGTCGGTCGACTTTTTCGTCCCGGTGCGCGACCAAACTGGGAAATCGGTCGCTCTTCCAACCGGGCTGACCACCAAGATGGGATACGCCATCGAGTTCGATGCGGATGGAAGGTACGGGGCTTATCGCATCGATTTCCCCGCTATCGCGGAACACTTGTACCAGCTGGATGTGGCAGCGAAGGCCCATCACGCGGGAATTGCGATGGTGATCTTCGATACGGCCTACCTGCCACGGCTATTCGTCACTCCGAGGGGTCAATATTTGCAGCAGCATCTAAGCTTCATGAAGGGGAAACCGTGGGTGCGCCATGACGAGCATTATCACGTGGACTTTGCCGTCCCTTGCAAGCCGTGAATCCTGCCCGTCCGGTGGCGTTCACCAAGATGGGGTCAGGTCCGTGTTTTGTAGGGAGACATGGGTAACACTTTGTCGGGGGACATAGGTAACACTTTTATCATCATCGTACTTTCCAATAAATGTGGAGCGTACGATGCCTTGGATGGAGTGTTCTCAGATGTCCTCACGGCTTGAATTTGTGCGGTTGGCCCAAGCTCACGACGCCAATATCTCAGCGCTTTGTACGGCGTTCGGCATAAGCAGGAAGACTGGCTACAAATGGCTGCAGCGCCATGAATTAGGCGGCGTCGATGGTTTGGCAAACCGTTCACGCCGTCCTTCCAACTCGCCAGGGCGAAGCAGCAGAGATGTTGAAGCGACGATCGTCGACCTGCATCGTGCGTATCCTTGCTGGGGGGCGCGTAAACTGAAGGCGCTTCTGCCAGACGGGTTTCCCGACCTTCACCACTCCACGATTGATTCCATCCTTCGGCGCAATGGCTGCGAGTTGGTCCCTTTGACCAACCCTGGCAAGCTTGCGTTGAGCAGGTTTGAACACGAAGCGCCGAACCTGCTTTGGCAAATGGACTTCAAAGGTCATTTCCCGCTCACTGACGCTGCTGCCAGACGCTGTCACCCGTTGACCGTTCTCGACGACCATTCGCGCTTTAATATCTGCCTGATCGCCTGTTCCGCAGAGTCTGGCGAGCAGGTACAGACTGCCTTGATCCAGGCATTCAGGAAGTATGGCTTACCTCAGCGGATCACCTGCGATAACGGTCCGCCGTGGGGAACTGCCGGACGCGGGACTGTGTCGGCCCTGGAGGCGTGGATGATACGACTCGGTGTTCGCGTCGGCCACAGCACGCCATACCATCCGCAAACGCAAGGCAAGGACGAGCGGTTTCACCGCACCTTAAAGCGCGAATTGTTGGAGCGCTACGGGTTCAACTCGATTGAGCTTTGCCAAGCCAGTTTTGATCGCTGGCGCGACGAGTACAACCTTATTCGGCCCCACCAAGCCTTAGGGCAATGTCCCCCCGTTTCCCGGTATTCGGTCAGCGGCCGCGCCTATCCGGAGTCATTGCCCACGATTGAGTACGAACCCGAAGACGAGGTGCGCATGGTGCGGCGCACCGGCCGGATCAAATACAACAGCGACGAACACTTTATCGGCGAGGGATTGAAAGGACAGCCCGTGGCGGTGCGTCAGTCCGCTATTGATGGAGTCATGGACGTCTTCTACTGCAGCCAGAAAATTCGCACGCTCGACCTTCGAAAAACCGCCTAAAATCGGACTTCGTGTGTAACCCATGTCCCCCGACAAAGTGTTACCCATGTCCCCCGGCCATACAGTCCGCAGGACCAGACCCCGAACGTCAAGTCTGTTCATCCTTGTCGCCGGTGATCATCGCGGCGACCAGGTTTTCGCGATGCTGCCAACTGGTGAACACCACGCCACCCACGTGCAGCGCGATCAACCCGACCAGCGTCCACGCAAGCGCCTTGTGCACTCGCACCGGCCACGCATAGCCCCATAACAGATCGGTAGTCGCGGCCGAGCCGCTAAGTGCGACCAGTCCGACGCAGGCAAGCAGCGCGACAACCATCCAGCCGCCCAGCGGATTGTGGCCAAGGTAGCGCGGCGCGGCGCCTCTCAGCACGCCCCGCAGATAGCCGATCGTCGGAGCGGCAGGCCGCACGAACTGGCTGAAGCGCGCATACGCGTTTCCGACGAATCCCCACGCCAGCCGCGCGGCGACAATCGCAGCCGCGGCGTACCCGACATATTCGTGAAGAGCGCCGATCTCGCCGCTGGTGAACCAGGCGCCGGCAATCGACAGCACCAGCATCCAGTGCAGCACGCGCACCGGCGCGTCCCACACGCGCAGCTTATTTTTCTTCAACGCGTTCCAGGGTGACGGGATTGAAGAACGCTTCGATGCGCTTGCCCTGCGGGTCTTTGGCGTACACCTCGTAGCACGACTTGGTCATCTCCATGCGGCGGATCTGCCAGCCTTCCTTGATCAGTTTCTGCTCCAGCTCCGTATGCGGTTTCCATTCCTCTTTCGGACGGTCGGTGCATTTCACGTCGCCATGGGCGGAAGCGGCGCCGCCGGCAAGCGTCAGCAGCAGCGGAAGAATCAATTTTGCAATGGTCGGTTTCATCAATAATCCTTGATTGGTCAAGTAACTGCCCAGCGGCGCAGCAGGTTATGGTAAACGTTGGTCATCTTGAGCAGGCGCGCGTCGTCAGCCGGCAGCACCGGCGTCAGTTGCTGGACCGCCTGGTCCAGATCGAACAGCAGCGCGCGCTCGCCATCGTCGCCGACCAGGCTTTCGATCCAGAAGAACGACGCCACCCGGGCGCCGCGCGTGACCGGCGTGACCCGGTGCAGGCTGGACGACGGATACAGAACCATGTCGCCGGCCCGCAGCCTGATCGCCTGGACGCCAAACTCGGTTTCGATCTGCAGTTCGCCGCCGTCGTATTCCTCCGGCTCCGACAGGAACAGCGTCGCCGACAGGTCCGTGCGCAGGCTGAGATGACTGCCGGGCATCTGCATCACGGCGCTGTCGACATGGGTGCCGTAGGTCTCGCCGCCTTCGTAGCGGTTGAATTTCGGCGGGTAGATCTTGCGCGGCAGCGCGGCGGAGATGAACAGAGGATTGCGGCCCAGCGCGCGCAGGATGTGGTTGCCCAAGCTGACCGCGACTTCCGATGCGTCGTCGAGCTGCCGGTTGCGCTTGACCTGGCGCGCCAGCGTGCCGCCGGTGCCGGCGCCGTCCTGCCACTCGGCCCGGTCCAGGTAGCCGCGGAACTGGCGCACTTCGTCCTTGTCCAGCACTTGTTCGATGGTGGTCAGCATGGTCGCCTCATTAAATTTTCCGGGCCAATCTGGTCGAGCGTCGCGCAGCCGGCCAGCGCCATGCACACTTCGAGTTCTTCGCGCAGCAGGCGTATCATGTGAGCCACGCCGAGCGCGCCCGCCACGGCCAGCGCATAAATCTGCAGCCGGCCGATCATCACCGCATCGGCGCCCAGCGCCAGCGCCTTGAAAATGTCCGTGCCGGAGCGGATGCCGCTGTCGAACAGCACCGGATAGCCGGCGCCCAATGCGGCCCGGATGGCCGGCAGCGCGTCGAGGCTCGCCGGCGCGCCGTCGAGACTGCGCCCGCCGTGATTCGACACTACGATGCCGGCCACGCCCGCGTCGCGCAGCGCTACCGCGTCGTCCGGATGCAGCACGCCTTTCACCCACACCGGCAGCGCGGTCTGCGCCATCAGCCACGAAAGATCAGCCCAGGTCGGCGCATTGCGCATGGCGCCCTGGAAGATGCGGCTGTCTTCCGGGTCGAGTTCGATCGCGGCCGGGCCTTGCTGGCCGAGCAGGTTGACCGGCGCGCAATCGGGCGGCATGCGGAAGCCTGCCTTCAGCGCGCGCGCGCCGGCGGTCTGGATGGCGGCGTCGAGCGTCACGACGATGGCCTGGTAACCGGCTGCCGCGGCGCGCTCGAGCAAGGCCCGCGTGTCCTCGCGGCGCGGCTGAAAATACAGCTGGAACCAGCGCTGCGGTCCGGCGGCCGCGGCGACCTGCTCGAGCGTGCATGACGACAGCGTGCTGCCGACCATGCACGCCTGCATGGCGTTGGCCGCGCGCGCCGTCTCGATTTCGCCGTGGGGATGGGCCAGCTTCTGGAAGGCGACTGGCGCCAGCAGCACCGGATGGTCGAAGGGAACGCCGGCGATGGACAGGCGCGTGTGGCCCGCCGACACGTCGCGCAACAGGCGCGGATACACCGTCCACTGCGCAAACGCCGCGAGGTTGGCGGCCACCGTCACGTCGCGCCCGCAACCGCCGGCGACGTATTCGTGGCTGGGCAGCGCCATGAAGCGCGGCGCCAGCAATTCGTAATCCGCGGCACAGCGAAGGTCCGGGGGAATCGAGCCGAGTGGCGCGTGCGCGGGAGCGGACGTTGTCATATCAGTTCACGGTAGCGGGGTAGCCGGCATTGTACCGGCCCCCGCCCTCTCCGATCAGATTTCGTAGTTAAGGGTCAGGCGCACCGCGCGCGCATCGCCCTTGTACAGGAAGGCGCCGGAACGGTACACCGCGGTGTAGTAGTCCTTGTTGCCGGCGTTGAGCACGTTCACGCGCAGGTCGAGCTTCTTGTTGAAGCGGTAGGCGGCGAACACGTCGGCCACGGTGAACGACGGCACTGGCTGCATGCACACACCGTTGGCGAACTGCGCGCCGGTGTCGGGCTGGCCGCCGCAACGGTCGCTCTCGTGGCGCACCGTGGCGCCGAACGAGAAGGCGTTGGTCAGCTGGTACTTCAGCTGCGCCGAAGCGGTGCGCTCGGCGAAGTTGCTGAGCGGGTTGCCGATGTTGGCGGCGACGGCCGAGCCAAGCACCTTCGACTTCATGAACGACGCGCCGATCTGCGCCGTCAGCTTCTCGGTGATGTCGCCGGTCAGGCTGAACTCTGCGCCGCGCACGCGGTTCTTGCCGGTGTTGAAGGTGCCGACGGTGTCGTAGTTGGCGCCTTCCATCACGTCCTTCTTGGTGGTCTGGAACAGCGCCCCGGTGGCCAGCAGCTTGTCGCCGAACAGGTTCCACTTGGTGCCCAGCTCGAGGTTGATCGAGGTCTCCGGCTTGGCGCCGGCGATCTGGTTCTGGTACAGCACCGCGCCGCCGTAGCCGCTGGCGGTGCCCGCGTCGGCCTCGCCGCCGTTGATGTCCTGGGCGCTCGCCACGCTGCCGTAGACGATGCCCTTCGGCGTCACCTTGTAGCTCAGGCCCAGGTGGCCGTTGACCAGCGTGTCCTTGTAGCCGTAGTCGCCGGTGGTGACATTGGTCAGGTTGTTGGAGCGGACCAGGTCCAGGTCGAAGTGGTCGACGCGCAGGCCGCCGAACGCGGTGAACTTGTCCGTCAGGTCCACCGTGTCCATCGCGGTCAGCGCGATGGTCTTGACGCGCCAGTCCTGGTTCTGGCCCAGCCGGGTCGCGCTGCGGCCGGCGAAGGTGGTCAGGTCGCTGGTAGCCGGATTGCCCTTGCTGTCGGTCCAGCAGAAGCCGTTGTTGGCGCCGACGCCCGCGGTGGTCTTGCAGTTGAATGGCGTGGTGTTGGTGAACGCGTAGTTGCCGGAGACGACCTTGTGGTCGGTATATTCGGCGCCGACGATGAACTCGTGCTTCAGGCCGCCCGCCAGCACGTCCCAGCGCAGGTTGCTCTGGTGAGCGAAGTAGTCGATGTCCTGCCAGCCGCTATGGCCGTTGTCCAGCGCCACGGTGGTGTACTGATCGCCGGTCGCGCCGTTGAAACGGGTCGCGCTGTTGGCGCCGGTGGTGTTGTAGCTGTTTTCCGATTTGCCGTAGCGGGTCAGGCTGGTCAGGCGCAGGCTCGGCGCCAGCTTCCAGTTGATACGCGCGGTGACGGTATCGACATTCGATTTCAGGAAGTCGTTGGTCTGGGCGTACACCGGCACGTTGGTGGCCGGCACGCGGTTCGGCACGGCGCCGACCAGGTAGGCACCGAGGTCGGGCATGTGGTCCTTGGTGCGCAGGCCGTAGTAGTCGAGCGTGACCGACAGGTCGCGGTCGCGTTCCCACAGGCCCGACACGGCCACGCCCTCGCGGCCGCGGTCCGACGGCGCGCGGTCCGGCACGCCTTCGTCGCCGTACAGCGCATTGGCGCGCAGCGCGAAGTGGTCGCCGAAGCCCTTGTTGATGTCGGTGCTGACGCGCTTGTGGCTGTCGCTGCCCACCGCCGCCGACACGCGCGTGAAATCCTTGTCCAGCGTGGCCTGCTTGGTGATCGCGTTGATCGCGCCGCCGGCCGTGCCGCGGCCGGCGAAGCTCGAGTTCGGACCCTTGGATATTTCCAGCTGTTCGATCGCGAAGCTCTCGCGGGTGCTCATGCCCGGGTCGCGCAGGCCGTCCACGAACACGTCGCTGCGCGCTTCCTGGCCGCGGATGATGTAGCGGTCGCCGAAGGCATTTCCGTTCTCGCCGGTGCCCAGGGTGATGCCCGGCTGGGCGCCCAGCACCTGCTTCAGGTCGGTCATGCCGGAATCGTCGATCGCCGCCTTGGTGACGACCGCGATCGTTTGCGGGGTTTCGGCCAGCGGACGCGTGTGGCGCGAATCGCCCGAGGTTCTCGCCTTGTACGCCACGCCGTTTTCTGCGTTCGGGTTCGACTCGATCTTCTTGCCGTACACGATCACTTCGCCCATGTCCTTCACTTGTGCGCCGGCCGGGGTGGCCACGGCCTGCGCGCCCGCGGCGAACGGCATCATCAGCACCGCGCCGGAAATGCTCATGGCCAAGGTGGTTTTCTGCATGGCGCGCAAAGCGTCGTCGGTGTGGCGGATGGATGCTGGCGAGTGGTTCAAAACGGGTTCCTCAATATGGTGGTGGCGCGCAGCCGGAGCGGCGCGTGGCAAATCTGCCGAGTCTGGAAAGCATCATAACGAAGATCCGATAATCTGTAAATGGGAATCACTCTCATTTGCATCTCCATTTGCAAAACGCCATGCTCTCGTGGCTATTCTTCCTGACAACATTCACACCGGTTATGGAGGCCATCAGAAATCTAAAGTTCATTTATGGCTCCACGGCATTTATACTGCACCGCAACATCGCAATAAAGCCTAAGGAATCAACATGACCACCGCCACTTTTTCTGATGCGCCAGTGAGCCCGCTGCGCCAATACTTTCTCGACGTGACCTACGCCGCGCGCGCGTTCGCCGAAGCCCTGTTCGCCGCCCAGGACCGCCAGTTCGTGGCGCAGGAAGTACGCGTAACCGAAGCTTCGGACGCCCGCGCCAAGGCCAAGGGCCGCCGACAGCTGTTTTCGCTGGCCCGCCAGTACGACAGCCTCTCGCCAAACCTGTCGGCCGAACTGCGCGCCATCGCCGCGAGGGACTGATCATGGAAATCCTCGAATACGTCCCGGTCGCACTGGCCGCAGTTGCCGTCATTACCCGCCTGATCATGTTCCGTCCGCGCTCGCGTTCGGCCAAGAACAAGGCCGCCTGATCCCCCCTGGCGCCCTTCCCTGCGGCGCCGCGTTGTCAGTCGCCGTCCCGTCGCGGTGCGTGAAAATGGGGCGGGTTCCGCCGAACCTGCCCCATCTGCGGGTACCTGCGCTAGAATGCCTCGTTGCAATTTCTGGCCCACCGGCTCCGATCCCTCCACTACCCGCCCTGACGATGCGATTTTCCGTACTCTCGCTGCTGGCCGCCGCCAGCATCGCGCTGCCCGTTTCCGCCGCCACTCCCGTAACCCTCGACCAGGCCATGGCCAACCCCGACTGGATCGGCACGCCGGTCGAAGCCGCCTGGTGGAGCTGGGACGGCAAGCACGTGTTCTATAAACAGAAGCGCGCCGGCTCGCCGCTGCGCGACACCTTCGAAGCGGCCGCCGGCAAGGCGCGCCTGGTCGGCGACGCCGAACTGGCGAACCTCGACAGCGCCGCCGTCGTCTATAACCGCGAACACACCCGCAGTGTCCTGCTGCGCAACGGCGACCTGTTCGAGCGCGACCTGAAAACCGGCGTGCTGACCCAGATCACCCGCGGCAGCAACGGCCTGGCGGCGCCGCAGTATTCCGCCGACGGCCGCAGCGTGCAGTTCCGCGTCGGCCACGAGTGGCTCAGCTGGAGCCGCGCGGACCGAATCGTCTCGCCGGTGGCGCTGGTGCGCGCGTCGAAGGATCCCGCCGCCGCGCCGGACGACGACGCGATGCGCGACATGCAGCTGCGCCTGATCGCCACGCTCAAGCGCCAGAAGGACGAGCGCGACGCCGGGCGCGAACGCGCCGAGCAGGAACGCCGCGCCGACCCGACCCGCGCGCCGGCCCCGATCTACCTGGGCGACAAGGTCGTCATCGACGGCAGCGCCCTGTCGCCGGACGGTCGCTGGCTACTGGTGGTAACGGCGCCGAAAGCGACCGAGAAAGGCCGCATCGGCAAGATGCCGCGCTACGTGACCGAATCGGGCTACGAGGAATTCGACGACCAGCGCACCCGCGTGGGCCGCAACATGCCGGCGCCGCACACGCTCAAGCTGATCGACCTGGCCACGCGCCAGGTGCGCGACCTGGCGTTCGACCCGCTGCCCGGCATCGCCACCGATCCGCTGGCGGCGATGCGCGCGGCGCGCAAGCTCGATCCGCTCAAGGGCAACCGCGGCGTGCGCATCGACGACGATGGCGCGGCCATGGCCTGGAGCGCCAACGGCGCGCAGGCCGCGGTGATCGTGCGCTCGATCGACAACAAGGACCGCTGGATCGCGACCGTGGACCTGGCCGGGGCGACGCTCAAGCCGGCGCACCGCACCAGCGACGTCGCGTGGATCAACAACGGCAACAACGACTTCGGCTGGCTGCCCGATAACAGCACGCTGTGGTACCAGTCCGAAGAAAGCGGCTACGCCCACCTGTACACGCGGGCCGCCGACGGCAAGGTGCGCGCGCTCACCCAGGGCAAATGGGAAGCGACGGCGATCAACTGGTCGTCCGACGGCACCACCGCCTACCTGCTGTGCAACCGCAAGACACCGGGCGACTACGAGGTGTGCGCGGTGTCGGCGAAGGATGGCGAAATTCATGAAGTCACCGCGCTGGGCGGCGGCGTCGAGCGATTCGCATTGTCGCCCGACCAGCGCAAGCTGCTGGTCCACTATTCGTCGAGCTACATGCCGGCGCAGCTGGCCAGCGTGCCGCTGCATGGCGGCGCGGCGGTGGCGCTGACCGACACCCGCAGCGCCGACTTCAAAGCGCGCGAATGGATCGCGCCGCAATTCGTCGCGGTGCCGTCGACGCACGGCGCGGCGCCGGTATGGGCCAAGGTGTACCGGCCGGCGCAGCTCGAGCCGGGCAAGAAGTATCCGATCGTGATGTTCGTGCACGGCGCCGGCTACCTGCAGAACGTCAGCAAGCGCTATCCGAACTACTTCCGCGAGCAGATGTTCCACAACCTCCTGGTCGAACGCGGCTACATCGTGATGGACATGGACTACCGCGCGTCCAGCGGCTACGGGCGCGACTGGCGCACCGCGATCTATCGCCAGATGGGCTATCCGGAGCTGGAAGACTACGTCGACGGCGTGAACTGGATGGCCGCCAACCTGCAGGGCGACCTGAAGAACGTCGGCATCTACGGCGGCAGCTACGGCGGCTTCATGACCTTCATGGCACTGATGCGCGCGCCGGACGTTTTCAAGTCGGGCGCCGCGCTGCGGCCGGTGTCGGACTGGACGACCTATAACCACGACTACACGGCCAACATTCTCAACACGCCGGACCTCGATCCGGAAGCATATCGCAAGTCCTCGCCGATCGAATACGCCGACCAACTGCGCGGCAGCCTGCTGATCGCGCACGGCATGGTCGACGACAACGTGTTCTACCAGGACTCGGTGCGCATCGCGCAGCGCCTGATCGAACTGAAGAAGGATCACTGGGAGCTGGCCAGCTATCCGCTCGAGCGGCACGGCTTCGTGCAGCCGGAGAGCTGGTATGACGAATACCGCCGCATTTACCAGCTGTTCGAGAAAACGCTGAAGCAGTAACTACCTTCAAGACGTCGTACCTGCGAAGGCAGGTACCCATGCTGAGCGTGCTAATGAGGTAAAGCCGATTCAGTATGGGTACCTGCCTGCGCAGGTACGACAAGCCTTGGGTTACGCCGCCAAAAAATCCAGCAGCGTCAACGCCACCACCTTGGTCGCCTTGCGCAAGTCCTCCAGCGCCAGCCGCTCGTCGGCCTTCTTCGCATTCGACTCCGGCACCGTGCGCGGGCCGGCGCCATACAGCACCGCCGGAATCCCGTGCTCGCCATACAGGCGCGCGTCCGCATACAGCGGCGTGCCCTGCGCGGTAATCTCCTCGCCGATCACCTCGCGGCCATTCTTCTGCAAACTCGCCACCAGCTTGTCCGATCCCGGCAGCGGGCGCAGCGCGTGCGACAGCAGCAGGCGCTTGATCTCGACGCGAATGCCAGGCTGGCCGGCCACCGCGTTCTCGATCAGCGCGCGCACATGCGCCTCGACTTCGACCGGGTCCTCGTCCGGAATCATGCGGCGGTCCAGCTTCAGCACCACTTTTCCCGGCACCACGTTGGTGTTGGTTCCGCCGTCGATGCGGCCCACCAGCATGGTCGGCGAATCGATGCCCGCCACCTTCGACTTGATCTTCTTCAGTTCCGGCAGCTCGTTGTAGATCGCGTTCAGGATGCGCGTGGCGGCCTGCAAGGCGTCATGCCCCGTCTCCGGCATCGCGCCATGGCCCGACTTGCCGTGCACCGTCACCTCCAGCTGCAGGCAGGCGTTGTGCGCGGTGACGATGTTGTAGCTGAAGCCGGCCGCGATGACCAGGTCCGGCTTGGTCAGCTTCTGTTCCAGCAGCCAGCCCGGGCCGAGCAGGCCGCCGAATTCTTCGTCGTAAGTGAAGTGCAGCTCCACCCCGCCCTTCAGCGGCACGCCGGCCGCTTCCAGCGCGCGCACGGCGAAGATGAAGGTCGCAAAATCGCACTTCGACACCGCGGCCGCGCGGCCGTAAATGAAGCCGTCTTCGACCACGCCACCATACGGCGGCTTGGTCCAGCCCTCGCCCGGCGGCACCACGTCGCCATGCGCGTTGAGCGCAATGGTCGGGCCGCCCGCGGCGTACGGCCGGCGCACGATCAGGTTGCTGATGCTCTCCATGCCGTAGTCGTGCACGGCCTGCGCCGGCACCGCGTGCTTCTCGGCGCTCCAGCCGAAGCCGGCCACCATGTCGGCAACCGCGTCGGCATGCGGCGCGTTGTTCCCCGGCGGCGTGTCGGTCGGAATCTGGATGACCTTCTGCAGGAACGCGACTTCCTCGTCGAAATGGGCGTCGATCCAGCTGGTGAGTTTTTCTTGTGCTTGCATGTCAGTCCTTATTTGGCGCCGGCTTCGAACCAGGCGCCGATTTGCGCGCGTTCGGCGTCGGTCATGTTGGTCAGGTTCGCAAGCGGCATCGCCTTCAGCTGCACCGCCTGCTGGTAGATTCTCGCTGCATTGTGGTGGATTCCTTCCGCCGTGTTCAGCGCAATCCCTGCTGGCGCCGCGGCGAAGCCGGGCTGGGTCGGATGATCCGAGTGGCACGAGGCGCAGCGCTGCGCGACGATCGCCTGCACCTGGCTGAACTGCACCTGCGGCGCGGCGGCCGGCGCCTTCGGTGCGATGGCCACGGCCAGCGCCAGCAGCAGCGCCACGCCGGCAGCCGGATAGATGTACTCGGTGCGGCCCTTGTGGCGCAGGTTGAAGAAGTGGCGGATCAACACGCCCGCCGCCATGATCGTCGCCAGCACCGCCCATGCGTGCTCGTGGCGGTAGGTCATCGCGTAGTGGTTGCTGATCATGATGAACAGCACCGGCAGCGTGAAGTAGTTATTGTGGACGCTGCGCTGCTTGGCGCGCAGGCCGTGGATCGGATCGGGCTTGCCGCCGGCCGCCATGGCGTCAACCATCTTGCGCTGCCCCGGGATGATCAGCATCAGCACGTTCGCCACCATGATGGTGCCGATCATCGCGCCGACGTGGATGTAGGCCGCGCGCCCGCTCAGGTACTTGTTCAGCACCCACGCGCTGGCAACCAGGAAGGCGAACATCACCACGCCGAACGCGCCGTCGTGCTGGCCCAGCTTCGAGCGGCACAGCAGGTCGTACACGGTCCAGCCGACCAGCAGGCTGCCGAGGCCGATGCCCACCGCCTGCAGCGAGGACAGGTCGGCCACCGACTTATCGACCATCATCGCCTGCGCGTTGAAGTAATAGACGATGGTGAGCAGCGCGAAGCCGGACAGCCAGGTGGAATACGCCTCCCATTTGAACCAGTGCAGCTCCTTCGGCAGTTCCGCCGGGGCCACCAGGTACTTCTGCGGGTTGTAGAAGCCGCCGCCGTGCACCGCCCACAGTTCGCCCGACACGCCCTTCTTCGCCAGGTCGGAGCCGGGCGCCGGCGGACGGATCGTGTTATCGAGCCAGACGAAGTAGAACGAGGCGCCGATCCAGGCGATGCCGGTGATGACGTGCAGCCAGCGCAAGACGAGATTGAGCCAGTCGAGGATATAGGGGGTCAGATAGCCGAAAACTTCCATGGGGTTCCTGGTTGCGGGTGCGACGAAAACAGTGGCGGGAGTGTGAGGAAGATAGCCTGATTCGCTCCCCACGTCATGAAAAATCGCGTATATTGGACATATTCGTTTTCATATACTCAACATGGCCAGCCTTCCCCAGCACCTCGACCTGCACCTGATCCGCATCCTGTACCTGCTGCTCGTCGAGAAAAACGTCTCGCGCGTGGCGCTCAAGCTCAATCAGCCGCAGCCCTCGATTTCGGCGTCGCTGCGCAAGCTGCGCGAGCTGACGGGCGATCCGCTGCTGGTGCGCGGCGCGCGCGGCATGGTGCCGACCCAGCACGGCGAGAGCCTGCTCAAGCCGGCCAAGCGCATCCTCGACGAGACCGAGAGCCTGTTCGTCAAGAAGTCGCCATTCGTGCCGCAGGACGAAGCGCGCACCTTCCACATCGCCGCGCCCGACTACCTCGACAGCCAGTTCCTGCCGAACGTGGTGGCCTCGCTGCGGCGCGGCTCGCCCAACAGCCGCGTTGTCATTCACAGCCTCGGTCCCGGCGTAGACTACCTGCGCATGCTGTCGGACGGTGACATGGACCTGGTTATCGCCAACTGGGACGAGCCGCCGCCGCACCTGCACATCTCCAAGCTGTTCGAAGACCCGATCGTGTGTACCATGCGCGCCGACTGCCCCTACGCCAAGCGCACCGCATCGGATGCGATGACGGCCGAGGAATACCTCGCCCTGCCGCACGTGGCGCCGGCGCAGATGGTGCCCGGCTACCTGGGCGTGATCGACGCCTTCCTCGACCGCCAGGGCATGCAGCGCAACGTAGCGGTGGAGTCGCCCTACTTCGGCCTGATCCCGTACATGCTGACCCAGACCGACCTGGTGCTGACCACCGGCCGCCAGTTCCTGCGCCACTACGAAAAAACGCTGCCGCTCAAGACCTACGCGGTGCCGATCAAGTTTCCGCCGATGCGGTTCTACCAGCTGTGGCACGAGCGCGTGCACCAGTCGCCCGAACACAAATGGCTGCGCGACCAGGTCAGCGCCGCGGCCAAGGCGCTGCAGAAATGATCCAGCGAGGTCTGGTCCTGCGGACCTGACCCCATTTTCCGCCAAATGATTGCTCATATATGGCGCCGCGTATGAATCAGGGACTGGCGAAGCGATATCATCACATCATCATGACGACACTTTCCGAACTCAATACCTGCGACGAAGCCGCCTTCGTCGCCACCCTGCACGGCATTTACGAACACTCGCCATGGATTCCGCAGCGCGCAGCGGCGCAGCGCCCCTTCGCCACCATCGCCGCGCTCAAGCTGGCGCTGCAGGCAGCAGTCGCCAGCGCCACCGTGGACGAGCAGCTCGGCCTGATCCGTGCGCATCCTGAACTGGCGGGCAAGGCCGCGATTGCCGGCGAGCTGACGCAGGAGTCCACCAGCGAGCAGGCCAAATCCGGCCTGAACCAGTGCAGCGCGGAGGAATACGCGACCCTGCACAAGCTCAATGCAGACTACAACGCCAAGTTCAGCTTCCCCTTCATCCTCGCGGTGAAAGGCCCGACCGGTGAAGGATTGACGCGCGACGCGATCATCGCCACCTTCACGCGCCGGCTGAAAAACCAGCGCGCCGACGAGATGGCCGAATGCCTGCGCCAGATTCATCGCATCGCCGAGATCCGCCTCAACGTACTGCTCGACGTGCAGCTCGAATTCGGCCCGGCGATCATGCAGTGGGCCGAAGTCATCGGTGCGTGGAGCGACGCGGACGATGGCCTGACCTGCTCGTACATGACGCCGGCGCACCAGCGCACCGCAGCCCAGCTGATGGAGTGGATGCGCGAAGCCGGCATGGAAGCGCACATCGACGCGGTCGGCAACGTGGTCGGGCGCTACCTGTCGGACCGGCCGGACGCGAAGACGCTGCTCACCGGTTCGCACTACGACACCGTGCGCGACGGTGGCAAGTACGACGGCCGCTTGGGCATCTTGCTGCCGCTGGCGATCGTGCGTCACCTGCACGCGCGCGGCGAGCGCCTGCCGTTTCACCTCGAAGTGATCGGATTCGCCGAAGAAGAAGGCGTGCGCTTCAAGAGCACTTTCCTGGGCAGTAATGCCATCACCGGCCAGTTCGACATGGCGCTGCTCGACGCGGTTGATGCGGATGGCGTGACCATGCGCGATGCGCTGGCCGGCGCCGGGCATGACGTCAATGCCATCACCGCCATCGCGCGCAATCCGGCCGACTTGCTGGGATTCGTGGAGGTGCATATCGAACAGGGGCCGGTGCTGCTGGAACATGGCCTGGCGCTCGGCGTAGTCACGGCGATCGCCGGCAGCTCGCGCTACCTGGTCGAACTGACCGGGCTGGCCAGCCACGCCGGCACCACGCCGATGAACATGCGCAAGGACGCCGGCGCGGCCGCGGCGGAGATCGTGCTGATGGTCGAACAGCGCTGCAGCCAGGGCGCGTCGCTGGTCGGCACGGTCGGCCAGCTGAAAGTGCCGAACGGCTCGGTCAACGTCATACCTGGCCACTGCAAGCTGTCGCTCGATATTCGCGCGGCCGACGATGCCGTGCGGCTGGCTGCGGTGAAGGATGTGCTGGATTCGATCGCAGCGATCTGCGCCCGGCGCCAGGTCGAGGCCAGCGTGAGGCAGGTGGTTTCCGCGTCGGCGGCGCCGTGCGCGCCGTGGATGATGGATCAGCTGGGCGCGGCGGTCGAGCGTGCCGGGGTGCCGCGCTTCGACCTGCCGTCGGGCGCGGGCCACGATGCGATGGCGATGGCGAAGGTGACGGATGTGGCGATGCTGTTCACCCGCTGCGGCAACGGCGGTATCAGCCATAACCGGCTGGAGACGATGACGGCGGACGATGCCGACATCGCCGCGCGCGTGCTGCTCGATTTCTTCCGGTCGTTCCACCGGCCCATGTGAAATCGGGGTCTGGTCCTGCGAACCTGACCCCATCTTGCTTACGGCGTCAGCACCACTTTTCGGCAATCGTCTTCCTTCTTGTCGAACATCTTGTAGCCTTCCGCCGCCTGCTCCAGCTTGAGCCGGTGCGAAATGATCGCGTTCGGATGCAGCTTGCCTTCCTCGATCGCCTTGAGCAGGTCCGGCATGTGCTTCTGCACGTGCGTCTGGCCCGCCTTGATCCCGATGCCCTTCTCGAAGATATCGCCGAACAGGAAGCCGTGAATGAAGCCGGCGTACACGCCCGGTACGCTGATGGTCCCGCCGCGCCGCACCGCAGCGATACACTGGCGCAGTGCCTTGCCGCTGCTGCCCTCCAGCTTCAGGTCGGTGAGCACCGTCTCGATCTTGCTGCCCTTGGCCTCGAAGCCGACCGCGTCAACCACGCCATCGACGCCGCGTCCATCGGTCGCCTGCAGGATGAAGTCCGCCGCGTCGCAGTCCTCGAAATTGATCGGCACCACGCCGTAGGTCTCGCATGCGAAATCGAGGCGGAACTTGTGATGGTCCACCATGAAGATCCTCTCGATGCCCAGCATGCGCGCGCTGGCCGCGGCCATCTGCCCGACTGGCCCGGCGCCGAAGATCGCCAGGCTGCCACCTTTGCCAACGCCGGTATTGAGCACCGCCTGGTAACCGGTCGGCAGGATGTCGCTCAAAAACAGCACCTGTTCGTCGGCCAGGTTGGTGGGGATCTTGATCGGGCCGACATTCGCCTTCGGCACGCGCACGTATTCGGCCTGCCCGCCCGGCACGCCGCCGTACAGGTGGCTGAAGCCGAACAGCGCGGCGCCGGGACGCAGGCTTTTCTTATTCATGATGGCGCCGCGATCGGGATTGGTCGTCTCGCACGCGGAGAACAGCTGCATGTCGCAGAAAAAGCAGCTGCCGCAGGCGATCACGAAAGGCACCACCACGCGGTCGCCGTTTTGCAGCTTGCTGACCTGGGAGCCGGTTTCGACGACCTCGCCCATGAATTCGTGACCAAGGATGTCGCCGCTCTTCATCGCCGGGATCTTCCCGCGGTACATGTGCAGGTCGGAGCCGCAAATGGCCGTCGCGGTGACCTTCAGGATCACGTCGTCCTGCTCCTGGATTTTCGGGTCTGGAACGGTATCGACTTTGACATCAAGGCTGCCGTGGTAAGTGATCGCTCGCATTATGTCCCTCGTGAGGTTGGGTCAAATAGCAAGCCTAGCAATATTCCCACCGGGTCTCGTCAGCAGACGGCGCGTGCTTTTGTAGGTGTCCGCGCAGGCGAATTGAAACAAAAAATGCACCAGTTTGGTGCATTTTTTTGGCCGCAAGGGGTCGCCCTGCTTTTACCCCGCCACCACCTTCGCCCGTTCCAGCATCGCGTGCAGCAGCACGTTGCAGCCGGCTTCGAGGTGATCCGACTTCGCATCCTCGATTTCGTTGTGGCTGATGCCGTCCTTGCACGGCACGAAGATCATCCCGGCCGGCGCCAGGCGCGCGGCGTAGATCGCATCGTGTCCCGCGCCCGACACCACATCCATCGTCGAGTAGCCCAGCTTCTCCGTCGCCGCGCGCACCGCGCCGACGCAATCGGGATGGAACGGGCACGGCGGATAGTACGACACCCGCTCGATGCCGATTTTCAGGCCGCTCTCGCTGCGCGTCTTTTCGATAAACGCCAGCATTTCCTCGTGCATCGTGTTGAGCAGTTCGTCGTTCACGTTGCGCAGGTCGATGCTGAACTTGACCTCGCCCGGAATCACGTTGCGGCTGTTCGGGAACACCTGCACCATGCCCACCGTGCCGCGGCCGTATGGCGGATAGCGGTTCGCGATTTCCACCACTTCCTGCATGATGCGGGTCGATACCTGCAGCGCATCCTTGCGCAGTCCCATCGGCGTCGGCCCGGCGTGCGCCTCCATGCCGGTCACCACGCAGTCGTACCACGACAGGCCCATCACCGCCGGCACTACGCCGATCACCTTGTCGGCGTCTTCCAGCACCGGGCCCTGTTCGATGTGCGTCTCGAAGTAGGCGCCAATCGGATGGTCGCCCGGCACCTGCTCTCCCATGTAGCCGATTCGAGCCAGTTCGTCCTTCACCGTCAGGCCTTCGGTGTCCTTCGCCGCGTACGCGGTCTCCAGCGAGAACGCGCCGCAGAATACGCCGGAACCCATCATCACCGGCACGAAGCGCGAACCTTCCTCGTTGGTCCAGAACGCGACCTCGATCGGCGCCTCGGTCTTGATCTTCAGGTCGTTCAGCGTGCGCACGACTTCGAGGCCGGCCAGCACGCCGTAGTTACCGTCGAATTTTCCGCCGGTCGGCTGCGTGTCGATATGGCTGCCGGTGACGACCGCCGGCAGCGACGGGTTGGTCCCTTCGCGGCGCATGAACACATTGCCGATCTGGTCGACGGTGATCGACAGGCCCGCCTCGCGCGCCCAGCCGACGACCAGGTCGCGGCCCTGGCGGTCGAGGTCAGTCAACGCCAGGCGCTTGACGCCGCCCTTGGCCGTGGCGCCGATTTGCGCCAGCTCCATCAGCGACGACCACAGGCGGCTTCCATTGATTCGCAGTTCGTTCATGTTTTCTCTCTTCGTTCAGGCTGCGCTGGTTGCGGTGAATGCGGGACGATCGACGTGGCGGCCGGCGCCTTCGACAGCGCGCAACTCGCCGCGCTCGAAGACGACTTTGCCGGCGGCCAGCGTATGCGTCGGGATGCCGCGCACGGTGCGGCCCTCGAACACGTTGAAGCCGCCCTTGGCGAACTGGGTCTTGGCCGAAATCGTGCGGGTGCCTTCCGGATCCCACACGACGAGGTCGGCGTCAGCCCCCGGCGCGACCACGCCCTTGCGCGGGTACATGTTGAAGATCTGCGCCGCGTTGGTCGAGGTCACACGCACGAATTCCGATGGCGTCAGCAGGCCGTTGTTGACGCCCTCGTCCCACACCACCGACATGCGGTCCTCGACGCCGCCGCAGCCGTTCGGAATCTTCGTGAAGTCGTCCGCGCCCGCCGCCTTCTGCTCGGCGCAGAAGGTGCAGTGGTCTGTCGCCGTGGTGTGCAGGTTCCCGCCGCGCAGGCCCTGCCACAGCGCGGCCTGATGGTGCTTGCTGCGAAACGGTGGGCTCATCACGTGGGCGCGTGCATATTCCTTGTCTTCGTGCTGATACACGCTGTCGTCGATGACCAGGTGGCCGGCCAGCGCTTCGCCGTACACGCGCTGGCCCTTGGCGCGGGCGCGCGAAATCGCGTCCAGCGATTCGGCGCACGACACGTGCACGATGTACACCGGCGTGCCGAGCACATTGGCGATGGCGATGGCGCGGTTGGCCGCCTCGGCTTCCACTTCCGGAGGGCGCGACAGCGGATGCGCCTCCGGCCCGGTGATGCCTTTCTTCAGCAGGTCCTGCTGCAGCTGGAATACCAGCTCGCCGTTCTCGGCATGCACGGTCGGGATGGCGCCCAGTTCCAGCGCGCGCGTGAAGCTGTGCACCAGCGTCTCGTCGTCGGCCATGATGGCGTTCTTGTACGCCATGAAGTGCTTGAAGCTGTTCACGCCGTGATCGCGCACCAGTGTGCCCATGTCGGCGTGCACCGACTCGTCCCACCATGTCACAGCGACGTGGAAGGTGTAGTCGCACGCCGATTTCTCCGCCCAGCCGCGCCAGGTGTGATAGGCCTCGAGCAGCGACTGCTGCGGCGCGGGGATCACGAAGTCCATGATGGTGGTGGTGCCGCCGGCCACGGCGGCCGCGGTGCCGGTGTAGAAATCGTCGGCGGTGACGGTGCCCATGAACGGCAGCTGCATGTGCGTGTGCGTGTCGATCCCGCCCGGCATGACGTACTGGCCGCGCGCGTCGATCACGGTGGCGTTGGCAGGCGCCTCAAGATTTTCGCCGACGGCGACGATCTTGTCGCCGTCGCAGATGACGTCGGCCCTGAATGCGCGGTCGGCGTTGACCACGGTTCCACCGCGGATGAAGATGCTCATGTGATTCTCCAGTCGAATACTGAAAACTAGCCCTGTGCGACGGCCATGGCGGGGCGCGCGCGCCCCTTCATCATGACGCCGTACACCAGCGCGGAAATGGCGATGCCGACGAACCAGGCATACGTGTAGACCAGCTTGAAGCCCTCGCCCACCGACGGGAACGAGGCCGGAAACGCGGCGTTCAGGAAGCCGGGAATATTCGGCAGCACGCCGGCCACAAAAGCGACGACGGCGGCGATGTTCCAGCCGTTGCCGTACGAGTAGATGCCGTCATGGCGATACAGCTGGCGCACATCGAGTTCGGTCTTGCGGATCAGGTAGTAGTCGATGATCAGGATGCCGGCGATCGGCCCAAGCAGCGCCGAATAGCCGATCAGCCAGGTGAAGATATAGCCCTGGGTCGTCTCGAGGATCTTCCACGGCATCATGACCAGCGCAATCGCCGCGGTCATGTAGCCGCCGGTGCGATACGAAATGTGCTTCGGCGCCAGCGCGGAGAAGTCGTACGCAGGTCCGACCAGGTTGGCCGCCAGGTTGACGCTGACGGTATCGACCAGCAGCACGATCAGCGCCACCAGCACCGCGCCGCCGGTCATGCGGCTGGCCAGGTCGACCGGATCCCAGATCGCCTTGCCGTACAAGACCACGGTGGCCGAGGTGACGATGACGGCCAGCGCCGCCAGCAGGCCCATAGGCACCGGCAGGCCGACCGACTGGCCCACCAGTTGGTCGCGCTGCGATTTGGCGAAGCGGGTGAAGTCGGGGATGTTCAGCGCCAGCGTGGCCCAGAAGCCGACCATCGCGGTCAGCGACGGCCAGAAGGTGGACCAGAACTGGCCGGCCTTTTTGCCGCCCGCGACGAACTGCGACGGCGCCTCGAGCAGCGGGCCGAAGCCGCCTGCGCGGTTATAGACCCAACCGAGCAGCACGAAGCAGATCAGGATTTTCAGCGGCGCGGTGTAGGTTTCGAGCTTGCGGATCGAATCCATGCCGTGCACGATGTAGTAGAACTGGATCGCCCAGAAGGCCAGGAAGCACGCCAGCTGCGCCGCATTGATGCCGAGGCCCGCGAGCTTGGCGCCGCCGATTTCGTGGCCCATCATCACGCCGAGCAGCGTGTAGATCATGCTGCCGCCGAACCAGGTCTGGATGCCGTACCAGCCGCAGGCGACGATCGCGCGCATCAGCGCCGGGATCCGCGCGCCGGTGGTGCCGAACGAGGAGCGCGCGAGCACCGCGTAGGGAATGCCGTACTTGGTGCCGGCGTGGCCGATGGCCAGCATCGGCAGCAGCACGATGGCGTTGGCCAGGAACACCGTCAGCACCGCCTGATAGCCGGACATGCCGGCTTCGATCAGGCTGGCGGAGAGGGTGTAGGCGGGAATGCACATGACCATGCCGACCCACAGCGCCGCGAAGTGGTACCAGCGCCAGGTGCGCTGCGCCGCGGAGGTTGGGGCAAGGTCTTCGTTCCAGAGATGGGTGCTGCCGGACGTTTCAATGCTCACAGGGTGGTGCTCCATCGTGTTGGTTGCAGGTAAATGGGGTCAGGTCCGCAGGACCAGACCCCGGCAACGCGGCCGCCAGTACGGGGGGTCTGGTCCGGCGGACTCGACCCCATTTTTCACGCCACCCGACGCGGATTGCGTTCGTCCTGGGTCCAGTTCATGTAAGGCTTACCGGTGTCTTGCGGCACCATGGTAATACATGCTTCGACCGGACAGGTAATTTCGCACAGGTTGCAGCCCACGCACTCCGACTTGATCACTTCGTACGTGCGCACGCCGGCTTCATCGATCAGCTGCGCGATCGACTGGTGCGAGGTGTCTTCGCAGGCCACATAGCACTTGCCGCACTTGATGCACTTGTCCTGGTCGATCTGCGCAATCACCTGGTAGTTCATGTCCAGGTATTTCCAGTCGGTGGTGTTGGGCACCGCCTTGCGCGTGAAGTCCTCGATGGTCTTGTAGCCCTTCTCGTCCATCCAGCGCGACAGGCCGTCCTTCATCTCTTCGACGATGCGGAAACCATGCAGCATCGCCGCGGTGCAAACCTGCACCGAGCCGGCGCCCAGCGCGATGAACTCGGCCGCGTCGCGCCAGTTGCCGATTCCGCCGATGCCGGAAATCGGCAGGCCCGCGGTTTGCGGATCGCGCGCGATTTCGGCCACCATGTTCAGGGCGATCGGCTTGACCGCCGAACCGCAGTAGCCGCCGTGCGTGCTGGCGTTGCCGACCACCGGGAACGCCACCATGCGGTCGAGGTCCAGGTGGGTGATCGAGTTGATGGTGTTGATCAGGGAGACCGCATCGGCGCCGCCGGCCTTGGCGGCCCGCGCCGGAGCGCGCACGTCGGTGATGTTCGGCGTGAGCTTGACGATGACGGGCAGCTTCGAGTGCTTCTTGCACCAGCGCGTGACCATCTCGACGTATTCCGGCACCTGGCCCACCGCCGCGCCCATGCCGCGCTCCGGCATGCCGTGCGGGCAGCCGAAATTGAGCTCGATGCCGTCGGCGCCGGTCGCCTCGACCTTCGGCAGGATGTCGGCCCACAGCTGCTCCTCGCAAGGCAGCATCAGCGAGACGATCATCGCGCGGTCCGGCCAGTCCTTCTTGACCTGGGTGATCTCGCGCAGGTTGATTTCCAGGCTGCGGTCGGTGATCAGCTCGATGTTGTTGAAGCCGAGGACTTCGCGGTTCTTGCCGTAGTGCGCCGAGTAGCGCGACGACACGTTGACCGCGGCCGGGTCTTCGCCCAGCGTCTTCCACACCACACCGCCCCACCCTGCTTCGAAGGCGCGCACGACGTTGTAGGCTTTGTCGGTCGGCGGCGCGGACGCCAGCCAGAATGGATTGGGCGACTTGATGCCGCAGAAATCGATGCTCAGGTCGGCCATGCTGCCCCCGCTTTGGTCTGGATGTCGTTGTGGATCGCGTGCGCCGCGAGTTTGCCGTGCTGTACCGCCTGCACCGTCAGGTCCTGTCCCGGCGCGACGCAATCGCCGCCGGCGTACACGCCCGCGATCGCGGTGCGGAACTGGCCGTCGACGTGAATCTTGTCGCTCTTGCGCTCCAACTGCTGCGCCATCGGGTCGGACAGGCCGGCCGGGTCTATGCTCTGGCCGATCGCCTTGAACACGGCATCGGCGGCGATCTCGATGAAGGCGCCGGTGCCGACCAGGCGGCCGTTGTCGAGACGCGTCTCTTCGAAGCGCATGCCGCGCACATTGCCCAACTCGTCGAGCAGCACTTCCAGCGGCGCGGCCCAGGTGCGCATGCGCACGAAGTTGGCCTTGGCGATGTCCTGCTCGTGGTGGGTCGCGGTCATCGACTCAAAGCCGCGGCGGTACACCAGCGTCACGTCTTCGGCGCCGAGGCGCTTGATCTGCACGGCCATGTCGATCGCGGTATTGCCAGCGCCGATCACGATGGCGCGCTTGGGCACCGGCAGCGCGGACAGGTCTGCCGCCTGGCGCAGCGCGGCGATGTAGTCCACCGCCGCCATCAGGCCGGGCGCATGTTCGCCGGTCAGGCCGAGGTCGCGGCTGGCGTTCAGGCCCAGGCCGAGGAACACCGCATCGTACTGGCCGTGCAGTTCGGCCAGCGTCAGGTTGTCGCCCAGCTTGTAGCCGTGGCGTACCTCGATGCCGCCGATCGAGAGCAGGAAGTCGACTTCCTGCTGCGCGAAGTCGCCGGTCAGCTTGTATTTGGCGATGCCGTATTCATTGAGGCCGCCCGATTTTTCGCGCGCCTCGAAGATGACGACGTCGTTGCCCAGCATCGCCAGGCGGTGCGCGCACGACAGGCCGGCAGGGCCGGCGCCGACCACGGCGACAACCTTGCCGGTCGATGCGGCGCGCTGGAACGGATGCTCGGCGAAGTGTGCATGATCGAGCGCGTGGCGCTGCAGCAGGCCGATCTTGACCGGCTGGCCTTCTTCATCGTGATTGCGCACGCAGGCGTCCTCGCACAGGATCTCGGTCGGGCAAACCCTCGCGCAGCTGCCGCCCAGGATGTTCTGCTTCAGGATGCCGGCCGCGGCGCCGTTGATGTTCTGGTCGTGGATGTTGCGGATGAAGCTGGCCACGTCGATCTGCGACGGGCAGATGCGCGTGCATGGCGCGTCGTAGCAGTACAGGCAGCGCGCCGCTTCGATGGCGGCCTGGCGAGCCGTGAGCGGCGGCGCGAGGTCGGTGAACTGCTCCGCCAACGAGCCGTCGGCCACGCTGGTGCGCGGCAGGTGTTTCAATGATTCGATCATGTTGCGTCCCTGGCTATTTTAATTTTAATGTGCTGCACGGCGGTGCACCGCACCGCCGTTCACTGCTACTTCATCTGTGGAAAAGCAAATTCCGCGCCCGCGCTGGCGGTGTTCGGCCAGCGCTGCATCACGGCCTTGTGGCGCGTGTAGAAGCGCACGCCTTCCGGTCCGTAGGCGTGGTGGTCGCCGAACATGCTGCGCTTCCAGCCGCCGAAGCTGTTGAAGGCCATCGGCACCGGCAGCGGCACGTTGACGCCAACCATGCCAACCTGGATCTGGCGCACGAATTCGCGCGCCACGCCGCCGTCGCGGGTGTAGATCGCCACGCCGTTGCCGTACTCGTTGGCGTTGATCAGCTCCACCGCGCTGCCCACGTCCGGCAGGCGCATCATGCACAGCACCGGTCCGAAGATTTCTTCTTTATAGATGGTCATGTCGGGCGTGACGTGGTCGAACAGCGTGCCGCCCACAAAGAAGCCGTTCTCGCGGCCGGGCACCTTGAAGTTGCGGCCGTCGACCAACAGCGTCGCGCCCTGCTCGACGCCTTCGCCGATCAGTTTTTCGATGCGCTGCTTGGCCGCGCTGGTGACCACAGGCCCCATTTCGGCGCCGGACTCCATGCCGTCGCTGATTTTCAGTGCGGCGGCGCGCTTTGCCAGTGCGCCGGCCAGCTTGTCGCCGGCGTCGCCGACCGCGACGACCACCGAGATCGCCATGCAGCGCTCGCCCGCCGAACCGTAGGCCGCGCCCATCAGCGCATCGACCGTCATGTCCATGTCGGCGTCGGGCATGACGACCATGTGGTTCTTGGCGCCGCCCAGCGCCTGGACGCGCTTGCCCGAGGCGCTGCCGCGCGCGTAGATGTATTCGGCGATCGGGGTCGAGCCAACGAAGCTGATTGCCTGCACGTCGCGGTGGTCGAGCAGCGCGTCGACGGTGACCTTGTCGCCCTGGACGACGTTGAACACGCCGTCCGGCAGGCCGGCTTCCTTGAGCAGTTTCGCGTGCAGCAGCGACGGCGACGGATCGCGCTCGGACGGCTTGAGGATGAAGGTGTTGCCGCAGGCGATAGCGACCGGGAACATCCACATCGGCACCATCACCGGGAAGTTGAAGGGGGTGATGCCGGCGACCACGCCGAGCGGCATGCGCATCGCCCAGGCGTCGATGCCGCGCGCGATCTGGTCGGTGAATTCGCCCTTGAGCAGCTGCGGAATGCCGACCGCGAATTCGACGATCTCGATGCCGCGCGCGACTTCGCCCTGCGCGTCCGAGAAGGTCTTGCCGTGCTCGCGGGTGAGCATGGCGGCGAATTCGTCGGTGTGCTGCTGGCACAGCTGCAGGTACTTGAACAGCACGCGGGCGCGCGCCAGCGGCGGCGTGTTGGACCAGGCCGGGAACGCGGCCGACGCGGCGGCGACGGCGGCGTTCACTTCATCGGCGGTGCCCAGCGCGACGCGCGCGCATGGCTCGCCGACGGCCGGATTGAACACGTCGGCGTAGCGGCCGCTGGTGGTATCGACCTTGTGGCCGCCGATGAAGTGGGTGATGGTGTCGAGGTTACTCATTGTGTGCTTTCGGTCAGTCGAGGTTTTTCAGTACGGTGGCAAGCTTGCCGAACAATTCGTCGATGTGCTGCTTGTCGATGATCAGCGGCGGCGACAGGGCGATGATGTCGCCGGTGGTGCGAATCAGGATGCCGTCGGCGAAGGCTTTCTTGAAGGCGTTGAAGGCGCGCACGCCCGGCTTGCCGGGAATTGGCGCCAGCTCGATGCCGGCGATCAGGCCGATCGAGCGCAGGTCGATCACGTGCGGCAGGCCCTTGAGCGAATGCACCGCATCGGCCCAGTACTGCTGCACTTCCTGCGCGTGGCCGAGGATGTTCTGGTCCTCGAACACATCGAGCGTGGCCAGCGCGGCGGCGCAGGCGACCGGGTGACCCGAGTAGGTGTAGCCGTGGAACAGTTCGATGCCGGGCGGCGCGTCCATGAAGGCGTCGTGGATATGCTTCTTGCTAAATACCGCGCCCATCGGGATCACGCCGTTGGTCAGGCCCTTCGCCGTGGTCATCATGTCCGGCTCGACCTCGAAGTAGTCGGCGGCGAACGGGGTGGTGAGGCGGCCGAAGCCGGTGATGACTTCATCGAAGATCAGCAGGATGCCGTGCTTCGTGCACAGTTCGCGCAGGCGCTTCAGGTAGCCCTTCGGCGGCACCAGCACGCCGGTGGAGCCGGCCACCGGCTCGACGATGACGGCGGCGATGTTCGACGCGTCGTGCAGCGCGACGAGGCGTTCGAGTTCGTCGGCCAGGTTGGCGCCGTGTTCAGGCTCGCCGCGGGTGTACGCGTTCTGTTCGAGGTTGTGGGTGTGCGGCAGATGGTCGACGCCGGGCAGCAGCGGGCCGAAGCTCTTGCGGTTGCCGCCGATTCCGCCGACCGACAGGCCGCCGAAGCCGACGCCGTGGTAGCCGCGCTCGCGACCGATCAGGCGGGTGCGCGTGCCCTCGCCGCGCGCGCGGTGGTAGGCCAGCGCCATCTTCAATGCGGTGTCGACCGCTTCGGAGCCGGAGTTGGTGTAGAACACGTGGCCAAATTTGTGGCCGCTGTAGTCCATCAGCCGCTCGGCCAAGTCGAAGGCGGCCGGGTGGCCCATCTGGAAGGTCGGGGCAAAGTCGAGCTGGCCGATCATTTCGCGCACGGCGGCGACGATCTTCGGCTGGGCGTGGCCGCAAGGCACGCACCACAGGCCGGCGGTGCCGTCGAGCACGCTGTTGCCGTCGACGTCCTTGTAATACATGCCCTCGGCCGAGACCAGCAGGCGCGGGTTGGCCTTGAAGTCGCGATTGTTGGTGAAAGGCATCCAAAATGAGGACATCGATGCTGGGCGGGATTCGTTCATTCGGCTCTCCACTTGTTTTGACGGCGAAAAAAATTATTTACCAGTTGGCAAAATGATGGTGCAATAATAGTCAGCAGATTAACACTGGCACATATACACAATCGGCAAAAGACACCAACCGTATCGGTGATGCGAGCAGTACAGTTTTGCGCGATGCAGCAATAGGGACGATCGATGACGGATGCTGAAAATATTCCTGTTGGAAATGAGCCGGCGGCCTGGCCGGTGCTGGCGATCGACCGCAGCAAACGAGGCAGCCTGGTCGATCAGATTGTGGCAGCGATCGCGCAGATGGTAAACCGTCGGGAATTACGGGTTGGGACCAAGATGCCGTCGGTGCGACAATTCGCAAAATCGAATGGCGTGAGCACGTTCACGGTGGTCGAATCGTACGACCGGCTGCTCAATGTTGGACTGCTTTCGTCGCGCCGTGGTTCCGGCTTTTTTGTCGCGCGCAGCGAAACGGCGGCCGCGCCGGCACTGGCTTTGGCGGCCACGCCGACCGCGATCGACGCGCTCACGCCCGACCTGTATTCGGGCGTGTCGGACGCGCTTCCGGTGGGCGCCGGCTGGCTGCCGCCCGAGTGGTACGGCGAGACCACCATCCTCGACGCGGTGCGCCACGCGATGAAGATCCCCGCCAACCGCCTGCGCGGCTACGGCCATCCGCTCGGCTTCCCTACCCTGCGCCAGCATCTCGCCTCGACACTGACCGAAGACCTGTTCGCCGTCGAGCCGGACCAGGTGCTGCTGACGCATGGCGCCACCCACGCGTTCGACCTGATCCTGCGCACATTGACGAAACCGGGCGACACGGTGTTCGTCGAGGATCCCGGCTACAGCAACCTGACCTCGCTGATCCGCCACCACGGCTGCGTCCCGGTGGGCATTCCGCGCGGCGCCGACGGCCTCGATTTCGCGGTGCTCGCCGAGCGGGCCGCGGCGCTGCAGCCCAAGCTCATGTTCGTCAACACGGTGCTGCAAAACCCGCTCGGCACCTCGCTGCCGCAGGCGCAGGCGCACCGCCTGCTTGGCGTGGCCGAGCAGTTCGATTTCTGGCTGGTCGAGGACGACATCTACCGCGAGCTTGCGGCGCCGGGCGAAGCCTCGCTGGCGGCGATGGACGGCCTGCGCCGCGTGATCCGCGTGGGCAGCTTCTCCAAGACGCTGTCGCCGGTGCTGCGGGTCGGCTCGATCTGCGCGTCCAATTCGCTGGTGCCGGAACTGCTGCGCGTGAAGATGCTGGCCGGCCTGACCACATCCGAGATCAACGAGCGCGCGGTGTACCACGCGGTGTCGGCACGGCCGTACAAGCGCATGGTCGAACGGCTGACCGACCAGCTGAAAACGGCGCGCGAGCGCACGACCGAACGGCTGCTTGAGGCGGGAATGGCGCCGATCGCCAGGCCGCGCGGCGGCATGTTCGTCAGCGCCGGCTGGCAGCGCGCGCCAACGCCGGAATGGAACGGCAAGGTGATCGCCGGCCTGGCGCTGAAGGCCGGCATCCTGCTGTCGCCCAACGAGTTTTTCATGCTGCGGCCCTCGGAGTCGATCTGGTTCCGCTTCAACGTTGCGTATGCGGGCGACTCGCCCGCGCTGATCGACTTCCTCACATCGGTTAAGGGACCATGACCATTACCAGGATCAAGCGGCAGGCGCTCAACCGCGACAAGCTGGAGGCCGATATCGTGGCCGAGGCGGTGCGCGTGTTCGCCGAGCGCGGCTACGAAGGCGCCTCGATCGCCACCGTGGCCGACAACGCCGGGCTGTCGAAGCAGAACCTGATGTACTACTTCCCGACCAAACAGGCCCTGTACCAGCGCGTGCTCGACGACGTGCTCGACGAATGGCTCACGCGCATGGACCTGCTGGCCGATCCCACGCAGGAGCCGGGCGACATGCTGCGCGCCTACGTCCAGGCCAAGCTGCGCTTCTCGCGCGAGCATCCGCTCGGCTCGCGCGTGTACGCGATGGAGGTCATCAGCGGCGCGCCGCTATACGGGGAGCAGATCCGCAACCGCGTGGTGCCGCTGGTGCGCAAGGACATCGAAGTGTTCGAACGCTGGATCGCCGAAGGCCGCATCGCGCCGGTCAACGCCACCCACCTGCTGTTCGCGATCTGGGCGATGACGCAGTCGTATGCCGACTTTTCGGCGCAGATGGCGCTGGTGCTGAACCGCAAGCAGCTTGTGCGCAAGGACTTCGACGACGCCGAGCAGATGATCGTCGACATGGTATTGTGCGCGGTCGCCATCAAACCAACGCCTCCAGGAGACCGCAATGCCAGTGATTGACATCGGGACCATCGCCACCGAACGGCTGGTCCTGCGCCTGCTCACCCCAGAGGACGCGCCCGCAATGTTCACGATATTTTCCGATCCCGAGGTGATGCGCTACGGCGCCGGCTCGCCGTGGACCACGATGGAACAGGCCGACGAGTATCTGGTCAAAGGCGAGGAGAACCTGGCCAGCGGCACGGCGCTTCGCGTCGGCATCGAAGTGCAGGCGACCGGCATGCTGATCGGCCAGGCCGCGCTGTGGGCGTTCAGCGAGCAAAACCGGCGCTGCGACATCGGCTATTCGCTCGCGCGCGAACACTGGGGCAAAGGCTACGCCGGCGAAGCGGTGCGCGCCCTGCTCGGCTATGGCTTCGAGCAGCTCGGCCTGAACCGGGTGGAGGCGGACATCGACCCGCGCAATGCGGCGTCGGCGCGCGTGCTGGAACGGCTGGGATTTGTGCGCGAGGGATTCATGCCCGAGCGGTGGATCGTCGGCGGCGAGGTGTGCGACACAGTGTTCTACGGCCTGCTCAGGCGCCACTGGAAAGCGTAGCGCAGAGGGGTCTGGTCCCGCGGACCTGACCCAATCTTTCGGGCGCGACGCAAGAACAAAATGGGGTCAGGTCCGCAGGACCAGACCCCTGCTAGACGTGCTGCGCCCTGACCTGGTTGCGGCCGCCGTTTTTCGCTTCGTACAGCAAGTGGTCGGCCGATGAAATCATTTCGCGCAGCGACCTGGGCGCATCGACGGCGAAATTCGCCGAGGCCACGCCGATGCTGGCGGTAACGCGGGCGTCGGGCAGGACGGCCGATTCGGACAGCGCGCGGCGCAGCCGTTCGGCCAGCATCACGCCGCCTTCGAGCGCGGTCTCGGGCAGCACCAGCAGGAACTCCTCGCCGCCGTAGCGCACCACGCTGTCGACGCGCGTGCGCGTCATGCTGGTGAGCAGCCGGCCGAAGTGGGCCAGCACCAGGTCGCCGCCGATGTGGCCGTGCTTCTCGTTGACCTGCTTGAAGTGATCGAGGTCGCACATGATGACGGTCAGGTGCAGCTTGAAGCGCTGCGCGCGCGCCAGTTCGGCCTCGAGCAGGCCATGCTGAAGGTAGTTGCGGTTGAAGCAGCCGGTGAGCGCATCGTGCATCGACATCTGGTGCAGCACGGTCTGAACCCGGAACTCCTCGCGCCACAAGACCTGGTAACGGCGCGCGGCCACGCAGCCGAACGCGTTGGCCAGCACCAGCAGCATCGACATCGTCAGCAGCTCCGAGGCGTTCAGGCGTCCCAGCGCGAGCACCATCGCAATGAAGCCGCCGGTCGCGGCCAGCGCGATCGCCACCGAGTACGCAAGGCGGTTGGGAATATACAGATAGACCACGATGAGCATCAGCGCCATCGACATGGCATGCCACGCGATTTCGTTCGGCCGGTACGCCACCACCACCTGGAACGCCACCAGGGCGACGATTTCGGCGGCGCTCGCGGCCAGGCGCGTCAACGCCACCGACTCCGGATTGCGCGAACTGAGAACGCATCCGGCGGCCGCGGTCAGCGCAACGGCCAGGCGCGTCAGCAACAGGATGAAGGCGTCGCGGCCGTAGCCGAGCACACTGAAATCGGTCAGGCTGAAGGCGACGAAGAAGCAGGAGCAGAACAGCAGCGTGGCGCGCAGTTGCGGACGGGTTTTCTCCAGCTGGCGATCGTTGAAGGCCGCCTCGTACTGCGCGCTTTGAAATTCGCCGCTGCGGGCCGAGATAGCGGCGGTGGCAGGATCGGATAAACAACTGGAATGGGCAAGATCTCGTACCGCAGAAAGCATAAGTAACCAAGTCTAGTATTTGCGTCTGATACAAATTATAGAGCATTTAGTTACAAAAAATAAATTATCATTTGGAGAATCCGAGGCGACTATCACGATGCGGCGCCAGGCCCATTAATCGCGCCGAATCACCGTTTATCCCATGGTTTGCGCGCTTCATCGGACAGGCGTGTCATTCACCCTGCGCGCTTGCTAAAGTCAAGCCATCGACAAACGTCTCCCGGGAGCATCCGCATGAAAAACGCGACATTCGCATCATTGAACGAACTGCTCGACGAGATCGGCCGGGCGCTGATGCAGGCGGTGCGCCACGGCGCGCGCGCGCTCGGCGCAATGTCCTGGCCGCAGCTGCTCGCCGCCTGCATCATGCTGGCTCTGGTGATCACCATCGTGCCGCTGGCGATCTGCCTGTTCGTCTTCTTCATGATCGTCAAAGTGGCCGTCGCGGCGATCGTGATCAACACGCGGCGCCACAAGGACCGACCATGAGCACTTCGCACCTGAACCGCGGCATGGACCTGCTGCGCGAGGCCACCGAGCTGGCCAAGGAGAGCTGGTGGCGCTTCTTCGACTGGGTCGCGGTGGTCGAGTGGCGCCAGCTGGTGATCATCTGGGTGTTCGCGCTGGTCGGCTTCGGCATGCTGCAGACGCCCGAACCCGCCGTCTGGTTCATCTTCGTCTCGTTCGCCGTCAAGGTACTCGCCGGCGGCAAGCGCAAGGCCGAGCTGGACGCGGCTGCGGCCGACCGCAAGGCCGACGCGGCGACGGTCGACCGCAAGCTGACCGAGGCGCAGATGGCGACCTTGCAGGCGCAGGTCGAGCCGCACTTCCTGTTCAATACGCTGGCCCTGATCGGCCAGCTGATCGAGACCGACCCGTCCGAGGCCGCGCGCATCCATGCGCACCTGATCGACTACCTGCGCGCGACCTTGCCGCAGATGCGCGCCAACGGCGGTGGCACCCTGGGCAAGCAGGTGGAGCTGTCGCGCGCCTACCTGGCCATCATGCAGGCGCGCATGAAGGAAAGGCTGGCGGTGCAGTTCAACGTGCCCGACTTCCTCGGCAGCGCGCCCTTCCCGCCAATGATGCTGCTGATCCTGATCGAGAACGCCATCAAGCACGGGCTGGAGCCGAAGATCGAAGGCGGCCGCATCGAGGTCAGCGCCCACGTGGTGCATGCGACCCTGCACGTGGACGTGCGCGACAATGGCGCCGGCTTCAATCCGCTGTCCGACGACGGCGTCGGCCTGGCCAACATCCGCGAACGCCTGCGCCTGCTGTACGGCGCCAGCGCCGAACTGGTGATCGAGGCGCCGCCCGAAGGCGGAACGCTGGCGTCGATCCGGGTGCCGTATTCGATGATGGAGGGAGCATGATGGTGCGCGCGCTGATCGCCGACGACGAGGCGCCGATGCGCGACCAGCTGCGCGCGCGGCTACGCGAGGCGTGGCCGGCGCTGGAAGTCGTCGGCGAAGCGGCCAACGGCGTGGAAGCGGTGGCGCTGGCCGCCGCACACGGGCCCGACATCGTGTTCCTCGACATCCGCATGCCGGGCCTGTCCGGGATCGAGGCGGCGCGCCGGCTGTACAACCGCTGCCACATCGTGTTCGTCACCGCCTACGACCAGTATGCGATCGACGCATTCGAACAGGGCGCGATGGACTACCTGCTCAAGCCGGTGACGGCGGCGCGGCTGGAGACCACCTGCGCGCGCCTGCGCCAGCGCCTGGCCTCGGCGCCGCAGGACATCGGCGCGAAGCTGGCTGAACTCACCGCCGCGCTGCAGACCGGCGGCGCCGCCAGGCCGGCGTACCTGCGCTGGATCCAGGCCCAGGTGGGCGGCAGCCTGCGCATGGTCAGCACGCGCGAAATCCTGTTCTTCCAGTCCGACGAAAAATACACGCGGGTGCAGACCGCGCAGGCCGAACTGCTGATCCGTAAAACGCTCAAGGAACTGGCCGACGAACTCGATCCCGACGAGTTCTGGCGCGTCCACCGCTCGACCCTGGTGCGGGTGGACGCGATCGTCTCGGTCACGCGCGACCTGCGCGGCAGGCAGATGCTCAAGGTGCGCGACTTCCAGCACGAGCTGGAAGTGAGCCGCAACCATGCGCACCTGTTCCAGCAGATGTAGCGCGATCCTGAAAATGGCTTACCATTAGATGTCGGATTTGCCATTTCCACGGAGCGCGCCATGCCAGCAGACCCCAGCAGCACCGGCTCTACCCTGATTCCCTGCCTGCGCTACCGCGACGCCGCGCGCGCGATCGACTGGCTGTGCGCGGTGTTCGGCTTCACCCAGCACCTGGTGGTGCCGGGCCCTGACGACACCATCGCGCACGCGCAGCTCATTTTTGGCGGCGGCATGATCATGCTCGGCTCGGCCAGCAACGAAGGCGCCTACGGCCCGCTGGTGGTGCAGCCGGAAGACATCGGCGGCTCGGAGACCCAGACCACCTATCTCGTCGTCCCGGATGCGGACGCGGTGTACCAGCGCGTGCTCGACGCGGGCGGCAAGATCGTCATCGACATCGTGGACGAAGAATACGGCGGGCGCGGCTTCACCTGCCGCGACCTCGAGCAGCATATCTGGAGCATCGGCACTTACGACCCTTGGCAGCAATAACCACATCGAGGAGAGACCCATGTCACGTCCCATGCATTTCGAAATCCAGGCGTCCAATCCGCAGGCGCTGATGGATTTTTATTCCGCGCTGTTCGGCTGGTCTTTCCACAAGTGGGAGGGCGGCGACTACTGGATGATCCACACCGGGCCGGACGACCAGCCCGGCATCAACGGCGGGCTGCTGCCGCGGCGCGGACCGCCGGCCGCGGACATGGCGCCGGTGAACGCGTTCGTGTGCACCATCGGCGTGGGCGACGTCGATGCGGCGGTGGCCAAGGCGACGGGCGCGGGCGCGCAGGTGGCGGTGCCGAAGATGGCCGTGCCGGGCATCGGCTGGCTGGCCTACATCAAGGACCCCGACGGGAACATCGTCGGGATGATGCAGGCCGATCCGAAGGCGGCGTAAGGAGGCATCATGAACACGGATGAACAGGCGATTCGCGACCTGATCGACACGTGGCTGCGCGCCACGCGCCAGGGCGATGTGGACACGGTGCTCGATTTGATGACGCCCGACGTGGTGTTCCTGGTGGCCGGGCAGCCGGCCATTCATGGACGCGCCGCGTTCGAGCAGGGCTTGCGCGGGATGCTGTCGACGCACGCGATCGAATCGCACAGCGAGATCGAGGAGATCGAAGTGGCCGGCGACATCGCGTGGTGCCGCACGCGCCTGTCGGTGACGGTGACATCGAAGCACGGCAATACGCCGATGCAGCGCAGCGGGCATACGCTGTCGATCTTGCGCAAGCAGGAGGACGGCAAGTGGCGGCTGGCGCGCGATGCGAATTTGCTGGGGGCGCCGGCTTGAAGATGGGGTCAGGTCCGCGGGACCAGACCCCGGCTTCGTGACGCGGCGCCGGCTACATCGGGGGTCTGGTCCTGCGGACCTGACCCCAGGTTTTCATACGCCGAGGGCTGCGACGAGTTGAATGTCTTCGACCTGCGTCGGTCGTATCCGGATGGTCTCGCTGTACAACGGCGGCATCGCAGCACACAGCGCGTGCAGTTCTTCCTCCGCGATCCGTGGCAGCACATACTGGAACTGCGCCGGATTGTTCGCCGGCAGCGGCCCTTCCATGGTCGAACCATACGCGCCGAGATCCATGAAGCTTTGCGCGTCCGCGCCCGGCCCGCGCGCCAGCACGAAGGTGCCCTCCTTCGGATGCGCCAAGTGGCGCCTGACCGTCTCGCGCATCTCCGCGCTGGCGCCCTGCATCAGCTTGTAGCGCAGCTGCGCATACTGCCGCGTGCATTCCATGAACGCCGTGCAGATGGCCGACTGCGTACGCCGGCCCGGCACGCAAAGCAGCAGGTTGCCGAAGCCGTCGAGGAGCGCTGCGCAGTCGCCCTCCCCGCCGTTGCGCACATCCTGCTCCATCGCCTCGCGCATGAACGGCGCCAGGCCGGCGTCGGGCTTGTGCGGCGCGCAGCGGTAGGCCAGCGCGTTCGGGTACAGCGACTTGAGCTTGCGCACCAGCGAATGCGTTGGCGGCAAAGCGGCAGGATCCATCAGCATCTCCGGCGCCACGTCCGCCGAGACAAAAGCCTGCACCCTGTCCGAAGTCGCCTCGATCGCCAGCGCGCACAGGGCCTGGGTCGCCTCGGCGATGGTTTTGCCGATGAAAAAAGACTTGGGCGTGGCGCCCGATCCTTCGCGCGCGTACTCGGAAAATCCCAGCACGGCAGGATACGAGAACGTGGCCGCGGCGGCCTCGCGCAGGGCCGGGGGCAGCGACGCAAACGTGGCGCAGCGGTCGTGGTTGACGCCGGCGTCCGGATCATTCGCCGCCACGACGACGTTGAAACCGGCGGCGAGGATCGCCCCGCTGCACATCGCGCAGGGATCGAGCGAGGTGACCAGCGTGACTTCATGGGGCTGCGGCAGCTTGCGGCCCCTGGCGCGCTCGGCGAAATACCAGTCGATCAGCTGGCGTTCGCCGTGCGCGGTGGGATCGAACACCAGGCCGTCGCGCACCACGTTGTTCGGCACCGACTTGAGCACGTTGCCGTACTGGTCCAGCAGCACGCCGCCGACGCCGAAGGTGCCCTGCGACTTGGCGGCGATGGCTTCGCTGGCCGCGATGGCCACCGCGGCCTGTACGTCGATCGTCTTCTTCAACTTACTTCTTCAGGTCCCAGCCGCCGAACGCGTTCGGCAGCTGGCCCGCCGCGGTCGTCTCGAGCAGGTCGCCATTCAGATTGGTGAGGATGACCGGCAGGTCGTTGCCGCCCAATTCGAGCACGACCTGGCGGCAGGCGCCGCAAGGAGCGATCGGACCGTCGGTCGCGCCGATCACTGCCAGCGCGGTGAAGTCGCCCGGCTTGTAGCCGCTCGCGATGGCGCTGAACAAGGCGGTGCGCTCGGCACAGTTGCACAGGCCGTAGGAGGCGTTTTCGACGTTACAGCCGCGGAACACGCGGCCGTCCTTGCACTCGAGGGCGGCGCCCACCTGGAAGTTCGAGTAAGGCGCGTAGGCCAGCTCGCGCGCGGCGCGGGCTTCCTCGATCAGTTTTGCGTATTTCATGGCGCTTCCCTTCTTATGGACGGATGGTGCGGTACGTGATCGGGTTCGCCGCCGCCTTGACGGCGCCGATCTGGTACGCGGCCTGCACTTCGCGCACGGCCTGCTCGGCGGCGGCTTGCGTGCGGGCGTGGACCATCGCCAGCGGTTCGCCGACGGCGACCTGCTGGCCCAGTTCCGCGAGGCCCGTCAGGCCGACGGCAAAGTCGATCGGGTCTTCGGGACGACGGCGGCCGCCGCCCAGGCTGACCACGGCCAGGCCCAGCGAGCGGCAGTCGGTCGCGGTGGCGAAGCCGGCCTGCAGCGCTGGCACAGGCACGATGACCGGCGCCTGCTCAAGGTAGGCGTCGGGACGATCGACCAGGTCGGCCGGGCCGCCCAATGCCGCGACCATGCGCGAGAAGCGCTCGGCGGCTTCACCCGAATCGAGGCCGGCCTGCAGTTTGGCGCGCGCTTCGGTGTCGTTGGCGGCCAGCTTGCCCAGCACGAGCATCTCGGCGCACAGCGCCATCGTCACTTCGTGCAGGCGCGCGGGACGCGATTTGCCGGTCAGGTAGTCCATCGCCAGGCGCACTTCCAGCGCGTTGCCGGCGACCGGGCCGAGCGACTCGTTCATGTCGGTCAGGATGGCCGATGTGCGGGTGCCGGCGCCGTTGCCGACGTTGACGATGCTCTCGGCCAGCTCGACCGATTTGTCGAAGGTCGGCATGAAGGCGCCGGTGCCAACCTTGACGTCCATGACCAGCGCATCGAGGCCGGCGGACAGCTTCTTCGACAGGATCGAGCCGGTGATCATCGCGACCGATTCGACGGTGGCGGTGGTGTCGCGGATGCTGTAGAAGCGCTTGTCGGCCGGCGCGAGTTCGGCGGTCTGGCCGATGATGGCCACGCCCACTTCGCGCACCACTTTGCGGAACAGCGCCGGATCGGGCACGGTGCTGTAGCCGGGGATCGAGTCGAACTTGTCGAGCGTGCCGCCGGTGTGGCCCAGGCCGCGGCCCGAGATCATCGGCACGAAGCCGCCGCATGCGGCGATCATCGGCCCGAGCATCAGGGACACCACGTCGCCGACGCCGCCGGTCGAGTGCTTGTCGACCACCGGGCCTGGCAGGTCGAGCGAGCGCCATTCCAGCACCTGGCCCGAATCGCGCATCGCCAAGGTGAAGGCGACGCGCTCGTCCATGTTCATGTCCTTGAAGTAGACGGCCATCGCGAGCGCCGCGATCTGGCCTTCGGTGGTCGCGCCGGTGGTGATGCCGGCGACGAAGGACTGGATCTCCTGCGCGGTCAATGCTTCGCCGTTGCGCTTCTTACGGATGATCTCCTGGTTCAAAAACATGGTGTACCTCTTGAATTCGTTGGCTCTACAAACGTCATTCCCGCGAAGGCGGGAATCCATACTGAGCTTGCTGTTCGCAGGTGCTATGGATTCCCGCCTGCGCGGGAATGACGGTCTTGAATGTAACTAATTAAACGCCGTAAGGGATCCAGACGTTCTTGACCTGGCTGGCGTGCGCCAGCACGGCGCGGCCGCCGGCCTGCTTGGTGCTGTACCAGTCACGGCCCTTGCCGCCGCCCACCCAGGTGCGCTTGAGCGACTCGGCCGACAGGCGCTCGACTTCGGCGCAGCCTTCGGCCGAGCCGTCGTGACGCCAGATCGCATCGACGTCCGAGTGCGACGCCAACGTGCGCGCCAGTTCGTCGGCGCTGCCGGTGACGATGTTCAGCACACCGCCCGGCAGGTCGGACGTGTCGAGCACCTGGTACAGGTCGGTCGCGGCCAGCGGATGCGCTTCCGACGGCACCGCGATCACGCGGTTACCCAGCGCGATCGCAGGCGCCACCAGCGAGATGAAGCCCAGCAGCGGCGCTTCGTTCGGGCAGATGATGCCGATCACGCCAACCGGCTCGTTCAGCGCGACGGTGATGCCGTGCATCGGCGGCTGGTGCGCCAGGCCGTCGTACTTGTCGGCCCAGGCTGCGTAGTAGAACAGGCGCTCGATCGATGCCTGCACTTCTTTCTCAGGATTCTTCGAGCCGGTCATCGCGGCCAGGCGCGCGGCGAATTCGTCAGCGCGGATCGCGAGGTTTTCGGCGATGTAGTACAGGACCTGTGCGCGGTTGTGCGCGGTGGCCTTGGTCCAGCCGGTCGCCTTGTGCGCCGCTTCGACAGCGTTGCGGATGTCCTTGCGGTTGCCTTCGCCGACATCGGCCAGGAAGGCGCCGTCGGCGCCGGCGATGGCGCGGCTGTAGGCGCCGTCAGGGCGGGCCTGCTTGCCGCCGATGTACAGCTTGGCGGTGCGGTCAACCGCGAACGGGCTGCCCGAATCGGACGACTTGACCTTGCCCTTGGCTTCCACCATTGGCAGCGCGGGACGCGCGTCTTCGGCCAGCGCGGTCATGTACTCGTACATGCCTTCCTTGCCGCCTTCGCGGCCGAAGCCCGATTCGCGGTAGCCGCCGAAGCCGCATGCGGCGTCGAACTGGTTGGCGGTGTTGATCCACACGACGCCGGCCTTGATCTGCGGCGCGACGTCGAGCGCGAGACTGATCGACTCGGACCACACGCATGCGGCCAGGCCGTACACGGTGTTGTTGGCCAGCTGGACTGCTTCAGCCGGGGTGCGGAAGCTCATGGCAACCAGCACCGGTCCAAAGATCTCGGCTTGCGCGACGGCGGCCGAGGTCGAGGCGCCGGTGATCAGGGTAGGCAGGTACCACGAGCCGGCTTCCGGCATGCCGCACGACGGCTGGTACACGGTGCAGCCTTCGGCGCGCGCCGATTCGACCAGCGCGTGGATGCGCTGCTGCTGGATCGGATCGACCAGCGCGCCGACGTCCATCGACTTGTCGAGCGGCGAGCCGACGCGCAGGTTGTCCATGCGCGCGCGGACCTTGGCGAGGAAACGCTCTTCGACCGATTCCTGGATCAGCAGGCGCGAACCGGCGCAGCAGACCTGGCCCTGGTTGAACCAGATCGAGTCGACCAGGCCTTCGACGGCGGCGTCGAGATCGGCGTCTTCGAACACGATGAACGGCGACTTGCCGCCCAGTTCCAGCGACAGCTTCTTGCCGGAGCCCGCAGTGGCCTTGCGGATGATGCGGCCCACTTCGGTCGAACCGGTGAAGGCCAGCTTGTCGATGCCCGCATGGTTGACGATCGCCTCGCCCACGCGGCCGTCGCCGGTGACGATGTTGACGACGCCTGCCGGCACGCCGGCCTGCTGGCAGATCTCGGCGAACAGCAGCGCGGTCAGCGAGGTGAATTCGGCCGGCTTGAAGACGATGGTGTTACCGGCGGCCAGCGCCGGTGCGATTTTCCACGCCAGCATCAGCAGCGGGAAGTTCCAGGGGACGATCTGGCCAACCACGCCGACGGCGCGGTAGTCGGCGAATTCTTCCGACTGCAGCTGGGCCCAGCCGGCGTGATGGTAGAAGTGGCGCGCGGCCAGCGGCAGGTCGGCGTCGCGGGTTTCGCGGATCGTCTTGCCGTTGTCGAGCGTTTCGATGACCGCGAACAGGCGCGAATGCTTTTGCAGCAGGCGTGCCAGCGCGTACAGCACGCGCGCACGGCCATGGCCGCCCAGCGCGACCCAGCCCGGCTGGGCGCGGCGCGCAGCTTCAACGGCGCGGTCGACGTCGGCCGCGGTGCCTTGCGTGATCTGCGCCAGTTCCTTGCCGTCGGCAGGGTTGGTCGAAGCGAAGGTGTCGGACGCTTCGGTCCATGCGTTGTCGATGAACAGGCCGAAGGTGCGGCCATGCTGTTCCAGCCACGCTTGCGCTTCTTTGGTGCTTTCCGGGGCTGGGCCGTAATCCATGGTAGTGAGAATCTCGTTGATAGTTGGCATGACGAATCCGTTGGTATTTATGGTTGCGCGTGGCGGTGGTTCGCCGAGTAATTGCCGGTGACGTAGTGTTCGAGCTGGCGTTCGATGTCGGTCAGCAGGCTCGATGCACCGATGCGGAACAGGTGCGGCTCGAGCCAGTCGCGGCCCAGTTCTTCTTTCATCAGCGCGAGGTACTGCAGCGCGGACTTGGCCGAGCTGACGCCGCCGGCCGGCTTGAAGCCCACCTGGAAGCCGGTCTGCTCGTGGTATTCGCGGATCGCGCGCACCATGGTCAGCGCGACCGGGATGGTGGCGTTCACGCCTTCCTTGCCGGTCGAGGTCTTGATGAAGTCCGAGCCGGCCATCATGCAGACCCACGACGCCTTGGCGACGTTTTCCAGCGTGACCAGGTCGCCGGTGGCGAGAATCGCCTTGACGTGGGCGTCGCCGCAAGCCTGGCGGTAGGCGAGCATCTCGTCGTACAGGGCTTGCCAGTTACCGTTCAGGACGTGCTGGCGGGTGATGACGATGTCGATTTCGGTGGCGCCGGCGGCGACCGACAGCTCGATCTCGCGCAGCTTGGTTTCCATGCTGGCCAGGCCGGCTGGGAAAGCGGTGGACACCGCGGCGATCGGCAGGCGGCCCTGCAGGATCTTGACGGCGGGCTGAATCATCTCGTGGTACACGCAGACGGCGCCGGTGGTCAGGCCCTGCACGCCCAGCGCTTCAACCAGGTCGGTGCGCAGCGGGCGCATCGCCTTCATGCACAGGCGCTCGACGCGGCCCGGGGTGTCGTCGCCGCCGAGGGTGGTCAGGTCGATGCACTTGATCGCCTGGACCAGCCACGCGGCCTGGTATTCCTTCTTCACCGTGCGGCGGTTCGCCAGGCTGGCGGCGCGGCGGTCGGCGGCGTTGCGGTTGACCTTGATCTGGTTGACCCAGCCGAGATCGAGGCCGATGGCCTCATTGCGTTTGAAATCGTGTGGTTGGGTCATAGCAGAGGTGTTCCGTTGGAGAGAGGTTTGACGCCCAGGTGTTTGGCCAGCGTTGCGCCGATGTCGGAGAACGTTTGCGAAACCGGCAGCGCGCGCGGCGTTACGCCCGGGCCGAAGAAAATCATTGGAATGTGCTCGCGCGTGTGGTCGGAGCCCGGCCAGCTCGGATCGCAGCCATGGTCGGCGGTGATCACCACCAGGTCGCCTTCCTTCAGCTTGGCGATGAACTCCGGCAGGCGCGCGTCCAGCTCGTGCAGCGCGTTCGAGTAGCCGGCGATGTCGCGGCGGTGGCCGAAGGCCTGGTCGAAGTCGACGAAGTTCACAAAAGTGAGCGACTTGTCGCCCGCCTCGTCGGCCACTTTCAGCAGCGCGTCGAACAGCGCCATGTTGTCGGCGCCCTTGACCACGCGCGAGATGCCCTGCGCGGCGAAAATGTCGCTGATCTTGCCCAGGCCGATTACCTCGCCGCCTTCGTTCTTCACGTGGTCGAGCAGGGTCGGCGCCGGCGGCGGCACGGCGTAGTCGTGGCGGTTGCTGGTGCGGCGGTAGTTGCCGTTCTCGCCCAGGAAAGGACGCGCGATCACGCGGCCGATGTTGTACGGCTTGACCAGTTCGTAGGCCGCTTCGCACACCGCGTACAGGCGCTCCAGGCCGAACGACTCTTCGTGCGCTGCGATCTGCATCACCGAGTCGCCCGAGGTGTAGATGATCGGCTTGCCGGTGGCGACATGCTCGTCGCCGTGCTTGTTGATGATGTCGGTGCCCGATGCGTGGCAGTCGCCCAGGAAGCCCGGCACCTCGGTGATTTCCTTGAGCTTGTCGGTCAGCTCGGCCGGGAACGACGGCACGGTGCGCGGGAAGTAGCCCCAGTCGAAATTGACCGGCACGCCGGCGATTTCCCAGTGACCGCTCTGGGTGTCCTTGCCGGTGGACTGCTCGTGCGCGGCGCCGTACGCGCCGGTGAAGCCGTCGCGCTGGTCGAAGCCGGCAGCCCATTCGCCGCAGGCGGAATGCGCCGCGGCGGCGAGGCCGAGGCGCTCGAGGTTCGGCAGCTGCATCGGCTTGCCGGCGTCCGCCGCCCAGCTGGCGATGTGGCCGAAGGTGTTCGCGCCGGCGTCGCCGAATTTGGCGGCGTCGGGCGCGGCGCCCAAGCCGAAGGAGTCAAGCAAAAGTATGAATGCGCGGGACATGGTATGCCTCGTTAATGTAAGTCGATCAGGCGTCGGCGCGCGGCGAGGCGTCGCCCGGCGTCTTCGCCACGTTTTCCAGGAAGGCCAGGATCAGGGTGACCAGGTCCTTGGCGCCGATGGCGGCGTACTTCAGGGTCTGCTCGTGGGACAGCGGGAACGGCGACATGCCTTCGGCCAGGTTGGTGATGACGGACACGCCGGTGACCTTCAGGCCGCAGTGGCGCGCCGAGACGACTTCCGGCACCACAGACATGCCGACCACGTCGGCGCCCAGGCGGGCCATCGCGCGGATCTCGGCGGCGGTTTCGAAGTTCGGGCCCGGGTAGGCGATGAACACGCCTTCGTGCAGGGTGATGCCCTTGTCGGCGGCGGTCTGCTTGACCAGGTTGCGGATGTCGGCGTCGTAGGCGTTGGCCATGCTGAAGAAGCGCGGGCCGAAGCGGTCGTCGTTCGGGCCGATCATCGGCGTGCCTGGCAGCCAGTTGATATGGTCGGTCAGCGCGACCAGGCTGCCGGCGTCGACTTCGGTGCGCAGCGAACCGGCCGCGTTGGTCACAAACAGCATCTCGCAGCCGAGCAGCTTCATGGTGCGCACGGCCGACGTCATCACGCCCATGCCGTAGCCTTCGTAGAAGTGGCCCCGGCCTTTCATGCAGACGACGTCGACGCCGGCCAGCGTGCCGAGCACCAGTTCGCCGGCGTGGCCGTGCACGGTGCTGATCGGGAAGCCAGGCAGTTCGTCGAAGCCGATCGAGACGGCGTCGGTCATCTGCTCGGCCAGCACGCCCAGTCCGGAACCGAGGATCATCGCCACGCGGGGCGCGAAACCAGGCTTGCGCGCGCGGATTACATCGGCGGCTTCGAATGGGGTGTTGTTGGACATGCGGTTTCCTTGTTCGGTGAGAGGGGCTTCAATCAGGGGACAGGTGCGGGCGCGAACGGCCAGCCTAGTATTATAACTATGCATGAAGTTCGATATGTATGGCAAATACCCTTTTTCTTCCTTATTTATATATACTGCATATAAATCCTGGGCAATCCTGTGGGCCCGTGCAGACATCGCCTATTTAAAGCCTGGCTTAAAACGATCCGTCGTTGACTCGCGGCGAACAAGTGTTTACCATCAAAGACAAATGTTTGTGAAAAGTACCCCGTGACCGACTCGTCGAAAAAAGACCAGCTCTACGAACTGATCCGTTCCAACCCGTTCATCTCCCAGCAGGACCTGGCGGTGCAATTGGGCCTGTCGCGCTCGGCGGTGGCGGGCCACATCGCCAGCCTGATCCGCGAGCGGCGCCTGCTCGGGCGCGCCTACGTGCTGCCCGGGAGCCGGCCGATCGCCTGCTTCGGCGCGGCCAACCTGGATCGCAAACTGCGTTCGCTGGCGACGCTGACGATGGGCACTTCGAATCCCGCGCGCCAGGACGAATCGTTCGGCGGCGTGGCGCGCAACATCGCCGAGAACCTGGCCCGGCTCGGCGCCCCGGTGTCGCTGACGACGGCGATCGGCAACGACTCGTCGGGAAGCGCGCTGCTGGCGCACGCCGAGGCGGCCGGCATCGACACGCGCGGCACGCTCAAACTCGATAACACCTGCAGCGGCACCTACACCGCGGTGCTGGACGACCACGGCGAAATGCTGGTGGCGCTGGCCGACATGGCCCTGTACGACGCCATCACGCCGGACTTCCTGGCCGGGCGGGCGCCGGGCGCCCTGCCCGCCCTGAGTGTGGCCGACCTGAACCTGCCGCTCGACACGGTGGCCGCGCTGATCGCGGAAGCGGCGCGCGACGCGGTTCCGCTGATCGTGGTGGCGGTGTCGCAGCCGAAGATGGCGCGCCTGCCGCTGGACCTGCGCGGCGTGCGCCTGCTGATCCTCAATCACGGCGAGCTGGAGACCCGGGTCGGCAAGAAGATCGTCACCGACGCCGACTTCGCCGCGGCCTGCGCGCTGGTGCGCGCGCAAGGCGTCCAGGACGTCATCGTCACGCGCGGCGGCAAAGGCGTGGTCTTCACCCGCGCCGGCGGCGTCGGCCAGCTGGACGCGCCGGACGCGCATATCGTCGACGTCACCGGCGCCGGCGACGCCTTCGCGGCAGCCGTGTGCTGGTCGCTGTTCCAGGGCAGCGAAGACCTCGAGCTGGCGTGCCGGCGCGGCCTGAAGCTCTCGGCCATGACGCTCGCCTGCGAGGAGACGGTCTGCCCCCACCTCGACATCGACAGCCTCGACGACGTTCCCGCCCTCGACGCCGGCGCCGCCGCGCCGCAGCCTTTCAACGCCCTTTACCAGGAATGACCATGCAGCAGTTCCTCTTGTTCTCGCCCGAAGTGGCCGCGGCACGCGCAGCGGGCAAGCCCGTCGTCGCGCTCGAATCGACCATCATCTCGCACGGCATGCCGTATCCGCAGAACGTGGAGATGGCGCGCGAAGTCGAGCAACTGATCCGCGACGCCGGCGCCGTGCCGGCGACCATCGCCATCATCGGCGGGAAGATCTGCATCGGCCTGTCGAACGAGCAGCTCGAGCTGCTCGGCACCTCGCCGGACGCGATGAAGGTGAGCCGGCGCGACCTGGCCTTCGTGGTCGCCGAGCGCAGGCTGGGCGCCACGACGGTGGCTGCGACCATGATCTGCGCGGCGCTGGCCGGCATCAAGGTGTTCGTCACCGGCGGCATCGGCGGCGTGCACCGCGGCGCCGAAACCAGCTTCGACATCTCGGCCGACCTGCAGGAGCTGGCGCGCACCAGCGTGGCGGTGGTGTGCGCCGGGGTCAAATCGATCCTCGACATTGGCCTGACGCTCGAATACCTGGAAACCCACGGGGTGCCCGTGATCGGCGTCGGCCAGCCGGGCTTTCCCGCCTTCTTCACGCGCGACAGCGGCTTCAAGGCCGACTTCCAGATGGACGGCGCGCTGGAGCAGGCCGCCTTCATCCAGACCAAGTGGGCACTGGGCCTGGCCGGCGGCGTGGTCGTCGCCAACCCGGTGCCGGAAGCGTCGGCGATGCCGAAGGAAGAAATCGACCGCATCACCGAACAGGCGCTGGGCGAGGCCGCGCAGCGCGGCGTGACGGGCAAGGCGGTGACGCCGTTCCTGCTGTCGCGCATCAAGGAGCTGACCGCGGGGCGCAGCCTGGCCACCAACATCGCGCTGGTCAAGCACAACGCGGTGGTCGGCGCGAAGCTGGCGCTCGCCCTGCACGATTTGCCCGGCCTGCAACCGATCTGAGACCGCTCCCATGTCCATCGACCTGAAACAGCTGAAATACTTCCTCGCGGTCGCAGAGGAAAAGAGCTTCAGCCGCGCGGCCGAACGGCTGCACATTTCGCAGCCGCCGCTGTCGCAGCAGATCATGAAGCTCGAGAGCGAGCTTGGCGTGAAGCTGTTTGCGCGCACCACCCGCACGTTCGAGCTGACCGTGGCCGGCAAGGCCTTGATGACCGAGGCGTCCGAGCTGCTGGGACGGATGCGCATGACGATCGACACGATCCGCCAGATCGACCGCGGCGAAGTCGGGCGCCTGCGCGTGGGTATCGTCGGCTCGGCGATGTGGGGGCCGATTCCCAGCCTGCTCGAAGAATTCCAGACCAAGTTCCCGCGCGTGACCTGGACGCTGCACGAGTCGGGCCCGAACGCGCAGTACGAGGCGCTGCGCGCCAAGCAGATCGACGTCGGCTTCTGGCGCGAGCCGCCGCTCGATCCGGACGAACTCAAACACGACAACCTGCGCCAGGAGCTATGCTTCCGCGAGAACGTGTGCGTGGCGGTCAACGAGCACCATCCGCTGGCCGTCAAGGGCCACGTGGAACTGATCGACATCGCCGACCAGCCGATGCTGACGCTCGCGCTCGACAAGTCGGCGTTCCCGCGCTACCTGATCCAGTGCTGCATCGACGCCGGCTTCCAGCCGACCATATTCCAGGAGGCGACCGAGCCGCAGACCCTGCTGGCGATGGTCGGCGCGGGACTGGGCGTGGCGCTGATGCCCGAGACCACCAGCCGGATCGGCTGGCCGGGCGTGATCTTTTTGCCGATCAAGACCGATCCGCCGTCGGCCAACCTGTATATCGCCTACACCACGCAGGACGACGCGCCGGTGGTGCGGGCGTTCCTGAACATCCTCAATCCCGTCGCGCACGAGTAGATGGGTGTCGCACCTGCGCAGGCAGGTACCCATACTGGGTTCGCTTCACCTCTGCGCCGATTCAGCATGGGTACCTGCCTCCACAGGTACGACAACCTCCTCCATATATTTCACAAAAATATAAATCGGCAAGAAAAATCGTATTTGCCATACATATTGCCATTGATGCATAGTTCGCACTGGAATCACACTCGATACAATCGGTAACCACTTGTTGCGCACAGGCCTGACACAATCCGTCTCGCCGACGTGGAATCGCTGGCTTTGCCTGTTTAGTTACTATTAAGCTACACAGACCCTCCCAACGCAGCCGTTGCGCCGGGTACAATATCGATATTCCAGGAGCCTTCATGAAATTAAAGCAACTTAGTATCACGATCGCGGCGCTGTGCGTCGCTGCCAGCGCCTCGGCGGCCGACCCGAAACTGGGCATCGTCTACGACGCCGGCGGCAAGTTCGACAAGTCGTTCAACCAGTCCGCATTCGAAGGCGCCAGCCGCTTCAAGGCCGAGACCAAGATCAACTACATCGAAGCGCAGGCCAGCAGCGACACCCAGGCCGAGCAAGTGCTGCGCGGCCTGGCGCGCAAGAAGCTCGACCTGATCGCGGCGATCGGCTTCTCGCAGACCCAGGCGGTGCAGAAGGTCGCGGCCGAATTCCCGAACGTGCGATTCGTGCTGATCGACAGCGTCGCCAAAGGCCCGAACATCAATTCCGTGCTGTTCAAGGAAGAAGAAGGCTCCTACCTGGTGGGCGTGGCCGCGGCGATGGCGTCGAAGACCAAGAAGCTCGGTTTCGTGGGCGGCATGGACATCCCGCTGATCCGCGCCTTCGCCTGCGGTTACACCCAGGGCGCCAAGGCCAATAACCCGAAAGTGGAAGTCCTGCAGAACATGGTCGGCACCACCAGCGCAGCCTGGAACGATCCGGCCAAGGGCGGCGAACTGGCGCGCGCGCAGTTCGACCGCGGCGTCGACGTGGTGTTCGCCGTTGCCGGCGGCAGCGGCATGGGCACGCTGCAGACCGCGAAGGAAAAAGGCAAGCTGGCGATCGGCGTCGATTCGAACCAGAACTACCTCCACCCGGGCACGATGTTGACCTCGATGGTCAAGCGCGTCGACGGCGCCATCTACGACTCCTTCATGGCGGTCAAGAACGGCACCTGGAAACCGGGAGTGACCTACCGCGGCCTGAAGGAAGGCGGCGTGGACTGGGCGCTCGACAAGGATAACCGCGCGGTGGTATCGCCGGAAATCGAGAAGAAGGTCAACGAAGCCAAGACGGCCATCATCAATGGCAAGATCAAGGTCATCGACTACCGCGCCAATAGCAGCTGCCCGGTCTGATCTTTTCGTATTAACTGAAAGCGCGCCGCACCGGCCAGCCCGGTCCGGCGCGCTTTTGATGCATTTACCCTTACCTACTGATTCGCTATGCAGCCAGCCGTAGAATTTCGCAACATATGCAAGGCCTTCGGCCCGGTGCAGGCGAACGCCGACGTCAGCTTTACCATCGCCAAAGGTTCGATCCACGGCGTGATCGGCGAGAACGGGGCCGGCAAGTCGACCCTGATGAGCATCCTGTACGGCTACTATAACGCCGACAGCGGCCAGCTGCTGATCGACGGCGAGCCGCGCAACATCCGCACCAGCCATGAGGCGATCGCGCTGGGCATCGGCATGGTGCACCAGCACTTCATGCTGGTCGAGAACATGACCGTGCTGGACAACGTCATGCTCGGCACCGAAGGCGGCTTCCGCCTGGCCGCGCACCGCGCCGCCACCGAGGCGAAGCTGCGCGAGATCTGCACGCGCTACCGCCTCGACGTCGATCCGCTGGCGACCATTTCGGACCTGTCGGTCGGCGCCCAGCAGCGCGTCGAGATCCTCAAGCAGATCTACCGCAGCGCCAACATCCTGATCCTCGACGAGCCGACCGCGGTGCTGACCGCGCAGGAGACCGCGTCGCTGTTCGAGATCCTGCGCCTGTTCAAGGAGCAGGGCAAAACCATCATCCTGATCACCCACAAGCTGGGCGAGATCATGGAGATCACCGACCAGGTGACGGTGATGCGCGCCGGCCGCGTGGTCGGCGCCGTCGCCACCGCGGCCACGTCGAAGGAAGAACTGGCCAACATGATGGTCGGGCGCCCGATCCAGAGCGAGCTGCCGCGCGCGCCGTTCAAGCCGGGCGCGCCGGTGCTCGCCGTCTCCGACCTGCAGCTGCAGGACAAGGCCGGCGTGCGCCTGCTGGCCGACATCGGCTTCACGCTGCGCGCCGGCGAGATCGTCGCGATCGCCGGCGTGTCGGGCAACGGCCAGAGCGAATTGATGGAGATCCTGTCGGGCATGCGCCTGCCGACCTCCGGCAAGGTCGAGATGCTGGGCAAGGCGCTGCCGTTCGCCGGCCGCCACGACGCCGACGGCCTGCCGGCCACCTTCCGCAACCTGGGCATCGGCCACGTGCCGGAAGACCGGCTGCGCGACGGCGTGATCAAGGATTTCTCGGTCGAGCAGAACACCGTGTTCGGCTACCAGGACCGGGTGAAGAACCGCTGGGGCCTGTTCGATTTCGGCGCCATCGCCAAACGCTGCGCGGGCCTGCTCAAGGCCTTCGACGTGCGCCCGGCCAATCCGGACCTGCGCATCGGCCTGCTCTCGGGCGGCAACCAGCAAAAGGTGGTGATCGCGCGCGAAGTGTCGGCGGCGCCGAAGCTGATGCTGGTCGGGCAGCCTACCCGCGGCGTCGACATCGGCACCATCGAGTCGATCCACACGCAGCTGCTGAAAATGCGCGACGAAGGCGTCGCGATCCTGCTGGTGTCGGTCGAACTGGAAGAAGTGCGTGCGCTGGCCGACCGCATCATCGTCATGTCGGGCGGCCGCATCACCGGCGAACTGAATATCGAAGAATTTGACACCACCCGCATTGGCCTCCTGATGGGCGGGATGCATACCTCATGAAAACGACTGAACTTCCACGCTGGGCCACCGCGGTCGCCCTGCCCCTCCTGAACCTGCTGTCGGCGCTGCTGGTGGCCGCGCTGGTGATCCACCTGCTCGGCGAGAGCCCCACCGAATCGATGGGCATCCTGATCAACAGCGCCATCATCAATCCGGAAGGCCTGAGCTACACGCTGTTCTACGCCTCGACCTTCATCTTCACCGGCCTTGCCGTGTCGATCGCGATGAAGGCCGGCCTCTTTAACATCGGCAGCGAAGGCCAGATGTACTTCGGCGGCTTGGGATTGACGCTGGCGATGCTGGCCCTCGACCGCATCCTGCCTGGCTGGCTGCTGATCCCGGCCGGCATGGTGGGCGCCGCGCTGTTCGGCGCCGCCTGGGCCTTCATCCCGGGCTACCTGCAGGCCAAACGCGGAAGCCACGTGGTGGTCACGACGATCATGTTCAACTTCATCTGCGCGAGTCTGATGAACTTCATCATCGTCAAGTACCTGATCCCGGAAGGCCAGCAGAATCCGGCCAGCCGCGTGTTCTCGGCCGCCGCCGAAATGCCGCGCTTGAACCAGCTCTTCCCGATCCTGGGCGACACGCCGCTGAACATCAGCTTCCTGTTCGCGATCTTCGCGCTGGTGGTGTACGGCGTCATGGTGTGGCGTTCGTCGTGGGGCTACCAGCTGCGCGCCACCGGCCTCAATCAGCACGCGGCGCACTACGCCGGCGTGAAAATCAGCCGCATGATCATCGTCGCGATGCTGGTGTCGGGCGCGCTGGCGGGCCTGGCGGCTGTCAACTCGGTCATGGGCTCGACCCACTACCTGTCGCTGAACTTCCCCGCCGGCGCCGGCTTTGTCGGCATCGCGATCGCGCTGATGGGGCGCCAGCATCCGGTCGGCATCTTCCTGTCGTCGGTCCTGTTCGGCGCCCTGATCCAGGGCGGCTTCGACCTGTCGCTGGAAAAGCCGAACATCCCGCAGGAGACCTTCATTTTCATCCAGGGCCTGATCATCCTGTTCTGCGGCGCGATGGAGAACTTCTATGCGCCGGCAATCCTGAAACTGATCAACGTTGGGAAGAAAGGGTAAGCCATGTTGGAAGATCTCCATTTAGCCAGCATCGTGGTATCGACCATCCGCAATGCCCCGGTATTGATGTTCGCCGCGATGGCGGGCCTGTTCGCCGAGCGCAGCGGCGTGATCGACCTCGCCCTGGAAGGCAAGATCCTGGCCAGCGCGTTCGCCTCGGCCGCCGTCGCCTACACCACGCAGAATCCGTGGTACGGCGTGGCGGCCGGCGTGGCCGTGTCGGCCGCGCTGGCAATGGTGCAGGCGTTCGTCAGCATCACGCAAAAGGGCAACCAGCTGGTGGCCGGCATCGCGATCAACATCGCGATGAGCGGGCTGACCTTCGTACTGGCGCAGTTCTTCTATCAGCAGGGCGGCCGCACGCCGGACCTCGGCCAGGCGCGCCTGTACGACGTGGTCCTCCCGGGTACCGCCGCGCTGGAGCAAGTGCCCTTCATCGGCTGGCTTTACGGCCATGTGATCGGCGGCCATTCGGTGCTGGTGTACCTGGCGTTCGCGCTGGTGCCGCTGGTGCACTGGGTGGTCTACCACAGCAGCTTCGGCCTGCGCCTGCGCGCCTGCGGCGAAAATCCGCACGCGGCCGATGCGGCCGGCGTGAACGTCGAGGCGACGCGCTATGCGGCGATGATGATCGCCGGCGTGCTGTGCTCGTTCTCGGGCGCCTACCTGGCGATCGTGCAGAGCGGCTTCTTCCTGCGCGACATGTCGGCCGGCGCGGGTTACCTGGCCCTGACCGCCCTCGTGTTCGGCAACTGGCGTCCGATGTTCACGGCGCTCGGCTGCGTCATGTTCGGCTTCTTCAGCGCGGTGCAGATCCAGATGGAAGGCGTGGACCTGCCGGGCGTGGGCCGCATCCCGGGCTCGCTGATCCAGATGATTCCGTACGTCGTCACGGTGATTGTGCTGGCTGGCCTGATGGCCAAGTCGGTGGCGCCGAAAGCGATCGGCAAACCGTTCGTCAAGTCGCGCTAGCCGACGCTGGCAGGGACAAAAAAATGGCGCCGACGGCGCCATTTTTTTCGTCATCGCTTATTGCGCGCTGACTGCATTCCGTGCCGAGCGGCCCAGCGTCCAGCGCACACCGACACCGAACGACGCGCCGTTGCGGCCCTTCACCAGCGGGCTGTCGAGATTCGCAGTACCGGCATAGCTTTCCTCGCGCGCATAAACATAGACGCGCACGTCCGGGCGGAATCGGTAACTTGCCGACGCGCCCGCACGTACCAGCATCAACCCGGCGGACGCGCTGTAGGAAGGCCGCGTGGCAGTGGCGTATTGCGGCGCCACGTCATACAGGTAGCGATTGATCCCACGGTCCCCAAACACCGCGCCTACGCTCAGGTCATAGCCGAACGGGCTGCCGTTCTCGCGCGTATCCCAAACCAGGCGCGGCTCGAACGTGGTTCCCTGGCGGCGCACGCCCGCATGCACTTCGAACACCGCACGCAGCGGAAGTTCGATGCGCAGCCGGCTGCTCGGCGTGGGGTTGGCGATCAGGTATTTCAGGCGGGGCCCAAATTCGAGCAGAAGGCCGAGGTCCGGCATCCCTTCGCGGGCGGCTACATCGTGCGATGGCAGCGACCCTGCGAAGCCGACATCGAAATCGACCCGGTCGGTATGCACCACACGCGCGCCGATGCCGCCCTGGTCGGTGCGGATCACCTCTCCCCTGTAGACGAAGAACGGCAGCGCCAGCGCGCGGCTGGTCTTTTCCGCCGCCCCCGGATAGGCGGGCGAGGTGACGGCGCCCACCACCACGCCGGCTTCCCATAACGGCAACGTCTGCGCCGTCGCTGAAACGCTGGCAAAAAGCGCCAACGCACCGGTCAGCGTGCGTTTCATTGATTCGGCCAGATGGCCTGCAGCAAAGCGGCCAGGTGGTAGCCGCCCTTGATCAGCTGGGTCTTGGCGATCGCCGAACTCGGCACCGGGTAGTTGGACGGCACTTCGATGTTCCAGTTGTAGTACACGTCGCCCTTCTTGCCGACCTGGCGGTTGCCCGGGCCGAGGGTCACGTCGGCGTAGGCAAGCTTCGACACCACCAGCGCGTCGTCGGCCCATTGGTACGGCCAGGTCACCGGATCGCCGCTGTTCTTGACCACGCCCGGGTTGCTGTCGATGACCGCCTGCGCGAATTTCTCGGGCGTGCGGGTGCCGATACGGCGCATCGCGTAATCGACCGAGGTCGAATCCCAGTACGAGTGGAAGGGCTTGGTCAGCGCGCGCGGCACTCCTTCGCGCGGCTTCGGGTTCTCGCCTTCGATCTGCTTGCCCATGGCCGCGACCTTCTCGTCGTCCATCAGGAAGTTGTTGCCGCCGCGCGAATCGAAGATCGCCACGGTGTCGATGTCGGTGTGCTTGTTCGGCACCACGAACTTACCGTCCGCGCCCACGTAGGCCGCGCCCACGTGCAGCGGCTGGTGGATGTCGCCGGTCATGTGGGTGATCAGCAGCAGCGCCTCGCGCTTCGAGAAGCCGTGCGGATTCAGCGCCGGATCGGTCTTGCCCTGCAGGACGGCGATCGCCTCCTTCAGCGTCTGCACGATGTCGTCCGGCCCGGTGCCGACGTCGCCGTCATGGTAGTGGTCCTTCTGGAACGGCACGTCGGTGTAGTGGTACTCGCTGGCCTTCGGATTGGCGTTCACATACGCGACCATCTCGGGTGTCTGCGGACCGCAGTAATTGCCCTTGACGCAGTCGGCCCAGTTGGCGACCGATTCCAGGCTCTCGCCCGGCTGCAGCAGCGCGGCGACCTGCTTCCCGGCGTTGCTGCCCTTGATCAGTTTGTCGGCGATGGCGCCGACCGCGCGGTGGCCGTCGTTGCCCCAGGCGAGAGCCTCGGTGGAGACGAAGGCGCCTGCCAGCGCGAGTACACAAGCTAGTTTTTTCATGCTTCGGTTTTCCTTATTTGATGCGTTCGATACGCGGGGCCGGCGCGGCAAACGATGCGCCGGCGCCTTCGGTTTCTTTTTTGACCAGCAGGCCGATGAAGGCGTCGAGGTCGACGATGCTGGTGTCTTTCTTGTTGGTGGCGCTGGCGAACATCGGGAAGCCGTCGCCGCCTTCGGCCAGGAAGTTGTTGGCCACCACCCGGTAGGTCTTCGCTTCGTCCAGCGGCGCGCCGTCGATGCGGATGCTGCCCGGGACCACCTTGCCGCCCTTCGGCCGCGAGTCGTCCCACTGGTAACGCAGTCCGCTCGAGACCTGCAGGATCGCATGGCCCTCGTGGTCGTCGGGCCGCTGGAACTGCTGCTCGAGCAGGCCGCGGATCTGCGCGCCCGTCATGTCCATCACCACCAGCGTGTTCGAAAACGGCAGCACAACCTGGGCCTGGCCGAAGGTCGCCACCAGGTTGTCGCCGGCGTCAAAGTCGGCGCGCATGCCGCCGACGTTCATGAAGCCGATCTGCACGCCCTGCGCGCGGGTGGCTTCGACGACGGCGTCGGCGATCAGGTCGCCCAGCGGCGTTTCGCCGGCGGCATTGGCCTTGCGCCCGACGCTTTTCGACGCCACGCGCGCTACGGGACGCGCCAACGCCGCCGTGCTGCGCGCCTTGACCGAGGCCAGGAAGGCCGTCGCGGCCGGGTCGGCGGGATACTGGCCTGCCAGTACCGGCACGTTGCGCACGCTGACGTCGCGCACGGCGCCGGTGGCCGGATCGACCGCCAGCTTGATGCGCGAGAGGACGTGCCCGCCCATCTGCGCCTGGGTGATCGTGCGGCCGTCCACCTTGCACTGGAAGCCCTTGTGGGTGTGGCCACTGACGATCAGGCGAATCGCCGGATCGAGCTTGCGCGAGATGCCGACGATGGGGCCTTTGAGCTGGCTGCAATCAGGCTGGTCGAACGGCTCGGGCGTGCTGCCGCCTTCGTGGATCAGCACGACGAACGCGGTGGCGCCCTGCACGCGCGCTTCCGCGGCGGCCTGGTTGATCGCGGTCGCTTCGTCGATGAAAGACAGGCCGGCGATGCTCGACGCCACCACCACCGAGGCGGTGTCTTTCAGCACGGCGCCGATGAAGGCGATCTTCACGCCCTTCACCGTCTGGATCGAGTAGGCCGGGAACAGCGAGCGCCCGGTCGCGGCGTCGATCACGTTCGATGCGAGATAGGTGTACTGGGCGCCGCGGAAATCGGGCGCGAACTTGCAGGCCTTGGCCGGCTGGGCGGCCGTGGCGCAGCCGCCGGTCTGCTTGCGCACCAGTTCGACGCGGCCCTGGTCGAATTCGTGGTTGCCCACCGAGGACACGCGCAGCCCGAGCATGCCAAGCGCATCGACGCTCGGCTCGTCGGCCCACATCGACGACATGGCGGGGCTGGCGCCAACCAGGTCGCCGGCGCCGACCAGCAGCAGGTCCTTGTCTTCCTTGCGGAACGCCTGCAGCGCCGCGGCGAGGTTGTCGATGCCGCCGGCCGTGGTGGTGACTTCCTTGCCGTCGCGCGCGCTCGTGTAGACGAATTTGCTCGCATCGAGATGACCGTGGAAGTCGTTCAGGGCGACCAGGTTGATGTCGATTGGGGCCGCTGCGGGCCGGTTCGCATCGGTGGAGGCACAACCGGAAAGAAGCGCGGCGGCCAGCGCCGCCAGCGTGAGGGTATTGGGGAATGATTTCATAGGACTGAAGGATAACCTAAGAGCCAGGGGCGGTGGGAGGATTGCCCCGCATGGAATGTATTCGAATGTATCGGCCGGGTGGCGTCATTGCGCGTTCCATAAAAAAAGGCTGGTGTCGCCACCAGCCTTTTTCAACAACGCTCAGACGGTTCTATCAGAACTCGTACTTGACCGTTGCCTGGATTGCCCACTGCGATTCGCCCTTGGCCTGGCGAATGTCGAGGCTCTCGACTTGCGGACGCACGGCGTACACATACTTGCCGCTTGCCTTGTCGATACCAACATAGTCGACGAAGCTGCGTGCCTGGCCGCCGGCGGACTGGAACGTCACTTCGTTGATGTGACCCCAACGCTTGTTCAGCAGGTTGCCGAAGTTCAGGAAGTCGATTGCCAGGCTGGCCTTGTTACGGGCAAACAGGCCTGGAATCTCCTGGCTGATGCGCATGTCGAAGCTGTTGGTCCAAGGCGCGAAGCTGCCGTTACGTTTCACGACGCTGCCTGCCGCATTGCGCAGGTCCTTGTCGCCGTTGACGATGCCCCAGAACTTGTCTTCGGCAGGGTGGTTGGCGGCCGTGTCGCCGTAGAACAGCACGTCGCCCGAACCTGGGGCCTTCGGAATGTACATCAGGTCGTTACCGGCCAGGCCGTCACCGTTCAGGTCATTGTTGACCGTCCAGCTAAATGGCTTGCCCGAACGGCCTTCGTAGAACAGGCCGAAGCGGGTGTTGTACGTGCCGAAGAATTTCTTCTGCCAGTTCACCAGCATGTTGACGCGGTCCTTGACCAGGTAGCTCGAGTTCGAGGCAACGTTTTCGTTCGGGTTGAATACCGAGCGGCCGTTGAAGTTCGAGGTCGAGACCGACGAGGTCAGCGGCGACACTTCGGTTGCATCGGTGCGCGAGTAGGCGACCGACCAACCCAGCCCGCGGGTCAGCGGACGCGAGAACGACAGGGTCAGCACTTTGGCGTCGCCCAGGTCGGTCTTCTTGGCCAGCATGACGTTGCCGTAGCTCAGGTTGCTCAGCGCTTTCGACGACACGCCGCTGACGGTCACGGAACCGTTCGCTGCGGTGAACTTGGTGCTGTCCAGGCCGTTTGCGTTGTAGTACAGGTTGCGGCCGTCGGTACCGGTGGCGGTTGGTGCACCCAGGTTCAGCGATTCGTAGTAGATCGAATCCTTGTTCTTGGTGTACAGCATCTCAGCACCGAACACGACGCCATACCATGGCAGTTCGGTCTCGAACGCCAGGTTCGATTTCCAGATCGAAGGCTGGCGCAGGCTCGGGTCGAGGAAGTCGACGTTCGCCGCCGGGGTCGAGCCGGCGATGCTGGTCGGCTGGGTGTCCGGGTTGGCGCTGAACGTGCCGCCGGTCGATGGGCACTGCGGCGTGGTCGAGGTGCTGCAGGTGATCACGCGGGTGGCGATACCAGGGTTGGAGAACGGGTTGGACATCCACACCGTTGCTGCCGCGCCCTGGAACAGGCCGGCGCCGCCGCGCAGTTGCATATTGCGGTCAGGCATCAGCTTGTAGTTGAAGCCGAAGCGCGGCTGGATCAGCTTCTGGCCATCGATGGTGCGGGTGTTGTCGTAGCCGAAGCCACCGGACTGGCGCGTGAAGACGCCGCCGACAACCTTGCCCGGAACCATAGGCGCTGCGGCAGCGGCGTTGGCCAGCGGACGGTTGTCCACCTTGGCCGAGTCGATGCGCACGCCGTAGGTCAGGGTCAGGGCCGGCGAGACGTTCCAGGTATCCTGCGCGAACAGGCCGGTGTTTTTCAGCGTGAAGTTGGCGACAGCGTTATCCAGCGAACCGCCCGGTGCTGCTACCTGGACCGTGTAGGCCGATGGACGGCCGATGCGGAAGTTTTCCAGCACGGCCTGCTCGATCGTTGCCTGGCTGCTGGTCGAGCAGTTCACGGCGCCGAACGAGTAGGTGTAGGTGGCGCTGCTGTTGACGCAACCGAAGGTGTAGTTGCCGAAGATGTTCTGCAGGAACGCATTGTAGATGCGGTTGCGGGCATAGTCGGTACCGAACTTGATCTCGTGGTCGTCGATCGACCAGTTGGCGCCGGCATACAGATCCTGGGTATCGGTGCCGAGGATGTTGCGCTGACGGCTGTTTTCGGTACCGAAGTTCAGGAAGCGGCTGCCGGTCGGCACGCCGGCGGGGCTGCCGGCTGGCAGCGGGCCGGTGAACTGCAGGCCAACCAGCGGCATGCGCGAGTTGTTGGTCGGCACGGCGTCGTACTTGCGGCGCGACGCCTTCAGCTCGGTCGAGAAGTTCGGCGTCCAGTCCGAAAACACCTGGGCGACCGTGGTCTCGATGGTCTTGCCTTGCGAGTAGAAGGTCGAATCGAGCGTCAGGCCGGTCGAGGAAATGAACGGGAAGATCGGCTCGGCCTGGTTGGTCGTGGCGTAGCGCAGGTTGGCGCGATGCTTGTCGCTGATGTTCCAGTCCACCTTGATCATCTGCTCGCGCACCGACAGGGCCGAGCCTTCCGGCACGTTCAGGCCGCCGATGTCGACGTTGTAGGTGTTCTTGGCAATCGCTTGTGCCGATGCAATCGCGGCCGGCGTGATGCCGACGTTGGTCATCGGGCTGCCCAGCGGGCCGAAGGCCGGCGCGGTACGGGTGCTCTTGTGCTCTTCGAGCAGCGCGAACAGGAACAGCTTGTCCTGGACCAGCGGGCCGCTGACCCAGCCGCCCTTGGTCGTCTCTTCGAACGCAGGCGCGTCGAAGTAGGTGTCGTTGGTGTAGTTGTAGCGCTTGCCGACCAGGCGGTCGTCGCGGAACACGTAGTACATCCCGCCCTTCCAGTCGTTGGTGCCCGACTTGGTGACCGCGTTGATGTTGGCGCCAGTGTAGCCCTTCTGGGTCACGTCGTAGTTGGCGACGTTCACCTGCACCGACTGGATCGCTTCGATCGAGATCGGCTGGCGCGCCGTCGGGCTGCCGTTCGCTTCCAGGCCGAAGGTGTCGTTCACGGCCACGCCGTCGATGGTCATCGAGTTGTAGCGCGAGTTCTGGCCGGCCACGGACAGTTCGCCGCGCTCCTTGTCGGTCTGCGACACGCGCGGGTCAGCACGGGCGTAATCCTGCAGGTTGCGCTGGATCGAAGCCTGGGTGGCCAGTTCGGTGGCGCCGATGTTGGTGGTGGCGCCCATGTTGCTGCGCGAGAATTTTTCCGAACGTGCGGCCGAGCCGGTCACGGTCACGGACTGGATCGCGCCGATGGTGGCGTCGACCGATGCGGTCTCGGCCAGCTGGGTAAACACGCCTTCACGCTTTTCCGTCACGCCGTTACGGCTGATGGTGATCGTGTATGGACCGCCGGTACGCAAGCCGCGCGCAATGTAGCGGCCTTCGGCGTCCGTCGTCACGGTGCTGACCGAACCCGATTCGGTGTGCACGATGGTGACGGTGGCGCCGCTGGCGGGTTTTCCGTCCGGGCCGGAAATACGACCTGCGATCGCAGAGGTCGTGTTCTGTGCAAAGGATGGCGCGGCGGCCAACGCGATGGACAATGCCAGCGCCAGCTTGGTCAGCTGGATCCGTTTGTGAGTGATCATTGTATAACCCCAAAAAAGACAACAAAGTTATGTCAAGCGACTGTCCGACTGGTGTCGGAAGGAACTTCTCTTTTTTACTGCAAACCTGCGCGCCACGGCTGCCGCGGCAACCGTCGCTTATTCATTGCCACCCCCGGCAAGCGGATTTCTCCGAGCGGCGTCCAGCCAGACATCATGCCAAATGACCATTTCACTTTGATGACAGATCACCAGGAAAAATATTGTCGTTTTGCATTGCTATCGTTCACTATGCATGAGGCTTGCGATGCACGGCAAATACGATTTGCTTTGCATATTTATATCAAAACGCTATAAATAAGCAAAACACGGGCCTCGAAACATTGTTTGCCCAGCATTTATTCCTGCCAGAGGGAACGACGGAATTATAAATGAGGCATTCCTATAAGAAATCTCTTAACGCGGATATTCGCCAAAGGGAGCGCTCTGGACGAAATTGTGTAGCGAGTTGACCACAAAGTTAAACTTATGATCACATTTTCGCCACGCCGCGCCCTGCCGGGAAGCGGCGCCGCTCCGGGCCGGCGGCGCCGGCCGGAACCTTGATCAGCGGGCGGGTGCGGTGCGCTGGCGGTCGAGCGCGGCGATGTCGGCCTCGAATTTGCCGAAACGCACGTCGAGCTGGCGCTTCAGGCGCTGCTTCTGCGCTTCGGGCAGGAAGGCGTAGCGCACGCTGTCGTAGGACAGCCTCTTCACCTCGGCGTAGTCTGGCTTGTAGCGGCTGGCAAACAGCATGTACTCGTTGGACAAGTCGTGGCGCGTCACCCCGGCGTCGTCGGTCGAGATGACGAAGGGCACGCCATGCTTGCGGTACAGGGTCACCGGATGGGCCTCGCCGCGCACGCCGTTGATGAAGTCGTTGCTGGTGAGGTTGATCTCGACGGGAATGTCAGCCTCGCGCATCTTCTTCATGATGCCCAGCACGTTGCTCTCGTGCGCCAGGTCGATGCCGTGGCCGATGCGGTCGGCGTGGCCCAGCGCCAGCGCCTGGTCGATGTGGAACTTGAGCCCTTCCGGCGCGACGTCGCCCAGCGCCAGCTCGCCCGCGTGCAGCGCGACCTTGACGTTCGGATACTGCGCCTTGAGGAACTGGAACATCTTCATGTGCAAGGTGTAGTCGCGCATCGACACCATCTGGCTTTCCTGGCCGACGATGTTGACGCCGACGATCAGCTCGCTCTGGCCGGCCGCCTTGAAGCCGGCCACCATCGACGAGAACACCTGCGACGGCGCCAGCAGGCGCAGCACGTAGGACTGGTAGCGCATGGTGAATTTGTCGTCGTCGATGCCGGCCGCGGCCGAGGCGATCTTGGCGACGTAATCGTCGATGGTGCGCTGGAAGCCGGCGTCCTGGTTCAGCTGGGCGAGCTGGCTGCGCATCAGCGCGGTCAGCTCCGCGTCGTCGCGCGCCTGCCAGGCCCGGGCGTCGAAACCGGCGTCGGTCGAGAACGGCGCCATCTTGAACATCGTTTCGATGTAGCTGACGTTCTCCGCGATGGCGCGCTGCTTGAGGGTCTGCAGGCCCTCATTGAAATTGGCGTTCGACACCGGGCCGAAGAAGCCGAAGGTCTGGAAGAACTGGCGGTCCGGCGGCGGCTGCACCGCGCCGTGGTTGCGGAAGTCCTTGCTCGACCAGCGCTGCAGCAGCTCGCGGTAGGCGGCGTCGTCCGCATACACTTCGCCCGAGGACAGGCAGTTGCGCTGCGCCGCGGGCAGCGCGCGCTCGGCGTCGATCACGGCCTTGTTCGTTTCGATGCGGTAGGTGGTCTTGTTGACGCACAGGCCCTGCTTGTCGAGGAAATCGACGTACTGCTCGGCGTACAGCGCGCCCGAATAATGGTGATGCAGGTCGCCGCCCTTGGGCATTTGCGAAAAGAACATGGTCAGTTCGGCCAGCTTCGGATCCGCGCCGCTAACCAGGCCGGCGAAATAATGCGCAGTGGCCGCTTCGTTGCCCTTGGTGGCAGGACCCTTGGCGCCGGCGTCGACGGCGATGCCCGCCAGGGCCAGGGCGAGCATGGCGCCGCTTAATGTCTTGTGCATTCGATGTTCTCTCGGTAAATGTTTGTGCGTGGTGCGCGGCTACTGTATAGCCTTCATGCCTTGTTTGCAACACGCAGCATGATGTTGCTTTCCAGCACCATTTCACCGGGTTGCGGGTATAATATCGCTGAGTCCGGCCACTGCGCGCCGACGAAAAATTGCGCCTTCCTTGACCTTGACCGGTTGACGACGGGCAACACATCATATCTACTGGTGAGTGCGCAGCCCAGACGCGCACTTTCCATATTTTCGTCATTCGATCGGGGCTTTAATTCATGTCGAACGCCAGGTTCCTCAGTCCGGAGCTGTTCAAAGCCGTGAAGCGCGATGTGGCCAAACACATCAAGAGAAAGCTGCGCGGCATGGAAATCGACGTGACCGACATGGAGCTGCACAACTCGTCGCAGACCAAGACGCTGCGCGTGTATGTGACGCTGAGCCGCACCACCAACCTGAAGGCGCTGTACCTGGCCGAATCGATGATCTGCAAGGAGCTGCAGGACGAGTTTTCGATGCAGCCGCACGCGTTCTACTGGCGCTACCTGCCGGAAGAAAAGGTGGCCGAACAGCAGGCGCCCTCCCCGACATCCGCAACCTGAACCACACTGCCATGGCCAATCAAAAAATACTTGTAGTGGACGATTCCCTGTCGCAGCGGCTGGTCCTGAACGCCCTCCTGACCAAGGAGGGGCACCGCGTCATCATGGCCAACGACGGCGAGGAAGCCGTCGCCAAGGCGAAGAGCGAGCTGCCGGACCTGATCATCATGGATATCGTCATGCCGGGCCTGAACGGTTTCCAGGCCACGCGCGCCATCACCAACGACGAGACCACCTGGCACATCCCGGTGATCCTGTTGACCAGCAAGGACATGGATTCGGACCGCGTGTGGGCGCTGCGCCAGGGCGCCACCGCCTTCCTCAACAAGCCGCTCGATCATGTCAAGCTGCTCGAGCTGATCGAAACGCTGGCGTAAAAATGGGGTCAGGTCCGCAGGACCAGACCCCGGCGTCGGCAGCATCGGGGTCTGGTCCCGCGGACCTGACCCCATCTTCGCATTTACCGCTGATGAACCAGGCGCCCGCCTGAATAGGTCGCCGCAATCGCCCGATCGTCTCCCAGCAGCGCCAGCGCAAACAACAGCTCTTCCAGGTTATTCAGTTCGGCACTGCGCCGCGCCAGCAGCGGCGTGGCCTGCGGATCGAGCACGATAAAGTCCGCCTCGGTCCCCGGCGCGAAATTGCCGATCGTCCCTTCGAGCTGCATCGCCCGCGCGGCGCCCAGCGTCGCCAGGTAGAACATGCGCAGCGCCGGCAGGTAGCTGCCCTTCATGCGCGCCACCTTGTACGCCTCGTTCATCGTCTGCAGCATGCAGAACGCCGTGCCGGCGCCCACGTCCGACGCCAGCGACAGCGGCACCCGCGCCACGTCGGCGCGCTCGAAGTCGAACAGCCCGCTGCCCAGGAACAGGTTGGAGGTCGGGCACACCGCCGCCGCCGACTGCGTTTCGGCCATGCGCGCGAAGTCGCGGTCGTCGAGCCAGATGCAGTGGCCGAAAAAGGCGCGCGGACGCAGCAGGCCGTAGTGGTCGTACACGTCGAGGTAGCTGCGCGACGCCGGGAACAGCGACTTGACCCACTCGCATTCGTCGCGGTTTTCCGACACGTGGGTCTGGATGAAGGTGTCCGGGTAGGCCCGCGCCAGTTCGCCCGTCAGCGTGAGCTGGGCTTCGGTCGACGTCGGCGCAAAGCGCGGCGTCAGCGCGTACAGCGAGCGCCCGCGCTTGTGCCATTTGCGGATCAGCTCTTCGCTGTCGCGCGCCCCACTCTCCGCCGTGTCGGCGAGGAATTCGGGGCAGTTGCGGTCCATGAGCACTTTGCCGGCGACCATGCGCAGGCCGCGCGCTTCGCTGGCTTCGAAAAACGCGTCCACCGATTCCTTGTGCACGGTGCAGTAGACCATCGCGGTCGTCGTCCCGCTGCGCAGCAGCTGGTCGAGGAAGAACTCGGCCACTTCGCGCCCGTGCGCCGGGTCGGAAAACTGGCGCTCGGTCGGGAAGGTGTAGGTCTCCAGCCACGGCAGGAGGCCAGGCGCCGGCGAAGCGATCATGTCGGTCTGCGGAAAATGCAGATGGGTGTCGATGAAGCCGGGGACGATCAGCTTGCCGCGGTAGTCATGCACCTCGACGCCCTCGGGCAGCGTAGGCGCCAGCTGGGCGTAATCGCCGGCGGCATGGATCTTGTCGCCGTCGACCAGCAGCAGTCCGTCCTCATGCCAGGAGTAGGCATGTTCGGCGAACGCCGGATCGGCGTGGAAGTGCAGCAGGCTGGCGCGATAGGCCCGCAGGCTTGGCATTACAGTGGACATCAGGGTCTTTCTTGTTACGGCTCAGCAGGAGCCTACCAGTCTAATGGGCGGCGCGCCAGCATCGGCGCGCGCGGCCGCTTCCCACAGCATCAACAGTTGCGCCGATACCGACGCGGCGATCACGGCCGGCTCCTTGCCGGTGATGCCGGGCAGGCCGATCGGGCAGGCCATCGCGTCGATGCGGGCCGGGTCGAGGCCGCGCGCGCGCAGCCGGTGTTCGAACTGCTTGCGCTTGGTGTGCGAGCCGATCAGGCCGAACCAGCCGACCTGCGGCCGCGCGAGGATCGCTTCGGCCAGGCGCTGGTCGAGCGCATGGGAGTGGGTCATGACGAGGTAGCTGGCGCCGGCCGGCGCGCTGGCGACCACGTCTTCGGGCGCATCGGTCGCTTCGATGCGCACGTTGTCAGGTACGTGTTCCGGGAACAGGTCGTCGCGTTCGTCCACCCAGGTGATGGTGCACGGCAGGTGGGCCAGCGCGCGCACGACGGCGGCGCCGACGTGGCCGGCGCCGAACAGCACCAGATGGGCGCGCGGCGCTTCGACCTGCGCGACCAGCCAGCGGCGGCCGTCCTGCTCCTGCATCACGTGCGTGCCGCGGGTGCGGGCGAACACGGGCGCGGGCGAACCGGCGAGCTGCACGCCGGCGGCGTCGAACAGCGCGGTTTCAATCGCGCCGTCGAGCGCGGTCAGGCGCCAGCTGTCGCTGTCGCGCCGTTCGGCCAGCAGCGATGCCTGCGCGGGGTCGGCCAGTTCGAACGCCAGGTGCACCACGCCGCCGCAGCATTGGCCGAGGCTGGGGCCGAGCGCAAACCGCTCGAAATGGCGCGCGCGGCCGTCCAGCAGCATGGCGCGGGCGATCTCGATGGCGCGCAGTTCCAGGTGGCCGCCGCCGATCGTGCCGGCCAGGCCGGCCTGCGTGACCGTCATGCGCGTGCCCGGTCCGCGCGGGACCGAGCCTTCGCCAATGGCCACCGTCACCAGAACTGCCGGCGCGGTGCTGGCCAGGCGCCACTCGTCCATCACGCGCCCACTGCCGCTTCGACGGCGGCGATCGACTTGAGGATTTCCTCGCTGGTGGCCGGGGAGTTCAACGGCGGATTGACCTTGTGGCCGCCGACCGCCGACACCGCGTCGCGGATCGCGAAGAAGACCGAGAACGGCAGCAGCAGCGGCGGCTCGCCAACGGCCTTGGAGCGGTGGATGCTGTCGGCCACGTTACGGTTCTTGAAAAGCTTCACGCGGAAGTCGTCGGGGCAGTCGGACACGCCAGGGATCTTGTAGGTGGACGGCGCGTGCGTCATCAGCTTGCCTCCGTCGTTCCACCACAGTTCCTCGGTGGTGAGCCAGCCCATGCCCTGGATGAAGGCGCCTTCGACCTGGCCGATGTCGATGGCCGGGTTGAGCGAGTTGCCGGCGTCGTACAGCGCGTCGGCGCGCAGCAGCTTCCACTCGCCGGTCAGGGTATCGACCACCACTTCGGCCACGGCGGCGCCGTATGCGAAGTAGGAGAACGGATTGCCGCTCATGGTTTTCGGATCCCAGTGCAGTCCCGGCGTTGCGTAGAAGCCGTCGGACCACAACTGCACGCGCGCCAGGTAGGCTTTCTGCACCAGTTCCGGGAAGCGCACTTCGTGGCCGTTGACGTGGACGATATCGGCGGCGAAGCGCACTTGCGCGACCTCGCCTCCATACAGTTTGACCGCATAGGCGGCCAGACGTTCCCGGATCTGGCGCGCGGCGTCCTGCGCCGCCTTGCCGTTCAGGTCCGCGCCGGTCGATGCGGCGGTGGCGGAGGTGTTGGCGACCTTACTGGTGTCGGTGGCGGTGGCGCGCACGTGCGCCATATCGACGCCCAGCTCGTGCGCGACGACCTGCATCACCTTGGTGTTGATGCCCTGCCCCATTTCGGTCCCGCCGTGGTTGACCAGGATCGAGCCGTCCACGTACACGTGCACCAGCGCGCCGGCCTGGTTCAGGTGGGTGACGTTGAAGGCGATACCGAACTTGACCGGCGTGAGCGCGAGACCTTTCTTCAGCACCGGGCTGCTCGCGTTGAAGGCGTCGATCGCTGCGCGGCGTGTGCGGTATTCGCTGGACGCTTCCAGTTCGGCCGTCAGCGCGCCGATGACGTTGTCCACCACGACCTGGCCGTAGGGCGTGACGTTGCGCGTGTCGTCGCCGTAGAAGTTGATGCGGCGGATGTCGAGCGCATCGCGGCCCAGGTTGCGGGCGATTTCGTCGATCACGTATTCGATCGCGATGGCGCCTTGCGGGCCGCCGAAGCCGCGGAAGGCGGTGTTGGACTGAGTGTTGGTCTTGCCGCAGGCGGCGCGGATATCAACGTCGGACAGGTAGTAGGTATTGTCGAAATGGCAGACGGCGCGCGTGGCGACGGGGCCTGACAGGTCGGCCGAATAGCCGGCGCGGGTGACCATGTCGACCTTGGCGGCGACAATGCGGCCGTCCTCGCCGTAGCCGACTTCGTATTCGTAGTGGAAGCAGTGGCGCTTGCCGGTGACGAGCATGTCGTCGTCGCGGTCGGCGCGCAGCTTGACGGGGCGCCTGAGCTTTGCCGCGGCGATGGCGGAGGCCGCGCACCACAGCGCCGACTGCGATTCCTTGCCGCCGAAGCCGCCGCCCATGCGCCGGCATTCGACCGTGATGTTGTGCGAGTGGACGCCCAGCGCGTGCGCGACGACGTGCTGCATCTCGCTCGGGTGCTGGGTCGAGCACAGCACCAGCATGCCCTTGTCTTCCTTCGGCACGGCGTAGGCGATCTGGCCTTCCAGATAAAACTGTTCCTGGCCGCCGACGTAGAGCTCGCCCTTGACCGAGTGCGGCGCGCGTTCGAACGCGGCCTGGTAGTCGCCGCGCGCCAGGCGCATCGGCGGCAGCACGTAGGACTGAGCGGCCTTGGCAGCCTGCGGCGTCAGGATCGCCGGGAGTTCTTCGTAGACGACGTCCGCCAGGCGCGCGGCGCGGCGGGCCTGGTCGTGGGTCTCGGCGACGACGATGAAGATCGGCTGGCCGACGTACATCACAACGCCGTCGGCGAAGATCGGGTCGTCATGGATGATCGGGCCGCAGTCGTTCACGCCAGGGATGTCGCCGACAGCAAATACGCCGACCACGCCGGCGGCCGCGCGCACTTTGGCCAGATCGATCGACACGATGCGCGCGTGTGGCTTGGACGACAGGCCGAGGGCGCCGTGCAGGGTGCCCTGCACTTCCGGGATGTCGTCGGTGTAGGTGGCCTGGCCGAGCACGTGCAGCGCGGCCGATTCGTGGGCGCGCGGGACGCCGACGGCGCTCCACGGTTTGACGACAGGGGTATCCGCTTCGCTCATGCTGCTTCTCCTTCAGCGCGCATGGCGAACGCGTTGACCGCGCCGGCCGAAAGCGGCTGTTCGCTGCGCGTCTCGAACCAGAAACGGCGCAGCAGGTTTTGTGCGGCTTTCATCCGGTAGGCGCTCGATGCGCGCATGTCGGACAGCGGCGCGTAGTCCTGCGCCAGCATTGCCATCGCTTGTTTCAATGTGTCTTCGCTCCAGGCGCGGCCGGCCAGCAGGGCTTCGGTTTGCGCGGCGCGCTTCGGGGTGGCGGCCATGCCGCCGAACGCGATGCGGGCATCGCTAATGATGTCGCCGTCCATGCGGAACGCGAAGGCGGCGCACACGGCGGAGATGTCCTGGTCGAAGCGCTTGGCGAGCTTGTAGGTGCGGAACTGCACGCCGGCCTTTGGCGTCGGAACGCGCACGGCCTGCACGAACTCGCCGGCTTTGAGGTCCTTCTGCTGGTAGCCGAGGTAGAAGTCTTCCAGCGGCATGGCGCGCACGCCGTCCGGGCCGCGCAGCATCAGTTCGGCGCCGAGTACGATCAGCCACGGCATCGAGTCGCCGATCGGCGAACCGTTGGCGACGTTGCCGCCCAGGGTGCCGGCGTTACGGATCGGCAGCGAGGCGAAGCGCTGCGCCATCTCGGTCAGCTGCTCGGGGTAGTGCTTGCAGATGGCGGCGTAGGCGTCTTCCAGCGTGGCGCCGGCGCCCACTTCGATCATGCCGGCCGATTCTGTGATGGCTTTGAGCGCGTCGACGTGGCCGAGGTAGATGATGTCGCCGACGTCGCGCAGCTGCTTGGTGACCCACAGGCCGATGTCGGTGGAGCCGGCCAGCAGCAGCGCCTTCGGCTGCGCGGCGCGGACCTGCGCCAGTTCGTCGAGGGTGCGCGGCGCGTAGAAGGTGGCGCCGGCGGCGCTGTAGACGGCCATCGTGTCGCGCTTCAGGGCGGTGAGTTGTTCGGTCAGCGCGGCGCGGTCGAATTCGACGCGCGGCAGTTCGCCCATGCGGTAGGCGGCGTCGATGATCGGGCGGTAGCCGGTGCAGCGGCACAGGTTGCCGGACAGGGCGTCGTCGACCTGGCAGCGGGTCGGCTGCTTGCCTTCCTGCTTGAGGTACATCCCCCACAGGGACATCACGAAGCCGGGCGTGCAGAAGCCGCACTGGGAGCCGTGGCATTCGACCAGCGCCTGCTGGACCGGGTGCAGCGTGCCGTCGGGCTGCTGCATGTCTTCGACCGAGAACAGGGCTTTGCCGTCGAGCGTGGCGGCGAACTGGATGCAGGAGTTGACCGCCTTCAGCGACACCTCGCCGTTTTCCAGCGAGCCGATGACCACCGTGCAGGCGCCGCAGTCGCCTTCGGCGCAGCCTTCCTTGGTGCCGGTGCAGTGCAAATCCTCGCGCAGATGCTGCAGAACCGTGCGGGTAGGCGCCACGTTGTTGAGCTCGCGGACCTTGCCCTGATAATAGAAACGAATTGGATCTGACATGCTTGCCTCGGTTTTCTCCCAGCTTACTAGGTTAACACCGGCGACCCGACCACATATATCAATTTTGCGATGTCGGTTATACCAAATCTCGCATAATTCAACAGCGCCGGGGTCTGGTCCTGCGGACCTGACCCCATTTTCAAATGCCCACGCCGGCGACCAAGATGGGGTCAGGTCCGCAGGACCAGACCCCTAGCCTTCGAACGGGTGCGTGGCTTTCCAGTGGTTGGCGATGTCGATGCGGCGCGCGACCCACACCTTGTCGTGCGACTGCACGTAGTCGAGGAAGCGCGCCAGCGCCGCGGCCCGCCCCGGCCGGCCGACGATGCGGCAGTGCAGGCCGATCGACAGCATCTTCGGCTGGTTCAGGCCATTCGGGTCGCCTTCGGCGTACAGCGTGTCGAAGGAATCCTTCAGGTAATCGAAGAACTGGGTGCCGCTATTGAAGCCTTGCATCGCGGCGAAGCGCATGTCGTTGGAATCCAAAGTGTAGGGCACCACCAGCTGCGGCTTCACCGCGCCGTCGCTGGTTTTGACCTGTTCCCAGAACGGCAGGTCGTCGCCGTAATTATCGGCGTCATAGGCGAAGCCGCCGTGTTCGACCACCAGCCGTCGGGTATTCGGGGAATCGCGCCCGGTGTACCAGCCCAGCGGCGCTTCGCCGGTCAGTTCGCGCATGATCCGCACCGCCTCGGCCATGTGGGCGCGCTCGGTGGTTTCGTCGACGTTCTGGTAGGAGATCCATTTCAGGCCGTGGCAGGCGATTTCGTGGCCCAGCTCGCGAAACACGGCGACCGCTTCCGGATTGCGCTTGAGCGCCATCGCGACGCCGAAGATGGTCAGCGGCATCTTGCGCTGCTCGAACATGCGCAGCAGGCGCCACAGGCCAGCGCGTGAGCCGTATTCGTACAGCGACTCCATGCTCATGTGGCGCATCGGGAATGCCTGGGCGCCGATGATTTCGGACAGGAAGGTCTCGGACGCAGGATCGCCGTGCAGCACGCTGTTCTCGCCGCCCTCTTCGTAGTTCAGCACGAACTGCAGCGCGATGCGCGCCTGCCCGGGCCATGCCGGATGGGGTGGATTGCGGCCGTAGCCGGCCAGGTCGCGTGGGTAATTGTCGTAGGTGCTCATATTCGCCATCATATAATGTTCGCAATACCTTGGTATATGATCGCGGCGATACACGACATATAGGAAAAAACCATGGGCAAACTCAGCACCCACGTGCTCGACACCACGCAGGGCAAGCCGGGCGCGGGCGTGCGCGTCGAACTGTACCGGCTCGACGGCGGCGCGCGCGCGCTGGTCAAGGCCGACACCACCAATGCCGACGGACGCTGCAGCACGCCGCTGCTCGAAGGCGACGCGATGGCGGCCGGCAAGTACGAGCTGGTGTTCGCGGCCGGCGACTATTTCGCCGCCCAGGGCGTGGCGCTGCCCGAGCCGCGTTTCGTGGACCAGGTGACGATCGCCTTCGGCATCGCCCACGCCGACCAGAACTACCACGTGCCGCTGGTGGTGACGCCGTGGTCCTACTCCACCTATCGAGGCAGCTAGGGTCAGCAAGACGCCGGATCGGGCCGCTATTTGCTATTGTGGGAATGATTGCAATCCGGGAGTTTCCATGGCGTTACATATCGTTCACTTCATCGGCCCCATCAACCATTCGTCGGCCTGCACCGTGCGCAACCTGTGCCTGCAGGCGCTGCAGGCGGGCGCCAGCGAGATCGAGCTGCACCTGTCTTCCGAGGGCGGCAACATGACGGCCGGATTCGCGCTGTATTACTTCCTCAAGTCGCTGCCGGTTCCGCTGACCACCCACAACATGGGCAATATCGAGTCGATCGCGGTCGTGATCTTCCTGGCCGGCACGAAGCGGCGCGCCTGCCCCGGCTCGCGTTTCCTCGTGCATCCGCTCAACTGGGGCTTCGGCAACCTGGTGGCGGCCGACCATTCGCGCGTGTCGGAATGGCGCGAATGCCTGGACTTCGACGCCGAACGCTACGCCAACATCTATGAAGAAGCCACGCGCGGCGGCGCCGGGCCGGACGACATCCGCACCCACCTGTTCGGCAACGCGCGCCTGTTCACCGCCGAGCAGGCCCTGGCCGCCGGCCTGATCGACAGCGTGACGCAGGCCAGGTTGCCGGCGCACGGCGAGACCTCGCACTGGTGGAATGGGTAAAGCCCCACACTGGACAAACTTGCAAGGAAAGCGCGGGGGCCGTAGAATTCGAAGCTCTGCGGCAGCACTACGCCGCGCCATCTGGGCCCGGCCCGCTGTCGATGCACCCAGCATTATTTAGTCTTTCTCCTGGCGGTAAGCCTTGAATACCGTGCCGCTCTGGGCACTGGTGCTTGCCCTCGCCGTCCTGATACTGTGCTCGGCCTTTTTCGCCATGGCGGAAACGGCGCTGATGGCGGCCAACAAATATCGCCTGCGCCACCTGGCCAAACGCGGCAACAAGGGCGCCATCACCACTTTGTGGCTGCTGGAGCGCACCGACAAGCTGCTGTCGCTGGTCCTCATCGCCAACACCCTGATCAATGCGATGGCCACCGCGCTGGTGACGACCATCGCGATCCTGTTCTTCGGCCATGACGAGAGCGTGCTGACGATCGCCACCGCCGTCGTGGCTTTTCTCCTGATCGTGTTCGCCGAAATTTCGCCGAAAGTGATCGGCGCGACCTATCCGGAAAAAATCTCGCTGGCGACCAGCCTGTTCCTGAAACCGCTGATGGCCGCGGCCAAGCCCGTGATCTGGTTCGTCAACCTGTTCGTCAAGGTGGTGCTCAAGTTGCTGCGCATCAAGTCCGGCCACGATATCCATCAGCACCGACTCTCGCCCGAAGAACTGCGCTCGATCGTGCTCGAAGGCGGCAATTTCATTCCGCAAAAGCACAAGAGCATCCTGCTCAACCTGTTCGACCTGGAAACCATCTCGGTCGAGGACATCATGACCCCGCGCGCGCAGGTCGAGGCGCTGAACCTGGCGGTGCCGGTGGAAGAGATCAAGCACCAGCTGACGACCTGCTATCACAACAAGCTGCCGGTGTACGAAGGCGAGATCAACCAGATCGTCGGCATTTTGCATGTGCGCAAGGCGGTGGCGCTGCTGAACCAGGCCGAGGAACTGACCATTGAGCATTTCCGCGAACTGCTCGTCGAGCCCTATTTCATTCCGCAGGACACCGGGGTGTTCACGCAGCTGCAATATTTTCAGGAAAACAAGGAACGCCTGGGGATCATCGTCGACGAGTACGGCGAGGTGCAAGGCCTGGTCACGCTCGACGACATCATCGAGGAAATGATCGGCGAATTCACCACCTCGGTGCCGGGCGCCTCGCGCAGCGAGACCTTCGGCTGGGACGCGCATGGCGAATGCCTGCTGGAAGGGTCGACACCGCTGCGCGACATCAATAAGCAACTTGGGCTAAATTTCCCGCTGGATGGCCCGAAGACGCTCAATGGCCTGATGCTCGAACTGCTGCAGGAAATCCCCGAGGCGGCGATCAGCCTGAAGACGGCGAACTGCGTGATCGAGGTGGTGCAGGTGCAGAACCAGGCGATCAAAGTGGTCAAACTGAAACGGCCGGCCGGGCATAAACGCCATCATTGAGCGCACCATGATGACGCATGCCATTTTGTCTACGTGGTATGCATGCCGCTTCGCTGCGACAAACGCTTTACAAAAGTAGTGCCCGGAGGCATCATCCAATGCAGTTTCGCCCCATTTCCCTCTGGTGATGGCGAATTTTCAACGTCCTCCCCTCACCCCGCGCGCATATGGCAGCTGTGATTTCGAACCCCGCTTCAGGCACTCCGATGTCGGGATTGGCGCGCGCGCTGACCCAGGCGGGGCGCCTGACCGCGGCGCAGGCCGACACGCTGCAAAAGAAGGCGGCCACGGATAAAGTCCAGTTCATCGACAGCCTGGTCACGAGCGGCCTGATCGACGCGCGTTCGCTGGCGGTGTTCTGCGCCGAGACCTTCGGTTATCCGATGATGGACTTGCAGGCCTTCAATGTGGCGCTGCTGCCGCCGAAGGCCATCGACGACAAGCTGATGCAGGCGCAGCGGGTGATCGCGCTGGCCAAGCGCGGCAACAAGATGTCGGTGGCGATTTCGGACCCGACCAACAACCAGGCGCTGGACCAGATCAAGTTCCAGAGCGAAGCGTCGGTCGAGCCGGTGATCGTGCCGCACGACGCCCTGTTGACCTTGCTGGCGGCGCTGGGCAAGAGCGCCGAGCAGAGCCTGCAGGAACTGGCCGGCGACGAGCAGGATATCGAATTTGCCGAGGACGCGCCGACGACGGTAGCGCCGGACGCCGCCAACGAGATCGAAGACGCGCCGATCGTCAAGTTCCTCAACAAGATCCTGATGGACGCGATCAACCTGGGCGCGTCGGACATCCACTTCGAGCCGTTCGAAAAGTTCTACCGCATCCGCCTGCGCGTGGACGGCGTGCTGCGCGAGCACGCCCAGCCGCCGATCACAATCCGCGACAAGCTGGTCTCGCGCATCAAAGTGCTGGCCAAGCTCGACATTTCCGAAAAGCGCGTGCCGCAGGACGGCCGCATGCGCCTGGTGCTGTCGCCGGTCAAAACCATCGACTTCCGCGTCTCGACCCTGCCGACGCTGTTCGGCGAGAAGACCGTGATGCGTATTCTCGACGCGACCCAGGCCCAGATGGGCATCGACGCGCTCGGCTACGACCCGGACCAGAAGGAACTGCTGCTCGAAGCCATCCAGCGTCCGTACGGCATGGTACTGGTGACGGGCCCCACCGGCTCGGGCAAGACGGTGTCGCTGTACACCTGCCTGAACGTGATCAACAAGCCGGGCATCAATATCTCGACCGCGGAAGACCCGGCCGAGATCAACCTGCCCGGCGTGAACCAGGTCAACGTCAACGACCGCGCCGGCCTGACCTTCCCGGTCGCGCTCAAATCGTTCCTGCGCCAGGATCCGGACATCATCATGGTCGGCGAGATCCGCGACCTGGAGACGGCCGACATCGCGATCAAGGCCGCGCAGACCGGCCACATGGTGTTTTCGACGCTGCACACCAACGACGCGCCATCGACATTGACGCGCCTGATGAACATGGGCGTGGCGCCGTTTAACATCGCCTCGTCGGTCATCATGATCACCGCGCAGCGCCTGGCGCGCCGCCTGTGCACCTGCAAAAAGCCGATCGACACGCCGCGCGAGATCTTGCTCGGCGCCGGCTTCCGCCCGGAAGAACTGGAAGGCGACTGGAAGCCGTACGGCCCGGTCGGCTGCGACCGCTGCCTGGGCGGCGGCTACAAGGGACGGGTCGGCATCTACCAGATCATGCCGATCACGCCGGCCATCGAAAAAATCATCCTAGCCCACGGCAACTCGATGGAAATTGCCGCGCAGTCGGAGGCGGAGGGCGTCAAGTCGCTGCGCCGGTCCGGCCTGATGAAGGTCAAGCAGGGCCTCACCAGCCTCGAAGAAGTGCTTGGCTGCACTAACGAATAGGAAACCGAATGGCAAGTTCATCATCGAAAGCCGGCCTGGCCCAGGTCAAGGAAAATGTCTATGCCTGGGAAGGCAAGGACAAGGCCGGCAAGACCGTGCGCGGCGAGCTGCGCGCGGGGGGCGAAGCCATCGTCAACGTCACCTTGCGCCGCCAGGGCGTGATGGTCACCAAGATCAAGAAAAAGGTCTATCGCAGCGGCAAGAAAATCACCGGCAAGGACATTGCCCTGTTCACGCGCCAGCTGGCGACCATGATGAAGGCCGGCGTGCCGCTGCTGCAGTCGTTCGACATCGTCGGCAAGGGCCACGCGAACCCGTCGATGGCCAAGCTGATCATGGACCTGCGCAACGACATCGAAACCGGCACCAGCCTCAATAACGCGTTCCGCAAGTACCCGCTGTATTTCGACCCGCTGTTCTGCAACCTGGTGGGCGCCGGCGAGCAGGCCGGTATTCTGGAAGACCTGCTGACGCGCCTGGCGGTGTACAAGGAAAAGACGCTGGCCATCAAGGGCAAGATCAAGTCCGCCCTGACCTACCCGATTTCGATCCTGGCGATCGCCTTCATCGTCACCGCGGTGATCATGATCTGGGTGGTACCGGCGTTCAAACAGGTGTTTGCCAGCTTCGGCGCCGACCTGCCGACGCCGACGCTGGTGGTGATGGCGATTTCCGAATTCTTCGTCGCGTGGTGGTGGATGATCTTCGGCAGCCTTGGCGCGGCGATCTACTTTTTCTTCCAGGCCTGGCAGCGCTCGCCCAAGGTGCAGCGTTTCATGGACGTGGCGCTGCTCAAGGCGCCGGTGTTCGGCGGCGTGATCCGCAAGGCGGCGATCGCGCGCTGGACGCGCACGCTGGCGACCATGTTCGCGGCCGGCGTGCCGCTGGTCGAAGCGCTCGATTCGGTCGGCGGCGCGGCCGGCAACGTGGTCTACCTCGACGCGACGCGCAAGATCCAGAGCGAAGTGAGCACCGGCACCAGCCTGACCATGGCGATGCAGAACGCCAACGTGTTCCCGCCCCTGGTGACCCAGATGGTGGCGATCGGCGAAGAGTCCGGCGCGCTCGACTCGATGCTGGGCAAGGTGGCCGACTTCTTCGAAGAGGAAGTCGATGAAGCCGTCGCCGCGCTGTCGGCGCTGATGGAGCCGATGATCATGGTGATCCTCGGCGTGCTGATCGGCGGCCTGGTGATCGCGATGTATCTGCCGATCTTCAAGCTGGGGTCGGTGGTGTAAGGCTTGCCGCCTGCAACCGAGCCGCCTTCGGGCGGCTTTTTTCATCGTGCGCTCAAGATCAAGCGATCTTCGCATCTTGCTAAGTAGCGTAGCAGGTAAGGTTATATGGGTTAATATGAGATCAAATCATATGACCTAATCAGGCATCCTACCAAGGTAAGTAGCTATGAACTCACCCTTCGAGCACCCGGAGAAGGAAGCTCTGATGCTGGCCCGAGCGCGGAGTGCGGTGTTGAATTCGGGCGATTGGATGTCGGCGCCGCAGATTTCAGAGGCGGCTGGCTTCAGCCCGACCAATCCAAGTATACAACCGGGCAAATGGAAACGTGCAGGCGCAATTTTTGCGATTCGCCACAACGGTGTCGATTACTACCCTTCGTTTGGTCTCGACCCGAGCAATGGGTACCGCCCGTTGAAGTCCTTGAGCGCAGTAGTGGAAGTTCTGGGACGGATCAAGGATGGGTGGGGGATGGCCTACTGGTTTCAATCTGTAAATAGCTATTTAGGCGGGAAGCGTCCCCAGGATCTACTGGCGACGGCGCCAGAGCGGGTACTCGCAGCCGCTGTCGAAGAGGTCCAAGAAATAGCACATGGTTAGGGGCCCGGCCAAAGGCCAACCAGGCCGCGACGCTGCTGGCGCCGGCGCCGCGGTACTTCCCCCCGCGAAGATTGCTGTTTCCACTATGGAATGGGCCGTCGAAACGATTATTCATCGGGTACATCTGAGCGTCTACGCCAGTGATGAATTCAATCCGGGCCTTAGCGGTAGCGCACGGTTTAGTCCAATCAAAGACGCTTTGGGGGCACCAGTCCCGACGCTCTACGGAGGATCGACTTTCGAGTGCGCGATGATGGAAACCGTTTTTTACGACGTTCCGTATGCGTCTGGCTTGAAAACGTTCGACAAAGCAAGGCTAGCCCGGCAAGTACACTCTCAGCTAACACCTGGCGCGAGCCTCATGCTCGCTGACTTCCGCGGCAGGGCGCTCCGCAAACTCGGCGTGCCGAGAAGCCGGATCATCGATACCGAGGCCGATCAGTACCCCATCACCCGACAGTGGGCTGAAGCTATTCACAATCAGCACCCCGATGTGCAGGGTATGTGCTGGACTTCGCGGCAGGATGACAGCGCCCAAGCTTTGATTATTTTTGGCGACCGCCTTGGGAAAGGCGTCCTGAATCAAACCGGCGTATCGCGAAGTCTCATCGAAGACTTGCCTACCTATCGCGCGGTTTTGGCCTTGGCCGAACAGATCGGCGTCGAAATCGTGACGAAATCCTCCTAGACGCATCGATGTTGTTGGGCGACCGACGACTCTCTGGCGCGCCTCATCCACTGCTCAGTTGTGGCAACATGAGGGAATGAAAATACTCACTGCCCTGTTCAGCTCCGTGCACGCGCTGATGGCGCTCCTGTTTGCCGGCGCCGCGCTGATGCTCATCGTGATCTCTGCCCGGATGGGATGGGCGGCCTTTGCGGGCGGCCTCGACGGCGCCGCGGCACTGTCAATCATCGAGGCCATGGGGCTGCTGGCGTCGGGTGTGGTCGCGCTGCAGATCGCCGAGACCATCGTCGAGGAAGAGGTTATCCGCGACACCAACATCAGCGCGCCGACCCGGGTGCGGCGCTTCCTGTCGCGCTTTTTTGTGGTCGTGGTCGTGGCGCTGGCGGTCGAAGGACTGGTCGCCACGTTCAAGGCGCTGCACGAAAATCCGACTCACCTTCCCTACGCGGCCAGCATCCTGGTCGCCGTGGGCATCCTGCTCGCCGCGTGGGGGCTGTTCATCCACCTGAACCGGTCGGCCGAGGAGCTCGAACCCGAAGCGATGGAGGAAGCGAAAGCCGAGGACGTGAAACTCAAGTAGCCGCTGAAAATGGGGTCAGGTCCGCCGGACCTGACCCCGACGCTGACACTGCCTTATGCAAGAGGTGGCGGCGTCGAACTGAGGAAGGCGGCAAGCACGAGCACTGCCATCAGTACCACTCCTTCCACCCGCAACACCAGCACGAAGCGCCGCGCGGACGCACCGGCCAGCACCGAAGGCATCACGAAGAAGCGGTTGAAGGCGCCCAGCCCCACTGCGACCACCACGCACGACAGTTTGACCAGCAGCGTGACGCCATAGGGACTCCCCATCACGTTGGCCGCACTCCCGAGGTTGTGCCAAGCGCTGTACGCGCCGGTGGCGACGACAGCCGCAAGCGCCTCCGTTGCCGAGGACGACAGGGCCTGCACATGCCTTGCGACGCTTTGTTTGTCGTGGGAGCCGGAGTTGGACAAAGTCGCCAGGCCGGCGACAATCACTTCGCCCGACCAGGCGCTGATGGCCATCAGGTGAATCCAGTCGACCGCGATGGCGATGCTGATATCGCCGTCGCCGGCCGCGTGGCTGACCATGCTGCGTGAATAAAGGAAGACCGCGAGTGCAAGCAGACCGCCGCGACTGAAAAACGGGGTCAGGTCCGCAGGACCCGACCCCAGCACCAGCACTGCCGCCGTCAGCGCAACGGCGCCGATCTTCCAGGCGAATCCATAATGAGTTTGCGTCAGCATGGAATAGACGGCCGCACCGGCTTCGGCCAGCGACGTCTCGGCCATCAGCGCCGCCTCTAGCCAGAGCAAAAGCGCGCTGGCGAGCAGCGCGGCGATGGTCGCGCCCAACGCGATCGCGCGAGTGGTCGGCAATCTGATTGCCGACCACTCGGATGAATCTCGCGAGAAGAACAGCGTCAGTAAGGTCGCCCCGACCGCAATGGCCGCGGCCAGGTTGAGCATCACCGTGGCGGCAAGCTGCGCCCCCATCTATTTGACGGTGAAGGAAAATTCGCCTTTGGTCTTGTGCCCATCGTGGCCCATCGCGGTCCAGCGGACGCGGTACTCGCCCGCGCGCAGGGCCGGCAGCGATACGGCAAGCGCCTTGCGATTGTCGTTGTCGGGGACCGCTTTCACCGCGATCTCGGTGCCTTGCACATTCGTCAGCGCGACCTTGCTGAACGCCGGTTCGATCGACTCGTTGAACTGAAGGCGGATACGCTGCGGCGCCTGTGCGAGCACGCTGGACGCCTTCGGTTCCGACGTCTCGAGTTTGGCGTGCGCGCTTGCGGCGGTCGCCGCGCAAGCAAGCAGGCCAGCCAGCGCAAATGAACTGATTTTCATGGGTTCTCCGTTTTCCCGGATTGTACCCCGGCTCAGGGTCTGACCCGCGGGGTCAGACCCTGGCGTGCCTAAGCGGCGGGAAGCTCCGGCCGCAGCACCAGCACCGGCACGCGCGAATACGCCAGCACCTTCTGCGTCTGGCTGCCCGCCAGCAGCCGCGACAAACCGCGCCGCCCGTGCGAGGCAATGAAAATCACGTCGCAGCGATACTCCTCGGCGGCGCGGATGATTTCTTCGTACGGCAGGAACGACATCGCCGTATGCGTCTCGCAGGCGACCCCGCCGTCCTTCGCCACGCGCGCCACTTCGTCCACCGCCTGCTGCGCCACCTGCTGCAGCTCGGCGCTGTCGATGCCCGGGTCGATCATCATCGCGCCGTCCACCGCCGGCAATATCGGGTATGGCTGCGCGACCGAGAAGGCGACGACCACCGCGCCGCTGGCACGCGCATAGTCGATCGCCGCGGCGATGGCCTGGCCGGCCAGTTCCGATCCGTCGGTGGGTACCAGGATTCTCTTGTACATGTGTGCCTCCTAATGGGACATCAAGACGGGAATGGTCATGGTGGAGAGAATGGCCTCGGTGGCGCCGCCCACCAGCACTTCGCGAAAGCGGGTATGGCCGTATCCGCCCATGACGAGCAGGTCGGCGCCCAGATCGGCCGCCAGCGACAGCAGCGCGCTGCCGACGCCGATACGCGTTTCCTCGCGCAGCACTTCGACGTTCACGCCGTGGCGCGCCAGGAACAGCGCAATGTCGGCGCCGGCCAGGCGCGGCAGGTCGCCCGTATTGAATACCGCCAGCGACACCTTGCGGGCACAGCGCAGCATCGGCAGCGCGTTGCCGATCGCGCGGCGCGCCGGCATGCTTTCGTCCCAGCCCACCAGCACCTCTTCGCCGACCACTGGCGGGGCGCCGATGAACGGCACCATCAGCACCGGCGCGGCGCTGTTGAGCATGACGAAGGCAGGCAACTCAGGATCGAGGCGCGCCGCCGGGTCATCGGGATCGAACTGGCTGATGACGACCACGTCGGCGTAGCGCGCCTGCATCGCCAGGCCGGCGGCGGCGTCGTCGTCGACCAGGCGCCGCTCGAAGGAAAGCCCGTCCACCGCGCCGGCGATGGCGTCGAAGCGGTCGAGCGCAAGGTTGGCGCGGGCCATCAGCTCGTCGAGCTGGGCCGCCAGCACGGTGCGCGCCACGTCCACCGTGGCGCCGTGATAGATGAAGCGCGAAATGCCCGTCATGGCCGCGCCGATCAGGTGCGCGCCCTGGCTCGCCGCGACGCTGGCGGCCAGCGCAATGCGCGCCTCGGCGTGGCGGGACTGATCGACATGGACGACGATGGTTCGGTACGACATGGCGCCTCCGCTCACGGGAAAAGTCCCTTCCCTTGCAGTTTGTCAGTTTGGCATTAACATATCTTTGATCCAGATCAAGCCGCTGACTGACGCGATTTCGCCGTATTGATTTGCACAATCGCGCGGAACGCGTCTATGATTCGTAATCTTCCTGAGATGCAACAAATCGGCATCGCCACGGGTTCTTCGTCACACACTGGAGCGTTATTCTTTTGGAAACCCTATTGTTTGCCGCCCCCGGCTCGCTGGGCGCGACCCTGGCCGCAGGACTGTTCGGCTTGTTGATCGGCAGTTTCCTCAACGTCGTCATCTACCGCCTGCCGAAGATGATGCAGCGCGACTCCGACAATTACGTGGCGCATGAGAGCGGCAAGGAATTGCCGCACCAGGACAATTTCAACCTGATGGTGCCGCGCTCGGCCTGTCCGCATTGCGGCCACCAGATCACCGCGCTCGAAAACATTCCCGTGGTCAGCTACATCGCGCTGGGCGGCAAGTGCAGCGCGTGCAAGGCGCCGATTTCGATCCGCTATCCGGCCATCGAGCTGGTCACCGGCCTGCTGTCGGCGCTGCTGATCTGGAAATTCGGCAGCGGCTGGGCCGGCCTTGCCACGCTCGGCTTCGGCTGGGCGCTGCTGGCGATGACGGCGATCGACTACGACACCCAGCTGCTGCCGGACGACCTGACCTTCCCGCTGCTGTGGGCCGGTCTGCTCATCAATATCAACGGCACCTTCGTCCCGCTGCAGGATGCGGTGATCGGCGCGGCGGCCGGCTACCTGGTGCTGTGGGCTGTCTATTGGCTGTTCAAGCTGGCGACCGGCAAGGAAGGCATGGGCTATGGCGACTTCAAGCTGCTGGCCGCACTCGGCGCCTGGCTGGGCTGGGCCATGCTGCCGGCCATCATCCTTCTGTCGTCGGTGGTCGGCGCGCTGGTCGGTATCTGCCTGATCCTGTTCGCCAAACACGGCCGCGAAAAGCCGATCCCGTTCGGCCCCTACCTGGCCGCGGCCGGCATGATCGCGCTGCTGTACGGCCCGCAGATCACCGCTTTCTCGCACCAGTTCATCGGCTGACACGACAAGGGCCGGCGAGGACATCATGGACAATGCGCGCGGGCCACTGTTACAGATCGGACTGACCGGCGGGATCGGCTGCGGCAAGACCACGGTGGCCGACATGTTCGCCGCGCTGGGCGCCTCGGTGGTCGATACCGACCTGATCGCCCACTCGATGACGGTTCCCGGCGGCCCGGCGATGGCGGCGATCGCGGCCGAATTCGGCCCCGCCTACCTGGCCGCCGACGGCGCGCTCGACCGCGCCGCGATGCGCGCGCTGGTGTTCTCCGATCCTTCCGCCAAGCAACGCCTCGAAGCCATCCTGCATCCGCTGATCCGCGCCGCCGCCGAACGCGAGGCGGCCGAGGCCAAGGGCGCCTACGTCATCTTCGTCGTGCCGCTGCTGATCGAATCGGGCAACTGGCGCGGCCGGGTCGCGCGCGTGCTGGCGATCGACTGTCCCGAATCGATGCAGATTGCGCGCGTGATGGCCCGCAATGGCTTGCCAGAAGCGCAAGTGAGGGGGATCATGGCGGCACAGGTCACGCGCGCCCAGCGGCTGGCCGCCGCCGATGACGTCATCGTCAACGACGACGGCATCGCCGCCCTGGCGCCGCAAGTGGAAGCGTTGCACCGGCAATACATTACAATGTCGTCCAGAATGACAGGATTACCATTGGAGAATTTGTAATTTTGCTTCGCTTGGTTCAGAATCACGTGATTCTTCTCCGGCCTATAAGAAAAGGGATGTCATTTTGATCGTCTACGAATACCCTTTCAACGAGCGCATTCGCACGTTGTTGCGGCTGGAAGACCTGTACGAGAAATTCAAGTTCTTTGTTCACCAGGAACACGCGATGCAGCACCACGTCGCGCTGTCCACGATTTTCGACATGCTGGAAGTGGCCGGCCGCGCCGACCTCAAGTCCGACCTGCTGCAGGAACTCGAGCGCCAGAAGCAAAGCCTGCTGAGCTATCGTTCCAATCCGAACGTGGTCCCGGAAATGCTCGACGCCGTGCTGGGCGAGCTCGAGACCGTCAGCGCCAACCTGGTCGCGGCGCAGGGCAAGACCGGCCAGAACGTGCGCGACAACGAGTGGCTGATGAGCATTCGCGGCCGCACCATCATCCCGGGCGGCGCCTGCGAGTTCGACTTGCCCTCGTATTACGCGTGGCAGAAGCGTCCGTCCGAGCAGCGGTACAATGACATCGTCGCCTGGTTCGCACCGCTGGCGCCGCTGTTCGACGCGCTGGCGCTGGTGCTGCGCCTGCTGCGCGACTCCGGCGGGCCGGTCAAGATGATCGCCAACGCCGGCAGCTACCAGCAGATGCTGCAAGGGAAAATCTACCAGATGCTGCGCCTGAGCCTGGATGAGAACCTGGGTGCGATCCCGGAGATATCCGCCAACAAATACATGCTGTGGGTTCGTTTCACGAGCCAGGGCGGCGACCTGAAACCGAAGCCGCTGGAAGACGACGTACCGTTCGAACTCACGCTGTGCAATTTTTAAGAAGTGAGTGATGCGATGCCAGTAGTAGCCTGCCCCACCTGCGCCAAGAAGGTCGAATGGACCGAGGCCAACAAGTACCGCCCTTTCTGCTCGGAGCGCTGCAAACAGATCGACCTGGGCGCCTGGGCCGAGGAGAAGTACACGATTCCGGCCGCCGCGCCGGCCGATCCGCTGGACGATCCGCTGGCCGACGAATAAATGAGGCCAGGCCTGGGCACCGCTTCAGGCAGTCTCGGCGCCCGCTGCGCTCTCGCGGCGATCCGCGCCTATCAGCGGTATCTGTCGCCTCACAAAGGATTTTCCTGCGCCCTGCGCGGCGCCACGGGCGGCCGTAGTTGTTCGGCGTATGGCTATCGCGCGATCGCGCGGGCCGGCCTGCGCCAGGGGCTTCGGCTGCTGCGGCGCCGGCTCAAGGCGTGCGGCGACAAGCACCGCTATGGCGGCGGGCCACTGAGTCACCAGCACGGGGACTGCGATCCGGGATGCGACTTGAGTTGCGATACGGGCGACGTGGTTTCCGACACCTGCGAGGTGCTCGGGGATTGCGCATCGTGCGATTTCTGGTCGCGGCGTAGGTCGAATAAGACTGCCCAAACCCGGGAGCAAAACCTCGACCCGGTACGCGCGCGCGTCAGGAAAGCAAAGCGCGAGCTGGCAGAAGACGCCACGCGCGCCGAGGATTGACGCGGCGCCGACAAACCCGGGGTCAGGTCCAGCGGACCTGACCCCAGCTCTTGGGCCGCGGCGCTGAACGACTTCGTTACGCCGTCACGCCCTGCGGCACGAAGATCGGCTTGTTGCCGCTGCCGTAGCGATCCATGAACAGCCCTTCCAGGCCGATCTCCGGCTGGCGTCCCGACACCAGGTCGGCCAGCACGCGGCCCGAACCGCATGCCATGGTCCAGCCCAGCGTGCCGTGGCCGGTGTTGAGGAACAGGTTGCGGTAAGGCGTCGGGCCCACCACCGGCGTGCCGTCCGGCGTCATCGGGCGCAGGCCGCACCAGAACTCGGCCTTGCTGGTGTCGCCGCCGCGCGGGAACAGGTCGGTCACCGAATGCTCCAGCGTGTCGCGGCGCGCCTTGCGCAAGGTCAGGTCGTAGCCGGCGATTTCCGCCGTGCCGCCCACGCGGATGCGGTCGCCCAGGCGCGTGATCGCCACCTTGAAGGTCTCGTCCATCACCGTCGATTCCGGCGCGCCGGCCGCATCGACGATCGGCACCGTGATCGAATAGCCCTTGACCGGATACACAGGGATGCGGATGCCGATCTGCTTTGCCAGCAGCGGCGAATAGCTGCCCAGCGCCAGCACGAAGGAATCGGCCTTCAGCTCGCCCATCGACGTGACCACGCCGGTGATCCTGTCGCCATCGACCGTCAGGCGCTGGATGTCGACGCCCTGGCGGAACTTGACGCCGATTTCCTTGGCCATTTCAGCCAGGCGCTGGGTGAACTTGAAGCAGTCGCCCGTCTCGTCGCCAGGCAGCTGCAGGCCGCCGACGAATTTGCCGCGCACGTTCGCCAGTGCCGGCTCGGCCGCTTCGCAGCCCTTCGGATCGAGCACCGAGTACGGCACCTTGTACTGGTCGAGCACCGCGATGTCGTTGGCCGCGCCATCGAGCTGCTTCTGGGTGCGGAACAGCTGCAGCGTGCCCTGGCTGCGTTCGTCGTAGGCGATGCCGGTGTCGGCGCGCAGCTGCACCAGGCAGTCGCGCGAGTATTCGGCCAGGCGCACCATGCGGCCCTTGTTGACCTCATAGCTCTTCTGATTGCAGTTGGCCAGCATCTGGAACATCCAGCGCCACATCTCAGGGTCGAGCGCCGGGCGCACCACCAGCGGGCTGTGCTGCATCAGCAGCCATTTGACGGCCTTCGCCGGCACGCCCGGGCCGGCCCACGGCGCCGCGTAGCCTGGCGAGACTTCGCCGGCGTTGGCGAAGGAGGTTTCGAGGCCGGCCGCCGGCTGGCGGTCGATGACGGTAACTTCGTGCCCGGCCTTGGCCAGGTAATATGCTGACGTGGTGCCGATGACGCCACTACCCAAGACGATGATTTTCACAGAGATCCTTGTACAGATTTAAAGAGCGGCCTACGCGGATGCCGGCGGGGTCGCCGCCGCGTTGGCCGACGCAGTCTCCGGCGGGTAAGCCGGGTACCGCAGCTGGTCGAGCCATTCAAGCAGGGGGATGGTTGCCGGCAGCAGCGGCGCTACGCCGACCGTGCCCTGCCACGCGAAAGCCTGCCCCTCCAGGCTTTGCGGTTCGCCGCGCCAAGTGCGGCTGATGAAAAAGTGCAGGCGCACGTGCGCATGCTCGTACACGTGTTCGACGCCGCACCACTCCTCGGCGGCGTCCACGTGCAGTCCCAGTTCTTCGACGAATTCGCGCTGCAGCGCCGCGAACAGCGCCTCGCCCGGTTCGACTTTCCCGCCCGGGAATTCCCAGTAGCCGGCGTACGGCTTGCCTTCGGGGCGCTGGCCGAGCAGCACGTCGCCGTTCGGCTTCATCAGGATCCCGACCACGACATCGATCGGTCCCGCCTTCACTTCACTCATGCGCCCTGCCCTTGCAATTTGCCCGCATAGTCCTTGGCGAACTGCCACGCCACGCGGCCCGAACGCGAGCCGCGCTGCAGCGCCCAGCGCAGCGCTTCCGCGCGCGCCGATTCGATTTGCGCAGCGTCGCAGCCGAAGCTGCCCAGCCAGTGCGCGACGATGTCGAGGTAGTCGTCCTGTTTGAACGGGTAGAACGACAGCCACAGGCCGAAGCGCTCCGACAGCGAGATCTTTTCCTCGACCGTCTCGCCCGGATGCAGGTCGCCGTTGTCGTCGCTGGTGTAGCCGGCGTTGTCCGACATCCGCTCCGGCATCAGGTGGCGCCGGTTCGAGGTCGCGTAAATGAGCACGTTGTCCGACTGCGCCGAGATCGAGCCGTCCAGCGCCACCTTCAGCGCCTTGTAGCCGCTCTCGCCTTCCTCGAACGACAGGTCGTCGCAGAAGATGATGAAGCGCTCGGGCCGGCCGGCCACCAGGTCGACGATGTCGGTCAGCTCGGCCAGGTCGGCCTTGTCGACTTCGATCAGGCGCAGCCCGTCGCCGGCGAACTGGTTCAGGCATGCCTTGATCAGCGACGACTTGCCGGTGCCGCGCGCGCCGGTCAGCAGCACGTTGTTGGCCGGGCGCTTCTGCACGAACTGGCGCGTGTTCTGCTCGATCTGCTGCTTCTGCGCGCCGATGTTGTGCAGGTCCGACAGCGTGATTGCCGCCACGTGCGCGACCGGCTGCAGGTAGCCGGCGCCGCCCCGTTTCCTCCAGCGGAAGGCGAAGCTGCGCTTCCAGTCCGGCTCGCGCGGGACGGCTGGCGGCAGCACGCCCTCCACGCGCAGAAGCAATGCTTCGGCGCGCTGAAGGAATTGTTCGAGCGGCGTCATGCGATTCTTACGAGCGGTAGTCCGCGTTGATGGTCACGTATTCGTGCGACAGGTCGCAGGTCCACACGGTGGCCGCCGCGCTGCCGCGGCCGAGCGTGACGCGGGTGGTGATTTCGCTTTGCTTCATCACGCGCTGGCCGTCCGCTTCCTGGTAGTCCGGATTGCGGCCGCCGTTCTTGGCCACCCACACGTCGTCCAAGTAGAGATTGAGCTTGCCGACATCGAGGTCGTCCACGCCGGCGTAACCGATCGCGGCCAGGATGCGGCCCAGGTTCGGGTCGGACGCGAAGAACGCGGTCTTGACCAGCGGCGAGTGGGCGATCGAGTAGGCGATCTTGCGGCACTCCTCGACCGACGCGCCCTCTTCCACCGTGATGGTCATGAACTTGGTGGCGCCTTCGCCATCGCGGATGATCTGCTGCGCCAGGTTGCGCGAGATATCGGTGACGGCGTCGCGCAGCGCGGCGTAGTCGGCGCTCTCAACGCTGTCGATCTGCAGCGAGCCGGCGCCGGTGGCGATCAGCATGAAGGAGTCGTTGGTCGAGGTGTCGCCGTCGATGGTGATGCAGTTGAACGACTGGTCGGCCGCGTGGCGCACCAATTGGTCGAGCACCGGCTGCGCGACCTTGGCGTCGAACGCCAGGTAGCCCAGCATGGTCGCCATGTTCGGCTTGATCATGCCGGCGCCCTTGCTGATGCCGGTCATGGTGACCGCATGGCCGCCGATGGTGACCGTGGTGGACGCCGCCTTCGGCTGGGTGTCGGTGGTCATGATGGCTTCGGCCGCGTTGAACCAGTTGTCGGCCTTCAGGTTGGCGATCGCGGCGGGCAGGCCGGCGACGATCTTCTCGACCGGCAGCGGCTCGAGGATCACGCCGGTGGAAAACGGCAGAACCTGCTGCGCTTCGCAGCCGAGCAGCCTGGCCAGCGCGGCGCAGGTGGCCTGCGCGTTGGCGAGGCCGGTCTCGCCGGTGCCGGCGTTGGCGTTGCCGGTATTGACGACCAGCGCGCGGATCGGCGCGCCGCCGGCGCTGACGGCCGCCAGGTTGGCCTTGCTGACCTGGACCGGCGCGGCGCAGAAACGGTTGGTGGTGAACACGCCGGCCACCGTGGCTCCCGGCGCCAGGCGCATCACCAGCACATCCTTGCGGTTCGGCTTCTTGATGCCGGCTTCGGCATAGCCGATTTCAATGCCGGCGACCGGTTTCAGGCTGGCGGCGACGGGGAGCGGGGAGTTGACGGCCATTGGATTCCCTAGGGTAAAAATTCGAATCCGGTATTGTACCGCCAGAGCCACCCGAGAAGCGCCATGCTGATCCCGCAGACCAACACTTTTGTATGGTGGCAATTAACCAAAGCGAATACGTTGATGACTTTTAGAAACACCTAGTTAATAATAGAAAATCTTTTCAAACATATAATTTCCGATGAAAACTCTGGTCCTGAGCAGCACCCTTGCCGCCGCGCTCGCCGGCATGCCCGTCCACGCTGCCGACGCGCCGGCGCCGCGGCCCGTCGCCAAACCGTCGGCCGTGATGGATGCGATGCTGTCGACGATGCGCGAATTGCAGGCGGCCGACAAGTCAAAGCTGCCGATGCGCGAGCGCCTCGATGCGCTGGCCGAGTTCCATCACACGCCCGAAACGGCGCAGAAGCTCAAAACGGTATTCGGCAGCGAGCGTCCGTGGACGCTGGCGCGGCTGCCGGTCTCCAACGGCCGCTACGACTACGTGGGCACGCTGGCGCCGCTGCATTACACCAGCGAAGCGGGCGAGAACTATGAATGGGCGCCGCTCACGCTGAAGGTCTCGCTCGACAAGGCCAGCCGCAACATGACGACCAACGGTTCGTGGCCGTCGCTGGTGTTTGACGACAAGAACGTGCACGTCGCCGTGCGCGACATCAGCCTGAGCGCGAAGCAGAAGCGCGGTTTCGGCGATCTCTGGTTCGGCGCCAGCCAGGCGAGTATCGCCAGCGTGCAGTTCGACGTCAAGAAAGACGGCACCAAGGTAGCGCTCGAGGATATACGGTTCCACGGCAACCTGGTCGAGCGGCCGAAGGCGGCGGACCTCGCCTACGGCTTCAGCATCAAGTCCATTACCGCGCTGGGAGAAAAGGTCGACAATGTCAAGTTCGCCATGCGCATGACGAACATCGACAAGGCGACGATGGCCGAACTGAAGGTGCTTGGCGAGAAGGCCAATTCCAACGCCCCCGGGTCCACGCCCGAGCAGCAGCTCGCGGCCATGCAGCCCGTCTTCAAAAGCCTGGGCAAGGCCGTGATCCAGCGCGGCGCCGCCTGGGAGATCGATGAAATCAGCGCCGGCTACAAAGGCAACACGGCAAGCCTGAAGGGCCGCGTGACGGTCGAAGGCGCAAGCGACGCGGACCTTGCCAACATGCCGGCGCTGGTCAAGAAGATCGTCGCCCGTTTCAATATCCGCGTGCCGGTCGCACTGGTGCGCGACATCACCACCAACGTCGCAACCAGGCAGGTCAGCGCGCAGGCCAAGGGCGGCCCGGCGAACCCGCAGACCGTGGCGCAGATTGCGCAGAGCATGCACGACATCATCATCGGCAAGATGGTCGGCGGCGGCTACGCGCGCATCGAGAAGGATGTGCTGGTGTCCGACATCGAATTCCGCGGCGGCGTCCTGCGCATCAACGGCAAGGAGATTGCGCTGCCGGCCTTCAATGCGCCGAGGACCCCTCCATTGCAGGCGCGCCGCATCGAGAGCCGTTGCGTGCTGCCCGATTATCCGGAGAGCGTCGTGCGCGGCGAGCAGCCGTTCGAACTGTCGATCAGTTTCGTCGTCAAGGCCGATGGCACGGTGGCCGACGTGGGGATCGTGAAACCGAGCCAGATCCCGGCCTACGACCAGGCGCTGCTGGCGGCAATGGAGCATTGCGCCTACATGCCGGCACTGATCGACGGCAAGCCGGTTCAAATGCCGACCACCTGGCACATCGTGAGCGAACCTGGCCAGGCCCGCCCTTGATGATAGAGTGATGCGATGAGCGAAACCCAACGCGACATACTCAGCACCTGTTTTTCGCTGGCGATCATCCTGTTCGCGGCCTTCGTCACGCAGCGCTTCTTCCTGCCGCTGGTGTGGGCGGCGATCCTGTGCATCGCTACCTGGCCGTTGTTCGAGCGCGCCTTGCGCGCCTGCCGCGGCCGCACGATTCCGGCGGCGCTGATCGCGACCGCGGCCAGCGCGCTGCTGTTCCTGGTGCCGCTGGCCGTCGGCCTGACGGAAGCTGCGCACCAGGCGCCGGCGCTGGCCGCGTTCGTCGCGGAGGCCAATACCAACGGACTGGCGGCGCCGGCGTGGGTGGCGCGCATTCCGATGGCGGGGCCGGCGATCTTCGAATGGTGGACCAACACGCTGAGCCAGCCGCACGGCATGGCGCATTTGCTGCAGGACGGCTCAGTGGGCCGACTGCACACCGCCAGCGAACTGCTGCGCAATTTCGGCGCGCACCTGCTGCACCGGCTGATCGACATCGGCTTCGCCTTCCTGGCGCTGTTTTTCTTCTACAAGGACGGGCCGGCGCTGGTGCGCCAGATGGACGCCATCGGCAGCCACTGCGTCGGGCGCACGCGCTGGGAGCTGTATGCAACCAAGGTGCCGACGGCGATCCGCGCCACCGTCAACGGCCTGGTGCTGGTCGGCCTGGCCGAGGGCCTGCTGCTGGGGATCGTGTACGCGTTCGCCGGCGTGCCGTCGGCGGTACTGTGGGGCGCGGCCACCGGCATCCTGGCGATCATCCCGTTCGGCGCGCCGATCGCGTTCCTGATCGTGGCCGGGCTGCTGCTGGCGGGCGGCCATACCGTGGCGGCGCTGGTTGTCGCCGGCGCCGGCGTCGCCGTGCTGTTCGTCGCGGACCACTTCGTCCGGCCGACCATCATCGGCAATGCCACCAAGCTGCCGTTCCTGGCGGTGCTGTTCGGGATTCTCGGCGGCGTCGAAACGCTCGGCCTAATCGGGCTGTTCGTCGGCCCGGTCGTGATGACCTTGTTCGTCACGCTCTGGCACGAAGAAAAAGTGTTCGGGCCGGGCGTGCGCCAGAATTAGCCTCGGGGTCTGGTCCTGCGGACCTGACCCCATGTTGAGAATCCCGACGACACCTAAATTGCCCCAGCTTTTATTTTGTTTCGATGGGTGGCGAAGCCAAAATGGGGTCAGGTCCGCAGGACCAGACCCCGACTTCATTCGGCGGCATGGGAATAAAAAACGGCGAGGTTTGCACCTCGCCGTTTTCTATTGTGTCGCCTGAATCAGGCCAGCTTGCCGTGGCACTGCTTGAACTTCTTGCCGCTGCCGCAAGGGCACGGATCGTTGCGGCCGACCTTCATGCCCATGTAGGTGGTGCCGTCGTCCGCGGGCGCGGCCGGGGCCGAGGTCGGCGCCAGCAGTTCTTCCGGCGCCGCATCCGGGTTGAAGTCGGCGTGCTGGTAGCTGACGTTCTCCAGGTGCGCCTGCTGCGCGGCCATCGCCGCTTCCGCCGCTTCCACCTCTTCGCGCGACTGGATGCGCACCGTCATGACCATGCGGATCACTTCGTTCTTGATCATGTCGAGCATGCTGCCGAACAGTTCGAACGCTTCGCGCTTGTACTCCTGCTTCGGGTTCTTCTGCGCATAGCCGCGCAGGTGGATACCCTGGCGCAGGTGATCCAGCGCCGCCAGGTGCTCGCGCCAGTGCGAATCGACGCTCTGCAGCATCACGTTGCGCTCGAAGCTGCCGAAGGACTCCTTGCCGACGATGGCGATCTTGGCATCGTACGATGCGTCGGCCGCCTCGATCACCTTCTCCAGGATGTCGTCGTCGGTGATGTTCTGGTCGGCCGCCAGCATCGCGCTCAAAGGCACGTCCAGGTTCCAGTCGCTGGCCAGCACCTTCTCGAGCGACGGGATGTCCCACTGCTCTTCGACCGATTCGGCCGGCACGAAGGCGCGCACCACGTCGGTGAACACGCCCACGCGCAGCGATGCGATCAGCTCCGAAATGTCGGTCGTCTCGAGCAGCTCGTTACGCTGGGTGTAGATCACCTTGCGCTGGTCGTTGGCGACGTCGTCGTATTCGAGCAGCTGCTTGCGGATGTCGAAGTTGCGCGCTTCGACCTTGCGCTGCGCCGATTCGATCGAGCGCGACACGATGCCCGCTTCGATCGGCTCGCCTTCCGGCATCTTCAGGCGGTCCATGATGGCGCGCACGCGGTCGCCGGCGAAGATGCGCAGCAGCGCGTCATCGAGCGACAGGTAGAAGCGCGACGAGCCCGGGTCGCCCTGGCGGCCGGAACGTCCGCGCAGCTGGTTGTCGACGCGGCGCGACTCGTGGCGCTCGGTGCCGATGATGTGCAGGCCGCCGGCGCCGACCACGTGGTCGTGCAGCGACTGCCATTCGTCGCGCAGCTTGGCCGCTTGCTCCGCCTTCTGCGACTCCGGCAAATCGATGTTCGCTTCGATGATCTGGATCTGCTTCTCGACGTTGCCGCCCAGGACGATGTCGGTGCCGCGGCCCGCCATGTTAGTAGCGATGGTGATCATCTTCGGACGGCCCGCCTGCGCGATGATTTCCGCTTCGCGCGCGTGCTGCTTCGCGTTCAGGACGTTGTGTTCGAGCTTGGCCTTGGTCAGGATGCCCGACAGCAGTTCGGAGTTCTCGATCGAGGTGGTGCCGACCAGGACCGGCTGGCCGCGCTCGTAGCAGTCGCGGATATCGGTCAGCATGGCGCCGTACTTTTCCTCGGCCGACTTGTACACCTGGTCCTGGCGGTCCACGCGCTGCGACGGACGGTTCGGCGGGATCACCACGGTCTCGAGGCCGTAGATTTCCTGGAACTCGTACGCTTCGGTGTCGGCGGTGCCGGTCATGCCCGACAGCTTGCTGTACATGCGGAAGTAGTTCTGGAACGTGATCGAGGCCAGGGTCTGGTTCTCGTTCTGGATGCGCACGCCCTCTTTCGCCTCGACTGCCTGGTGCAGGCCGTCGGACCAGCGGCGCCCGGTCATCAGGCGGCCGGTGAATTCGTCGACGATCACCACTTCGTCGTTCTGCACCACGTAGTGCTGGTCCTTGTGGTACAGCGCGTGCGCGCGCAGCGCCGCGTACAGGTGGTGGATCAGGGTGATGTTGGCGGCGTCATACAGCGAGGCGCCCGGCGGCAGCAGGCCCATCTCGGTCAGGATCGCCTCGGCGTGCTCGTGGCCCGCTTCGGTCAGCAGCACGGTGTGCGCCTTTTCGTCCTTGGTGTAGTCGCCCGGGACTTCGACCACGCCCTTGCCGTCCGGCGTCTCTTCGCCGATCTGCAGGGTCAGCATGCCGGGCACCGCGTTGATCTTGTGGTACAGGTCCGTGTGGTTCTCGGCCTGGCCGGAGATGATCAGCGGGGTGCGCGCTTCGTCGATCAGGATCGAGTCCACTTCGTCGACCACGGCGAAGTTCAGGCTGCGCTGCACGCGCTCGCGCGCTTCGTAGACCATGTTGTCGCGCAGGTAGTCGAAACCGAATTCGTTGTTGGTGCCGTAGGTGATGTCCGAGGCGTAGGCGGCCTGCTTGGTGTCGTGGTCCATCTGCGACAGGTTCACGCCGGTCGTCAGGCCCAGCCAGCCGTACAGGCGGCCCATCCACTCGGCGTCGCGCTGCGCCAGGTAATCGTTGACGGTGATGACGTGCACGCCCTTGTCGGACAGCGCGTTCAGGTAGGTCGGCAGGGTCGCCATCAGCGTCTTGCCCTCGCCCGTGCCCATCTCGGCGATCTTGCCGTAGTGCAGGACCATGCCGCCGATCATCTGGACGTCGAAGTGGCGCATCTTCAGCACGCGCTTGGCCGCCTCGCGGCACACCGCGAACGCTTCAGGCAGCAGGTCGTCGAGCGCGGCGCCGGCGGCGACGCGCTGCTTGAATTCCGGCGTCTTGGCCTGGAGCTCGGCATCGGACAGCGCTTCCATCTGCGGTTCGAGCGCATTGATCTGGGCAACTGTCTTTTTATATTGCTTAAGCAGTCGCTGGTTGCGGCTACCGAAAATCTGGGTCAGTAAGGACATGCTTTGAATTCTTAAAAATGCGCCGCGAAAAAGAGCTGGATTGATATCAAAAAGTTATCTTCCGAAGCCCGCCTATGGCAAAAAGAGGGTGATTTTATCATGCGATCCGGCCACACTTGGGGATATACGGTTGGATAACAAGTGCATCAGGAAAAGAAAGTTATCATTCTGACCCTTTCCCAACATTCCGCCGCAAGGCGAGGCCAGCTATGATATGTTGCGCCTCATGCGGTTTACTTCATCCAATCAATTTTCTGGCCACATCTACGGCACCAAATCGCGCCAGACTTCGATCGGCGCGACGGACTTTCTCGGCGCCAATGCGCGGATGGCAAGCCTGCTGCCGACGGCGATGCGCATGGGCCGGCTGCAGAAAGACTGCGCCGACGCGCTGCCGCCGATGTTCTCCGATTGCGACGTGCTGTCCTTCGAGGACGCCCAGCTGGTGCTGGCCACGCCGACCTCGGCGGTGGCGGCCAAGCTCAAGCAGCAGCTGCCCAAGCTGCAGGGGGCGCTGACGCAGCGCGGGTGGCAGATTAACAACATCAGACTGAAAGTGCAGGTCACGCGCAGCATCGCGCCTGTGGTGCACACGCGCCAGCTGGACTTTCCCAAGACGGCGGTGGACGCGTTTGCGGAACTGGGCGAGTCGCTGCCCGATACGCCGGCCAACGCCCGGCTGATCGCGGCGATCAAGGCGATGGCGGCGCGCCGCCGCTAGCCTGTCGTTCCTGGGCTCGGCGCCCCCCTTGTCAGGAACCCATGCTGAACGAGAGTCACCTTTTAGGCATACTCAGTATAGGTTCCTGCCTTCGCAGGAACGACAACCTAGGTAAGCGCCCACTCGCGCGCCATCTGGCGCACATACGACGCCGGCGCCGTGCCCAGCGCGTCGAACGAGACGATTTCATAGGCATCTGGCCGCTCCAGCAATGCCAGCAGCAGCTGGTTGTTCAGCGCGTGCCCCGACTTGTGGGCATGATAGCTGGCCAGCAGCGGATGCCCGACCAGGTACAGGTCGCCGATCGCGTCCAAGATCTTGTGGCGCACGAATTCGTCTTCGTAGCGCAGCCCGTCCGAATTGAGGATGCGGTATTCATCCATCACGATGGCGTTTTCCAGCGATCCGCCGCGCGCCAGGCCCATGCCGCGCAGGCTCTCCACGTCCTGCATGAAGCCGAAGGTGCGCGCGCGCGCCACATCGTGCACATATGACACGTCGCCGAAATCGACCAGCGCGCGCTGTGTCGTGCCGTCCACCGCCGGGTGGTTGAATTCGATGTAGAAGTCGAGCTTGAAGCCGTCGTGGGGCGACAGGCGCGCCCATTTTTCATTGTCGCCCGTGCCATGGCGCACCTCGACATCCTTCAGCACGCGGATGAATTTCTTGGCCGCGCCCTGCTCCTGCACGCCGGCCTGCTGCAGCAGGAACACGAACGACGATGCCGAACCGTCCATGATCGGAATCTCTTCGGCCGACACGTCGACGTACAGGTTGTCGATCCCGAGGCCGGCGCAGGCCGACATCAGGTGTTCGACGGTGGACACGCGCACCCCGCCCTTGATCAGCACCGAGGCCATGCGGGTGTCGCCCACCACGCCGGCGCTGGCGGGAAATTCGACCACCGGGTCGAGGTCGACGCGGCGAAACACGATGCCGGTGTCGGGCGCGGCCGGGCGCAGCGTCAGTTCGACCTTGGTCCCGGAGTGCAATCCCACGCCGATCGTGCGCACCAGCTGTTTGATGGTTCTTTGTTTGAGCATCCGGCGATTATATCCGCTCTAGGGGTGCTCGGCTTCGGCGTGGCCGCCTTCGTGGCGGATCAGGTACAGGCCGCTGGCGATGATGATGGCCGCGCCGATCATGGTGTAACGGTCGGGCAGCGCATGCCACAGCAGCCAGTCGAACCCCACGCCCCAGGCCAGCGCCGAGTACTCGAACGGCGCGACTTTCGACGCCTCGCCCGAGCCGAACGCCTCGTTGATGGCAAGCTGGCCGAGGAAGCCGCTCACGGCCAGGCCGCACAGCACCAGCGTGTCGCTGGCGCGCACCGGGACCCACCCGGGCGCCGCCAGCGCGGTGGCCCCTAGCGCCATCATCACCATCAGCCACAGCACCCGCTGTTCGCTGCTGTCGGTGCGCGCCAGGATGCGGGAGGCGATCGCCGACACCGCATACATCGCGGCGGCGCCCAGCACCGCCAGGCCGCCGAGGGTAAACAGGCCCGCGCCGCTGGGGCGCAACACGACCAGCACGCCGGCCATGCCGACCGCGATCGCGATCCAGCGCGCGAAGCTGACGTGCTCTTTCAGGAACAATACCGACAAGGCGGTGATCAGCGCCGGCGCGATGAAGAAGATCGAATACGCCTCCGCCAGCGACAGCGACTGGAGGCCGAACGCGAACATCGCCAGCATCGCGATCCCGAGCAGCGCGCGCATCGCGTGCATGCCCCAACGTACGCGCAGCATCGTGCCGAACGCGCCGCGCCAGCCGACGTAGGCGAACACCAGTGGCAGCGAAACGAGCGCGCGCAGCGCCGCCACCTGAATGGCCGGAAAATGCGCCGACAGCAGCTTCATTGCCACGTCCATCAGCGAAAACATCACGACGGCGATGAGCATCGCGTAGATGCTGCGCAGGTTGCCGCTGCGCGCGGAGGTCAATGTCTGTTCCATGAAATCGTACCGGTGAAAACGAAAAACGGCGCCGAGGCGCCGTCTTCCGGAACTGCGAGTGCTTAAGCCAGCTGCGCCAGCATGGTCTCGGCGTTCGACACTTCGAAGCCATTGGTCTCGACGTTGAGCTGCTTGACCACGCCGTCATCGACCAGCATCGAGTAGCGCTGCGAACGAGTGCCCATGCCGTACTTCGAGAAATCGGCGTCCAGGCCCAGCGCCTTGCTGTAGTCGCCATTCCCGTCGGCCATCATGCGCACGATGCCGGTGGCCTTCTGGTCGCGGCCCCAGGCGCCCATGACGAAAGCGTCATTGACCGAGATGCACCAGATTTCGTCCACGCCCTTCGCCTTCAACGCATCGGCGTTGGCGACGTAGCCTGGCACGTGCTGCGCCGAGCAGGTCGGGGTGTAGGCGCCTGGCAGGCCGAAGATCGCGATCTTCTTGCCCTTGGCCAGTTCGGTGACGGAGAATTTGTTCGGGCCGAGCGTGCAGCCTTCGGTTTCGGTTTCGATGAATTCGGCCAGGGTGCCTTCTGGCAGTTTGTCGCCGATCTTGATGGTCATGGGGAGACTCCTCTTGTGAAATAAGTGAACCGGATGGTGCTTTGCCAACAGTATGCCCGAACGCCCGGATTCCTGCTGGCAGCGGCCTGGTTCCGATGTTGCAAATAATTCCGAAAGACCGGATGATGCAGCACACGACTAAACCGCCCGACATTCATGACCACGCCGAATTATCTTCCCGACGTAAAGGCGCAATACGAACGCCTGCCCTACCCTCCGTGCGACCCGCAGGACGAACACAAGCGACTCATGCGCACCTGGCTGGACAGCCTGGCGATGATGAACCATTACTGCTACCAGGGGAAGGAGACGTTTCGCAACCGTTTTCGCGTGCTGGTGGCCGGCGCCGGCACCGGCGACACCACCATCTACCTCGCCGAGCAGCTGAAAGGCACCAACGCCGAAATCGTCCACCTGGACCTGAGCGGCGCCAGTATCGCGATCGCGCGGCAGCGCGCTGCGATCCGCAAGCTCACCAACATCCGCTGGGTCCAGCAGTCGATCCTCGATATCCCGCAGCTGGACCTGGGCCAGTTCGACTACATCAATTGTTCCGGCGTGCTGCATCACCTGGCCGATCCGGACGCGGGCATGCGCGCACTGCTGTCGGTGCTCGCACCGCGCGGCGCCATGGGCCTGATGGTGTACGGCCAGATCGGGCGCACCGGCATCTACCAGATGCAAAGCCTGCTGCGGCTGGCGAACCAGGGCTGTCCCGAAGAGGACAAGCTCCCCCATGCCAAGGAAGTGCTGGCGATGCTGCCGGCGCTGAACTGGTACAAGCTCGCGGGCGACGATTACGGCGACGACCGCACCGACGCGGCCATCTACGACTCGCTGCTGCACTCGCAGGACCGGGCCTATACCGTGCCGCAGCTGTATGAGTGGCTGGCCGACGGCCATGGCCTGCAGATCGCCCTGACCGACGTCAATCGCGGCCGATTCCCCTACCTGCCGGAGATGACGCTAGGGCCGGACGCACACAAGCTGCGCCGCCACCTGAAGGACATGAGCGCACGCGATCGCTATGCCATGTCGGAGCTGCTGATCGGGGACCTGACGCGCCACATCATGTTCCTGACGCGCGGCGCGGACGCGGAAGCGCCATACGGCGACGCGGACTACATTCCGTTTTTTGCGCACGACCCGTTCAGCGGGCCGGCCTTGGGGGACTTGTTCGCGGCGAAGGACGGACCGACGGTGCTGCACCACCAGGCGCTGGGCGCGACGCTGGTGGCCGACGCGGGCCGGTATTCGGGCATGATCTTCACCCACATCGATGGCGAGCGCACCTTCGGCGAGGTGTTCGACCTGGTGCGCGCGGAGCCGGCGTGCCGCGCCGCGCCGCCCGACAATGCGCGCCTGTTCGCCGACTTCCGCCAGCCCTACGACGCGCTGCGCTCGATCGATCGCATCCTGCTGCGGCACGTTAGCTGCCGGTAAAACTGCGTCATCGCCTCCGTCATTGCCCCGGCGTGGCGCCGATCGCGCGGTTGATGTCGGCGGTGATGTCGTCCAGGCTCGATTCCGCATAGCCGCGGTACACCGAGACGATCCTGCCGTCGCGGCCGATGATGACCATGTGCGGAATGCCGTTGACGCCAAACGCCTTCCGCGCGCCGCTGTCCGGATCGTACGCCAGCTCCAGGGAGAGGACCTCGCCCAGCTTGCGCCTGACCTTGCGGAACACATCGCGCTCCTCGGTATTGACCGCGATTACGTGCACGCGCCCCTTGGCCGTGCGCTGGATGCCCTCGAGGATGGGAAGCTCCTTCAGGCAGTATGTGCACCACGTCGCCCAGAACGAGATCACCACCGCGGTGTCCTTGTATTTGGAGAGCAGCACGGGATCGCCGTCGAATGTGGTGCCGACGCGGTCGGGCGGAATATCTCCCTTGGCCGGCGCTGCCGCCGCAGCCGTGAACGAGATGGCCAGCAGAAGGGACGCCGCGAGGACGCGAAGGGGCGAAAACCGGGATGGAGTCATGGGCCTCTCTTTTGGTGAGCTTTCGGACATCATTGCAATTATGCAAGATATAGCATAACCGGTTTTGCATCGCCCGCCACGCCGGCGCCCAAATAAAAACGGGGACTGGTCCCGCGGACCTGTCCCCATCTTGAACTGACAGCGAAATGGGGTCAGGTCCGCAGGACCAGACCCCGACTTCGATTTGCTTAGTCGGCTTGCTTGCGCAGGAACGCCGGAATGTCGTACGTTTCGACGCCGTTGCGCTGCATCGCCTGCACCTGCTCGGATGCCTGCTCGCGGCGCCACACAGCCGGCTGCTTCATCGCGCCGTCCATCGCGGCATGGCCGCCGATCGAGGTCGAACCCATCGTCATGCCGGCCGAAACGTGCAGGCCAGCTGCGGACGCCATCAGCGGGGTGTTGTGGGTGCCGGTCATCTTCATCGGCTGCTGCACCAGCTGCATGGCCTTCTTGGTCTTGCCCAGGCCCGTCGCCACCACGGTCACGCGGATGTCGTCGCCCATGTTGTCGTCATACGCGATGCCTTGCGCGATCGACGCATCCGGCGCGGCAAACGCGCGCACGGCGGCCATGACTTCCTTGATCTCTTTACCTTTGAGGCCACGGCTGGCGGTCACGTTGACCAGCACGCCGCGGGCGCCCGACAGGTCGATTCCGTCCAGCAGCGGCGATGCGACCGCCTGCTCGGCGGCGATGCGCGCACGGTCCACGCCCGACGCGGTGGCGGTGCCCATCATCGCCTTGCCCTGCTCGCCCATGATGGTCTTGACGTCGTTGAAGTCGACGTTGATGTGGCCAGGCACGTTGATGATCTCGGCGATACCGGCGACCGCGTTGTTCAGAACATCGTCGGCGTGCTTCATCCAGTCGAGCATCGACTCGTCTTCGTAGATGTCTTCCAGCTTTTCGTTGAGGATGATGATCAGGGAGTCGACGTGCTTGGTCAGCTCGTCCAGGCCTTCTTCGGCGATGTCCATGCACTTCTGGCCTTCGTACGAGAACGGCTTCGACACCACGGCCACCGTCAGCGCGCCCATCTGCTTGGCGATTTCGGCGACGATCGGCGCAGCGCCGGTGCCGGTGCCGCCGCCCATGCCGGCAGCGATGAACACCATGTGCGCGCCGCGCAGCGAGTCTTCGATGCGCGCGCGCGACTCTTCCGCCAGCTGGCGGCCGACCGCAGGCTTCATACCGGCGCCCAGGCCCGAGTCGCCGATCTGGATCACGTTGTGAGCGCTCGATGCGGCAAGTGCCTGCGCATCGGTGTTGGCGGCGATGAACTCGACGCCCGACACGCCCTTGTTGATCATGTGCTGAACCGCATTGCCGCCCGCGCCGCCGACGCCGACGACCTTGATGATAGTGCCCAGTGCTGCGTTGTCGACCATATCGAACTCCATGATGAAACTCCTAATCAAATTGCCGTTTCCAAGCGCCAGGACTCATAGCATTGGCATGAAACCTGGAGATTGAAAACCGCGTCTTAAGTTAAAAATAAAATTGTGTGTGTTTGTTTGCTGCCCAACCCCGAACCGCCTGCCGCCTTTACCGCCCCGCCCCGCTTAGAAATTCCCTAAAAACCATTCCTTCATCCGCTGCCACACCGCCTTCACCGACCCGTCCTGGCGCGTCACGATGTGACCGCGCAGGTACTGCTTCTTCGCTTCCAGCAGCAGCCCGAGCACGGTCGCGTAGCGCGGACTGCGCACCACGTCAGCCAGCTGGCCGCGGTAGTCCGGCGTGCCAAGGCGCGCCGGCTTGAGGAAAATGTCTTCGGCCATTTCGACCATGCCCGGCATGATCGAGGTGCCGCCGGTGAGCACGATGCCCGACGAGAGCACGCCCTCGTAGCCGGACTCGCGCACCACCTGGTGCACCATCGCGAACAGTTCTTCGACGCGCGGCTCGATCACCGCCGCCAGCGCCTGGCGCGACAGGTTGCGCGGACCGCGGTCGCCCAGGCCCGGCACTTCGAGCGACTCGCCCGGATCGGCCAGCACCTGCTTGGCCACGCCGTAGCGGATCTTGATTTCTTCCGCTTCCGATGTCGGCGTGCGCAGCGCCATCGCCACGTCGTTGGTGATCTGGTCGCCGGCGATCGGAATGACCGCCGTGTGGCGGATCGCGCCGTCCGAGAACACCGCGATGTCGGTGGTGCCGCCGCCGATGTCGATCAGCACCACGCCCAGCTCTTTCTCGTCGGCCGTGAGCACCGCGTCGGCCGAGGCCATTGGCTGCAAAATCAGGTCCGACACTTCCAGCCCGCAGCGGCGCACGCACTTGACGATGTTCTGCACCGCCGACACCGCGCCGGTGACGATGTGCACGCGCACTTCGAGGCGGATGCCGCTCATGCCGATCGGCTCGCGCACGTCTTCCTGGCTGTCGACGATGAATTCCTGCGGCACCGTATGCAGCAGCTGCTGGTCGGTCGGGATGTTGACCGCCTTGGCCGTCTCGATCACGCGCGCCACGTCGGTCGAGGTCACTTCCTTGTCCTTGATCGCCACCATGCCGCTCGAATTGAACGAGCGGATATGGCTGCCCGCGATGCCGGCGTAGACATTGCGGATCTTGCAGTCGGCCATCAGCTCGGCCTCTTCGAGCGCGCGCTGGATCGACTCGACCGTCGCCTCGATGTTGACCACCACGCCCTTTTTCAGGCCGCGCGACTCGTGCTGGCCCAGTCCGATGACTTCGTGTCGTCCGTCGGACATCACCTCGGCCACCACGGCGACCACTTTCGAGGTGCCGATATCGAGTCCGACGATCAGGTTTTTAGCGTCTTTTGTCATTTTGCAGGGGCCTAGTGCTTGCTGGTTTTCTTGGTTGTTGTGGTTATCAATTTCGCGCCGGCCTTCACAGGCTTGCTTCCATCTTTCGGGAACTTCAATCCCGCCGCCGCCAGCGCCAGCCCGTTCGGGTAGCGCATGTCGATCGATTCGATTCCCTGCACGCGGGCGGCCAGCTGCGGGTAAATCCCGACCAGCCGCTGCACCCGGTTGCGCAAGGTGGTGTGATCCTTCTCGCGTCCCAGCGCCACCTGCATGCCGTTATCGAGCCGCACCGTCCACGCGTAGCGAGAGGACAGGCTCAATGCTTCCGGCACCAGCTTGGCCGGCGCGAACCAGGAGCGCAGCTCGGAAAACCGCGCCAGCACTTCCTTTTCGCTGCCGTCCGGGCCCTCGAACTGCGGCAGCGGATGATCCTCGTCCGCTTCGGCCAGGTTGGCGGTGAACACGTCGCCCTTGACCGACAGCAGACGGCCGTCTTCGCCCCATGTGCCGAGCGGCTCGTGCTCCTCGACCGACACGATCAGCTGGTCCGGCCACTCGCGCCGCACCGTCGCGCGCCGCACCCAGGGCACCGATTCGAACGCCGTGCGCACCTGCTCCAGGTTGGTGGTGAAAAAATTCCCCTTGATCTTGCCCACCACGCCGGCGCGCACCGTCAGTTCGCTCACGCGCTTCAGTTCCATGTCGTACATGCTTTCGACGCGCACCGTCTTCAGGGTGAACATCGGACGCTGCGACACCCACCACACGCCGGAGGCTATGCACGCGAGCACCACCGCGGCGATCAGGCCGTTGGCGGTTGCGTTCAGGGCACGGGCGTCTTGCCACATCGTGTTAAGCCTTTACCATTTTTAAACGTGCCGACGCCAGGATCTCCAGGCACAGGTCTTCGTAGCTCATACCGTCCGCGCGCGCCGCCATCGGCACCAGCGAATGCGTCGTCATGCCTGGCGAGGTATTCGCTTCGAGCAGGAACGGGCGATTGTCGGATGCGCGCAGCAGCACGTCGACGCGGCCCCAGCCCTCGCAGCCGAGCGCGCGGTAGGCCGCGAGCGCGATACGCGCCATCTCGGCCGCCGTTGCCGCATCGAGCGGCGCCGGGCAGTGGTACTTCACGTCGTCGGTGAAGTATTTGTTCTGATAGTCGTAATTGCCTTGCGGCGCGACGATCTCGACGATCGGCAGCGCGCGTGCGTCCTTGCCGCGCCCAAGCACGGTGACGGTGAACTCGCGGCCGGTGACGAACTCCTCGGCCAGCACTACTTCATCGTATTTCGCGGCGAGCTCGTAGGCGGCCTGGAAGTCGGCGGCATCGCTGACCTTGGTGATGCCGATGGTCGAACCTTCGAGCGGCGGCTTGACGATCAGCGGCAGGCCCAGGTCGGCCGCCACTTTCGGCAGGTCGGCGCCCGCTTCGAGCGTCGCGTACTTCGGCGTCGGCAGACCGTGCATCAGCCAGATCAACTTGGTGGTGATCTTGTCCATGGCGACGGCGGAAGTCATCACGCCGCTGCCGGTGTAAGGAATGCCGAGCTGCTCGAGGGCGCCCTGCAGGCTGCCGTCTTCGCCGAAGCGCCCGTGCAGCGCGATGAACACGCGGTCGAATTTTTCGGCGGCCAGTTCGGCGATGCTGCGCACACCGGGGTCGAAGGCGTGGGCGTCCACGCCGCGGCTTTGCAGCGCGGCCAGCACGCCGGTGCCGGACATGATGGAGACGTCGCGCTCGGCGGAGCGGCCGCCGAACAGCACGCCGACCTTGCCGAGTGCCTTGACGTCAATGTTGGTAGGAGCGCTCACAATCAGGCCTTTGAATAAGAAGTCAGTTTGTTCGGGATGCCGCTGATCGAGCCGGCGCCCATGGTGATCACGACGTCGCCGTCGCGCACCACATTCATGATGGTGGCGGGCATGTCGGCGATCGATTCGACGAAGATCGGCTCGACCTTGCCGCCCACGCGCAGCGCGCGCGCCAGGGCGCGGCCGTCGGCGGCGGCAATCGGCGCCTCGCCGGCGGCGTACACGTCGGCCAGCACCAGCACGTCGGGCGTGGACAGCACCTTGACGAAGTCTTCGAACAGGTCGCGCGTGCGGCTGAAACGGTGTGGCTGGAACGCCAGCACCAGGCGGCGGCCAGGATACGCGCCCCGCGCGGCCGCCAGCGTGACTTCGGTTTCGATCGGATGGTGGCCGAAATCGTCCACCAGGGTGAAGCTGCCGCCGCCCGGAATGGCGACGTCGCCGTAGCGGGTGAAGCGGCGGCCCACGCCGTTGAAGCCTTCGAGGCCGCGCTGGGTGGCGCTGTCCTCGACGCCGATTTCGCGCGCGATCGCAATCGCCGAGCAGGCGTTGAGCACATTGTGCATGCCTGGCTGGTTCAGCACGAAGTCGGTGTCCGGATAGCCCTGCTGGACGACGGTAAAGCGCATCTGCAGGCCGTCGGCGCGGGCGTTCACCGCGCGCACCTGGGCCAGCGCCGAGAAGCCGTAGGTCGTCACCGGCTTGGTCACGTGCGGGATGATTGCCGCCACGTGCGGATCGTCGATGCACAGCATGGCGCGGCCGTAGAACGGCAGGCGGTGCGTGAAGTGCACGAACGCCATCTTGAGCTTTTCGAAGTCGTGCTCGTAGGTGTCCATGTGATCGGCGTCGATGTTGGTGATCACTTCGATCATCGGCGCCAGGTTCAGGAAGGACGCGTCCGATTCATCGGCTTCAACCACGATGTACTCGCCGGTGCCCAGCTTGGCGTTGGCGCCGGCGCTGTTCAGCTTTCCGCCGATGACGAAAGTCGGATCGAGCCCGCCTTCGGCCAGCACCGATGCGACCAGGCTGGTGGTGGTGGTCTTGCCGTGGGTGCCGGCGATCGCGATGCCGCGCTTCAGGCGCATCAACTCGCCGAGCATGATCGCGCGCGGCACGATCGGGATCATGGCGGCGCGCGCGGCCACCACTTCGGGGTTGGCTTCGTTGACGGCGGTCGAGGTGACGACGGCGTCGGCGCCGGCCACATTGGCCGCGTCGTGGCCCAGCATGACCTTCGCGCCCAGGCTCTCGAGGCGCACGGTGGCCGCGTTGCTGCCCAGGTCCGAGCCGGACACCTTGTAGCCGAGGTTGAGCAGCACTTCGGCGATGCCGCTCATGCCGCTGCCGCCGATGCCGACGAAATGGATGTTCTTGATCTTGTGCTTCATGAATTCGATCCCGCCAGTTGTTCCAGAATGTTCGCGATCGCCTCGTTGGCGTCGCGCTTGCCGACCGCCTGCGCCGCCAGCGCCATGTCGCGGCATTCGCCGCGCGACAGGCTGCCCAGCAGCTCGGCCAGCCGGGCCGGGTTCAGTTCGCCCTGCGGCAGGTGGATCGCCGCGCCCTGGGTTTGCATCCACTGCGCGTTGTCGCGCTGGTGGCTGGTGGTGCTGGCGACGAACGGCACCAGCACGCTGGCCACGCCGGCCGCCGTCAGTTCCGAAATGGTGATCGCGCCGGCGCGGCAGATCACCAGGTCCGCTTCTGCGTAGGCCGCGGCCATGTCGTCGATGAAGGCGACCACGTTGGCGCTGACGCCGGCGTCCTTGTACGACTTTTCCAGTGCTTCGATGTTCTTCTTGCCCGACTGGTGGGTGACCACTGGACGCGTGGCGTCCGGGATCAGCGCCAGCGCGGCCGTCACGGCGGCGTTGAGCACCTGCGAGCCCAGGCTGCCGCCGACCACCAGGATCCGCAAAGCGCCTTCGCGCTTATCGAAGCGGGTCTGCGGCGGCTCGATATCGAGAATCTCCTTGCGCACCGGGTTGCCGGTGACGCTGGCCTTGCCGGCGGCGCGGCCGAAGTCGGCCGGGAAGCCGAACAGCACGCGCTGCGCCAGCGGCGTCAGGGTCTTGTTGGACAACAGCAGCGCGGCGTCGGCGTTGACCAGGGCCAGCGGCACGCGGCGCAGGCGCGCCATCAGGCCGCCCGGCACGGTGACGTAGCCGCCCATGCCCAGCACCACGCTGGGCTTCCTGCGCGCGATGATGCGCAGGCAGGCAGCGAAACTGGCGGTCAGCTTGAACGCGCCGGCGAGCGTGTGCTGCAGGCCCTTGCCGCGCATGCCGGAAAAGTCGATCGCATCCATCTCGATGCCGTGCTTCGGCACCAGATCCTGCTCCATGCCGTGCGCCGTGCCGAGCCAGCTCACTTCCCAGCCGCGCGCGCGCATCGTCTGCGCGATCGCGATGCCAGGGAAGATATGCCCGCCGGTGCCGGCCGCCATGATCATCAGGCGCTTCATGGGCGGCCTCCACGCATCATCACGCGGTTTTCGTAGTCGATGCGCAGCAGGATCGCCAGGCCGACGCAGTTGATGAAGACGCCGGTACCACCATAGCTCATCAAAGGCAGGGTCAGGCCCTTGGTCGGCAGCAGGCCCAGGTTCACGCCCATGTTGATGAAGGTCTGCACGCCGATCCAGATGCCGACACCCTTCGCGGTCAGGCCGGCGAAGGTCTGGTCGATGGCAATGGCCTGGCGGCCGATATCGAAGGCGCGCTTGACCAGCCAGTAGAACATGGCGATGGTGATCAGCACGCCGGCCAGGCCCAGCTCCTCGCCGATCACGGCGAGCAGGAAGTCGGTATGGGCTTCGGGCAGGTAGTGCAGCTTTTCGACGCTGCCGCCCAGGCCCACGCCAAACAGTTCGCCGCGGCCGAAGGCGATCAGCGAATGGGTCAGCTGGTAAGCCTTGTTCAGCGCATTGTCTTCCTGCCACGGATCGAGGTAGGCGAACATGCGCGCGCGGCGGAACGGCGAAAGCGCAATGATGGTACTGAAGATCACCACCAGCACGGCGCCGATGCCGCCGAACCAGATGGCGTTGATCCCGCCGAGGAACAGGATGCCCATGGCGATGCAGACGATCACGCCGAACGCGCCCAGGTCGGGTTCGAGCAGCAACAAGAGGCCCACCAGGCCGATCGCGCCGGCCATCGGCAGGAAGCCCTTGGTCAGCTTGTGCATGTACTGCTGCTTGCGCACCGTGTAGTCGGCCGCGTACAGCACCGCCACCACCTTCATGATTTCGGACGGCTGCGGCTTGAAGACGATCAGGTTGACCCAGCGCCGGCCGCCGTTGACGCTCACGCCAAGGCCAGGCACGAACACCAGCGCCAGCAGGACCAGGGTGATACCGAACAGCCACGGCGCGAGGCGCTGCCAGGTGGCGACCTTGACGCGGAAGACGAACAGGCCGGCGATCATCGAGACGGCGATGAAGGCCGCCTGGCGCTGCAGGAAGTAGGTGTTCTTGTAGGCGGCGAATTTCGGCGAATCGGGCAGCGAGATCGACGCCGAGTACACCATCACCATCCCGAACAGCATCAGCAGCAGGGTCACCCACACCAGCGGCTGGTCGTATTCCATCATCTTCGACGCGCGCGCGCGGCTGCTCACCAGCGCGTCGGACGCGGAGCCGGAGAATTTGAATGGAATCTGGAAGGCCATCAGATTTCCTGTCCTTTTTCCAGCGCCAGTTCGCGCACGGCGTCGACGAACACCTGGGCGCGGTGCGCGTAGTTGGTGAACATGTCGAGGCTTGCGCAGGCCGGCGACAGCAGCACGGCGTCGCCCGCTTGCGCAGCCGCGGCGGCGCGCTGCACCGCTTCCGGCAAGGTGCGGCAGTCGACCAGTTCGACGCCGGACGGCTCGAGCGCCAGGCGCAGCTGCGGCGCGTCGCGGCCGATCAGCACCACGGTGCGCACGAAGCGCGCGCACGGCTCGGCCAGCGGCGCGAAGTCCTGTCCCTTGCCGTCGCCGCCGGCGACCAGCACGATTTTCTGCGATTCGCCGCCGAAGGCCTTGCCCAGGCCATTCAACGCTGCGACGGTGGCGCCGACGTTGGTGCCCTTGCTGTCGTCGTAATAATCGACGCCGTCGATGTTCGCCACCAGCTCGACCCGGTGCGGCTCGCCCTTGTACTCGCGCAGGCCGTGCAGCAGCTGCGCCATCGGCAGGCCGATCGCGCGGCACAGCGCCAGCGCGGCCAGCGCGTTGGTGGCGTTGTGCATGCCGCGGATGTGCAGCGCGTCCGACGGCATCAGGCGATTGACGATCACTTCCACCGGCTCGGGCAAGGCGCCCTTCTTGCGTTTCTGTTCGCTCTCTTCGCCGGCGGCGGCGACGGTCAGCCACAGCACGCCGCGCTCGGCGATCAGGCCGAAGTCGCCCGGCACGGTCGGCGCGGTGGCGCCGAAGCTCACATCCGGCGTGCCCGGCGCGGCCATGCGCATCACGACGTCGTCGTCGCGATTGAGCACGCGCACGGTGCGCTTGCCGAAGATGCGCGCCTTGTCGGCGGCGTACGACGCCATGTCGCCGTGCCAGTCCAGGTGGTCCTGGGTGATGTTCAACACGGTGGCCGCATCGGCCTCCAGGCTGAAGGTCGAGTGCAGCTGGAAACTTGACAACTCAAGTATCCATGCCTGCGGCAGCGCGTCGCCGTCGAGCGCTTCGCGCAGCACGTCGAGCGCGGCCGGGCTGATGTTCCCCGCCACGCGGGTGGTCAGGCCGGCGCGCTGGCAGAGCAGGCCGGTCAGGCTGGTGACGGTGGTCTTGCCGTTGGTGCCGGTGATGGCGATGACTTTCGGCGCGTAGCCGCGTTCTTCCTTCAGCTGCGCCAGCGCCTGGGCGAACAGTTCGATCTCGCCCCACACCGGAATGCCCAGCGCGTGCGCGGTCGGCACGATGGTGCGCAGTTCGCGCTGCGGCGCCAGGCCAGGGCTCAGGGTGACGAAGTCGACGCCGTCGAGCAGCGCGCCGGTGAACTCGCCGCAGATGAATTCCACGCCCGGCACGGCCATGCGCAGCGCGTGCAGGCGTTGCGGCTCGGTGCGGGTGTCCGCCACGCGCACGGCCGCGCCGCAACGGGCCAGCCATTGCGCCATTGCCAGCCCGGACTCGCCGAGTCCCAGCACCAGTGCCTGTTTGCCCGCGTAGCTCATGTCAGCGCAACTTCAAGGTGGACAGGCCGACCAGGACCAGCATCATCGTGACGATCCAGAATCGCACGACAACCTTGGTCTCCTTCATGCCCAGTTGTTCGAAATGGTGGTGCAGCGGCGCCATGCGGAACACGCGCCGCCCGGCGCCGTAGCGCTTCTTGGTGAACTTGAACCACGACACCTGGATGATCACCGACAGGGTCTCGGCGACGAACACGCCGCCCATGATGAACAGGACGATCTCCTGGCGCACGATGACGGCGATGGTGCCGAGCGCGCCGCCCAGCGCCAGCGCGCCGACGTCGCCCATGAACATCTGCGCCGGGTGCGCGTTATACCAAAGGAAGGCCAGGCCCGCGCCCGCCATCGCGCCGCAGAAGATCAGCAGTTCGCCGGCGCCCGGGATGTGCGGGATGAACAGGTAGCGCGAGTAGGTCGCCGAACCGGTCAGGTAGGCGAACAGGCCGAGCGCCGAGCCGACCATCACGGTCGGCATGATGGCCAGGCCATCGAGGCCGTCGGTGAAGTTGACCGCGTTCGACGTGCCGACGATGACGCAGTAGGTCAGCGCGATGAAGCCCCATACGCCCAGCGGATAGCTGATGGTTTTCACGAACGGCACGATCAGGTCGGCCTTCGGCGGCAGCGACATCGAGAATCCCGAACGCACCCACGCGTAAAACAGTTCCCACACCTTGATCGGGGTTGGCGCCGACACCGAGAACGCCAGGTAGAACGCGGCGGCCACGCCGATCAGCGACATCCAGAAGTACTTCTCGCCCGAGCGCATGCCTTCCGGGTCCTTGTAGACCACCTTGCGGTAGTCGTCGGCCCAGCCGACGGCGCCGAAGCCCAGCGTGACCACCAGCACCGGCCAGATCAGGCGGTTCGAGAAATCGCACCACAGCAAAGTGGACACGCCGATCGAGATCAGGATCAGCACGCCGCCCATGGTCGGGGTGCCGTGCTTGGCCAGGTGGCTCTCGGGACCGTAGGTGCGCACCGCCTGGCCGACCTTCATGCGGGTCAGCCAGCGGATGACCGCGGGGCCGGCGCCCAGGCCGATCACCACCGCCGTAATGGTGGCGAACACCGCGCGGAAGGTGATGAAGTTGAAGATTCGCAGAGGACCCAGGTCCTGCTGGAAGAATTGTGCGAGCCAGAGCAGCATATTTAGTGGGCTTCCTTGCCAGTGTTGTGTGTTCCAATCAGGTGCTGGACCACGCGTTCCATCTTCATGAAACGCGAGCCCTTCACCAACACAGTCGCATCAGATTTACTGCCCAGTGCTGTATCCAGTGCTGCCAATAACTCGTCAAACTGTTCAAAATGCTTGGCGCCCGCGCCCACCATGTGGCGCGTCAGTTCACCCGTCACCAGCACCGCGTCGATCCCGCGGCTGGCGGCGTAGGCGCCGATTTCTTCGTGAAACTGCTGTCCCTGCGTGCCGACTTCGCCCATGTCGCCCAGCACCAGGATGCGCGGCTGCGCGGCCTGGGCCAGCACGTCGATGGCGGCGCGAACCGAATCGGGGTTCGCATTGTAGCTGTCATCGATAACGGCTGCACCGTTCCGTGCGCGCTTGTGCTGCAGGCGGCCGTTCACCGGCGCGAATGCTTCGAGTCCGCGCACGATGGCATCCTGCTTGATGCCGGCGCCGAGCGCGCAGGCGATCGCGGCGAGCGCATTGCGCACGTTGTGCAGCCCGGCCGCGGCCAGCTTCACCGCGAACTGCTGCGCATCGTGGCCGTCCACCCGCGCCGACACCAGCAGGTCGCTGCCGAAGGCGTTGGCGCGGTGATTGCAGCTGACGTCGGCCGAGCCGTCCAGGCCGAAGGTAATGGTGCGGCGGCCGTCGGCCAGTTTTTCCCACAGCGGGGTGTAGGTGTCGTCGGCCGGGTAGACCGCGGTGCCGCTCCTGGGCAGCGCGGCCAGCGCGGCGCCGTTTTCCAGCGCCACCGCTTCGACCGTGTGCATGAATTCCTGGTGTTCGCGCTGGGCGTTGTTGACCAGCGCGACGGTCGGCGCGGCAATCGCGGCCAGGCGCGCGATCTCGCCCGGATGGTTCATGCCCAGCTCGATCACCGCGGCCTTGTGCTCGGGCAGCAGGCGCATGAGCGTCAGCGGCACGCCGATTTCGTTATTCAGGTTGCCGCGCGTGGCCAGGCGGCCGTCTTCGCCGTAAGCCTGCGCGAGGATGGACGCGATCATCTCCTTGACCGTGGTCTTGCCGTTGCTGCCGGTGACGCCGATGACGGGAATGGCGAACTTCTCGCGCCAGAAATGACCGACCTGACCCAGCGCGGTCAGGGTGTTCGGCACAACGATGGCCGGGAGGTTCCAGCCGGCCGGCAGCTGCTCGGCGATCACGGCGCCGACGCCCTGCTCTGCGATCGTCGGCAGGAAGTCGTGGCCATCGAAGTTCTCGCCGCGCAGCGCGACGAACAGTTCGCCTGCCTTCAGCGTGCGGCTGTCGGTCGAGACGCCGTCGAAGGCGGCGTTCTTCGTCATGCGCGCGCCCGTGAGCGAGGCGACCAGTTGTGCCAGCGATGCGCGCATTAGTGTGTCCTCATCATGGTAACGCGCGCGGCCAGCGCCAGCGCGGCGTGGTCGGCGTCGGAAAACGTCATCTTGCGGCCCTTGATTTCCTGGTACGGCTCGTGGCCCTTCCCGGCCAGCAGGATCACGTCGGCCTTGGCGGCGTGCTTGACGGCCGACAGGATCGCCGCCGCGCGGTCTTCGATCGCCTGATGCTGCGATGTCGGATGGGCCAGGTCCATGCCCGCGACGATTTCGGCGATGATCGCTGCCGGCTCTTCGCTGCGCGGATTGTCGGACGTGACCAGCACGTGCTCGGCGATCTGCGAGATGGCGCCCATCTGCGGGCGCTTGCCCGGATCGCGGTCGCCGCCGCAGCCGAACACGCACCACAGCTGGCCGCCGCGCTCGTGGGCGACCTGGCGCAGCGCCAGCAAGGTCTTTTCCAGCGCGTCGGGCGTGTGCGCGTAGTCGATCACCACCATCGGCGCTTCCTGGCCGCCGACCTGCTGCATGCGGCCCGGCGCCGGCGTCAGCGCATCGAGCGCTTCGACCGCGGCGCGCAGCGTTGCGCCCTTGGCCATCAGGGCGCCGAACACGGCCAGCGTGTTGCTGATGTTGAAGTGACCGACCAGGTGGGTCTTGACGGTGGCGCCGCCATACGGCGAATCGAGATGGAAATCGGTGCCGGCGTGGCGGCTGCGCACCTGCGAGGCGCGCAGCATGGCGACGCCGTCGATGTCCGGCTGCGCCGCCGCTTCCTGCAGCGTGTAGCCGATCAGCGCCGGCGCGCCCTTCTGTTTCAGGAGCGCGACCATGCGCAGGCCAGCCGGGTCGTCCAGGTTGATCACGGCCGCCTTCAGCCCGGGCCATTCGAACAGCTTGAGCTTGGCCGCCTCGTAGGCTTCCATGTCGCCGTGATAGTCGAGGTGGTCTCGGGTCAGGTTGGTGAACACCGCCACGTCGAAATGCATGCCGAGCGCGCGGCCCTGCTCCAGGCCGATCGACGACACTTCGATCGCCAGCGAGACGGCGCCCGCGTCGCGCACTTCAGCCAGCTTCTCGGCCAGCAGGACGGCGTCCGGCGTGGTGTAGCCGGTGACGTCGAATTCCGGCTCGGCGCGCCCCTTGAAGAGGCCCACGCCGAGGGTACCGATGACGGCGGTCGGGTCGCCCAGGCGCGCCATCGCCTGGCCCAGCCAGACGGCGCACGAGGTCTTGCCGTTGGTGCCGGTGACGCCGACGGTGAACATGCCGCTGTCGGGCATGTTGTGGCAGGCGTGGGCGATCGGGCCGGCGTTCTTTTTCAGATCCGCCACCGCCAGGCGCGGCACGTTCCACTCCGGATTCCAGTCAAAGCCGCGGTACTCGTACACCACGGCGGCGGCGCCCTTCTCGATCGCGGCGCCGATGAAGTCACGGCCGTCGCCCGCATCGCCCGGATAGGCGAAGAACACGTCGCCAGGCTTGATGCGGCGCGAGTCGGACGCGAGCCGGCCGTTCGGCGCGGCGTTGCGGATCCACTGGCAGGTGTCGGTATGGGTCATGGCGTCCTAGTCCTCGAGTGGATGCTCGGGAATGATGATCTCGGTGACCGACGAATCGGGCGGCACGTTGGCCGCGCGCAGGGCGTTGGCGGCCAGCGCGGCGAAGGTCGGCGCGGCCACGCCGCCGCCGGTGTGGATGGCGCCGACCGGGTCGTCCACCATCACGGCGATGATGAAGCGCGGGTTCGACATCGGCGCGATGCCGGCGAAGGAACCGATGTAATGGGTCTGCGAGTAGTGGCCGTTGATGAACTTCTGGGCCGTGCCGGTCTTGCCGCCGACCCGGTAGCCTGGCACCTGGGCCAGCGCCGCGGTGCCGCCGGGGCCGACCACGGTTTCGAGCATGGTGCGCATTTCGGCGGCGGTCTTCGGCGAGATGACCTGCTGGCCGACCGGCTTTTCGTTCAGCTTCTGGAACGACAGCGGAATGATGTCGCCGTCGCGCGCGAAGATCATGTAGGAACGCGCCAGCTGCAGTAGCGACACCGAGATGCCCTGGCCGAACGACATGTTGGCCTGCTCGATCGGGCGCCATGCCTTGTACGGACGCACTCGGCCGGCGACGGCGCCGGGGAAGCCGAAGCGCGGCGCCTGGCCGAAGCCGGACTTGGTGAACATCTCCCACATTTCCTGCGACGGCATCGCCAGCGCCATCTTCGACACGCCGATGTTGGACGACTTCTGGATGATGGTGGATACGTCGATCACGCCGTGCGGGTGGGTGTCGCGCACGGTGCGGTCGCCGATGATCATGCGACCGTTGCCGGTATCGAACATGGTGGTCGGCTTGACGCGGTTGGTGTCGAGCGCCAGCGCCACGGTGAACGGCTTCAAGGTCGAACCCGGCTCGAAGGTATCGGTGATGACGCGGTTGCGCAGCTGCTCACCGGTCAGCTTGGAGCGGTCGTTCGGGTTGTAGGTCGGCCAGTTGGCCAGCGCCAGCACTTCGCCGGTGTGCACGTCGAGCACCACCGCCGCGCCGGCCTTGGCGTGAAACTTCTCGACCGCATCCTTGATGCTGTTGAAGGCGATGTACTGCAGCTTGCTGTCCACCGACAGGGTCAGGTCCTGGCCGTCGTGCGGGTCCTTGGACAGGCCGACGTCTTCGACGATGTGACCGAGGCGGTCCTTGATCACGCGGCGGCTGCCGGGCGCGCCGACCAGCGTCTTCTGCTGCGCCAGCTCCATGCTTTCCTGGCCCACGTCCTCGACGTTGGTGAAGCCGACCATGTGGGTCATCACTTCGCCCTGCGGGTAGAAGCGCTTGTATTCCTTGCGGGTGTCGAGGCCTTCGATGTCGAGCTTCTTGATCTGCTCGATGACGTCCATCTCGACCTGGCGCTTGAGGTACACGAAGGTGCGGTCCGAATCGAGCTTCTTGCGCAGCTCTGGCTCGGTCATCTCGAGCAGTTTGGCCAGCGCGCGCAGTTTTTCCGGCGGCTCGCGCAGCACGTCGTCCGGATTGGCCCACACCGCCTTGACCGGGATCGACGAGGCCAGCACCTGGCCGTTGCGGTCCATGATCTTGCCGCGCGTGGCCGGCAGCGCCATGGTGAATTCGTAGCGGCTCTTGCCCTGCTTTTGCAGGAACTGGGTGGACACGGCCTGCAGCCACAGGGCGCGGCCGGCCAGCGCCGCGAAGGCGGCGAACATCACGAACAGCACCACGCGCGAACGCCAGGTCGGCAGGCGCACCGCCAGCACCGGGCTTTTCGAGAAGGCCACGCCCTTCGAGGCGGCCACGCGCGATCCGTTCACGCCGTTCTTCATTTGGCGCCTTCCGTCAGGTACTGCGTGCGCGCCGGGGTCAGCGGCGCCATGTTCAAATCGGTGCGCGCGATCTGCTCGATGCGCGCGTTCTTGCCCAGGGTGGACTGGTCGAGCTGGAGCTGGGCCCAGTCGATGTCGAGCTGGCGCGCCTGCTGCTGCATCGTCTCGAGGTCGATGAACAGGTGGCGCGCGATGTACTGCGCCTTCACGACGGACAGGCCGCACAGCACCAGGGCGCCGGCCAGGACCAGGTTGATCTTGCCGTTCATTGTGCGCCTTTCGCGGGCAGGCGTTCGGCCACGCGCATCACGGCCGAGCGCGCGCGCGGATTGGCGGCCACTTCGGCGTCGGACGGCTTGATCTTGGCGATGAGCTTCATCAGCGGCTGCGGCAGGTCCACGGCCTTGATCGGCAGGCGGCGGTCCGGCTGCTCGACCTTGACCTTGCTGGCGAAGAACTGCTTGACGATGCGGTCTTCCAGCGAGTGAAAGCTGATCACGGCCATGCGCGCGCCGGGCGCCAGCATGTCGTAGGCCGCGTTCAGGCCTGCCGCGAGGTCTTCAAGCTCCTGATTGATGAAAATCCGGATAGCCTGAAAGGTGCGGGTGGCCGGATCCTTGCCCTTTTCCCGAGTCTTGACCGCGCCTGCCACGATACCGGCAAGCTGTCGTGTGCTTGAAATTGGTTCGATTGCCCGGCGAGCAACAATCGCCTTTGCAATCTGAAAAGCAAACCGTTCTTCCCCATAATCGCGTATCACCTTTTCCAGTTGTTGTTCGGTTTCAATGGCGAGCCATTGCGCCGCCGACATGCCGCGCGTGGTATCCATGCGCATGTCGAGCGGGCCGTCGTTGCGGAAGCTGAAACCGCGCGCCGCGTCGTCCACCTGCGGCGACGAGATGCCCAGGTCGAGCAGGATGCCGTCGACCTGGTCTACGCCGCGCTCGGCCAGCGCAGACTTCATGGTCGCGAAGCTGTCGTGCACGATGGTGAAGCGGGGGTCGGTGATCTGCTCGGCCGTGGCGATCGCCTGGAGGTCCTTGTCGAAGCCGAACAGGCGCCCGCCGGCGCCCAGTTTCGACAGGATCAGGCGGCTGTGGCCGCCGCGGCCGAAGGTGCCGTCTATATAAGTACCGTCGGCGCGCGCGCCGGCCAGGTCGAGCGCATCGACCGCTTCATCGAGCAGCACCGTCAGGTGCTGGAACTCGGGCGTCGCCACTTCAGTCATCGCGGCGCCTCAGAAGGAAAAATTGGAAAGGACATCGGGCATGCCGCCGGCGACGGCGGCTTCTTCGCTGCTGTTGAGCTTGGCGGCGTCCCAGATTTCGAAATGGGTGCCCATGCCAAGCAGCATGACGTCCTTGGACAGGCCGACTGCGGCGCGCAGTTCCGGCGAAATCAGCACGCGGCCGGCCGAATCCATCTCGACGTCGCAAGCGTTACCGAGGAAAATGCGTTGCCAGGCCTTGGCCGACATCGGCCAGGCGGCGATTTGTTCGCGGTGCGATTCCCACACCGGGCGCGGGAAGAACAACAGGCAGCCATCCGGGTGTTTGGTGAGCGTGAGGCGTCCTTCGCACTGAACTGCGAGTGCGTCACGATGCTTGGCCGGGATTGACATCCTGCCTTTGGCATCGAGGTTGATTGCGGACGCGCCTTGGAACACGGTTTTACCTGATTTAGAGTTTGATGAATCGGTTTAGTTTGCGCGTCGGGAGCTCATTTTTTCTCCCACAAAACTACACTTTTCCACACAGTTGCCCACTTTAGAGGATGCCTTCTTCATGGTCAAGCGATTTCCAGAAGGAAAATAGGAAATTTGCCAATGAAGTCAAGGACTTAGCGCACTTCTCTGAAGTCGGCTCAGGTAAAAATATGTCGATAAATTAGGCACTTATAAAAGAGCCTTAATGTGTCACCTCATCTGTATGCACGCTTATTTCCCCTAACACATAGCTAAAAATAAATTTCGGCAGTTCAATAAATGCAACAAAAGCCGCGCACGCGGCCAAATTGCGCGATGTCGCGCTCCGGCGTACGATTCAAGCGAAGGCCGGCCGTTTTTCGACGGTGTTTTCCCACGCCGGCCGCACGAGGAGATTGCCGTGAGCATCACCCTGGCCCGCACCCGATCGCTGTACGACCTCGCCGACGTCCAGGGCGCGCTCGAGCGCAGCAAGGGCCGCTCGCCCGAACTCGAGGCGTTCTACGAGCGCATGCTCGACACCGGCGCCGAACGCTTCGTCACCACGCCGTCCTCCCCCGGGGCGCTCGCGCCGCTGGCCGAGGAATGTCCGAATTTCGACGAAGTGGTGGGCGACCTGACCCGCTACCTGGGGCTCGCCCACGCGGGCGACGGCGGCTTCAACGTGATGCCGATCCTGCTGCTGGGCGATCCCGGCGTCGGCAAGACCCATTTCGCGCGGCGCCTGGCCAAGGTCATGCAGACCGAGTGCGAGCTGATCAGCATGAACGCGCTGTCGGCCGGCTTCGTCATCACCGGCAGTTCGGCCAGCTGGAAAGGCGCGAAATGCGGCAAGGTGGCTGAGCGCCTGGTGCGGGGGCAGTACGCCAACCCGGTGGTGGTGCTCGATGAAGTCGAAAAGGCAAGCGGCTCGTCGCAGTCCGATCCGCTGGCGGCATTGTACCAATTGCTCGAGCCGGAGACGGCGCGCGTCTTTCGCGACGAGTACATCGACGTCGAGATCGACGCCAGCCAGATTTTCTGGATCCTGACAGCCAACCGCACCGAGGGCATTCCGGCGCCGCTATTGAACCGTATGGCGGTGTACGAAGTGCCGGCGCCGACCGCGGAACAGGCGGCCGCCATCGCGCAGGGAATCTACGCGGCGCTGCTGCGCGAACTGAAGCTGGTGAAGTTTGCGGGACGGCTCGACGGCGCCGTGGTGGACCGGCTGGCGGGCGTGTCGCCGCGCGACATGCGCAAGACGCTGCTCGACGCGCTGGGCTACGCGGTGGCCGCGGGCCGGCAGGAAGTGCTGGCCGACGACGTGCGGGTCAAGCCGGGACCGGGCAAGTCGCGGATCGGGTTTTAGGGGGCTCGTCCTGCTTCCGCAAAGGCCATTAAATCAAGGTGTCGTACCTGCGCAGGCAGGTCCCCATACTGAACATGCTTCACCTCCCTGGCGTGCTCAGTTTGGATACCCGCCTGCGCGGGTACGACGGTCTGTTGGCGGAGGCGCCTTCGGGCTGGCGAAAATGATAACTAAATGCAGCGAGAGTGCGTCAGCTAACGGTAGAGCTTGAATGTGCATGCGATTCTGCAGTCATCACCAACCGCTGCACTTTACGAGGCCACATCATGAACCAGACCATCGATACCCAGACCTCCGTCGACCGCTGCATCTACCTGCACGAAGAATTCGAAGTCGGCTACTGGATGAAAGAACTCGGCGTCGACAAGGCGCAGCTGATGAAGACAGTGCAGGAAGTGGGCAACGGCGCGACGGCGGTCAAGCGCGCGCTGGGCATTCACTAATCAAGCATCCGCGCGGGCCGGCGCTGCCCACCCGCGCGAGCGCTCCACCGCCCTCGCCCACGTCGCCATCAGTTCCTCCCGGCGGTCCGCCGCCATCGCCGGCTCGAAGCGCCGCTCCGCCCTCCACTGCGCCGCCGCTTCCTCCCGCGACGCCCAGAATCCCACCGCCAGCCCGGCCAGCCAGGCCGCACCCAGCGCGGTCGTCTCGGTCACCTGCGGACGCACCACCGGCACGCCCAGCAGGTCGGCCTGGAACTGCATCAGCAAATCGTTGCGCGCGGCGCCGCCGTCGGCCCTGACCTCGGCCACCGGCACCGCCGCGTCCTTTTGCATCGCCTCCAGCAGCTCCGCGCTCTGGTAGGCGATCGCCTCGAGCGCGGCGCGCGCGATGTGCCCACGGCCGCTGCCGCGCGTCATGCCGACCAGCGTGCCGCGCGCATACGGATCCCAGTGCGGCGCCCCGAGTCCCGCAAACGCCGGCACCAGGTACACGCCGCCGTTGTCCGGCACCGTGAGCGCCAGTTCCTCGACGTCGCTCGATTTGTCGATGATGCCCAGGCCGTCGCGCAGCCACTGCACCGTGGCCCCGCCCATGAACACGCTGCCTTCCAGCAGAAAATCGGTGGCGCCGCCGATGCGCCAGCCCACCGTCGCGAGCAGGCGGTTCTGCGACACCGGCGGCCGCGGACCGGCGTGCATCAGCATGAAGCATCCGGTGCCGTAGGTGTTCTTGACCATGCCCGGCTTCCAGCAGGCCTGGCCGAACGTCGCTGCCTGCTGGTCGCCCGCGATCCCGGCGACGGGAATCGGCGCGCCGAACCACGCGGCATCGGAGTGCCCGACCACTTCGGAACTGGCCGCGACCTCCGGCAGCACCGCGGCGGGAATGCCGAACAGGTCGAGCAGGCGCTCGTCCCAGCGCTGATCGTGGATATTGAATAGCATCGTGCGCGACGCATTGCTCGCGTCGGTGACGTGGCGGCCCGTCAGCTTGAACGCCAGCCAGCTGTCGACCGTGCCAAATGCAAGGTCCCCGCGCAGCGCGCGCGCGCGGGCGCCGGGAACATGATCGAGCAGCCAGGCCAGCTTGGTGGCGGAGAAGTAGGCGTCCAGTTCCAGCCCGGTCGCCTGCTGGATCATGGATGCCTTGCCCTCCTCGCGCAGACGCTCGCAGGCGTCGGCGGTGCGCCGGTCCTGCCAGACGATGGCCGGCGCCACCGCCACGCCGGTCTTGCGGTCCCACAGCACCGTGGTTTCGCGCTGGTTGGCGATGCCGATTGCGGCCACCTGCGCGGCCGTCACGCCGGACTCGCGCAGCACCTGGCGCGCACAGGCGAGCTGGCTTTCCCAGATATCGGCCGGGTCGTGCTCCACCCATCCGGGCTGGGGAAAATGCTGGGGATATTCTTGCTGGGCGCAGCCGCACAGGCGGCCGGCATGGTCGAACAGGATGGCGCGCGAGCTGGTGGTGCCCTGGTCGAGGGCGAGGACGTATTTTTTCAACGTAAACCTCGACTCTGAAGTGGGGCCAGGTCCGGCAGACCTGGCCCCTGTATATAGTGTGAAGCAGGCCGGTAGGCCGGATTTTGTTACGGCGGTTGCCCGCTATGACAGCCATTCCTCTAGGCGCCTGATTGCTCAGGCGCTCAAGCTCCCTACCCGCACGCTCCGCGAGCCGCCTCAACGCGTGCCTATTTGGGATTGCTCCAGGTGGAGGTTACCGCGTTTCACCGTAACTTAATACGCTCGTCTCTGTGGCCCTATTCCTCGCCTTATACCTTGCGGCTTTCGGCGGACGGCCGTTAACCGTCACCCTGCTCTATGGAGTCCGGACCTTCCTCCCGCCGGCGCATTACGCGCCAGCCAGCGGCTGTCCTGGCCTGCATCACGGCGCCATTGTACCCGCTGCGCGGGGTTTAAAGGTAAAACCGGACCGGACGATTACTAAGGCGCGCCGCCGAAACAAAAACGCCAACCGGCGCGGGTTGGCGTGGGACCGAACATGCAGCCTGTCAGTTCATGCCGCCGCTGACGGCCGGGGCGCCCGCAACTGGCGCCGGCAGCAATGGATTCCCGACGCTCTCACCCATCATGATCTGAAGCAGGACGGGATAGTCGTAGGCGGCGCCGGAAGCGGCATCGACGCCCGCGCCAATGAACCCGCCGAACAAGATATTGCCAGCCATCATGCCTTTGGTCGTCGACTTAATGACTGCCAAACCAGCGGGCATGCCGGCTTTCTCGCACGTGACGCTCAGGTCGCCGTAAGCGCGATGAACATTGACCGTGCCCGGCGTGGTGACGTAGTAGACGCCCTTGTCGTTCTGAAGTTTGCAAGTGGCGCCGTCCACCTTGCCGGTTTTCGACAGCGTTTCTACAGACATCACTTGATTTGTCCCGCTGACAATGGATGCGCAACCGGTCAGGGTCGTGGTGGCGGTGGCGGCAGCGATGATGCAGGCGGCCCGAAAAATGGAATGGATTTGCATGTTGTCTCTCTCAAGGTGATCCGGAGTTCCCCGGCAGTTATTGTTGTATTACGGAATCATTATAAATACTGTAATTGATTTCTGGTAAATATTTACAGTTCGTGTTGTCAGGGAGGGGCAGTCGATTTTGATAATTGGTGTCGCCATTTCAAAAGCCCCGCTGGAACGCCTCGCTTAGAATGGCCGGACGTGATTTTTCGAGCGAGGCACCCACATGACCCACCCTTCCCGCACCGGCGGCCAGATCCTGGTCGACGCACTCAAGATCCACGGCGTCGACACCGCCTTCGGTGTGCCGGGCGAGAGCTACCTCGACGTGCTCGACGCGCTGCACGATTCGAGCATCCGCTTCATCATCAACCGCCAGGAAGGCGGCGCCGCGTTCATGGCCGAGGCCTACGGCAAAATGACCGGCCGCCCGGGCATCTGCTTCGTCACCCGCGGGCCGGGCGCCACCAACGCGTCGATCGGCGTGCATACCGCCTACCAGGACTCGACGCCGATGATCCTGTTCATCGGCCAGGTCGGCCTCGACTTCATGGACCGCGAGGCGTTCCAGGAAATCGACTACCGCCGCATGTTCGGCCAGATGGCCAAGTGGGTCGCGCAGATCGACCGCGCCGACCGCATCCCGGAATACATCGCGCGCGCCTTCCAGGTCGCCACCAGCGGCCGGCCCGGCCCGGTGGTGCTGGCGCTTCCCGAGGACATGCTGGTGTCGATGGCCGAAACGGCCGACGCGCGCCGCTACCAGCCGGTGCAGGCGTCGCCGTCCGCCGCGCAGATCGGCACCCTGCGCGAGATGCTGGCCGCGGCGAAGAATCCCCTGCTGCTGCTTGGCGGCGGCACCTGGAACGCCCAGGCCTGCGCCGACGTGCAGCGCTTCGCCGAAGCGAACGCGCTGCCGGTCGCGTGCGCATTCCGCTTCCAGGACCTGCTCGACAACGAGCATCCGAATTACGTGGGCGACGTCGGCATCGGCATCAACCCCAAGCTGGCGGCGCGCGTGAAGAACGCCGACCTGCTGATCGCCTTCGGTCCGCGCCTGGGCGAGATGACCACGAGCGGCTATTCGCTGATCGCTTCGCCGGTGCCGCAACAGAAGCTGGTGCACATCCACGCGGACGCCGAGGAGCTGGGCAGCGTGTACCAGGCCGACCTGATGATCAACAGCGGCGCCGCGCAGGCGGCGGCGATGCTGGCGGCAATGGCGCCGGTGAACGCCGATGCATGGCGCGGCACCGTGGCCGAGGCGAAGGCGGACTACGCGGCGTGGCAGCAGCAGCCGCCGATCTTCAAGGACGGCAGCGCTCCCCTCGACCTGTGGCAGCTGGTGCAGCAGCTGCAGGCCGCCGCGCCGAAGGACACCATCATCACCAACGGCGCCGGCAACTACGCGACCTGGGCGCACCGCTTCTTCCGCTACGGCGGCATGCGCACGCAGCTGGCGCCGACCAGCGGAGCGATGGGTTACGGCGTGCCGGCCGGCGTCGCCGCCAAGATCATCGACCCGCAGCGCACCGTCGTCACCTTCGCCGGCGACGGCGAGTACATGATGAACGGGCAGGAGCTGGCGACGGCGGTGCAGTACAAGGCCGGCGTGATCGTCATCATCTTCAACAACAGCATGTTCGGCACGATCCGCATGCACCAGGAGCGCGATTACCCGGGCCGCGTGTCGGGCACGACGCTGCACAATCCCGATTTCGCCGCGCTGGCGAAGGCGTATGGCGCGCACGGCGAAGTGGTCGCGACGACCGAAGAATTCGCCCCCGCGTTCGCGCGCGCGCTGGAGCACACGCGCACGCAGTCGCTGCCGGCGGTGATCGAGCTGCGCTACGACGGCAACCTGATCACGCCGGGCGCGACGCTGGAGACGATCAAGGCGAATGCGCTGAAGGCCAAGGGCTGACCGGATTCAGCATGGGTTCCAGCCTTCGCTGGAACGACAGCCTCGAGACCGTCGTTCCAGCGAAGGCTGGAACCCATACTGAGCTATCTGGCCACTGTCGTCAGCGATTGGCCGCGCTTTTCAGCCAGCGCATCAGCCCTCCCAGCACGGGCAGCTTCTCGTACAGCTCCTCGGCCGCATCCCAATAATCACGGTGCAGCGCCACCAGGCCGTCCGCATCGAAGCGGATATGCGTGGCGCCGCGGATGCACTGGCGCGCACGCGAAAACCGCTTCATCCGGAAAGTGAAATCCCAAACCAGGAAGGCATCGGCGCCCTGCAGCACGCGGGTGTTGACGATGAAGCGCGGCTCATCGACCTGCTGATACATGTGGCGGAAAATCGCCGCGATCGGCTCGATGCCGCGCACTTCGTTGAAGGGATCCTTGAACCGGGCATCGCCCGCGTAGATCTCCGGAAGGTGCGCCAGCGACGCTTCGCTCAGGTTCTCGTAAAACTGCACCAATCGTTCGAGTTCGGTCTCGTAATTCATAGGCCAGTCACTTTGTGGATTAGCCAGAAATACAAGCGGTATGGCAGCAGCCGCGCCAGCCGCATGCTGTTAGTGAAGCGTTTGGGGAAGTGAATCTGAAACTGCCCGCGCTCGATCCCGGCGATCATCTCGGCGGCGGCGTCCTCGGCGCTCATCAGCGCCGGCATGCGGAAATCGTTATTGGCCGTCAGCGGCGTATCGACGAATCCGGGATTGATCTGGTACACGGCAATGCCGCGCGCGCGCAGGTCGAGGAACAGCGACTCGGTCAGGTTGATCAGCGCCGCCTTGGTGGGTCCGTACACCAGCGCCTTCGGCAGGCCGCCGTAGCCGGCAACGGAGGCCACGATGCCCACTCCGCCGGCGCCCTGCCCGAGCAACACCGGCAACGCCGCGTCGAGGCAGTTGAATACGCCGCGCAGGTTCAGGTCGATCAGGCGGTTGGCGGCGGCGAGGTCGAAGCTGTCGGCGCGCATCTCGTTATAGCCGCCGGCGACCACCAGCACCAGGTCGATGCCGCCCCATGCCGCAACGATGGCGTCGCGCGCGCGCAGCACGCTGGCGTGGTCCGTCACGTCCAGCGGCGCTGCGAGCGCGTGCGTCGACGCCGACGCTTCGCGTTCCAGCGCCGCGGCGTCGCGCGCCGACAGCGCAACCCGGGCGCCCAGCCGCAGCAGCTGCCGGGCGCAGGCCGCGCCGATGCCGCTCGAGGCGCCGATCACCCATACGCGCCTGCCGCTCCAGTCGTGAATGCGCGGGTTCATCGCTTCGAGAACGACAACGTCACGCTGCCCAGGCTCACGCCGAACTTGCTCATTGCGGTGCGGTTCAGCATGACCTTGTCGTCGATCAGGAACATCCAGTCCTCCATGTCGACGTTGTACACCTTGTCGCCGACAGGCTGCGCCAGCACGTACTTCCAGCGCAGCGCGTTTCCGGCGGCGACGCCGTGCGCGGTTCCCACCACGTCGGGCGCGGTCGCGGTGAAGCTGCCATCCCCGGCCTTGTGCAGCGTCCAGACGCGCTTCTGCCGGGTGCCGTCCGAGTACGTGAAGTCCTCGTCCAGCGTGCCGGTGTCGCCCTGCCACTGGCAGTGCATGACCACGACGAAGCGCTTGACGACAGCGCCGGAGCGGTCCTGGAACATGCCGTGGGCGTCGAGCGTGCCGTTGAAATAGCGCTGGACGTCGAGCCGCGGCTGCTGGCTCGCATATTGATCCGGCGCCGGCGCGCTGCATCCCGCGCACAGCGCCGCCATACCAAGCAAGGCGAAGATTTTCATGGTGTCCCCTTATTAAAAGTCTCTCAGCGGCGCGCGCCACAGCATCGTGGCGGCCGCCAGTTTCAACACGCACGGCAGCAGCGCGTATGCCGCCGCCAGTTCGGTGGCCGCGCCGGGCCGCCCCGGCTCGTAGCCGAACCATCCCAGTAGGGGCAAGGCGATGCCTGCCGCCAGCGCCAGCGTGATTTGCACGCCCCAGTTCCAGACGCCGAAATACGCCGCTTCGCGCCCGGCGCCGTGGCCGGCCTTGCCGATGACGCCGGCCAGCAAGGCGGGCGGCAGCGCCAGCTCTGCCCCCAGCGCAAGGCCGGACAGAAAGCAGATCGCGCCGAATGCCCATGCGGCGCCTGGCGCGAGGCCGAAGGCCCAGACGAACACCAGCGCCGACGCCAGCATCGCAGCGGTCCACGCGCGCGCCTCGCCGACGCGCCGGGCCAGCGCAACCCAGACCGGTATCGACAGCGCGGCGGCGCAGAAATACAGGATCAGGAACCCGCCGGACAGCGACGACAGACGCAGCCGGTCGGCGGCGAAAAACAGGAACAGCGTGGCGGGAATCGCCGAGGCTACGCCGTTCACGAGCAGCACGGCAAACAGCGCACGGAAGCGCGGCTGGCGAAACGGCAGGACCAGCTCGCGCCAGTGCGGCGGCGCAACGGACGCCGCGCCGCTGGGGCGCACGGCCCTGGCCAGCAGCAGCGCCGCCCCAGCCGCCAGCGCCGCGGCGAAGACGGCGGAAAGGCCGCCATAGCCGGCCATCGCAGTGACGGCGGCGGCCAGCACCACGCCGGCCAGGCCGAAGCCTTCGCGCACGCCCGTCACGCGCGCGCGCAGCGCGGGCGCGGCGGTCAATGCGGCGCCCCAGCTCTGGTGCGCGATGGTGGCGAGGCTGAAGCCGAAGTAGACCAGCATCAGCGTCGCGCCGAACCACCCCATCGTGGCCCCGCCGCCCATCGCCGGCGGATTGAAGAGGCCAAGGAAGCCTGCCAGCAGTGGGGTCAGCGCCAACGCGACGAAGCGCGGGTAGGCGCTGTGTCCGCGCGCGATCCACCAGCCCAGCAGCGGGTCGATAAAAGCGGCCGCAATGCGCGCGGCCAGCAGCAAGGCGCCGATCAGCGCCAGCGGCAGCCCGGCGCGCTCGGCGTAGAACTGGGGCAGGTACACGTAGATCGGCAGTGCGACCATGGCAAGCGGCAGGCCGAACGCGCCGTAGCACAGCAGGTTTGGCCAGCCGAGCGGCTTCATCGCGGCGCCGCCTGTTTCAGCAGCGCCGCGCGCAATTCCGGCGCGGTGGTCGCTGGGTCGAGCCAGATGCGGGCAAACGCCCGCGCGAAATCGGGATCGTCGATGCGGCCAATCGGCCTGCCATCGAGGTAGAACAGCGCGCCGGCGCCGGGAACGAACACGCCGGTGATGTGGGTTCCCTCGCCCACGTCGGGGAAAATCGCCAGCATCTTCTGCAGCCACGCCTTGCGTTCGGACGCACTGCCGGCGCCGATCTTTTCCATTTGCTCCGCGCTCGCCTCGGCGATCTTCCGCCCATGCAGCTTGCGCGCGTAGCGCAGGTCGAGCGCGAACGGCGCATCGGCGCGGTAGCCCTGGTCGCCCACCCACAGCTGCGCCGTGTAGATCTTCAAGGTAAACCAGGTATAGACGCCCGAACCGGCCAGGCGCGCGTGCGGGACCGATGCTTCGATGTGGGCCGGCGCAGCTTGCGCCAGCGCCGCGGCGCACGCCAGCGCCAGCGCCGCGATCAGGCGGCGCATCATGACGCCTTCACCAGCGTGAAGTGCATCACGTCAGTATTGCGCGCCCTGAACGCTGCCTCGCAGTAGCAAAGGTAGAACTCCCAGGTGCGGATGAAGACTTCATCGAAGCCCTGAGCGCGGACAGCATCGAGCCGGGCATGGAAGGCGCGGCGCCAAGCCACCAGCGTGTCGGCGTAGTCGATGCCGAAGCCGAATCTGTCCACCACCTGCAGGCCATGCTCGCGCGCCAGCCGCTCGAACACCGACGGCGACGGTAGCATCCCGCCCGGGAAAATGAACTGCTGGATGAAATCGGTGCCCTTGCGATAGCGCGCGAACAGGTCGTCGGCGATGACGATGGTCTGGACGCAGGCCCGCCCGCCCGGTTTCAGGCTGCGCGCGATGCACTCGAAATAGCCCGGCCAGTAGCTCTCGCCCACCGCCTCGAACATCTCGATCGAAGCGATCGCATCGTATTGCCCGACGCTGTCGCGGTAGTCGCACAGGCGCAGGTCGGCCTGGTCCGCCAGGCCGGCGTTGATCATGCGTTGGCGCGCATACGCGAGCTGCTCGGTCGACAGCGTCAGCCCGGTCACGTGCGCGCCGGCGCGCGCGGCCATTTCGGCAAATCCGCCCCAGCCGCAGCCGATTTCCAGCACCCGCGCGCCCGGCGCCAGCGCAAGTTGGTCGAGGATGCGCCCGTATTTGGCCGCTTGCGCCAGTTCCAGGCTGGTCCCCGCCCCGCCCGCAAACAGCGCGCTCGAATAGGTCATGGAAGGGTCCAGCCAGAGTTCGTAGAACCGGTTGCCGATGTCGTAGTGCGCGTGGATGTTCTTGCGGCTGCCGGCCTTGCTGTTTCGGTTCAGCAGATGGCGGATACGGTAGGCCAGGCCGCCCCACCAGCTGCCGTACACCAGCGACTCGATCGCCGCGCGGTTACGCGCCAGCAGTTCGACCAGGCCGGCCAGGTTGCTGGTGCTCCAGTCGCCGTCGATGTAGGTCTGCGCGAAGCCGATGTCGCCGGATCGCATCGACGCGTTGAACAGGTTCCAGTTCTTCAGCTCCAGCGCCACCGGCGCGGAATCGTCGCCGTAATGGCGGCTGGCGCCGTCGGGCGTACGCAGCGCCAGCGCGCCATGCCTCAGCGACGACAGCAGCTTGAGGATGATGCGGGCGGCGGCCGGCGGCGATTCGGCTCGGACGGAAGTGCCGGGGGGGGCGAATTTTTGCATCGATGTCATCGGGTCACCTTCTGTTTGGGTGGTGCGGGCTTCGAGTGGAACGGCACGCGCTTGAGCCAGAGGCGCAGCGCCTGGATGTGGATGCGGGCGATGACGCCAAACGTCATCAGCGGATACTTGAAGAAAGCGGCGGCCGCGGTGGCGGTGCGGATCGGTGCGCCGACGCCGGACACGCTGGTCTGCAGCGCGGGGCCCTCGGCATCCTCGTAGTCGATGGTGGCGACAGTGGTCTCGGCCAGCGAACCTTTCCTGCCGCGCACTACGCGCATGAAGCGGAAACGGTAAGCGCCTTCGACAGCGAAGAACGGCGAGACGTGAAACAGCTTGCGCGCGGTGATTTCGCCGCCGTTGGGGATCTCGAAGCCGTCGTCGAGCAAATAGAAGTGGCGTTCGCCGAAGGTATTGCGCACGTCGCACAGCACGGCGCGCAGCTCGCCGCTGGCGCGATGGCAGAACCAGAACGAAACCGGATTGAACACGAAGCCCAGCACGCGCGGCATGGCCTGCAGCCAGATTTCGCCGTCGGCGTCGGTCACGCCCTCCTTTTCGAGCAGCGCGTCGATCCATTCGACCAGGCCGGTCGTGCCGTCGCCGTGATCGGCATCGTGGAACGACAGCAGGTTGAAGCGGTTGCGCGAAAACAACGCGCAGCGCGGGGCGTCAGCGTCCATGCTGCGCAGCGGCAGGCGCACATAATAGGCGCGGTATTCGAACGCGTTGACGACCGGGCGCAGGCGCCGGTGCCGCACATGCCCGAAGCACAACTGCGGTTCGGCGCGAATGCCGAAGTCAGGCGGCTGCATGATGTCGCGTCTCCATCAGCTCGGCCAGCGAAGCGGCAACGCCCAGCCCGGATGTAAGGCCGTCTTCATGAAAGCCGTAGCCGGTCCACGCGCCGGCGAACCAGGTGCCCTGCACGCCCTGAATCGCGCCGATGCCGCGCTGCGCCGCCACCGCCCCGCGGTCGAACACCGGATGGGCATAATCGAATTCGCCCAGCACACTGGCCGGATCGGGCGCTTCGATCGGGTTGAGCGAGACGATCACCGGCGCGCTGCATGGCAGCGGCTGCAGCATGTTGAGCAGGTAATGCACGCACACCTCCGGCGTCGCGGACGCGCTGCTCTGGTAATTCCAGGCCGACCACGTCTTGCGCCGCGCCGGCAAGCAGCGCGCGTCGGTGTGCAGCACCGCGCGGTTTTGCTGATAGCGGATCGCAGACAACACCGCGCGCTCTTCGGCGCGCGCGTCCGAAAGCAGCGCGAGCGACTGGTCGCTGTGGCAGGCCATGACGACCTGGTCGAAGTGTTCGACGCCCGCCGCCGTGGCGATCCGCACCGAATGCGCGCCGCCGGCGCCGCGTCGCACCGAACGCACCGGCGAGAGCAGGCGGCGCGACGGAATAGCCGCCAGCATCTTGTCGACGTAATTGCGCGAGCCGCCCTTCACCGTGCGCCACTGCGGCCGGTCGCTCACCTGCAGCAGGCCGTGGTTGTGGCAGAAGCGCACGAAGGTCGACAACGGAAACGCCAGCATCTGGTCGGAGGGACAGGACCAGATGCAGGCGGCCATCGGCAGCAGGTACCAGTTGCGGAAGGTGGCGCTGTAGCCATGCTGGTCGAGCCAGGCGCCGAGCGCGACGTCGGGCGCCGCGCCTCCTTGCGCCAGCGCCGTCGCTTCGCGATTGAAACGCAGGATGTCGCGCACCATGCGCAGGAAACGCGGATCGAGCAGGTTGGCGCGCTGCGCGAACACGGTGTCGAGGCTGGCGCCGGCCCATTCGAGCGCGCGGCCGTTCGCCCGCGGCAGCCGGACCGAAAACGACATGTCGCTCGGCGCGGTCTCGACCCCGAGCTCTGCAAATAGCGCGACCAGGTTCGGATAGGTGCGATCGTTAAACACCAGGAAGCCCGTATCGACGCCGAAGCTGCGGCCGTCGAGCGTTACGTCGACCGTGTTGCTGTGGCCGCCGAAATAATTGCCTGCTTCGAACAATGTGACGTCGGCCGAGGCCTGCGCCAGCCGATACGCACACGACAAACCGGCGATCCCGGCGCCCACTACTGCGATCTTCATATATTCTCCGTCTGGTAGTTTTCCAAATTGTCTTGGACAAAGCCTGTTCAGGCCGCGAATAGCGTGAAATAATCGTCACTATATTCTATTTGTCCTGGACAGGTTTGTTGACCGGCGTTTTACGCCTGCAGCGTGAAACGAGACTGGAGATCGAGAAAAAATTTTCGCGGCGGCCAAGCCCCCGAATAAATTCTTTTTTACAACATCCGACAAATCTGTCGAATCGTTTGCTTGTTAAAGTAGAATGTGAAATGCCGCTATTGCGCGGCGATGTCCTGCACAAGAACCGCCCTTTACCGATTACGAGCCCGTGATGACCAACGCCACCTCTCCTGCCGTATCCTTAAGCATCAGCGATGTCGAGCGCGACATCGGCGTGGCGAAGGAGACCCTGCGCGTGTGGGAACGCCGTTACGGGTTTCCCCGGCCGCAGCGCGACGCCAACGGCGAGCGCATCTATCCTCCCGACCAGGTGCACCGCCTGTCGCTGGTCAAGCGCCTGCTCGACCAGGGCTACCGGCCCGGCAAGATCATGGCGCTCGGCGCCGACGAACTGGTGGAACTGGGCGCCAGGCCCACCAGCGCGGCGCCGGTGCGCGGACTGGACGATCCGGAAATCCGCGCTTGTCTCGACCTGCTGAACGCGCACAAGCTCGCCGAGCTGCGCCAGCGCCTGTCGCAATCGATGCTGTTGATGGGATTGCAGCGCTGCGTGCTCGAACTGATCGCGCCGCTGACATCCGCCGTCGGCGAAGCATGGGCGCGCGGCGACCTGGCGGTGTTCGAAGAGCACCTGTATTCCGAGATCCTGCAAAGCGTGATGCGGGCGGCGATCGTCGCCGCCACGCCGCAGTCGGCGCATGAATCGGCGTCCCCGCGCGTGCTCCTGACCACCGTGCCGCAGGAGCGCCACGGGCTTGGCCTGCTGATGGCCGAAGCGCTGCTCGCGCTCGAAGGCGCCCACTGCGTATCGCTCGGCGTGCAGACCCCGCTGGGCGACATCGTCGAAGCGGCACGCACGCAGCGCGCCGACATCGTTGCGCTGTCGTTTTCCGGCGTCACCTCGCCGCGCGCCGCGGTCGACAACGTCAACGAGCTGCGCAGCCGGCTGGGCGACGACGCCGAAGTGTGGAGCGGCGGCGCCGGCGTCGAGATGGCGCGCCGCCACCTCGCGCCCGGCACAGTGCTCGACCTCGCCGCCATTCCCGGCGCCCTCGCGCGCTGGCGGTCGCAGCATCGCGCGCTTGCCGCTTAAACAAGACTCGCGCGGACCCGCCGCCCTGCTCTGGTAGAATATCGGCCAATCGATTCGTCGTGGCCGGCAGCGCCGGCCATGTGCATGCAGCGCCCGCCCCCACATACCAATGTTCAGTTTTTTTAAGAAGAAGCAGCCTGTCCCCGAGACAGCACCGCCACCGCCCGCACCCGCGGCCACGCCCCCGGCGCCCGCTCCGATCGACGTGATTCCGGCCGCGACGCCGGCGCCGGCGCGCCGCTACGGCTCCACCTCCACCTTCGTCGCCCCCGCGGCGCCGGTCCAGGAAGTGATCGCCGAAACGGCCGAGCGCCCGGTCGCGGCGTCCGAGTCCAGGTCATCGTGGATGGAGCGCCTGAAGGCCGGCCTGTCCAAGACCTCGACCAACCTGTCGCTGCTGTTCGTCGGCGCGCGCATCGACGAAGACCTGTACGAGGAACTCGAGTCGGCGCTGCTGATGGCCGACGCCGGCATGGACGCCACCCAGTTCCTGCTCGACGGCCTGCGCCGCAAGGTCAAGGAAGACAAGCTGCTCGACGCGGCCGCCGTCAAGGCCGCGCTGAAGGTGCTGATGACCGACATGCTGCGCCCGCTGGAGAAGCCGCTCGAACTGGGCCGCCACGAGCCGCTGGTGATGATGATCTCGGGCGTGAACGGCGCCGGCAAGACCACCACCATCGGCAAGCTCGCCAAGCACATGCAGAAGTACGAGCAGTCGGTGCTGCTGGCCGCCGGCGACACCTTCCGCGCCGCCGCGCGCGAGCAGCTGATGGTCTGGGGCCAGCGCAATAACGTCACCGTCATCTCGCAGGCCTCGGGCGACCCGGCCGCCGTGGCGTTCGACGCGGTCCAGTCGGGCAAGGCGCGCGGCATGGACGTGGTGATGGTCGATACCGCCGGCCGCCTGCCGACCCAGCTGCACCTGATGGAAGAACTGAAGAAAATCAAGCGCGTGATCGGCAAGGGCATGGACGGCGCGCCGCACGAAGTCCTGCTGGTCATCGACGGCAACACCGGCCAGAACGCGCTGGCGCAGGTCAAGGCCTTCGACGACGCGCTGGACCTCACCGGCCTGGTGATCACGAAGCTCGACGGCACCGCCAAGGGCGGCGTGCTGGCCGCGATCGCGCGCACCCGCCCGGTGCCGGTGTACTTCATCGGCATCGGCGAGAAAATCGAAGACCTGCAGCCGTTCAAGGCGGACGAATTCGTCGAAGCGCTGCTCGGATAAAAAGCTCACATGATCGAATTCCAGTCTGTCTCAAAACAGTATTCCGCCCATGCCGTCGCACTGCGCGACGTGTCCCTCAATATCGCCAAAGGCGAACTGGTTTACCTGGCCGGCCCGTCCGGCGCCGGCAAGTCCACCTTGCTGAAGATGATTGCGGCGATCGAGCGGCCCAGCGCCGGCGCGATCCTGGTCAATGGCCAGGACATCGGCAAGCTGCGCCGCGAAGGCGTGCCTTTCCTGCGCCGTAACCTGGGCCTGATCTTCCAGCAGCAGAAACTGCTCAACGACCGCCACATCCTGGCCAACGCCATGCTGCCTTTATTAGTGATGGGCGCCTCGAAGTCCGAGGCCGAGCTGCGCGCCCGCGCCGCGCTCGACAAGGTTGGCCTGCTGGACCGCGCCAAGGCGCTGCCGCTCGAACTGTCCGGCGGCGAGCAGCAGCGCGTGGCGATCGCGCGCGCCATCGTCAACCGCCCCCAGATCATCCTGGCCGACGAGCCGACCGCGAACCTCGACCGCGCGGCCGCCGACAAGGTGCTCGACGCGCTGCGCGCCTTCCATTCGGTCGGCGTGACCTGCATGATTTCCACCCATGACGAGCAGGTGCTCGACGCGGCCGCCCGCGTGATCCACCTCGATCATGGCCAGTTGGTATCCGGAGGTGCGGCATGAAGGGCTGGCTGCGTCAACACCGTTTCGCGCTGCGCGCGGCGCTCGGCAACGTGCGCAAGGCGCCCGGCAGCTTCCTGTTCAACGTCGTCGTCGTGGCGATCGCGCTGGCGCTGCCGTTCGCCGGCCTGACCCTGCTCGACAACGTGCGGCCGATGTCGGAGCAGCTGTCGGTCGATCCCGAGATCAGCCTGTTCGTCAAGCCGGAGGCCACGCGCGAGCAGGCGCTGGCGCTCGCGCCGCCGCTGCGCGAACTGCTCAAGGCGAACAAGGCGAAGATCACCTTCGTGCCGCGCGAGCAGGCGCTCGAGTCGCTCAAGGCCAAGAGCGGCCTGACCGACGTGCTGGGCACGCTGGGCGAAAATCCGCTGCCGGACGGTTACGTGATGAAGCTCGACGGCTTCCGGAGCGCGGCCGACGCCGCCCAGGTCGATGCGCTGGCCGACCGCCTGCGCGCGCTGCCCGGCGTGGACACGGTGCAGGTCGATTCGGCGTGGGTCAAGCGCCTGGCCGCCCTGCTCAGCGTGCTGCGCCTGGCGCTGCTGCTGCTGGCCGTAACGCTGGGCATGGTCGTCATCGCCGTCGTGTTCAACACGATCCGGCTGCAGGTGCTGACCCAGCGCGACGAGATCGCGGTGTCCAAGCTGATCGGCGCGACCGACGTGTTCATTCACCGGCCCTTCTACTACACCGGCGCCCTGCTGGGCATGTGCGCAGGGGCCGTGGCGCTTGGCGCGGTCGCGCTGGCGCTGCGCCCGCTGAACGTCGCGATTGCGGAATTCGCGCGGCTGTACGCCAGCGAATTCCAGCTGACGCCGCTGGCGCCGCTCGGCATCGCCGCCCTGCTGGCCGTCAGCGCCGGGCTCGGCCTGGTGGGCGCAGTGCTGTCGGTGCAGCGCCACCTGGCGCGGCTGAACTGAAAATGGGGTCAGGTCCGCAGGACCAGACCCCGACATTCCCCCGCGCACGTGCGGGAACGAACAGAACCGTCCCTCCCTCCGCGCTATCCTGTGCGTAATCAACAACGCATCGAGGCAGTCCACTACAGTGGAGCCTGTCATCGAAATAAGTTCCTTGCGGCAATATTTAGCCTATCACGGCCATAGTTTAGGGCGATTGGCACTCTCCCCGAGAGAGTGCTAAACTATGCGCGCAAGGCGGGGAAAATAGACGACCCACCGCCAGCACCCGGAAGTAAAACCTTGCTGCACCCTTTTTACGAGGCACACATGACGACAATGTCCGCACACTCCGCATTGGTTCCGACCGGCAATCGTGCGATGGAGTTGGGCTTCACTGGCAATCTTGGCAATATCGACGCGTACATTTCGGCGGTCAACCGGCTGCCGATGCTGTCCCACGACGAAGAAATCTCGCTGGCCAAGCGGCTGCAGGAAAAGAACGACCTGGCCGCGGCGCAGGAGCTGGTGCTGTCGCACCTGCGCCTGGTGGTATCGATCGCCCGCGGCTACCTCGGCTACGGCCTGCCGCACGCCGACCTGATCCAGGAAGGCAACATCGGCCTGATGAAGGCGGTCAAGCGTTTCGACCCGAACCAGGGCGTGCGCCTGGTCTCGTACGCGATGCACTGGATCAAGGCCGAGATGCACGAGTACATCCTGAAGAACTGGCGCCTGGTCAAGGTCGCCACGACCAAGGCGCAGCGCAAGCTGTTCTTCAACCTGCGCAGCAACAAGACGGGCCTGGACGCGATGTCGCCGACCCAGATCGACGCGCTGGCCAAGCTGCTCGACGTCAAGCGCGAGGAAGTGATCGAGATGGAAACGCGCCTGTCGGGCCGCGACATCGCGCTCGAAGCGCCGACCGACGACGAGGACGACAAGTTCTCGCCGATCGCCTACCTGTCGTCGGACCTGTCCGAGCCGACCAAGGTGCTGGAAGCCGAGCAGGTCACGCGCCTGCAGTCCGAAGGGCTGGAGACGGCGCTGGCCAAGCTCGATCCGCGTTCGCGCCGCATCGTCGAAGCGCGCTGGCTGGCCAACGACGATGGCTCGGGCGCCACGCTGCACACGCTGGCCGAAGAATTCGGCGTGTCGGCCGAGCGCATTCGCCAGATCGAAGTGGCGGCGCTGAAGAAGATGAAGGGATCGCTGTCGGCGTTCGTGTAAGCCGGCCGCAGTTCAGCTAGAAAGGCGCCCGCGGGCGCCTTTTTTGTTGTTGGCGCGGTGGCCGCGAAAACTTTGCTACCATGCCCCCATGATGAAAAGAACATCCCAGTGGGCGCGCCTGTGGTGCACCGCCACCCTGCTCAACCTCGCCGGTTGCGCAGGCATCGCGCCGGAACAACCGCTGCGCAGCGGCAGCTATCCGATGGAACAGAACCAGGTCGTCGCCCTGACGCCGAGCGTTTCGGTGCGCTACGACCGCTTTACCGACAGCCGCTGCCCGAAGGGCGCGATGTGCATCTGGGCCGGCAAGGTCAGCTACGAATTCACCCTCTCCACGCGCGCCGGCAGCGAGCACTTCGCGCTCGACTACGAAGGCGACCGCTTCGACTCGAAGCTCCTGCCCGGAGTCCATTTCGGCATCTCGTTCGCCGGCGTGAAGGAGCGGCCGATCGAGCAGCATGCCGTAGTGCTCGAAGTGACCGCGCCTTAGCGTGCCATCAGGCGCGCCGCGCCGGAAATGCCGGCGCCGCACGCACCATCCGCGTCCAGCGAATTCCCACGAACGCCGCAGCCGCGCAGACCGTCGCCAGCGCGACGACGCTCCACGTAGTCATGCTGCCCTTGCCCCAGACGGCAAGAAACGCACAAATCCCAACCCCCACCGCCGCGACGCCCACAACCGGGGACAGCGGTTTGACGGCGCGCGCATGATCGGCCAGCGGAATACCCAACAACGGTAGCGCGAAGGCGCATACGGCCAACGCACGCAATGCCTCGTCCAGCGTCGCGCCCAGAACGAGCAGCGCCGCCATGCTCAGCGCCGCATAAGCGCCCCACATCTTCGCCTGACGCGCCAGGAAGTGCCGCGCCAGGATACGGTTCATCTCGGCGGCGTTCGGCGCTCCGGCCGCAAGCCGCACCAGGCCCTGTTCCTGGATGCGCGAGGCGAAGCTGGTCAGCATGCTGGAAGCGACCAACAGCTGAACGCCCAGAAGAACGATCACGATCGCCGCACGCACAAAGTGCAGTTCCGCATGCGCGTCCTTGCCCTGATACGCGTTCCATCCTGCCAGCGCGGCGCACACCACCGTCAGCACCGCGAGCTCGAAACGAGGCACGCTGTCGCCCTGGCCGCCGAGTACGCGCACGAACAAGGGCCGGTCATCGGCGCGCATGCCCGATTTCGAAACAAACAAACCAGCGGTACGGTCCACCCATGCGAACCCCCGCCTGATCATCGCTTCAAGCGGCGGCGTTTGGGTTGTCTGCGCCAGATGAGGCGATACGCCGAACATGCGGCGCACGAAGCGGCGCAGTTCGAATGCGACCAGGACCAGGCCGGCCGCCGCCGCCGCGTCGCTGTTCCAGATCATCTCCATCCATGTTGCGATCGGAAGCCCGAGTGTCGAGCCGAAGACCCCGAGGAACCAATAAATGACGAACGCTCCGTTCAAATGCAGCAGGGCCAGGCCGGCGACCGCGGCAACGTGCCAGGGATGCCCCAAAGGCAGCGCGAAAACAAGCAGCATCACGACGACAATCGCGCACCACACCGCCACGGTAACGTTGCGTGCACGCTCGCGCAGGCGCGGAACCAGCCTGCCCGTCACCGGCCGGCACTGCTCGGCGATGGATCGGAGCAGGTAGATCCACCACATCAGGCACAGCATCGACAGGGGAATGCCAGCGCCCCACGCAACGACGAACGCGCGTTCGCGCGACGGATGCATCGCCGCGCCGCCGACCACCGCCGCCAGTGCCACCAGGAGCAAGAACGAGGTCATGCCAAGGCTGCCCAGCCCCCCCATGCTGCGCCGGTTCTGGATCGGTTGCCTGAGTATCTGAGCCCAGGCTTTGAATTCTGCCGTCATCATTGCGTCACCTCGACGAACAGGTCTTCCAGCGACAGGCCGTTGGCGCGCTCCAGCAGGTCGTCGAGCGGTCCTTGCAGCACGATCCTGCCGTGCTTGAGGAAGGCCGCGTCGAGCGCCACCCGTTCCAGGTCGGTCAGGATATGCGTGGAGAACACCACCGTCGTATCGCGCTCGATCACGCGTTCGACCAGCTCGCGCAGGAAGTCGCGGCGACCGACCGGATCGAGCGCCGAGACCGGTTCGTCGAGGATGAGCAATTGCGGATCGTGCGCCAGCGCGCGGATGATCGACAGGCGCTGCCTCTCGCCGCCGGAAAGCCGGAGAATCGGTCGGCCTCGCATCTCGGTAGTGAAGCCCCAGCGCGCCAGCAGCGCCTCGACCTTGGGGGTATTCCAGTGTGGGTACAAGGCCTTGAAGTACGCCAGCATCTGGTCCGGCGTCTGCCAGTGGAACAGGCCGTGCGCCTGCGGCACGTAGCCGATTTTCGCGCGCGCGCCGGCCGACAGGTTGGCGACGTCTTCGCCGAAGATGGTGACAGAGCCTGCGTCGACTTCGTGCAAGCCCAGCATGCACTCGATCAGTGTCGATTTGCCGGCGCCGTTGCGGCCCAGCAGGCCAACTACCTGGCCGGGCTGAATGGACCAGTCGAGGCGGTCGAGAATGGTCTGGTCGCCGAACCGCTTGCTGATCGAGGAAACCTGGATGATGGGAGCTGTCATGATGCGTCTTTCATTATTTTTGTGAACAGGGCGAGGACGGTTTCCGGATCGAGTTCGAGCTGGCGCGCTTCGAGGGCTGCACGTTCCAGCGTTGGGCGCAGCAGTTCGGCGCGTTTGGCGACGCTGTGGGCGCGCGGCGCCACGTCGGCCACCACCATGCCCATGCCGCGGCGGCGGTTCAACACCCCTTCCATCTCGAGGATGCCGTAGGCCTTCGACACGGTCATGGGATTGAGCGCCAGCGTCTGCGCGATGTCGCGCACCGAAGGCATGGCGTCGCCAGGCGCGAGCTGGCCGCCGGCGACCAGCCGGCGCGCCTGGTCGACCAGCTGGCGGTAGATCGGCTCGGACGATCCCGTGGCAATCGAAAAAACCTGGGCGGTGTGGGCGATCATTTGTGTTTGGTGTATTAATTAACTAATACAGTATGCTCATTATTCGGCCATGTCAAGCGGCGCCGGAACAAAAAAAAAGCAGGCCCTTTTGACGGGACCTGCAAAGGGCACTACGGGGAAACGGAGACTGCTGCGGTTACAGGTGCGGCGTGATCATCGGCATCAGGTCGTCGAAGGTGCGGCCGCTGCCGTTTTCGCCGATCGCGTGCATCTTCCATTCGCCGTTGTGGCGATACAGCTTGGCCATGATCTGCGCCGTGTGCGCGCCCTGCACCGACAGGTCGTAGCGCGCCACTTCCTTCTGGTCGGCCGCGTTGACGATGCGGCAGTAGGCGTTCTGCACCTGCGCGAAGTTCTGCCCGGTGAAGCTGTTCACCGTGAACACCAGCGACTTGACCTGCCCCGGCACACGCGACAGGTCGACGATGATCTGCTCGTCGTCGCCGTCGCCCGCGCCGGTGCGGTTGTCGCCCGTGTGGACAATGCTGCCGTCCTGGCTTTTCAGCTGGCGGAACCAGACCGCGTCCACCGGCCGCCCGCCTTCGTCGAACATCAGGCATGAGGCGTCCAGATCCACGCTTTCGGTCCTGGCGCCGAAGCCGAACAGGCCGCCCTTCTTGATGGCGTCCCAGCCCAGCCCCATGACGACGCGCGAGAGCGTGCCGCCGGCTTCCTTGTCGAGCGAGATCTTCTGGCCTTTTTGCAAATTGACTGACATGTGATTCTCCTAGAGTTAGCGCGACGCACCCTGCTGGGTCCAGGCGCGGAATGCGGCCCGGTTGCGCGAACAGACATACACTTTTCCGCGACCGGAAAACCGCAGCACCACGCCTTCTCCGCTGGTCTGGCTATTCACCAGGTTGCCGAGAAAGCCGCCGCTGCTGCCGGTCGTGATCGAGATTTCGTAGCGCAGCGTGCTGTCCCAGCACACCACGTGCGAGTTGTCGATGATGGCGTCCTTGCCCGGTTCGACGTCGAGCACCGACATCGATCCGAAGCCCGACACCGCCACCTGCCCGCTGCCGGCCGTTTCGGTGACGAAGAAGCCGCCGCTCTGGGCAAACAGCGCGTTGCCGATGCTTTGGGTACGCACTTTCAGGTCCACTCCCGAGCTGGCCGCGACAAACGCGCCGTCGCTGATGATGTAGTTGTTCGGCCCCACGTCCACGATCTGCATCGCACCGGGCAGCGTCGGCGACAGCAGGCAATCGCCGTCGCCGCGCACCGCTTCGATGTGCTGCTGGAAGAACGATTCGCCGTTGGCGAAGGTGCGCATCAGCGCGCTGCCCAAACCGCCCTTCATCTTGCCCTTCAGGTCGAGCGTCGCTTCCATCATCACCATCGCGTCCGATTCGCAGTAGATCGTCTCGCCGCGCGCGAGCGACACGTGGAGGAACGGATCGACGTCTCCCGTCACTGTAAACACTGGCATCTGGAGCCTTCCTTTTCAAAATGGGGTCAGGTCCGCAGGACCAGACCCCGGGTTCGCATGCAGCCCGACGCGCGGGGGCGCGGGCCGCAAACCGGTTTGGCGTTATACGTTCACGCCGAAGTTCTTGGCCAGGGGGCCGAGGCCGCCCTTGAAGCCTTGGCCGATGGCGCGGAACTTCCAGTCGGCGCCGGCGCGATAGACCTCGCCGAAGATCATTGCCGCTTCGGTCGAGCCGTCTTCCGACAGGTCGTAGCGGGCGATCTCGGTGTTGCCGGTTGCGTTCACGCAGCGCACGAAGGCCTTCGCCACCTGGCCGAAGTTCTGGCGCCGCGCTTCGGCGTCGTGGATGGTGACGCAGACGGCGATCTTGTCGACGTCGGCCGGCACCCTGGCCAGGTCGATGGTCAGCGTCTCGTCGTCGCCGTCGCCGGCGCCGGTGCGGTTGTCGCCCGAGTGGGCCACCGAGCCGTCGATCGACTTCAGGTTGTTGTAGAAGACGAAGTCGGCGTCCGAGCGCACCTTGCCTGCGCTATTGAGCATGAACACAGCGCCGTCCAGGTCGAACGCGGCGCCGTCGGTGGCGCGGATGTCCCATCCGAGTCCGACCACCATCTTGTTCAGGCCGGGAGCTTCCTTGCTCAGGTTGACGTTGCCGCCTTTTTGCAGACTGATAGCCATGATGTGAATCTCCTAGTTGGTAAAACAAAGTGAACACCGGGGTACTTCCACACACGCAGCGAACTGGTGTCCGTCCGTTCGCCGCGCATCCTTACGCAGCCACTTCCAGCTGCTTCATCTCTTTCTTGTGCCGCACCGAGGACCACAGCGAGGCGACGATGAAGGCGACACCCACCAGGCCGGTGAACACTTCCGGGATGTGGTACTTCATGCTGCCCAACATGATCAGGGCCAGGATGCCGATGGCGTAGTGCGCGCCGTGCTCCAGGTAGACGAATTCGTCGAGCGTGCCCTGCTTGACCAGGTAGACCGTCAGCGAGCGGACGAACATCGCGCCAATCGCCAGGCCCAGCATGATGATCACGACGTCGGTGGTGATCGCAAAGGCGCCGATCACGCCGTCGAAGCTGAACGATGCGTCGAGCACTTCCAGGTACAGGAAGGCGCCGATGCCGCCGCGCTTGACCATCTCGCCCACATTGCCCTCGCCCTCTTCCTTCTCCAGCAGGCTGCTGATGGCATCGACGCCGACGTAGATCAGGATGCCCCACAGGCCCGAGATCAGCACCACCATCTTCTGCGCTTCGCCCACCAGCGACAGGCTGCCCATCAGCGCGCCGATGGCGATCATCACCGAGATCGACGACACCTTGCCGAGCGATCCGAGCTTCTCTTCGACGTGGCCCAGCCAGTGCATCTCCTTGGTCTCATCAAGCAGGAAGTTCAGGAACACCAGCAGCAGGAACATGCCGCCGAACGCCGCCACTTCCGCGTGGTGCGCCGTCAGGTGCGCCGAGTACTGCTTCGGATCGTTCAGCGCCAGGTGCCACACGTCCATTAGGCCCAGGTCGGCCGCCATCGCCACGATCACCAGCGGGAACAACAGGCGCATGCCGAACACCGCGATGATGATGCCCACGCCGAGGAACAGCTTTTGCCAGAACGCGTCCCAGGTCTTGAGCACCGAGGCGTTGACCACCGCGTTGTCGAACGACAGCGACACTTCCATCACGCCGAGGATGGCGGCCACGCCGATGGCCGTCAGCGCGCCGGCCCAGCCGGTGTGCGAGTATCCCCACCAGCCCGCTGCCGCGAGGCAGAGCGCCGTGACGATGAATGAGACCCGAAAGTGCTTCATGATGATTCCCCTTCTTGTGTGAGTTGATGGGGCACAGTGTAGGTGCGTGCATCAAATTGAAAAAGCGAAGATAATCGAACCAATACTTCTGAAAAACGGATATATGAAAAACACCGGCATGAATTTCCGCCATCTGTACTACTTCTGGGTGGTGGCCAAGGAAGGCGGCGTGACGCGCGCGGCGCAGCGCCTCGGACTGGCCGTGCAGACGGTCGGCACCCAGCTCTCGCTGCTGGAGCAGTCGGTCGGCAAGCAGCTGTTCACGCAGCAGGGCCGGCGCCTGGTGCTGACCGAATCGGGCCGCACCGCGCTGGCGTACGCCGAGCAGATCTTCCTGCTCGGCGAGCAGATGCAGGAGGCGCTGGGCGAGACCGACAGCCACAAGACCCGGCTGACGGTCGGCATCTCGGATTCGCTGCCGAAGCTGACCGCCTTCCGCCTGCTGGAAGCGACCATGCACCTGGAGCGGCCGGTACGCCTGGTGTGCCAGGAGGGCCAGTTCGAGGCGCTGCTCGGCGACCTGGCGCTGCACAAGCTCGACGTGGTGCTGACCGACCGCGCGGTGCGTTCGGGGACCACGCTCAAGGTGTTCAGCCACCAGCTGTTCGAGAGCGCGACCATCGTTGCGGGCGCGCCGGCGCTGGCGGGGATCTACAGCGCTGACTTCCCGGCCAGTTTGAACGGCGCGCCGTTCCTGCTACCGACGCGCAATAATGCCCTGCGCGGGCGGATCGACGAATGGTTCGAGCAGCATGCGCTGCGGCCCGACATCGTCGGCGAGTTCGAGGACAATGCGCTGCTCAACACCTTCGGGCGGCGCGGGCTGGGACTGTTTTTCGCGACGGCGGCGCTGGCCAACGACATCTTCGAGCAGTTCGGCGCGGTGCTGGTCGGGCCGGTGCCGCAGGTGCGCGAGCAGTTCTACGCGATCTCGAACGAACGCAAGATCAAGCATCCGGCCGTCGAGGCGATCCTGTCGGCGCTGCACCAGGGCGGGTTGAATCGCGGCTGACCGGTACAATGCTGCAAGATGGGGTCAGGTCCGCGGGACCAGACCCCGGCCCACCAACGCCAACAATAGAATATGCAAAACGTCCTGCTTGTCCTGCTCGCCCTGATCCTCGTGGTACTGAACGGATTTTTCGTGGCCGCCGAATTCGGCATCGTCACCTTGCGCAAGACGCGCGTGCGGGCGATCGCCAAGACCCAGGGCCTGCGCGGGCGCATCCTGTCCAAGGTCCACAGCCAGCTCGACGCCTACCTGTCGGCCTGCCAGCTCGGCATCACCCTCGCCTCGCTGGGCCTGGGCTGGGTCGGCGAGCCGGCCTTCGCGCGCCTGCTCGAGCCGCTGTTTTCCATCGTCGGCGTCACCGCGCCCGAAGTGGTGCATGGCGTCTCCTTCGTGTTCGCGTTCGGCGTGATCTCTTTCCTGCACATCGTGGTGGGCGAGCTGGCGCCGAAGTCGCTGGCGATCCGCAATCCCGAAATCATCGGCCTGTGGAGTTCCGTGCCGCTGTACGGCTTCTACTGGGCGATGTATCCGGCGATCTGGGTGTTGAACAGCAGCGCGAACATGGTGCTGCGGCTGGCCGGCCTCGATGCCAAGGGCGGGCACGACGCCCACTACTCGACCGAGGAACTGAAGCTGATCCTGCGCACCAGCCAGCCCGGCGAAAAATTCACCCGCGACGAGCGCCACATCCTGGCCCAGTCGCTCGACTTCACGCAGCTGCAGGTGTCCGACCTGATGCGGCCGATCCGCGAAGTCATCGCGCTGCACGCCGGCAAATCGCTGGAGGAGAACCTGGAGACGATGCGGCGCAACCGTTTCAGCCGCTATCCGTTTTTCGATACCGACGGCGAGGATGTGCTGGGCGTGATCCACATGAAGGACCTGTTCTTCGCGCAGCAGACAGGACGCCCGATCGGCGACCTGACGCAGTACCTGCGGCCGGTCGAGACGATGTCGGCGCGCACCAAGGCGCAGGAGATGTTCAGGCGCTTTCGCGAAGGGGCGCCGCACTTTGCCCTGATCGGCGAAAAGGGCAAGCGGCCGGTCGGCTTCATCACGCTCGACAACCTGCTCGGCGCGATGGTCGGCGAGATCCACGACGAATTCCGCCTCAACGAAAACGACTGGCTGCGCCAGGAAGACGGCACGCTGGTCGGCAAGGCCAGCCTGCCGATCTTCTCTCTCGAGCGCACCCTGGGCATCGACATCCCCAACGAGGAGATGGGGATGGACGAAGTGGAGTCGGTCGGCGGACTGCTGATGGTGAAGCTGGGCGACATCCCGAAACAGGGCCAGCGCATCGAGTTCCCGCAGTTCGACATCGTGGTCAAGAAGATGAACGGCCCGCGCATCGTGCTGGTGAAGGTGATCCCGCAGCTGCAGCGCGAACTCGACGCCGACGAACACGATTGAAGACCAGGGCCAGGCGCGCCTGGCCGCGGCGATCGTCAGACCGTTTCGTCTTCGTCTTCGTCTTCATCGACATCGGCCGATGCGGTGCTCGCTTTCGGGAAGCTGGGCAGCTCCTCTTCCGGCGCGAGCTCGTCGTCGATGATGTCGTCGTCATCGTCCTCGTCTTCGAGCGCGAAACGCGACGGCGCTCGGCCGGGAGTCTTCCTGGGCGCCTTGGCTTCGTCGCTCCAGCCAAGCATTGCGTTGACGATGATTTCGAATTTCTGAAGGTCCACGGCAGGCTCCCAAAACCAAAAAGCGTGGATTCAGAATATGCCGCCCGGAATCGCTTTCATTGATATCGCGCAGACGCGCTCAATGGCACGGCGCGATGTTGCGAATGCGCTCAATCTCCGTTTTCAGCTGTGCCACGGTCGGCACCGGACTGAAGTCCAGCACCGGATACAGGCCGTCGTTCGGTCGCACCTCGATCGTATTCCAGGTTGAATAGAACAGGGCCGGCCTGGATGGATCGGCTTCCAGCCAAAGCAGATATCGGGCTCCCGGACGATACGTTGGCCTCGCAGGATCGGAAATCGAATAGTGTTGTCCGGCGATCCGGACCTGTCCCACATCGCTTACGACGACGAGACTATAGGGAATCCTGGCGCCCGGCTTCGCGTGCAAAGTCTTCACGAGGGAGAATTCCGTGCGCGTGAATATCTGCGTATGGTCGGACGATAGCGCCGAAGACTGTTGGCGCGCAGTGCCGACGACCACGGCGAAAGCGCTACAGATGGAACCATGAAATTCCCACTCGTGGGCGTCGCGGAAACCATGCTGGGCCAGGAACTCGGGCAGTGGAACCACGCGCTGGGCTTGCGTGATTCTTGTGACCGCGTGGACGCCGTTGGCGCCGGCCGGAATCTGCTCGACTGGAGGGCTCCAGGACTTGAATCGCAGTTCCGCGGCGGCGAAATCGGCCGCAGCCTGCGCAGATGCGTTGCCGGCAAAGACGAATGCGAGGGCGGCGAGGGAAAATCGGATCATGTCTGCGGCGCCTCTTCCTGGGCCGCGTCGGCGGTCCAGTCGTCCACCAGCGAATAGCCGACCGCCAGCAGGGTCGGTCCGATGAACATGCCGACGAAGCCGAACGCGATCACGCCGCCAAGCACGCCGAGGAACACCAGCAGGAACGGCAGGCTGCTGCCGCGCGAGATCAGCATCGGCCGCACCACGTTGTCGACGCCGGAAATGAGCACGGCGCCCCACACCAGCATGAACACGCCCCAGCCCGAACTCCCTTGCGCGAACAGCCACACGGCGGCGCCGCCCCAGATCAGCGGCGGGCCGACCGGCACCAGCGACAGCACGAAGGTCAGCACCGCCAGCAGCGGCACGGCCGGTACGCCGGCGATGGTAAAGCCGATCGCCGCCACCACCGCCTGCGCCAGCGCGGTGCCGAGCAGGCCGTACATCACGCCGCGCACGGTCTGGCTGACGGTCACCGATACCTTGGCGGCGCGCTCGCCGTAGACGCGCGCGGCCGCCACGCCGATCACGCGCATCAGCTGCTCGCCATCGCGGTACAGGAAGAAGCTGACGAAGGCGGCGATGCTCATCTGGACCACGCCGCCGCCCAGCAGCAAGCCGCCGCTGGTGAGGAAGTGGCGCGCCGGGTCGAGCATGCGCTTGGCCAGTTCAGTCATCTGCTCGCGGCTGGCGACCAGGCCGTTGATGTACTGGTCCAGCCACGGGCCCACCAGCGGCACCTTCTGCAGCCAGGCCGGCGTCTGCACGTCGCCGCCGTCGATGGTGGCCTTGACCTGCTCGAAGATGCGCGCGACGTCGTCGGCCATGTTGTAGGCGACCAGCGCGATGGGGATGATGACGAGCAGCGTGAGCGACAGCGTCATGGCGAGCGCGGCGAACGTGCGCCGTCCGCGCATGCGCGCGAGAAGCCGCCGGTACATCGGCCAAGAGGAGATCACGACGGCGGCGGCAAACAGGATCGCCGCCAGGAACGGCCGCAGCACGACCACGCAGCCGAGGGTCAGCAGCAGGATGGTCCCGAGCTGGGCGTAGTTCTTGCCGAAGCGCGCCTCCATGCGCGTCAGTTCAGCAGCTGTTTGAGGTCATGCACGATCGGCCCGGCGCCCTGCCCGTGGCGCAGGAACAGGCGCACCTTGCCCTCCTTGTCGTACACGTAGCTGCCGGCGGTGTGGTCCATCGAATAGCTGCCCGGCTCCTTGCCCGGCACCTTTGCGTAGAACACCTTGAATTCCTTGGCCACTTTCGCGGTCGCCGCGGCGTCGCCGCGCAGGCCCAGGAAGCGCTTGTCGAAGGCCGGCACGTACTGGGACAGCAGTTCCTGCGTGTCGCGCTCGGGATCGACGGTGATGAACAATACCTGTACCTGGTCGGCCTGCGGTCCCAGCTCCTTCATCACGTTGGCCAGTTCGGCCATCGTGGTCGGGCACACGTCGGGGCACTGGGTGTAACCGAAGAAGACCAGCACCACCTTGCCCTTGAAATCGGCCAGCGTGCGCGGCTTGCCGGTATGGTCGGTCAGCGCGAAATCCTGCGCGTACTGCAGGCCCGTGACGTCGGTGTTCTGGAAGCTGGGCGGCTTGGTGCAGGCCGACAGCCCGAGCGCCATGGCGGCGGCAAGGGCGGATACCGCGAGCAGTTTCTTCATTCTTAGAACTTGAGGTAGTGGTCGACCAGCAGCGCGGCGAACAGCAGCGACAGGTAGATGATCGACCAGGTGAACGCCTTGCGCGCAATTTGGTCCGTGTAGTGGCGGTACACGCGCCACGAATGCCACAGGAAGACGATGTTGAGGATCGCAGCGGCAGCCAGGTAGATCACGCCGCTCATGTGCACCGCGAACGGCAGCATGGTGGTCGCGGCCAGCGCGATCGAATACAGCCAGACGTTAAAGCCGGTGAACTGCATGCCGTGGGTGACCGGCAGCATCGGCAGGCCGGACCTGGCGTAGTCGTCGCGCCGGTACATCGCCAGCGCCCAGAAGTGCGGCGGGGTCCAGACGAAGATGATCAGCACCAGCAGCCAGGCCTGCATCGGCACGTCGTTGGCGATTGCGGCCCAGCCCAGCGCCGGCGGCATCGCGCCCGACAGGCCGCCGATGACGATGTTCTGAGGCGTGGCCGGCTTGAGGATCATCGTGTAGATCACCGCATAGCCGACGAAGGTGACGAAGGTCAGCCACATCGTCAGCGGATTGACGAGGAAGTACAGCACCGCCATGCCGGCGCCTCCGATCACGGCGGAGAACACGACGGTCTGGGTCTTGGTCAGTTCGCCCATCGCGGTGGCGCGGCGCGCGGTGCGGGCCATGCGCGCGTCGATCTCGGCTTCGAGCAGGCAGTTGACGGCGAACGCGGCGCCGGCCAGCAGCCAGATGCCGATGGTGGCGGCGACCACCAGGCGCCACGGCGGCAGCGATTCGGTCGACAGGAACATGCCGATCACGGCGCAGAACACCGCCAGCTGGGTCACGCGCGGCTTGGTCAGCGCCCAGTACTGGGCCATGCGGTTGCCCGGCTTGCGCGGTTTTTGTGTTGCGGTTTGACTTGTCATGAGGGGATGCGGCGCGCGATGTCGAGTTGGTACTTGACCTTGTAGTTTAACATGGTCACCAGCAGCACCAGCAGCGCAGCGCCGGCGTTATGCAGCACGGCGATGGCCAGCGGGAAGCTCAGGAACACGGTGGCGGCGCCGGTTGCGGCCTGCGCCGCCAGCACGATCGCCATGTTGCGCGCGGTGGCGCGCAGCGTCGCGTGCGGCCATGCGCGCCACGCGGTGAAGCCCAGAACCACGACGACCACCAGCGCGAAATTGCGGTGCACCCAGTGGATCGCCGATAGCGCGGCGAACGGCAGGTAGTGGCCGGCCGCGGTCTTGCCCAGCTCGCGCCACAGCGTGAAGCCGTGCCGGTAGTCCATCGGCAGGCCGCCGCAGCCAGGGAAGTCGGTGCAGGCCAGCGTGGCGTAGTTGGTGCTGACCCAGCCGCCCAGCGCAAGCTGCACGAACAGCACGGCCAGCGACAGGATCGCCAGCGCGCGCACGCCGCGCAGCGATGAAGGCCGCGGGTCCGGCCGCTGCGGCTTGACCAGGTAGTCCTCGCGCCCGCCCAGCCAGGTCAGCATCGCCAGCAGGCCCATGCCGAGCAGCAGGTGGATGGTCACGATCACCGGCTGCAGCTTCATCGTCACGGTCCAGGCGCCGAACGCGCCTTGCAGGCAGACGAACAGGAACAGCGCGGTCGGCAGCGCTGGCGCGAACGCGTCGCTGCGGCTGCGGCGCCATTGCAGCCAGGCCTTCGCCATCAGCGCGATGATCAGCACGCCAATGCCCATTGCCAGGTAGCGGTGGATCATCTCGATCCAGGCCTTCACCACGGTGACCGGGCCGGTCGGCAGCAGGGCTTCGGCGGCGCTGATCTGCTCGTGCGCGAGGAAAGGATTGGCCAGGCCGTAGCAGCCCGGCCAGTCGGGGCAGCCGAGGCCCGAGTCGGTCAGGCGCGTGAAGCCGCCGAACACGATCAGGTCGAAGGTCAGGAACACCGCGGCCCACACCAGCTTGCGGTACTTGTTGGCGTCCGAGGACATCCAGACCATCGCCAGCGGCAGGCTTGCCGCCATCAGTCCGGTGACGCCCAGTTGTGCGAGGGTCGACAGCTGCATCGTTTATCCGATCGCCGATGCTTTGAGCAGCCTGGCGATGTCCTTCTTGACCTTGGCGTAGTGCTGCACCTTCTGCGCTTCGGTGCTGCCGGCCGGCGCGGGCGGGAAGCGCATCATCAGGTTGCCGAGCGGGTCGATCAGGAAGATCGAATCGTCCAGCGAGGCGCCCTTCTCCAGCGGCAGCCACTTTGCCACGGCTTCGCGCGGCGCGCGCAGCATGCGCACGCCATCGAGTTCGCGGATCAGCATCGTCTCCATCGGTTCGGCGTCGGTCACCAGCCACACGCGCTCGATGCGCTCCATGTCCTTGCCCTGCATTGAGCGCACCTGGCGGATCGCGAACATCTGGTCCATGCAGTCTTTCGCGCAGGCCGACGGGCCGACTTTCAGCATGATCCACTTGCCCTTGTATGCATCGAGCTCGGTCGGTTTGCCGTCCAGCGTGGTCGCGCCCAGGGCCGGAATCGGATGCGCGCGCGGGTCGATCAGGTCGCCGTAGTTGGTGCGGCCGGACGGCTTGATGACGAAGTAGGTGAGGTAGGAAAAAATCAGCGGCGCGGCGCATACGGCCAGCACGGCCAGCAGCTTCCAGCGGCCGCGGTTCTGTTGCGAGTTATTGGTCTGGGTCTGTTCCACGTCGAAATCCTGTCACGATAAAAAAAAGCGCGGCCATCACGGCCAGCGCATACCACTGAAACTGGTAGCCCTGGTGCTTCTCGACGCCCAGCGCGGGCGCCGGCCAGTTGCGCGCCAGGCCGTCGCCGCTGTCGCCGGTCTGCTCGACAAAATATGGCGCAACCTGCAGGCCGCTGGCCGCGGCGAATGCGCCGGCGTCGATATTCTGCACGATCGCACCGGGTTTGAGGGGCGCGGGCTCGCCCAGCTGCATCAGGTGGCCGAGCGTGGGCTTGACGACGCCTTCGATCGTCAGCGTGCCTGGCGGCGTGGCGAACGGCGGCAGCTGGTTGACGTCGGCCTGGTTGCGCGGCAGCCAGCCGCGCGCGACCAGCACGTGCAGGGCCGAGCCTTCGAGCCTGAACGGCATCACCAGCACGACGCCGGCGCGGCCGTCCAGCGGGCGGTTGTTCAGCGCGACCGGCCAGCCGGCGACGAACTGCCCGGTCAGCTTGACGCGCCGGTACGCCAGCGACGCACCATCCGCGGACGGGGCGAGTTCCAGTGGCGCCATCGCGCTCATCGCGGCGAGCTTGTGTGCGACGGCCAGCTTCTCGGCGGCGCGCCGCCCCTGCCAGTTGCCCAGCGCCACGCCGAGCACGACCAGCGCCAGCGTTGCCGCGAACGGAATCGGCCGAAACCGGAAACTACGCATTACAATGATTCCTTTGCCAAACTTCTTCCGCCCATGAAAATCATCGTCGCCATCGCCTTCGTCCTGATCCTGAGCAGCCTGGGCGTGGCCTTGTTCTTCCTGATGCGCGACAAGGGCAAGAGCAACCGCACGGTGCAGGCGCTGGCGATGCGCGTGGGCCTGTCGATCACCCTGTTCCTGCTGCTGCTCGGCGCCTACAAGATGGGCTGGATCGCACCGACCGGCCTGCGCTACTAGCGTGTCGTACCTGCGAAGGCAGGTACCTATACTGAATACGCTTCCCGACTACTGCTTGCTCAGCATGGGTACCTGCCTTCGCAGGTACGACAACCCTCATTTCAGAAAAAAGCCGCACGGGGATCCGATCCCGCGTGCGGCTTTTTCATGCGGGCGGCACGCCGGCCGCCCAGCCATTACATCCAGTAGACGACGACGTACAGGCCCAGCCAGACGACGTCGACGAAGTGCCAGTACCAGGCAGCGCCTTCGAAACCGAAGTGGTGCTCCGGCGTGAAGTGCCCCTTCAGCACGCGGTACAGCATCACCGACAGCATGATCGCGCCGATCGTCACGTGGAAGCCGTGGAAGCCGGTCAGCATGAAGAAGGTCGAGCCGTAGATGCCCGAGGTCAGCTTCAGGTTCAACTCGCTGTAGGCGTGCATGTATTCGTAGGCCTGGAAGCCCATGAAGGTCGCGCCCAGCAGGATCGTGGCGAACAGCCAGAACGCGGTCTTGGCGCGGTGGCCGGCGCGCAGGGCGTGGTGCGAGATCGTCAGCGTCACGCCCGAGGTCAGCAGCAGCGCGGTGTTGATGGTCGGGATCGGGAACGGGCCCATGGTCGAGAACGGCTCGATGGTGCCGGCGGGACCGGTGCCGCCCCAGTGCGCGGCGAAGTCTGGCCAGATCATCTTGTGATCGAGGTCGCCCAGCCATGGCAGGGTGATCGAGCGGGCGTAGAACAGCGCGCCGAAGAAGGCGCCGAAGAACATCACCTCGGAAAAGATGAACCAGCTCATCGACCAGCGGAACGACGAGTCGATGCGGGCGTTGTACTTGCCCGACTCGGATTCGCCGATGGCGTCGCCGAACCAGAAGTACAGCACGATCAGCGTGGACAGGATGCCGGCGAGGTTGAGCATCGGACCCCAGCTGGCGCCGTTGACCCAGCCGGCCGCGCCGGCCATCGTGGCCAGCATCGACATGCCGGCAAACAGCGGCCACTTGGAAGGACCCGGCACGTAATAATATGGCGCGGCGTTTGGTGCACTCATCTTCATCTCCTAAATCAAGCTTCTTATTCGTTGAATTTCTTGATGCCGGGGTCAGACCAGCTGGTCTGACCACTTGGTCTGACCCCGGTTTTACTTCGCTACCGCAATCTTTACCACTACCACCAGCACGCCGATGAACAGCGCCACTCCGAGCAGCGCGGCAATGATCAGGTGCACCGGATTCAGGTTGGCCGAATCGTGCTCGTAATCGCTGCGCTTGCGGATTCCGAAAAATGACCAGAACACCGCTTTCATCGTGGCGCCGAACGACGCCTTGCGTCCGGCTGCCTTCTTCAATTCATCCATCAGGGCCCCTACTTCGCCGCAACGGCGCCGGCCACTTCAAAAAACGTGTACGACAAGGTGATCGTCTTCACTTCCCGCGGCAGCGCCGGGTCGATGAAGAACACCACCGGCATCTGGCGCGCTTCGTGCGGGCCCAGTGTCTGCTGCTTGAAGCAGAAGCACTCGACCTTCTTGAAGTGCGGCGTCGCCGACTGCGGCGCGTAACTCGGTATCGCCTGCGCCTGCACCGTGCGGTCCTGCGTGTTCACTACTTCGTACATCACCGTGGCCAGCTCGCCCGGGTGGACGTCGATGCTGCGGGTGGTCGGGCGAAACCGCCACGGTCCCTGCGCATTGCCGTCCAGCTCGACCGTGACGGTGCGGCTCTTGTCGACCTGGGTATTGGCCGGCCGCGCCACGGTACCATCCTTCTGCGTCAGCACGTTGATGCCGAGCAGTTCGCACATCTGCTTGTACACCGGCACCAGCGCATAGCCGAAGCCGAACATCACGACCGCCACCACCACCAGCTTGCCGAGCATGGCCCGGTTCAGGCGCAGGCGCCCGCTCGGTTCGGTCGCCATCTCAGCTCAGCCAGATGCGCTTGACGAAAACCATCGCGAAGAAGAACAGCGCGACCCCGGCAAGGATCAGGCCCAGTTTCGCGTTGCTCTTTTTCTTCGGCTCATTCATCGCAATATACTTGACTACTCAACTAATTATTTGACCAGCGGCGGCGTTTCGAAGGTGTGGAACGGCGCCGGGCTCGGCACGGTCCACTCCAGGCCTTCGGCGCCATCCCATGGCTTGGCCGGCGCCTTGGCGCCACCGCGGATGGTCGGGATCACCACGAAGAACAGGAAATACACCTGCGACAGGCCGAAGCCGAAGGCGCCGATGGTGGCCACCATGTTGAAGTCGACGAACTGCGCCGGATAGTCGGCGTAGCGGCGCGGCATGCCGGCCAGGCCCAGGAAGTGCATCGGGAAGAAGGTCACGTTGAACCAGATCAGCGAGTTCCAGAAGTGGATCTTGCCGCTCGTTTCGTTGTACATGTGGCCGGTCCATTTCGGCGACCAGTAGTAGAAGCCGGCGAACAGCGCGAACAGGGAGCCCGCCACCAGCACGTAGTGGAAGTGCGCCACCACGTAGTAGGTGTCCTGCAGCTGGATGTCGATCGGGGTCACGGCCAGGATCAGGCCGGTGAAGCCGCCCATGGTGAACACGAAGATGAAGCCGACGGCGAACAGCATCGGGGTCTCGAAGGTCATCGAGCCTTTCCACATCGTGGCGACCCAGTTGAACACTTTAACGCCCGTTGGCACCGCGATGAGCATCGTTGCGTACATGAAGAACAGCTGCGACGTCACCGGCATGCCGGTGGTGAACATGTGGTGGGCCCAGACGATGAACGACAGGATCGCGATCGAGGCGGTCGCGTACACCATCGAGGCGTAGCCGAACAGCGGCTTGCGGGCGAACGCCGGCAGGATCTGCGAGACGATGCCGAATGCCGGCAGAATCATGATGTAGACCTCGGGATGGCCGAAGAACCAGAAAATGTGCTGGTACATGACCGGGTCGCCGCCGCCGGCGGCGTTGAAGAACGAAGTGCCGAAGTGGCGGTCGGTCAGCGTCATGGTGATCGCGCCGGCCAGAACAGGCATCACGGCGATCAGCAGGTAGGCGGTGATCAGCCAAGTCCAGCAGAACATCGGCATCTTCATCAGCGTCATGCCGGGAGCGCGCATGTTGAGGATGGTGACGATGATGTTGATCGAGCCCATGATCGACGAGGCGCCCATGATGTGCAGCGCGAAGATCGCCATGTCCATGCCCGGGCCCATCTGGGTCGACAGCGGCGCGTACAGCGTCCAGCCGGCGGCGGTGGCGCCGCCCGGCACGAAGAACGAGGTCGCCAGCAGGATCGCGGCCGGCGGCAGCAGCCAGAACGAGAAGTTGTTCATGCGCGCGAACGCCATGTCGGAGGCGCCCACCTGCAGCGGGATCATCCAGTTGGCGAAGCCGACGAACGCCGGCATGATCGCGCCGAACACCATCACGATGCCGTGCATGGTGGTGAGCTGGTTGAAGAATTCAGGCTGGAAGAACTGCAGGCCGGGACGGAACAGTTCCGAGCGGATCATCAGTGCCAGCACGCCGCCGGACATCAGCATGGTCAGCGAGAACCACAGGTACAGCGTGCCGATGTCCTTGTGGTTGGTGGCGAACAGCCAGCGGCCGATGCCGTGCGGGGCGCCGTGGTCGTCGTGGCCGTGCGCGTGGTCGTGTGCGTGATCGATGGTGGTGCTTGTGGTCATCTTCTACTCCCGATTACTTGCGTGCAGCCAGGACTTCGGCTGGTTGAACGATGTTTTCCGCGGCCTTGTTCGACCAGTTGTTGCGGGTGTAGGTGATCACCGCGGCGATATCCGAGTCCGACAGCTGCTTCCAGGCCGGCATCTCCGACGGGAACTTGCCGCTCTTCTTGCCGTTCAGCAGGACGTGGACCTGGTCAGCTTTCGGACCATTGACCACCGGCGAACCATCGAGGGCCGCAAACGCGTTCGGGACGCCCTTGCCGTTGGCCTGGTGGCAGACCACGCAGTTGGTCGCGTAGACCTTCTCGCCCTTGGTCTTCAGTTCGTCGATCGTCCACACTTTCGATGGATCGTCGGCCAACGCCGCCATTTCCTTCTTCTTGCCGGCGACCCAGGCCGAGTAGTCGGCTTCGGACACGACTTTCACGACGATCGGCATGAAGGCGTGCTCCTTGCCGCACAATTCCGCGCATTGACCGCGGAAGGTGCCGATTTTCTCGGACTTGAACCAAGTATCGCGCACGAAGCCGGGAATGGCGTCCTGCTTGACGCCGAACGCCGGAATCATCCAGGCGTGGATCACGTCGTTGGCGGTCAGCACGATGCGGACCTTCTTGTTGACCGGCACGACGACTTCGTTATCGACTTCCAGCAGGTAGTTCTCGGTGCGCGCCATGGTCGGCTCGACGCCTGGCGAGCCGACTTGCGAGCGCGGCGTGGACAGGCTCGACAGGAAGGAGATGCCCTCGCCTTCGCCCTTCAGGTAGTCGTAGCCCCATTTCCACTGCATGCCGGTGGCCTTGATGGTCAGGTCGGCGCCCGAGGTATCCTTCATCGCCACCACGGTCCTGGTGGCCGGCAGCGCCATTCCGATGACGATCAGGAACGGCACGATGGTCCAGGCGATTTCGACGGCGGTCGATTCGTGGAAGGTGGCAGGCTTGTGGCCCAGCGAGCGGCGGTGCTTGAACACCGAGTAGAACATGACGCCGAACACGGCGATGAAGATGGCGACGCAGACGATCATCAGTCCGGTGTGCAGCGAGTAGATCTCTTCCGCGATGCGCGTCACGGGAGGCTGCAGGTTCAACTGGTATTCCACCGGACGTCCTGTCACTTCGGGCCCGGCCATCGCCGGGACGCTGGCAGAGATTGCCAACCCGAGCATCAAGGCTTGAAGTCGCTTTGCATATGTCATGTTTTCCCCAACCACCCAAGAATAAAAAATAATTTTTATCGTCAGCGAGCCAAAACACGGATCGCCGCATTCCCATACCGTCGCGCAAAAAGGCTCCCTGACTGCGGGAACCACTGACATCGACCACGAGTGAGCAAAGCACACCGATGAACGACGACACTTGCTATTGCGGCTGCCGGCCACACATGCATGTTGACGCCATAACTGCTTGTTTTTTAAGCATTCATGGCGGAGCCGGCAAAATTAGTCGTTGATTATACTCAGGGAGTAGCAATACCATCAAGAAAAAAGGTTTCCTTTACTTCATCTAGCGGCGGGGCTGGAAACGCACGATCGCCTCTCCTGCGGCGGTGACCCGCGGCGCCGGCCGGAACGCGTGGCCGTAGATCACTTCGAAGCTCAGCGCCAGCTTGCCGTCGGGCCGGCGGCCGCGTTCCAGCGCCTGCTCCAGCCGGGCCCGCGCTGCCCTGCCGAGCAGCCCGCGCGAACGGGTAGCCAGCGGATTGCCGCCCAGGGCGCGCACGTCGGCCAGCAGCGCCGCCGTGGTGTCGTAGGTCACGGTGATCACTTCCATGTCCATCACCGGCGTCGAGAAGCCGGCTTCGACCAGCTGGTCGCCGAAGTCGTGCATGTCCACGAACGGCAGCACGTGCGGGTGCTCGTCCACCTCGGCGAACGCGGCGCGCAGCTCGCGCAGGGTGTCCGGGCCGAAGTTGGAAAACATCAGCAGGCCCTCGACGCGCAGCACCCGGCGCCATTCGGCGAACACGCGGTCCGGCTGCGGGTGCCAGTGCAGCGCCAGGTTCGACCACACCAGGTCGAGCGAGTTCGGGCCGAACGGCAGATCGCCGAAGTCGCCGGCCAGCACGTCCACGCCAGCCTTGGCCGGCAGCAGGCGGCTTAGCAAGCCTTTCGCCGCCGATACCGGCGCATCGGCCAGCATGGCGGGCGCCGCATCGACGCCGATCACCTGGGCCGCCGGATAGTCCTTCTGCAGCACGGCCAAGTCGGCGCCGGCCCCGCAGCCGGCGTCGAGCACGCGCTGGGGCGCGATCTTCACCAGTTCCAGGCGGTCGTGCATGCGGCTGGCGATCTCGCGGCGCAGGAAGTCGGACGGGGCGACGCGCGCCGGGCGGGCGAACAGGCGGCGCACCCGCGACAGCTCGATCGGCGCGCTCATTTTGGAGGAGGATTGGGGGGAAACCATGGCGTCGTGCGGTGAAATGAGATAATGGCGGCAGTGTACATGGTTGTTCCATTTTCGTTCCAGGACCGTCCGATGCCGACAAGCCCGCGCCGCTGGCTGCACACGATGGCGCACGCGCTGCTGCCCTCGTCCTGCGCGCTGTGCGGCGGGCGCTGCGAAGGCGCGGTCTGTCCGCCCTGCCATGCGCAGTTCGTCACGCGTTCGCCGCGCTGCCCGCGCTGCGCCAACCCGGCCGGCGCCGCGGACGCGGGGCGCGAATGCGCGGCCTGCCTGCAGCGGCGGCCGGCGTACGACGCCACCCTGGCCGGCGCCGACTACCTGGCGCCGCTCGACCAGCTGGTGCTGCAACTGAAGTTCGGCGGCAAGCTCGCGCTGGCGCCCTGGTTCGCCCGGGTGCTGCGCGACGCGGTGATCGACAGCGGCGGCCTGGTCCTGCCGAATGTGCTGTGCCCGGTGCCGCTGGGACGCCGGCGGCTGGCCGAACGCGGCTTCAACCAGGCGCTCGAGATGGCGCGGCCGCTGGCCAAATCGCTCGGGGTGCCGCTGGCGCCGCGGCTGGCGGTCCGCGCGCGCGACACCGAGGCGCAGTCGGGCGTGGCGCCGGACCAGCGCGGCAAGAACATCCGCCACGCCTTCATCGTCGCGCCCGACGCGCTGGCGATGGTGCGCGGGCAGCACATCGGCGTGGTCGACGACGTCATGACGAGCGGCCACACGCTGCACGAACTGGCCGCCACGTTCAAGCGCAACGGCGCCGCGCGGGTCACCAACTTCGTGTTCGCGCGCACCCCGCCACGTTAGGGGTCTGGTCCCGCGGACCTGACCCCATGTTGAGCATCTCGGCGACACCGGGCGAAATCACAATGGGGTCAGGTCCGTGGGACCAGACCCCCATGCTAATTGGCACTGCAGCCATTAAATATTAGAAGGAGAAGTCACTTGTTCCATGTCGTCCTGGTCGAACCCGAGATCCCGCCGAATACCGGCAACATCATCCGCCTGTGCGCCAACACCGGCGCCCAGCTGCACCTGATCGAGCCGCTCGGCTTTCCGCTCGACGACGCCAAGATGAAGCGCGCCGGCCTCGATTACCACGATTACGCGACCATGAAGGTGCACAGGAACTGGGACGCGTTCATCGCCGACACCCAGCCCGACCCGGCGCGCATGTTCGCCCTGACCACGCACGGCTCGTCGCCGTTCGCCAGCGCGCACTTCCAGCCGGGCGACGTGTTCGTGTTCGGCGCCGAGACGCGCGGCCTGGCGCCCGAGCTGCGCGAATCGTTCCCCCCGGCCCAGCGCATCCGCCTGCCGATGCGCCCCGACAACCGCAGCCTGAACCTGTCGAACACGGTGGCCGTCGTGGTGTACGAGGCGTGGCGCCAGAACGGCTACGCCGGCGGCGCATGAGCACGTCGTGGCCAATCAGGGACACACGCCGAATCTTCGTTGCGAGGTCAATGCGAAGTTGCTAATGTGAGGTGTGGGACTGCGGCCGCACGCACCCGTTGCGGGCAGGCCCCAGGCGTAGTCCCCAATGGACGTTCCTGACAGGAGCACGTACCATGCCCGACACCACCTCACCCGCCTTCCCGGCACCGCTGAGCGACAACTGCCTCCGGGACGTCCACCGCAAGCTGTCCAGTATCCGCGACCGGCTGCAGCTCGATCGCGCCTCCGAGGCCTACCGCTTCCTGTGCGGCAGGAACTGCACGCCGGGCGGCAACGCGCTGGGCGAAGCCATCAAGGCGTTCAAGCGGCAATTCATGCCGAAAGCCCGCCAGGACGACAGCCTCGATTCCGCCACCTGGACCAGGCTGAGCGACATCGCCGGATCGACCTTTGCAGAGGTCTGGCAATACGAACTGGACGCACTGCGCGCGCGCCGCCATCAGGTCGAGGACGGCGTCCAGGCGCCGCCGGTCAAGTCGGCGGAGCAGCGCGCGCAGGAGCAGGACGACACGGTGCGGGCCAGGCACAGTCTCACGCACCCGAGGCCGGCTCACGAGACCGTCCACGACGCATCGGGGGCGCCGCTTCGCACCCGCCCCGCGGACGAGGAACGGGTCATCGAACAAGCGCACCAGGACCAGCTGGCGGGCCTCGCCTTCTCCGGCGGCGGCATTCGCAGCGCGACTTTCAACCTGGGCATATTGCAGGCGCTCGCGGAACTGGACCGGTTGCGGCACTTCGATTACCTGTCCACCGTCTCAGGCGGCGGCTACATCGGCAGCTGGCTGTCCAAATTGCTCAAGGGCCAATCGGGCAACCTGGGCGCCGTGGCCACCGCGCTGTCCCCCGGTACCCAGTCCGTACCGCGCCAGCAGGAAGCCGACGAAATCCGTTTCCTGCGCCAGTACAGCAACTACCTGACGCCGCGCACCGGCTTGTTCAGCGCCGACACGTGGGCCATGCTGGCGACCTACTTGCGCAATACCCTCCTGAACCTGACGATCCTCGGCTCGCTGCTGGGCGCGGCGCTGATCGTCCCGCGCCTGCTGGCGTTCGCCGCCGAGGCGGGCAAATACTACGCCCCCTGGTTCGCGGGGTTCGGCGCCATTACCGCGCTGTGGGCGGTGTTCTACATCGCCCTGAGCATCTCCAGCGGACCCGATCCCGTGACCAAACAATGGCGTCACGGCCAGGAACAATCGCGGATTCTGCGCTACGTGGTCGCGCCCTTGCTGGCGTCGGCCTTCGCGTCGAGCGTCGCGATTTGGCAATACAGCGAGAACTTCGTCAACATCTGGAACCTGATCCCGCCCACGACGGTGCATCCCGTGCTGACCTGGCTGCTCGCGCCCGGGCTGGCTTACTTCAGCGCCTGGGCCCTGGGCTGGCTGCTTGCGCAATGGCGCAATCGGGCGGACTCGGGCGCGCCGATTCCCTGGCGCCGGGGCGTGAGCGAGGGCTTCGGCCACTTCCTGTTCGCCCTCATGGCCCTCGGCGCCGGGGCATTGGCGCTCACATGGTCGGTGACCGAACTGTCGAACTGGCGCCCGGCGCGCGCCACCCTCAACGACGATGGGCAGGGAATGCTGCTGGTCAGCTTCGGCATCCCCTTCCTGCTCAGCGTGTTCGGCATCGCCATGATCCTCGCGATCGGGCTGGTGGGACGCATGTACAACGACAAGAGCCGCGAATGGTGGAGCCGGCAAGGCGGCTGGACCGCGATCGCCGCGCTGGCGACCTTCGCCCTGACCGCGGTCAGCCTGTTTGCGCCGCCCTTTCTCGGCTGGGCGTACTTTCATCTGGACGGCTGGGTCCAGGCCCTGATCGGCAGCGCGTGGATGGGCACCACCCTGGCCGGCCTGGGTGTTGGGCACAGCAATACCACCCGCAAGCGCGATGCACCTGCCTACCTCGATTGGGTCGCGGCGCTGGCGCCGCTGGTGTTTTCGATCGGCGCCCTGGTCTTCGTGTCCACCATCGTCTATTTCATGATGCTGCCGTCGGCGCCGCCCAGCGCCTGGGGCGGGCCGCAGTACGCCGAGTGGACGCAGGCCTTCGCCACCTATTTCACCGAGGCCGCGCGCATCTCCCCCTGGAAAGCCGCGGAGGTGATGGCGGCCCTGCTCGTGGTCGGACTGTTCCTGGCCCGGCGTGTCGACATCAACAAATTCTCGCTCTACATGATGTACCGGAACCGCCTGGTGCGCGCCTATCTCGGCGCCAGCAATCCCGACCGCAATCCGAACCCGTTCACCGGCTTCGACGAAAACGACGACGTCAACCTGGACGACCTGCTCGCCACCCAGGGCGTCATCCAGCGGCCCTACCAGATCATCAACACCACCCTGAACCTGGTCAAGGGCAAGGAGCTGGCCTGGCAGACCAGGAAAGCCGGCGGGTTTGCCATGACCCCGGGATTTTGCGGCTTCGAGCTGCCCCGCATGTCGTCGGCCAGTCACGCGCAGGCGGTGCACGAGGCGGAACGCGGCTGCTTCCGGCCGACGTGGGGCTATCGCCAGCAGACCGGGGCTACCATCGATGAAGAGTCGGGCGTCAAACTGGGCATGGCGATGGCCATTTCCGGCGCGGCGGCCAGCCCCAACATGGGTTACCACTCGTCGCCCGCCTTGTCGTTCCTGATGACGCTGTTCAATGTGCGGCTGGGCCGCTGGTTCGCCAATCCGCGCAGCGAGCAGTGGTCGTCCGCGGCGCCGAAATTCGGCATGAAATACCTGCTCTACGAGCTGTTCGGCCTGACCGACGCCGACTCGCCGTTTGTCTATCTGTCGGACGGCGGCCATTTCGAGAACCTCGGCATTTACGAACTGGTACGGCGGCGCTGCCGGCTGATCGTCGTGATCGACGCCAGCGCGGACGGCCAGCTCAATTTCGAGGGACTGGGTAACGCGATCCGCAAATGCGCGACCGACCTGCACATCGAGATCGACATCGACGCGAACCTCCTGTTGCCGAAGCCGCAGACCGTATTCAGCCAGGCGCACTGCGTCGTTGGCGAGATCCTGTACGACCGCACCGACCCGAAGTCGGCCAGGGCGCAGAACGGCACGCTGTTGTACATCAAGCCGTCGCTGATGTCGGACGAATATGCCGAAGTGCTCAACTACCGCAAGACCAACAAGGATTTCCCGCACCAGAGCACGGCCGACCAGTGGTTCGACGAAACCCAGTTCGAGAGCTATCGCTCGCTGGGATACCGGATCGGCATGGCGGTGTTCGACCTGTCGCCACCCGGACCGCCACCGCCGCCCGCGCCGGCGCCCGCCGGCAGCAGCGCGCCGATCCCGTCCTGGGCCCACGCGCTGAAAGAAAAATGGGGCGCGAAGGAAAAGGAGAAATCCCCTGCGATGGCAACCTCGGTCGAGGCGCAAACGCCGAAAGAGAGCACGCAAGGAGAACCGGCGACGCCAGCCGATAGCCCCGAACCCAGCCATGCCAAGGGCGGCTAGCGCAGCCGGTCGGACGCCGATGAGAGCGGCGCGCAGCGGCTGACGCCGCCGAAGCGCGGGTTCAGGCCTGCTGGCGCACTTTCGTCAGCAGTTTGGTGGTCGAGCGGTCGTGCTCGAAGTCGATCGCCACCGCCCGGCCGCCGTAGGCCAGCACCGCCTGCCCTTCGGGGATCGCCGTCATATCGTAGTCGCCGCCCTTGGCGTAGATGTCCGGCCGCGCTTCAAGCGCCACTTCGAGCGCGGTGTCCTCGTCGAAGTCCACCACCAGGCTGACCGATTCGAGCGCGGCCAGCACGGCCATGCGGTCGGCGCAGGTGTTGAGCGGCCGTTCGTCGCCCTTGCCGAGGCGCTTGACCGAGGCGTCGGTATTGGCCGCCACCACCAGCGAGGCGCCCAGCGCGCGCGCCTGCGCGAGGTAGGTGACGTGGCCGCGGTGCAGGATGTCGAACACGCCATTGGTCAGCACCACCGGCTTGGGCAAGGCGGCGACGCGCTGTTTCAGTTGTTCTCGGGTGCAGATCTTGGATTCGAAATCGGACATGGGTCTTGTTAAGATAGGGTCAGGTCCGCAGGACCAGACCCCTTTGTTGGCTACGGGGTCTGGTCCTGCGGACCTGACCCCATCTTGTTTTCCTGCCACTGACGCAGCAGCTGCCTTGCGCCCGCATCGAGCCGGTCCAGTTCGACGTCATGAACGTGATCGACAATCATCAGCGCATACACCCGCGCCAGCACCTTCACCTCGGCCGACAGCGCATGCTCGTTGCCGCGCGCCGGCTGGCGCTCGCGCCACCAGTTGATCGCCGCCTCCAGCTCCTGCAGGCTCAGTCGCATTTACTCCTCCGGCTCGTCCTCCACCAGCATCGACAGGTCGTCCGACGTCGTCTTGCCGGCCATTTCCGGCTCCTTGCGGTCGCCGCGCAGCTTGATCTGCAGGCGCAGGCCGTTGGCCGAGTCGGCGTTGCGGATCGCCTCGTCGTAGCCGATGTAGCCTTTGTTATACAGCTCGTACAGCGCCTGGTCAAACGTGCACATGCCCAGCTCGCGCGACTTGTGCATGATCTCCTTGATGCCCTGGAAGTTCCCCTTCAGGATCATCTCGCCGATCGTCGCCGTGTTCAGCAGGATCTCGATCGCCGCCTTGCGGCCCTTGCCGTCCTCGGTGCGCACCAGGCGCTGCGAGACGATCGCGCGCAGGTTCGACGACAGGTCCATCAGCAGTTGGCTGCGCCGCTCTTCCGGGAAGAAGTTGATGATCCGGTCCATGGTCTGGTTCGAGTTATTCGCGTGCAGCGTGCCAAGGCACAGGTGGCCCGTCTCGGCGAACGCGATCGCGTGCTCCATGGTTTCGGTGTCGCGGATCTCGCCGATCAGGATCACGTCCGGCGCCTGGCGCAGCGTGTTTTTCAGCGCGTTGTGCCACGAGTGGGTGTCCACGCCGACTTCGCGGTGCGTGATCAGGCAGCCCTTGTTCTTGTGGACGTATTCGACCGGGTCTTCCACCGTGATGATGTGGCCGGCCGAATTGGCGTTGCGGTAGTCGATCATCGCTGCCAGCGTGGTCGACTTGCCCGAGCCGGTGCCGCCGACGACCAGCACCAGGCCGCGCTTGGTCATGATGACGTCCTTGAGCACCTCCGGCAGGTCGAGCTTCTCGAAGTTCGGGATTTCGGAGGCGATCGTGCGCACCACCATCGCCACGCACTGCTGCTGGACGAAGACGTTGACGCGGAAGCGGCACACGTTGGGCAGCGAGATGGCGAAATTGCACTCCATCTCGGCTTCGAATTCGGCCTTCTGCTTGTCGTTCATCAGCGACAGCGCCAGCGCGCGCGTGACTTCGCCCGACAGCTTCTGTTGGCTCAGCGGCTTCATCGCTCCCTGGTGCTTCATCGACGGCGGGAAATCGGCCGACACGAACAGGTCGGAGCCGCCCTGGTGATGCATCACGGTGAGCAGTTTGTGGATATACGCCTGCGCTTCGGCGGGCCCAAAAGTGGTGGACATGCGGTTCTCTCAAGGATGCAGCGGCGAACAAACCGCCTTCGGGGCAATTATATCGACTGGCCTTCCGGTAAAATATAAATTCTTTGCTGACTAAAAAGCAACTATCTGTCAATATGGAGTCATTGGCGCCTTTCTCCTCTTGAAGGTTCAATCCAACCATGACCCTGACCGAACTGAAATATATCGTTGCCGTCGCGCGTGCGAGACATTTCGGGCATGCCGCCGAGGCGTGCTACGTCGCCCAGCCCACCTTGTCCGTCGCCATCAAGAAGCTCGAAGACGAGTTGGGCGTCGTGCTGTTCGAACGCGGCGGCGCCGAGGTGTCGGTCACGCCGCTCGGCGCACAGATCATCGCCCAGGCCGAGCGCGTGCTCGAGCAGACCGCGGCGATCAAGGAGCTGGCCAAGCAGAACAAGGATCCGCTGGCCGGGCCGCTGCGCCTCGGCGTGATCTACACGATCGGCCCCTACCTGCTGCCGCCGCTGGTGAAGAACCTGATCGAGAACGTGCCGCAGATGCCGCTGGTGCTGCAGGAGAATTTCACCGTGCGCCTGCTCGAACTGCTGCGCCAGGGCGAGCTCGACGCGGCCATCATGGCGCTGCCGCTGCCCGAGCACGGCATGGCGATGCAGACGCTGTACGACGAGCCGTTCGTGGTCGCCACGCCGAAGCATCATCCGTGGGCCGGCCGCAAGACCGTCGCGGCCGAAGACCTGAAATCGGAAACCATGCTCTTGCTGGGCAATGGCCACTGCTTCCGCGACCAGGTGCTGGAGGTGTGTCCGGAGATGGCGCGCTTCTCCGCGCCGGGCAACGGCATGCAGCGCACTTTCGAAGGCTCGTCGCTCGAGACGATCCGCCACATGGTCGCCAGCGGCATCGGCCTGACCGTGCTGCCGCGCGCGTCGGTGCCGGACATGAAGGACAGGAACGGCATGCTCAGTTTTGTGCCGTTCAGCGCGCCGGTGCCGTCGCGCCGCGTGGTGATCGTCTGGCGCAAGAGCTTCACGCGGCGCGCGGCGATCGACGCGATCTGCGATGCAGTGGCGCAGTGCGACCTGCCGGGCGTGGAGATGGTGGCGCCTGAAGCGGCCGCCGCTTGATCGTTCGGAGCGAACCATGAATCAGGAATCACGTTGGAAGCAGCGCTTCGACAACTATCGACGCGCACTGGCGACCCTGGACAAAGCGGCCGCCCTGGCGCAACAACGTCCGCTGTCGGAGCTGGAGCAGCAGGGTTTGATCCAAGGCTTCGAGTTCACGCACGAACTCGCGTGGAACATGCTGAAGGATTTTCTGGAGGAACAAGGGGTCTCCGGCCTGATCGGCTCTCGCGACGCCATCCGTACGGCTTTCAAGAATGACCTGATCGCGGACGGCGAGACCTGGATGGACATGATCAAGGATCACAATCTCAGTTCCCATACCTATCAACTGGATTTGGCTAACCGGATCGCCGCCGATATCCTGACGCGCTTCTACCCTGCTTTCCAGGCGTTGGCTGAAACCATGACGAAGATAGCCAATGGCGAGGACAAGTGATGGACTTCGGATTGCCAGACGCTGCGATTGAAAAAATCCGATTGGCGTTGGCGCGTCATCCGGAAGTCGAACAGGCGAAGCTGTACGGGTCGCGCGCGCGCGGCACCTTCAAGAACAGTTCCGACATCGACCTGACGCTTCAGGGCGAACAGCTCACGCACCGAACCTTGCTGCGCCTGATGGATGAACTAGACGATCTGCTGCTGCCGTGGATGATCGATCTTTCCATCTTCTCGGCGCTCGATCATCCAGCATTGCGCCATCAGATCGAACGGGATGGCGTGATTTTCTACGAGCGTGTACAACCCCGGGGTCAGGTCCGGCGGACCTGACCCCATTTTCTGTAGGCATGCCAACTTGCAAACCCGGTAGAATTCGGGCCATCGCCCATTCTCATCCGTACCAATGACCAAGCTGGCCCTGTACTTCAAACTGATCCGCGCCGACAAGCCGATCGGCATCCTGCTGCTGCTGTGGCCCACGCTGATCGCGCTGTGGCTGGCCTCGGACGGCCTCCCCGACATCAGGCTGCTGCTGATCTTCACCGTCGGCACCGCCCTGATGCGCTCGGCCGGCTGCGCCATCAACGATTACGCCGACCGCGACTTCGACAAGCACGTCAAGCGCACCGCCGAACGCCCGCTCACCAGCGGCAAGATCGCGCCGTGGGAAGCACTCGCGATCGCTGCCGCGCTGGCCGTGATCTCCTTCCTGCTGATCCTGCCGCTGAACGCGCTGACCAAGCAACTGTCGGTCGCCGCCGTCATCATCGCCGGCAGCTATCCCTACTTCAAGCGCTTCTTCGCAATCCCGCAGGCCTACCTCGGCATTGCCTTCGGCTTCGGCATTCCGATGGCCTTCGCCGCGGTGCAGAACCAGGTGCCGGCCGTGGCCTGGTCGCTGCTGGTGGCCAACGTGTTCTGGGCCGTCGCCTACGACACCGAATACGCCATGGTCGACCGCGACGACGACCTGAAGATCGGCATCCGAACCTCGGCCATCACCTTCGGCCGCTTCGACGTCGCCGCCGTCATGCTGTGCTACGGCGCCGCGCTGGCGATCGACCTGGCCTGCGGCTGGCTGCTCGGCCTGCGCTGGTGGTTCGTCGCCGGCGTCGCCGTGGCCGCGGCCATCGCCCTGTACCACTACACCCTGATTCGCGGCCGCGACCGGATGCGCTGTTTCGCCGCCTTCCGCCACAACAATTGGTTGGGTGCGGCCCTTTTTGCTGGAGTCGCGTTAGACTATGCATTAGGATAATATTGTCCCAATGACACGGCATCGTCCGTCCAACAATAACGAACTTACGAGGCTATCCCATGATGGAAAAAATCCCTACCCAGACCGGCGCGCGCGACCAACTGATGAACGACCTGAAATCGGTGATCCATGACGCCGAAAGCTGGATCCGCAACAGCTCGCTGACCGGCGAGGACCTGAAGGCGGCCAAGGAAAAATTCGAGCGCACCATCTCCAGCGCCAAGGCCGACCTGGTCCACTACCAGGAACTGGCTGTCGAGAAGACCAAGGAAGCGGCCAAGGCGACCGACGAATACGTGCACGAGAATCCATGGAAATCGGTCGCGATCGGCGCCACCGTCGGGCTGCTGCTCGGCGTGGCGATCTCGCGCGGCACCCGCTGATCGATGGCGATCGGCGCAGCGGTCGGGAGGATCGCGACCACCCTCGTCGCCATGGTCCAGACGCGCCTCGAGCTGGCGTCGGTGGAGATGGAGGAGCAGTCGCAGCGCTGGCTCGGCTACCTGCTGATGTCGATGCTGGCGCTGTTCCTGGCCGCGATCGCGATCGTGATGGGCGCCCTGTTCGTCATCATCCTGTTCTGGGACACGCACCGCATCGGCGCGGTGCTTGGCCTGGCCGCGGTGTTCGCACTGTCGGCGCTGGCGGTCGGGCTCAAGGTGCGCTCGGGGATGAAGGCGCAGCCGGCGCTGCTGTCGGCCACGATTGGCGAACTGCGCAAGGATCTCGAGTTCCTCAGCGCGGAAAGGCACGCCCATGACCACCAGTGAAAGACAGGCCGCGCTGATCGCGCAGTGCGCGCGCCAGCGGGTCGATGCGGCCGCGGAAGTGCGGGCGCTGCTGCAGCCGGTCAGTTCCGGGACGGGGTTCAAGCTGCCGATGACGATTGCCGGCGTCGTGCTGGGGATGATCGCCACCCGCTCGGGGCGTGCGATGCCGATGCTGACCGCTGGCTTGAGTTTGTGGAAACTGGTGAAAAAAGTACTGCCGATGCTGCGCCGTTAGCACGTCGTTCCTGCGGAGGCAGGAACCCATGCTGAATATCTCTGGCTCAGTATGGGTTCCTGCCTCCGCAGGAACGACAACCTTTAATCTGCGCCGAGCTGCTCGCCCAATTCCCGCCCGCGCGCCGCCGCCGCCTTGACCGCATCGACAATCGCCTGCTTCACCCCGGCCTGCTCCATGCTGGTGATAGCCGCATAGGTCGTGCCGCCCTTCGACGTCACCCGCTCGCGCAGCACCGCCACCTCATCTGCCGACTGCGCCGCCAGCTGCGATGCGCCGACAAAGGTCGCCAGCGCCAGCTGCTTGCCCTGCTCCGCCGACAATCCCAGCTCCTCGGCCGCCTGCTGCATCGCCTCGATAAAGTAAAACACATACGCCGGCCCGCTGCCCGACACCGCCGTCACCGGATCGATCAGCGCCTCGTCGTCCAGCCACACGGTCGCGCCCACCGCGCGCATGATGTCGCCGGCCGCCGCCTTCTGCGCGTCGCTCACCCCGGCCATCGCCACCATGCCGGTGATGCCCTGCCCGATCAGCGCCGGCGTGTTGGGCATCGTGCGCACGATCGCGCCGTAGCCGCCCAGCCAGCGCGACAGGTCGGCGCCGCGGATGCCGGCCGCGATCGACAGCAGCAGCGGCTGCGCCTCGGCCAGTTGCGGCATCAACTGCGCCGCCACTTCGCGCATCTGCTGCGGCTTCACCGCCAGCACGATCACGTCGCTGGCGCCGGCCTTCGGCCCGATCTCGGTGGCTGTGCTGACGCCGTAGCTGTCCTTCAGCCGCGTCAGCTGTTCAGGGTTCGGATCGACAACGTGAATGTTTTCGCCCGCGGTGAGCTGTCCCGCCAGGCCGGCGATGAGCGCCGACGCCATGTTGCCGCCGCCGATGAACGTGATCTTCATGCCTTGTCCTTGTTGTCGTAATTGCGCGCGCCGAAAATGGCGCTGCCGACGCGCACGATAGTGGCGCCTTCCGCGATCGCCGCCTCGAGGTCCGCCGACATCCCCATCGACAGCGTGTCGAGGTCGAATCCGTCGGCGCGTAGCTGATCGAACAACATGCGTACCCGCGCGAACGCCGCCCGTTGTTTTGACACGTCAGTTTCCGGTTCGGGAATGGCCATCAGTCCGCGCAGTTTCAGGCGCGACAGCGCCGCCACCTGGCGCGCCAGTTCGGGCAGTTCTTCGGGCGTGGCGCCGCTTTTGCTGGCCTCGCCGCTGATGTTCACTTGCAAACAGATGTTCAGCGGCGGAAGGTCATCCGGCCGCTGCTCGGACAGCCGCTGGGCGATCTTCAGGCGCTCGACCGTGTGCACCCAGGCGAAGCTGGCCGCGATCGGTCGCGTCTTGTTGCTCTGGATCGGCCCGATGAAATGCCATTCGATGGCTTCGCCCGGCAGCGCGGCGCCAACCGCGGCGATCTTGTCGATCCCTTCCTGCAGGTAGTTTTCGCCGAACGCGCGCTGGCCGGCAGCCACCGCTTCGAGCACGGCGCCGGCCGGAAAAGTCTTGGACACGGCGAGCAGTTGCACCGTTCCCGGAGCGCGCCCGGAGGCCTTGATCGCGGCCTGGATTGTCTCATCGACAGCTTGCAGTTTGTGGGCGATTGTGGACATAATCTTGTCAGCGGGCAATTAATAGCGGTCCGAGTCGGTGCAACACGCGCATACTTGCAACACGCGCCCCTCCACGGCACAGGGATTATAAATGGACATCTCCGAATTACTCGCTTTCTCCGTCAAGAACAAGGCTTCCGACCTGCACCTGTCGTCCGGCCTGCCGCCGATGATCCGCGTGCACGGCGACGTGCGCCGCATCAACCTGCCGCCGCTCGAGCATAAGGACGTGCACGGCATGATCTATGACATCATGAACGACGGCCAGCGCAAGCAATACGAGGAAGTGCTCGAATGCGACTTCTCGTTCGCCATCCCGGGCCTGGCGCGCTTTCGCGTCAACGCCTTCAACCAGGAACGCGGCGCCGCCGCCGTGCTGCGCACGATTCCGTCGAAGATCCTGTCGCTCGAAGACCTGAACGCGCCGAAGATTTTCGCCGAACTGGCGATGAAGCCGCGTGGCCTGGTGCTCGTGACCGGCCCGACCGGCTCGGGCAAATCGACCACGCTGGCGGCGATGGTCAATCACCTCAACGAAAACGAGTACGGCCACATCCTCACCATCGAGGACCCGATCGAATTCGTGCACGACTCGAAGAAGTGCCTGATCAACCAGCGCGAAGTCGGCCCGCACACGCTGTCGTTCAACAACGCGCTGCGCTCGGCGCTGCGTGAAGACCCGGACTGCATCCTGGTCGGCGAATTGCGCGACCTGGAAACCATCCGGCTTGCCCTGTCGGCCGCCGAAACCGGCCACCTGGTATTCGGCACGCTGCATACCTCGTCGGCGGCCAAGACCATCGATCGTATCGTCGACGTGTTCCCGGCCGACGAAAAGGAAATGGTGCGCGCGATGCTGTCCGAATCGCTGCAGGCGGTGGTCTCGCAGACCCTGCTGAAGACCAAGGACGGCTCCGGCCGCGTGGCCGCGCACGAGATCATGATCGGCACGCCGGCGATCCGCAACCTGATCCGCGAAGCGAAGATCGCGCAGATGTATTCGGCGATCCAGACCGGCAGCAACGTCGGCATGCAGACGCTGGACCAGAACCTGACCGACCTGGTCAAGCGTAATATCATCTCGCTTGGCGCCGCGCGTAACGCCGCCAAGACGCCGGATAACTTCCCCGGCTAATTTTCAGGAACGATCATGGAACGCGATCAGGCTTCAAAATTCATGTTCGACCTGCTCCGGCTGATGACCAGCAAGGGCGGCTCGGACCTGTTCATCACCGCGGGCTTCCCGCCGGCGATCAAGATCGACGGCAAAGTGACGCCGGTGTCGAGCCAGGCGCTGACCGCGGCGCACACCGCCGACCTGGCCCGCTCGATCATGAACGACAAGCAGACCGCCGGCTTCGAACTGACCAAGGAAGCGAATTTCGCCATCAGCCCGGGCGACCTGGGACGCTTCCGCGTTTCGGCCTTCGTGCAAATGAGCTGCGTGGGCATGGTGCTGCGCGTGATCACCACCACGATCCCGAAACTCGAAGACCTCGAGCTGCCGCCGGTGCTGGCCGACATTATCATGGCCAAGCGCGGCCTGGTGATCATGGTCGGCGCGACCGGCTCGGGCAAATCGACGACGATGGCGGCGATGGTCGGCTACCGCAACGAGAACAGCCACGGCCACATCATCACCATCGAAGACCCGGTCGAATACGTCCACCCGCACAAGAACTGCGTGATCACGCAGCGCGAAGTGGGCGTGGACACCGACAGCTTCGAGGCGGCGCTGAAAAACTCGCTGCGCCAGGCGCCCGACGTGATCCAGATCGGCGAGATCCGCGACCGCGAAACGATGGAGCATGCGATCGCGTTTGCCGAAACCGGCCACCTGTGCCTGGCCACCCTGCACGCCAACAGCTCTAACCAGGCAATCGACCGCATCATCAACTTCTTCCCGGAAGAGCGCCGCGCGCAGCTGCTGATGGATTTGTCGCTGAACCTGAAGGGCATGGTGTCGCAGCGCCTGATTCCGCGCAAGGAGTCCAAGGGCCGCGTGGTGGCGATCGAAATCATGCTCAATTCGCCGCTGATCTCCGACCTGATCTTCAAGGGCCAGGTGCACGAGATCAAGGAGATCATGAAGAAGTCGCGCGAGCTGGGCATGCAGACTTTCGACCAGGCGCTGTTCGACCTGCACGAGGCCGACAAGATCAGCTATGAAGACGCGCTGCGCAATGCCGACTCGGTCAACGATTTACGCCTTGCGATAAAATTGGAAGGCAAGGACGCGAAAAACCGCGACCTGTCCGCCGGCACACAACACCTGGGGATCGTCTGACCCGGACATCGGCAGCATCGGGGTCTGGTCCCGCGGACCTGACCCCATTTTCGATCTGATCGCCGGCCTTGCGCTAGAATCGCTTGGCAAGGACACGAAAAACCGCGCCCTGCTTCCCCGTCACGCACCACCTGGGATCCTCCGACCATGAACATTTTCGACTACTCGGCCACCAGCCTGGCCGGCGCGCCCGTGGATCTGGCGCAGTACAAGGGCAAGGTTCTCTTAATCGTCAACACCGCCAGCGCGTGTGGCTTCACGCCCCAGTACAAGGGGCTCGAGGAAGTCTACAAGCAGTTCAGCGACAAGGGCGTCGTCGTGCTCGGCTTCCCGTGCAACCAGTTCGGCGCGCAGGAGAAAGGCACCGAAGAAGAAATCGGCGCCTTCTGCGAGAAGAACTACGGCGTGACCTTTCCGCTGTTTTCCAAGATCGACGTCAACGGCGACGACGCGCACCCGCTGTTCAAGCAGCTCAAAAAGGAAGCGCCGGGACTGTTGGGCACCGAAGCGATCAAGTGGAACTTCACCAAATTCCTCGTCGGTAAAGACGGCAAAGTGTACAAGCGCTACGCCCCTTCGACCGCGCCGGCCGAACTGACCGGCGATATCGAAAAACTGCTTTCGGCCTGAATTGCTCCCTGTGCGTCGGCATCGCCGGCGTTAGGGTATCATCGCTGCTCATTCTTTCAGCAGAGCGCGCAGCAGACATGGATTCGCCATCATTGCAGGACCCGCGGGACCGATCGATTACCGACGGTGCCGTCAACATGGACTGGGCGTTCGAGCAAAGCCCTGACTGCATCAAGATCATGGGTCTCGATGGCGCGCTGCTGGCGATGAACCGCAATGGCATGTGCGCCATGGAGATCGACGATTTCTCCAATGTGCTTGGCCACAAGTGGCCAGTGCTGTGGCCAGACGCCACGCGCTCCAAGGTGCAGACCGCGATGGAGCGCGCGCTGGCGGGCGAGGAAGGACACTTCAATGCGTTCTGCCCGACCGCCAGAGGCACACCGAAATGGTGGGACGTCCTGGTCACGCCGATCCGCAATGGCGATGGCCATGTGGAGCGTCTGCTGGCGGTTTCGCGCGACATTTCCGAAGTGCGCCGCGCGGTCGAAGCGCAGCTCGAACTGGCGGCCCGCCTGCAATTTACGCTCGAGGCGACCGAAATTGGCGAATGGGACCTCGACCTTGAATCGCTCGCCGCCACGCGTACGCTGCGTCACGACCAGTGCTTCGGCTACCCGGACGGCGCGTCCGAATGGAGTGTCGACATTATGCTCGGGCACGTCCATCCGCAGGATCGCGCGCTCGTCGAAGCTGCATTCCACGAAGCGCTCAAAAACGATCGGCCGCTGCGGTTCGAGGCGCGCATCATCTGGAACGACAACAGCATCCACTGGATCAGCGTGCATGGCAGCCGCTATCGCTCGGCCGATCGGCCGGACCGCATGATCGGAATCGTCTCCGACATCACCGACCGTATGCGCACGACCGAAGAGCTGAAGGAAGCGAGCCAGCGCAAAGATGAATTCCTTGCGATGCTGGCGCACGAACTGCGCAACCCGCTCGCGCCAATCAGCGCGGCGGCGCAAATCCTCACGCTGGGCCGGGCCGATGCCGCCCTCACCCTCAAGGCCGGCACCATCATCGACCGCCAGGCGCGCCACATGAACCGCCTGCTCGACGACCTGCTCGACGTCTCGCGCGTCACCCAGGGGCTGGTGACACTGTCGATGATGCGCCTCGACCTGAAGCGCGTGATCGCCGATGCGGTCGAACAGGCACGCCCGATGATCGAACAGAATCAGCACCACTTCAGCGTGCAGCTCGATCCCGCGCAAGCGTTCGCGCTGGGCGACGACAAGCGACTGGTGCAGGTGCTGGCCAACTTGCTCAACAACGCGGCGAAATACACGCCGCGCGGGGGCAATATCGCGCTGCGCCTGCGCTGCAAAGGCGGTTTCGCGCACATCAGCGTCAAGGACGACGGCATCGGCATGGATTCGGCTACGCTGGAAAATGCGTTCGAACTGTTCTCGCAAGCGGCCCGTTCATCGGACCGCACCACCGGTGGCCTCGGTCTCGGCCTTGCGCTGGTCAAGAGCCTGGTCGATCGTCACGATGGCTCGGTCACCGGACATAGTGCCGGCAAGGGAATGGGAAGCGAATTCGAAGTCAGATTGCCGTTGCTGGCAGCGGGCCCCGCCGTGTCGAACGACGAAGCGGCGCGCGTTCCCGCAGGCTCGCGGCTGCGCCTGCTGATCGTCGATGACAACCGCGACGCCGCGGAAACGCTGGGGATGGTCCTGGGGGCCGACGGTCACGAAATTCACATCGCTTTCGCCGGGCAGGATGCGATCGACAGCGCGGCCGCGATCCGTCCCGACGCCTGCCTGCTCGACGTGGGCCTGCCGGACATGAGCGGCTACGAACTGGCGCGCCGCCTGCGCGCGCTGCCGGAGACGCGCGATGCATCGATGATCGCCGTGACCGGCTACGGCAGCAAGAACGACCGCGAGCACTCGGTCCATGCGGGCATCGACCACCACCTGACCAAGCCGGTCGATACAACCTTGCTGAAGCAGGCGCTGGCCGCCATCGCGCCCAAAGTCACCAACTGAAGATGGGGTCAGGTCGCAGGACCAGACCCCATTTTGATTTTCACGCCAGTGCGCGGTCGATCAGTTCGATCCAGTGCGTGACCGGGATGTCGGTTCCCGACTGCAGGTGGGTCAGGCAGCCGATGTTGGCCGAGACGATTTCGTCGGCGCCGGTCGCGGTGAGATTGGCCAGCTTGCGGTCGCGCAGTTCGTGCGACAGCTCCGGCTGCAGCATCGAATAGGTGCCGGCCGAACCGCAGCACAGATGGCTGTCGGCGCACAGCGTGACGTCCACGCCCGCCGCGCGCAGCACGCCTTCGACCTTGCCGCGGATCTGCTGGCCGTGCTGCAGCGTGCAGGGCGGATGGTAGGCTACACGTTTGCCGATTTTTCCTTTTAGTTTCGCGCCCAGCTCCGCCTCGAACTGCGGCATGATTTCCGACAGGTCGCGCGTCAGCGCCGAAATGCGCGCCGCCTTCTCGGCATACGCGCTGTCGTGCGCCAGCAGATGGCCGTATTCCTTGACCGTCACGCCGCAGCCCGACGCGGTCATCACGATCGCCTCGACCTGGTCCACCATCGGCCACCACGCGTCGATATTGCGGCGCATGTCGTCCAGCCCCGCCTCCTGGTCGTTCAGGTGGAAGCGCAGCGCGCCGCAGCAACCGGCCTTTGGCGCCACCAGCAGCTGCACGCCGACCGCATCGAGCACGCGCGCGGTGGCGCTGTTGATGTTCGGCGCCATCGACGGCTGCACGCAGCCATCCAGCACCAGCATCTTGCGTGCGTGGACGCGCGATGGCCACACACCCGCATCGGGCGTCGGCGGCAGCTTGTCCTGCAGGTTCTCGGACAGCAGCGGGCGCACCATCTGGCCGGCCTTGAACGCCGGCTTGAAGATCCATTCGCGCGGCAGCGTCTCTTTCAACAGCGTGCGCGTGATGCGCTCGCCGAGCGGACGCGCGACGCGCTGCTCGACCACCTTGCGGCCGATGTCCACCAGCCGCCCGTACTTCACGCCCGACGGACAGGTCGACTCGCAATTGCGGCAGGTCAGGCAGCGGTCCAGGTGCAGCTGGGTCTTGCGGGTCGGCTCGGCGCCCTCAAGTACTTGCTTAATCAAGTAAATACGGCCGCGCGGGCCATCGAGTTCGTCGCCCAGGATCTGGTAGGTCGGGCAGGTCGCGGTGCAGAAGCCGCAGTGCACGCAGGCGCCCAGAATCGCTTCGGCCTCGTTGCCTTCGGCGGTGCCTTTGATGAAGTCGGCGAGATTGGTTTGCATCAGTACATCCGTCCGGGATTGAATACGTTCGACGGGTCGAATGCCGCCTTGAGACGCTCGTGGATTTTTGCGATGGCCGGCGCCAGCGGCTGGAACACGCCAACGCTCTTGTCGCCGCCGCGGAACAGCGTGGCGTGGCCGCCGACCGCGGCGACGGCTTTACGGATGTCCTGCGCCGAGCCGCTGCCCTTGAGCCAGCGCTGCGCGCCGCCCCACTCGATCAGCTGCTCGCCCTTGAGGATGATGGCGCCGGTGGTCGATGGCACCGACAGGCGCCACAGGCTATCCGCGCCGTCAAAGAACGCATGCTCCTGCTCGCGCAGGCTGGCCCAGAACGCGGGACCGTCAACAACGGCTTCGCCGCCAAACTCGCGCACCGCCGCGTCCACCGCAGCCTGGGCGCCCTCGAGGCGCACGGTCAGCTGGCCATCGTGCCAGCAGCTCGCGGATATCGGCAACGGCTGGCCGCCCCACTCGTTCAGGCGCCGGATGGCGTCGATCTCGCTCATTTCGAATCGCAGCGTCGCCTCTCGCACCGCGCGCGGCAACACCTTGATCGAATGCTGCAGCATCAGGCCCAGCGTGCCCATGGAGCCGGCCAGCAGGCGAGAGACGTCGTAGCCGGCGACGTTCTTCATGACCTGGCCGCCGAAGGTGAGCATCTCGCCGCGACCGTCCATCATTACCGCGCCCAGCACGAAGTCGCGCACCGCCCCGCTGGTGGCGCGCCGCGGCCCCGAAAGTCCGGCCGCAATCGCGCCGCCGAACGTGGCGCCGGCGCCGAAGTGCGGCGGCTCGAAGGCGAGCATCTGGTTGCGCTCGGCCAGCACCGCCTCGATCTCGGCGAGCGGCGTGCCGCTGCGCGCGGTGATCACCAGCTCGGTCGGCTCGTAGTCGACGATGCCGGAAAACGCGCGGGTATCGAGGATGTCGCCATCCAGCGCCTGGCCGTACCAGTCCTTGGTGCCGCCGCCGCGAATGCGCAGGCTGCGCTTGTCGGCCGCGGCCGCGAGGATCCGGTCCCTGAATTGTTCGATGTGCTGCACTGTCATGTCCTCGTCAGAATCGCGGCAAGTCCGCAAACGGCAGCAGGCCGGCGCTGACCCGCATCTTGCCGAATTCGGCGCAACGGTTCAGGGTCGGGATGGCCTTGTCGGGATTAAGCAGGAACGGCACATCGAAGGCGCGCTTCACCGCGAAGAACGCGTCCAGCTCCGCCCTGCCGAACTGGATGCACATCGAATCGATCTTTTCCTTGCCCACGCCGTGTTCGCCGGTGATGGTGCCGCCGACTTCCACGCACAGCGCGAGGATGGCCGCGCCGAACGCCTCGGCGCGCGCGAATTCGCCCGGCTGGTTCGCGTCGAACAGGATCAGCGGGTGCAGGTTGCCGTCGCCCGCGTGGAACACGTTGGCGCAGCGCAGGCCGTATTCGGCTTCCATCAGTTCGATGCCGGTCAGGACCTGGGCCAGCTTCTTGCGCGGTATGGTGCCGTCCATGCAGTAGTAGTCGGGCGAGATGCGGCCGGCCGCCGGGAAGGCGTTCTTGCGGCCGGACCAGAATTTCATGCGCTCCGCTTCGGTCTGCGACACCTGGATCGCGCTGGCGCCGGCCGCTTCCAGCACCGCGGTCATGCGCTCGATTTCCTCATCCACTTCAAGCTGGGTGCCGTCGGCCTCGCACAGCAGGATCGCGGCGGCGTCGATGTCATAGCCGGCCTTCACGAAAGGCTCGACCATGCGCGACGAGGTGCGGTCCATCATCTCCAGGCCCGCGGGAATGATGCCGGCCGCGATCACGCTGGCCACGGCGTTGCCGCCGGTGACCACGTCGTCGAACGAGGCCATGATCACCCGCGCCGACTGCGGCTTGGGCACCAGCTTGACCGTCACTTCGGTGACGATGCCGAGCATGCCTTCGGAGCCGATGAAAACCGCCAGCAGGTCCAGGCCCGGCGCGTCGAGCGCCTCGCCGCCAAGCTCGATGATGTCGCCATCGATGGTGGCCACGCGCACGCGCAGCACGTTGTGCACGGTCAGGCCGTACTTGAGGCAGTGCACGCCGCCCGAGTTTTCGGCCACGTTGCCGCCGATGGTGCAGGCGATCTGCGACGACGGATCGGGCGCGTAGTACAGGCCGTGCGGCGCGGCCGCTTCCGAGATGGCGAGGTTGCGCACGCCCGGCTGGACCACGGCGGTGCGCGCGTACGGCTCGACCCGCACGATGCGGTTCAGGCGCGCGGTGGAGATGACCACGCCGTCGTGCAGCGGCAGCGCGCCGCCGGACAGGCCGGTGCCGGCGCCGCGCGGCACGATCGGCACCTTCAGCTCGCGGCAGATGTTGAGGATCGTGAGCACCTGCTCTTCGGAGTCGGGCAAGGTGACGACCATCGGCAGCTGGCGGTAGGCCGCCAGGCCGTCGCATTCGTAGGGATGCGTGTCTTCGGGGTCGGACAGCACGCAGCGTTCGGGCAGCGCGGCGCGCAAGGCTGCCGCCACCTGTTGCCTGCGCTGGGGATCGATGGGGAGTGACTGGGACATATGACGATTGTACTGGATTGGCATTTTGCCGTATCCTCGGCCTATTCGATTTAAGGAAAAAATCATGGGAAACAGGCTTTCAAAAATCGCGACGCGCACGGGCGACAACGGCACCACCGGGCTGGGCGACGGCAGCCGCACCGAGAAGGACAGCGCGCGCATCGCAACCTTGGGCGATGTGGACGAACTCAATAGCTTTGTCGGGCTGCTGCTGTGCGAGGACATGCCGGCCGACCTGCGCGAGGAACTGGTGACGATCCAGCACGACCTGTTCGACCTTGGCGGCGAGCTGTGCATCCCGGGCTTCCAGCTGATCACGGACGCGCACGTGGTGCGGCTCGATGCGATGCTGGAGAAGTACAACGCGGACCTGCCGGTACTGAAGGAGTTCATCCTGCCGGCGGGGTCGCGCGCCGCGTCGATCGCGCACGTGTGCAGGACCGTGTGCCGGCGCGCGGAGCGCAGCATCGTCACTCTGGGGAAGGCGGAGAAGATCAACGAGCATCCGCGCCAGTATGTGAACCGGCTGTCGGATCTGATGTTCGTGCTGGCGCGGGTGCTGAACCGGTTTGCCGGCGGCAGCGACGTGCTGTGGCAGCACGAGCGCAAGCGGTAAAGCGAAGATGGGGTCAGGTCCGCAGGACCAGACCCCGATACTGCAAGCGCCGCGTCACGAAGCCGGGGTCTGGTCCTGCGGACCTGACCCCATGTTGCATTAGCTATTGTTGACGACCAGCCGCGGCTCGGCCACGGCAAAGCGCTGGCGAATCGACGCGGCGATACCCTTGGCGTCGAGCCCGACGCCGGCCAGCAGTGCCGCCGGATCGCCATGGTCGATGAACTGGTCCGGCAGACCGAGCATCATGATCGGCTTGACCATGCCCTCGGCGGCCAGCGCCTCAGCCACGGCCGAACCGGCGCCGCCCATCACGCAGCCCTCTTCCACCGTCACCAGGTAGTCGTGCTCGCGCGCCAGCTGCTTCACCAGCTCGACGTCGAGCGGCTTCACGAAGCGCATGTTGGCCACGGTCGCATTCAACTCTTCGCCGGCCTTGACGCTCGGCGCCACCATCGAGCCGAACGCCAGGATCGCCACGCCGGCGCCGCGGCGCTTGATTTCGCCCTTGCCGATTTCGATCGAGGTCAGTTCCTTCTCGATGACCGCACCAATGCCGGCGCCACGCGGATAGCGCACCGCCGCCGGTCCGTTGTAATGGAAGCCGGTGGTGAGCATGCGGCGGCATTCGTTTTCGTCCGACGCCGCCATCACCACCATGTTCGGGATGCAGCGCAGGTAGGCCAGGTCGTAATTGCCGGCGTGGGTCGCACCGTCGGCGCCGACCAGGCCCGCGCGGTCGAGCGCGAACACCACGTCGAGGTTTTGCAGCGCCACGTCGTGGATCAGCTGGTCGTAGGCGCGCTGCAGGAAGGTCGAGTAGATCGCCACCACCGGCTTCAGGCCTTCGGTCGCCAGGCCACCGGCGAAGGTCACCGAATGCTGCTCGGCGATGCCGACGTCGAAGTAGCGGTCAGGGTACTGCTGCTCGAAGCGCACCATGCCCGAACCTTCGCGCATCGCCGGCGTGATGCCGACCAGGCGCTTGTCGGCGGCCGCCATGTCGCACAGCCAGTTGCCGAACACTTCGGTGTAGGTGACCTTGCCCGCTGCCGCCGGCGGCTTGATGCCTTCGGACGGATTGAACTTGCCGGTGCCGTGGTACAGGATAGGCTCGGCCTCGGCCAGCTTGTAGCCCTGCCCCTTCTTGGTGACGACGTGCAGGAACTGCGGGCCCTTGAGCTTCTTGATGTTTTCCAGCGTAGGAATCAGCGATTCGAGGTCGTGGCCGTCGATCGGGCCGATGTAGTTGAAGCCGAACTCCTCGAACATCGTGGCCGGAACCACCATGCCCTTGGCGTGTTCTTCCAGGCGTTTGGCCAGCTCGCGCACCGGCGACGGCAGCACCGATTTGCCGACCGTCTTGGCGGCCGCGTAGAACTGCCCCGACATCAAGCGCGCCAGGTAGCGGTTCAGCGCGCCGACCGGCGGCGAGATCGACATGTCGTTGTCATTCAGGATGACGAGCAGGTTAATGTCTTCCTGCACGCCGGCGTTGTTCAGCGCCTCGAACGCCATCCCGGCCGTCATCGAGCCGTCGCCGATCACGGCGATCGCGTGGCGATGCTCGCCCTTGATCTTGGCCGCCTGCGCCATGCCGAGCGCCGCTGAAATGGAGGTTGACGAGTGCGCGGTGCCGAAGGTGTCGTACTCGCTCTCGTCGCGCTTCGGGAAGCCCGACAGGCCGGCGAACTGGCGCAGCGTGTGCATGCGGTCGCGCCGTCCGGTGAGGATCTTGTGCGAATAAGTCTGGTGGCCGACGTCCCATACGATGCGGTCGTGCGGCGTGTTGAACACGTAGTGCAGCGCGATCGACAGCTCCACCGTGCCCAGGTTGGACGACAGGTGGCCGCCGGTTTTCGACACCGACTCGAGCAGGTACTGGCGCAGCTCGTGCGCCAGCGGCGTGAGCTGGGTGCGCGCCAGCTTGCGCAGCTGGGCCGGTTCGTTGATTGTTTCTAGCAAGTTCATTTACGCTTTCCGCTGCACGATGAGGTCCGCCAGCTGGCGCAACCTCTGTGCTCCTTCTCCAAACGGCGCCAGCGCTTCATGCGCTTCACGCCTCAATTTTTCCGCCAGTTGCTGCGACTCTTCCAGGCCGAGGATCGACACGTAGGTCGGCTTGCCGTTCGCCGCGTCCTTGCCGGCGGTCTTGCCCAGCGTGGCCGAATCCGCCGTCGCATCGAGCACGTCGTCCACAACCTGGAACGCCAGGCCGATCGCGTTCGCGTACGCGTGCAGCGCAACGCGTTCGTCGGCCGTTACTTCGCGTCCGGCCAGCGCGCCCAGCATCACGGACGCGCGCAGCAAGGCGCCGGTTTTCAGCTGGTGCATGCGCTCGAGCTGTTCGATCGTCAGCGCCAGGCCAACGCTATCGAGGTCGATCGCCTGGCCGCCGCACATGCCGAGCGACCCGGACGCGCCGGCCAGCACGCGCAGCATCGACACCAGGCGTCCCGGCGGCAGGCTGTAGTCGCGCGACAGCACGTCGAAGGCCTGCGCCTGCAGCGCGTCGCCCACCAGCAGCGCGGTCGCTTCGTCGTAGGCCACGTGCACCGTCGGCTTGCCGCGGCGCAGGGCGTCGTCATCCATGCACGGCATGTCGTCGTGAACCAGCGAGTACGCGTGGATCATTTCGACCGCCGCCGCGGCGCGCTTCAATACATCGGTCTCGGCGCCGAACAGGCCACCGGCGGCGAACACCAGCAGCGGGCGCACCCGCTTGCCGCCGCCGAGCACCGTGTAGCGCATCGCTTCGTGCAATTTGGCCGGCGCCACATCGGGCTGCGGCAGGAACTCGCCGAGCGCGTCCTCGACATGCACCTGCACCGTCTGCATCCAGCCTTCGAAGGAAGCATACAGCGTCATTGCGCGCCCTCGTCGATGCCTTCGGCGGCGAACGGCTTGAGCATGTCGCCTTCGAGCACCTTGACCTGGGATTCCACTTTTTCGAGCTGGGCCGCACAGTACTTGACCAGCTCGGAGCCGCGCGCGTAGGCGGCCACCGATGCCTCGAGCGGCAGCTGGCCCGACTCCATCTGGGTCACCAGTTGCGCCAGCTCGGCCATCGCCTGCTCGAACGATTCGGGCGCCGGCGCCGCGTCGTCCGCTGTTAATTTCTTTGCCATAGATGCTTTATTCGTAAGGCCGCGCGCAACTTGTGCGCCGGCGGCCAGTCTAATTCTTTATTCTAGATCAATCCACCGCTTCGGTGATGACGCGTGGGTCTTATGCCAGCATGCGCACAAATGCACATTTTATCGTACTCGGTCGCGTCCCAATGAAAACGATGCTTTTGCTGCAATACCTGCATCGCACGGCACCACATTCCCGCGCCGATCCGAGACTGTAGAGCCCGTTCCACGGTATAATCGCCGGTTCTGTCCGAAATACCGTATTCCGCAGCCAAAAATACTGGTCTTTGGATTCTTTCTCTTCTTTGCGTGATGCATATATTAAAGGGGGGTTGGGATGTCCGATCTGGCTACCCACGCCAAGCTGGCGCGCCCGAACGCGCAGCTTCCGGTAGATGTTTATTTTGACGACGCGCTCCTGAAGCGCGAGATACAGCAATTGTTCCAGTCGGGGCCGCGCTACGTCGGCCACGAACTGATGGTGCCCGAGGTCGGCGACTTTGCCACGCTCGCGTCCGAGAAAGAAGGCCGCATGCTGGTGCGCAATCCGCACGGCATCGAAGTGCTGTCCAACGTCTGCCGCCACCGCCAGGCGCTGATGTTCAATGGCCGCGGCAACGCCGACAACATCGTCTGCCCGCTGCACCGCTGGACCTACGACCTCAAGGGCGAGCTGATCGGCGCGCCGCACTTCCCCGAGACGCCGTGCCTGCACCTGGCCAAGACGCCGCTGCAAAACTGGAACGGCCTGCTGTTCGAGCAGAACGGCTACAACGTCATGGAAAAGCTGTCGAAGCTGTCGGTGACGAAGGATTTCGATTTTACCGGCTACATGTTCGACCACGTCGAAGTCCAGACCTGCAATTACAACTGGAAGACCTTCATCGAGGTCTACCTGGAGGACTACCACGTCGAGCCCTTCCACGCCGGCCTGGGTGGCTTCGTCAGCTGCGACGACCTGCGCTGGGAATTCGGCCGCGACTACTCGGTGCAGACGGTCGGGGTCAACCGCGGCCTGCAGAAATCCGGTTCGGCGATCTACCAGAAGTGGCAGGAGCAGGTGCTCAAGTTCCGCGGCGGCGTGCCGCCCGAGAACGGCGCGATCTGGTTCACGCTGTACCCGAACATCATGGTCGAGTGGTATCCGCACGTGCTGATCGTCTCGACCCTGTGGCCGGACGGCCCGCAAAAGACGCGCAACGTCGTCGAGTTCTACTACCCCGAGGAGATCGTGCTGTTCGAGCGCGAATTCATCGAGGCCGAGCGCGCCGCGTACATGGAAACCTGCGTCGAGGACGACGAGATCGCCCTGCGCATGGACGCCGGCCGCCGCATCCTGATGGAGCGCGGCGTCAGCGAGACCGGGCCGTACCAATCGCCGATGGAAGACGGCATGCAGCACTTCCACGAGTGGTACCGCGCCAATATCGACATCGCCGGCCAGGAGAGCTGATGGCGTCGATGTGGATGCTGGCCGCCGCCTTCCTGTTTTCCGTGATGGGGGCGTGCGTCAAGCTGGCATCCGCCTCCTTCTCCATTTCCGAAATCGTCATGTACCGCGGCCTGATCGGCGTGGTCATGCTGTCGCTGCTGGTGCGCCACCAGGGCGGCAGTTTGCGCACGGTGCACATCAAGGATCATCTCTGGCGCGGCTTCGTCGGCGTGCTGTCGCTGTGGCTGTGGTTTTACGGGATATCCAAGCTGCCGCTCGCGACCGCCGTCACCCTCAACTACATGTCGCCGATCTGGATGGCGGCCTTCCTGTTCTGCGCCGGCTGGTGGCATTCGAAGGACCACGTCGAATGGCCGCTGGTGGGCGCCATCCTGCTGTCCTTCATTGGCGTCACCCTGGTGCTGCAGCCGGCGTTCGAAGCGCGTCAGTGGCTCGGCGCGATCACCACGCTCTGCTCCGGCATGCTGTCGGCCGCGGCCTACCTCCAGGTGCGCAAGCTGTCGCAACTGGGCGAGCCCGAATACCGCGTGGTGTTCTATTTTTCGGTGGTGAACCTGATGGCCGGCCTGGCGGGCAGCGCCACCACCGTCGTCGATCCTTCCGTCGTCACCTGGCACGCATTGGACCTGCGCGGCGCCGCGCTGATGTTGACGATGGGCGTGTCGGCCACGCTCGCGCAGATGGCGATGACGCGCGCCTACGGCACCGGCAAGACACTGGTGGTGGCCAACCTGCAGTACACCGGCATCATCTTCTCCAGCGTCTGGGGCATGCTGCTGTGGGGCGACCGCTTCGACTGGCACGTCTGGCTCGGCATGGCCGTGATCCTCGGGTCCGGACTGGCCGTCACCTATTACAATACCCGCAGCACCGACCGCGGCACCGCGGTCGAGAAGACCGATCCGATTGCAAGCGAGACCTGAGGACGCCATGAACACCACACTGATTTCCGCCAGCGAACTAGCAGCGCGCATCGACGACCCGAAAGTCATCGTGGTCGACTGCCGCCACGACCTGATGAACCTCGAGGCCGGGCGCGAAGCCTACGCTGCGGGGCATATTCCCGGCGCCGTGTTCGGCGACATGGAGCATGCGCTGTCGGGCGCAAAGCGCGGCGCCGACGGCCAGTTCCGCGGGCGCCATCCGCTGCCCGAGCGCGCCGCGCTGATCGAGACGCTGCGTTCGTGGGGAGTCGGCAACGACACCCAGGTGGTGGCCTACGACGCGCATGGCGGCATGTACGCGGCGCGGCTGTGGTGGCTGCTGCGCTGGGTCGGCCACCCGGCCGTCGCGGTGCTCGATGGCGGGATGCCGGCCTGGCAGGCGCTGGGGCTGCCGCTGTCGGCGGACACGCCGGTGAAGGCGCGCGGTTCGCTTGCCGAGCGCGAGCCGCTGGTACGCACTGTGACTGCGGGCGAGGTGCTGGCCAACATCGGCACGGGCGAGCGCCAGGTGGTCGATGCGCGCGCGCCGGACCGCTTCCGCGGCGAGAATGAAACCATCGACCCGGTGGGCGGGCATATTCCCGGCGCGAAGAACCGCTTCTTCAAGGACAATCTGCAGGCCGACGGGCGCTTCAAGGATGCGGCGCAGCTGAAGGCCGATTTCGCGCCACTGTTCGCCGATCCGGCCAAGGCCGTGATGCAGTGCGGCTCGGGCGTGACGGCCTGCCACAACCTGCTCGCGCTGGAAGTGGCGGGCATGCCGGGCGCCGCCCTGTATCCGGGATCGTGGAGCGAATGGTGCGCAGACCCGGCGCGGCCGGTGGCCACCGGAGCCTGAGCCGCTGGGGTCTGGTCCCGCGGACCTGACCCCATTTTGATATTCACGGCTGAAGATGGGGTCAGGTCCGCAGGACCAGACCCCGGCGCTAGGCCCGGTGCCCGCCCGTCAGGAACAGGACGATCAGGACTCCGGCGCCGATCAATAGCACCTGCGGCACCGATTCGCGCACCGTGGCGCGGCGCTGCATCTGCGGCATCAGGTCGCTGACCGCGATGTAGATGAAGCCCGACGCGGCAAACACCAGCACATACGGTATCAGCCCGCTGGCCCGGTCCAGCGTGAAGTAGCCCAGCAATCCTCCCGCCACCGCCATCAGGCTGCACAGCAGGTTGAACACGTAGGCGCGCGTGCGCGTGAAGCCGGCATTGAGCAGCACGATGAAGTCGCCGATCTCCTGCGGGATCTCGTGCGCGATGATCGCCAGCCCCGTCACCAGCCCGAGCTGCGGATTGGCCAGGAAGGCCGCGGCGATCAGGATGCCGTCGGTGAAGTTGTGCATGCCGTCGCCGATCAGGATCATCCATCCCGCCTTGCCCGCCTCGCGCGCGTCGTGCCCGTGCGCGTGGTGGTGGCCGTCGCCTTCGTGATGGTGCGAGTGGCGCAGGATCGCCAGTTTCTCGAGCATGAAAAAACACAGCAGGCCGGCCAGCAAAGTGCCGAACAAGCTGCGCGGATCGGCCTTCGAATCGAACGCTTCCGGCAGCGCGTGCAGCAGCGACGTCGACAGCATGATGCCGACCGACAGGCTGACCATGCGCTCGACCATCTTCGACAGCAGCGCGAACGAAAACACCGCCGCGGCGGTGATGGAAAACACGCCGGCGATGGTCGTCGCCAGCAGGATGGATAGGAGAATCGGGTCGATTTTGAAGCCTCGTGAACGCGCGTTTGCCATGACGGCAACTCGGCATTGTACTGCACAGCGCCGTCACGGCGGCCCGCTCATCAGCAACCCCGGCCGGCGCTGAGGCGCGCGCCGGCCGGGGCCGGATCAGTTGCCGACGGTCGGCAACGGCAGCGTGCGCGTGGTGGTGTAGCCAGGCGCGGACGCGGCGACCGTGTAGACGCCGACGCCCGGCGTGACCGTCTGGGCGCTGAACGCGAGCGGCTGCCCGGCGGCGTACGGGGCCAGCAGCGGCGCCGCCACCGGCATGTTGTCGAAGCGCACCGAGCCCGTGCCAAGGTCGGCGATCCGGTAGTTGATCGTCACCACCGGGCCCGACGCGAAACTCTGGATCGCGCTGCCGAACGCCGGCTGCACCTGGCTGGCCGGAATCAGCGACAGGCTCGCGTCGATCCGCCCGATGCCGCTGGCCTGCAGCGTCAGCGGCGCGGCGGAGCCATTGAGCGCGACCGTGCTGACCGCGGACGCTACCGGCACCGCGGCGATCACCGCGGCGGAGCGGCCGTCGGCGGTGATCACCACGTCGTAGTTGCCGGGACTCAGGCGCGACAGGAAGAATTCGCCGGTGACCGGATCAGGCACGGTGGCGCGCACGATGATGCCGCCTTGCTGCGCCGTCACCAGCGCATGGGCGCCGAGCAGGCTTGGGGCGACGAAACCGGTGATGCCGTTCTTGACCGTCTGCACGGCCTTGACGTACGGACGCAGCAGGTACTGGCCGCCCTTCGGCACCACCGAGCGGCAGGCGTCGAAATCGGCCACCAGGTTCAGGGTCTGCCCGTTGACCAGGTCGAAGCCCGCGTCGATCAGGATGCCATCTGGCGCGGACTCCTGGGTCAGCAGCGGGACTTCGGTGCTGGTGCCCGTCACCACGACGCTGTTGGTGGTGTCGTGGGCGTTGTTCGGATCGAGCACCAGGCGCGCCTGGCCGTACTGGCCCGGCGTCAGGGCCGCGGTGGCCAGGGCTTCGAGGGCGCCATTGCGCATGTTCGCCAGGTTGATGCGGCGCGCAGGCTGCACCGGAATTTCGGTCCAGCCCGGGTCGCTCGGGGCGGCGGTCGCGCTCGGGTGGAACCGCACCTTGGTGACCGTGACGTTGACGGCATCGAAGCCGCAGGCCGGCTCCGCCACCACGCCGAATTTCACGGTGCCGAACAGGACGGTTGGCAATGGCGTCGGGGCCGGGGCCGGGGCAGGAGCCGGTGCGGGAGCCGGGGCGGGCGTCGAGCCGGTGTCCGTCGCGGGGAAGGTCCACGTCGGCACAGGCGCCTGATCCGGAAGCGGGGTCGGGACGGTGGTGTCGGGCGCCGGCGTTGGCGCTGGCGCTGGCGCCGGGGCCGGTGCGGGTGCTGGCGCAGGCGCGGGGGCTGGTGCTGGTGCTGGTGCTGGTGCAGGCGCCGGCGCGGGCGCGCTGACGCCGCTGGAGCCGCCTCCGCCTCCGCCGCATGCGGTGACGATGGCTGCGGCCATGGTGGTGAGTGCGATCAGGCGAAAGTTGTGGAGCGTGGTTTTCATGGTGAGCCTCGAATTCGAATAGTGGGCAGCGTGCTACGGCCGCAGCAACGAGCTCTGCCACGGATTCGATCTTATAGACTCGTCCCAACATTTCCGTTCGCAAACTCACATAGCAAAAGGAAATTGCGAGAAAGCCATAATTAATAATTATTTAATGCAACTATACTCCGGGAAATAAAAAAAGCCCCAAAGAATCTTTTCTTCGGGGCTGGCAAGTGTTGCTAAACGGCCGATTACGGGATCAGCGCGAAATTCACATTCGCCTGGTTCGCTGCCGAAACATCGACCGGCGTGATCGACTTGGTGGCGTAGCCCGTTGCCGACGCCTCGACTGTGTACTTGCCGGCGCCCGGGGTGCTGGTCAGGTTCTGGCTGAACACCAGCGGCAAGGTCGCGCTGTAGGCCGTGTACTGCGGCGCGGCCACCGGCAGCTTCGCCAGGGTATAGGCGCCGGTTGCCAGGTCGGCGCCGGCGTACTTGATGACGACCGTCGGGCCGGCGGCAAACGACTGCTTCGCCGCGACGTAGGCAGGCTCGGTGGCGCTGGCCGGCGTCATGGTGACGGCGCCCGCGATCGAAGCGCTGGTGCTGGCGGCCAGGGTGATCGGCGCTGCCGCCGTGCTGAGCGCGGTGGTGCTGCTGATGGAGGCGACCGGCACCGCGGCGACCACGGAAGCGGCGCGGTCGTCGGCGGTGATGACGACGTCGTAATTGCCCGGCGTCAGGCGCGACAGGAAGAATTCACCGGTCGAACTCGGCACGGTGGAGCTGACGATCGCGCCGTTCTGCTGGGCCGACACGCTGACGTGGCTGGCCAGCAGCGCCGGGCTGATGAAGCCGGAGATGCCGTTGATCGCGGTCGGCACGACCTTGACGACCGGCTTGAGCAGGTACTTGCCGTTGCCGGTCGTGACCACCGATTTGCAGGCGTTGAAGTCGACCACCAGGTCAACGCGCTGGCCGGCGACGACATCGAATTCGTTGACCAGCTTGATGCCGCTCTGGGTCGCGCTTGGCGTGGTCAGCGAGGTCTCGGTGGTGCTGCCGGTGGCAACGACGGAGTTGGCCAGGCCGTTGCCGCTGTTGGCGTCGAGCACAAGGCGCAGCTGCGAATAATGGCCGGGCGCCAGCGTGGTCTGGCCGAGCGATTCGAGCACGCCATTGGACAGGTTCAGCAGGTTGATCTTCTTGGCGGGCGAGAGCGTGATGTCGGTCCAGCCGGAATCGGTGTCGGACGCGCTGGAGCTCTGGTGCACGCGCACCTTGTTGACGGTGACGTTGACCGCGTCGAAACCGCAGGCCGGCGCGTCGGTCATCGAAACGCCCAGCGTGCCCATGGTGGCGGTGGGCGCCGGCGTGGCGGTCGTGCCGCCCCCGCCGCCGCAGGCGACCAGGGTTGCCGCGGCAATGGCGGTGGAAGCGAACAGGGCGATGCGGGAAGTCGATGCGTTCATAAGATTGCCTTTGATAGTTGTACGGTGAAAGCTTGAAATCAGCCACCCAAACACAGCTGTAATGACACCTTACTATCCGTACGGCAACCTATTGGTGCGCCAACACACCTTGAAACGACTGCTTACACCAATTACAGGATGGCATTGTCAAGACGATCATGGAACGTTGTTAAATGCGCATACCGGGGTAGATTATGCGAGATCTTGCATATTCGGGGAGGGGGCTGGTCCTGCGGACCTGACCCCATTTTTCGGCATCCGCTGGCATCGACCAGGATGGGGTCAGGTCCGCAGGACCAAACCCCGTTGGCAACTTAATGCGCCTCTTCCCAGTTCTTGCCGATGCCCACTTCGGCCAGCAGCGGCACCTTCAGCTCGGCCACGCCGGCCATCAGCGCCGGCAGCTTCACTTTCACCAGTTCCAGCTCCGCTTCCGGCACCTCGAGCACCAGCTCGTCGTGCACCTGCATGATCATGCGCGTGCCCAGATTGTCCTGCTCGATCCAGCCCTGCACCGCGATCATCGCCAGCTTGATCAGGTCGGCCGCCGTGCCCTGCATCGGCGCGTTGATCGCGGCCCGCTCGGCGCCCTGCCTGCGGGGACCGTTCGGCGAATTGATCTCCGGCAGCCACAGGCGCCGCCCGAACACCGTCTCGACGTAGCCGCGCGCCTTGGCCTGCATGCGCGTGTCGTCCATGTACTGCTTCACGCCCGAAAAGCGCGCGAAGTATTTGTCGATGTAGCTCTGCGCCGCGGCGCGCTCGACGCCCAGGTTGGTGGCCAGGCCGAACGCGCTCATGCCGTAGATCAGGCCGAAGTTGATCACCTTGGCGTAGCGCCGCTGCTCGCTGTCGACGTCCGCCGGCGCCACGCCGAAGATCTCGGCGGCCGTGGCGCGGTGGATGTCCTCGCCCTCGGCGAAGGCGTGCAGCATGGCCGCGTCTTCCGAGATGTGCGCCATGATGCGCAGCTCGATCTGCGAGTAGTCGGCCGACACGATCACGTTGCCCGGCGCGGCGATGAAGGCTTCGCGGATGCGCCGCCCTTCCGCGGTGCGAACCGGGATGTTCTGCAGGTTCGGATCGTTCGACGACAGCCGCCCCGTCACCGCCACCGCCTGCGCGTAGTTGGTGTGCACACGGCCCGTGTCGCGGTTGACCATCTTCGGCAGCTTGTCGGTGTAGGTCGACTTCAGCTTGGACATGCCGCGGTATTCGAGCAGGATCTTCGGCAGCGGAAAATCCTCGGCCAGCTTTTGCAGCACTTCTTCGTCGGTCGATGGCGCGCCGCTCGGCGTCTTCTTCACCACCGGCAGTCCCAGTTTGCCGAAGAAGATCTCGCCGATCTGCTTGGGCGAGCCGAGGTTGAACGGGCCGCCGGCCAGTTCGTGCGCCTTGGCCTCGAGCTCCATGATGCGCTTGCCCAGTTCGGCCGACTGCACGTCGAGCAGCGCGGCGTCGATCAGCACGCCGTTGCGCTCGATCTTCTGCAGCACCACCGACGTCGGCAGCTCGATCTGGCGGTAGATGAAGGCCAGCTTCGGATCGCTCTCGACCGAATCCTTCATCGCGTGATACAGGCGCAGCGTGATGTCGGAATCCTCGCCCGCGTACTCGGTCGCGCGCTCAAGCTCGACCTGGTCGAAGCAGATCTGGCCGGCACCCTTGCCGCACACTTCGGTGAACGGGATGGTGGTGTAGCCCAGGTGGCGCAGCGCCATGTTGTCCATGTCGTGCGGCTTGTGCGACTCGAATACGTAGGACTGCAGCAGCGTGTCGTGCGCGATGCCGCGCAGCGTAATGCCGTGGTTGGCGAAGATGTGGCTGTCGTACTTGAGGTTCTGGCCAACCTTCGGCTTGGCCGGGTCTTCCAGCCAGGCCTTCATCTGCTCCAGCACCAGCTCGCGCGGCAGCTGCTGCGGCACGCCGGCGTAGCGGTGCGCCAGCGGGATGTAGGCGCCCTTGCCTTCTTCGACCGACAGTGAGATGCCCACCATCTGCGCCGTCATCGGCTCGAGCGAGGTGGTCTCGGTGTCCACCGAAGTCAGTTCGGCCGCGTCGATCAGCGCCAGCCATTTATCAAGCTGTTCCTGCGTGGTGACGGTCTCGTACTCGCCGCGGATCAGCGGCACCAGCTGCGGCTCGCCGAACAGGTCGGGCGAGGTCGGCGCCGGGCCTTGCGGGCGGCCGGCGTCCGGGCTGTTGACGATTTCCTTGAGCAGCGTCTTGAAGCCGTAGCGCTGGAAGAAGTCCTTCAGGCCTTCGAGGTTCTCCGGCTGGCCGACCAGCGATTCGGTGATCGACACCATGTGCCCGGACAGGTCGCAGTCGCACTTCACGGTGATCAGCTCGCGGCCCTGCGGCAGCCAGGCGAGCGCCGTGCGCAGGTTCTCGCCAACGGCGCCGGTGATCTTCGCGTGGTTCTCCATCACGCCCTCTAAACTGTCGTGCGCCGCCAGCCATTTCAGCGCGGTCTTCGGGCCGCACTTCATCACGCCGGGGATGTTGTCCACGGTGTCGCCGATCAGGGTCAGGTAGTCGATGATGCGGTTCGGCGGCACGCCGAACTTGGCCAGCACGCCCGCTTCGTCGAGCTTCTCGTTGGTCATCGTGTTGATCAGCATGACCTTGTCGTTGACCAGCTGCGCCAGGTCCTTGTCGCCGGTCGAGACAATGGTGTTCATGCCGAGCTTGGACGCTTCGACCGACAGGGTGCCGATCACGTCGTCCGCTTCCACGCCTTCGACCATCAGGATCGGCCAGCCCATGTGCTTGACGGCTTCGTGGATCGGCTCGATCTGCTGGCGCAGGTCGTCGGGCATCGGCGCGCGCGTGGCCTTGTAGTCGGGATACATGTCATCGCGGAAGGTCTTGCCCTTGGCGTCGAACACGCAGGCAATGTAGGCCGCGGGGTAATCGGCGCGCAGGCGGCGCAGCATGTTGACCATGCCGTGCATCGCGCCGGTCGGGTGGCCGTCCGGGCTGCGCAGGTCCGGCAAGGCGTGGAATGCGCGGTACAGGTAACTGGAACCGTCGACTAACAGCAGGGTATTTTGCATAGTGCTCGATATGGATGAGGGCCGCAGGGGCGGCGAAGCGGCTGTCATTATCGCAGAATCCCGCTTGGAGAAAACGCAACAATTCGCAACGCGGTATGCTCTCCATATGGGGACGAATTCGACGCGTTCCACTGGCAGTCGTGTCGATTTGTTACAATGGCATATAACGAATGACTAGGCAAAACATCATGGCGCGCTCTACTTCTGTTTGGAAATTTTTGCTGCTCGGCACGCTCGCGCACGCCAGCTTGGTCCAGGCCCAGCAGGCTCAGCAGACACCGCCCGCGGCCACGCCGCCCAAGCTCGAGCGCATCGAGGACGGCAGCGACCAGCCGGTCACCATCACGCCCCAGCAGCGCGGCAAGCAGAAGGTGACGGAGAAGCGTGAAGGCGGCCGCGTCACCGAAGTGCAGGTGACTACCGGCAAGAGCAGCTACACGATGAAGGCGCCGACGCCCGGTTCGGTGAACGACCAGGCCGACCTGACCGGCAGCAAGCTGCGTCCGCCGCAGTGGAAGGTGCTCGAATTCGACCTCTCCGGCAAGAAGAAGCAGACCGACGCGGAAGCGGCCGCCGCCGCGGCCGAAGCGCCGGTGCTCGCGCCCGCGCCGCCGCCGCCCGTGATCGTCAAGTAAGCCTTGCCCCCGGGCGCCCCGGCGCCCTCCCCCAACTCCTTTTCCCTTTCGCTTGCACATGGCAGTTTTCACCTCGGTCAGCCTGGACGACCTCTCCCACTGGATCGAGCAATTCCCCCTGGGTCAAGCCACGGCAATCAAGGGCATCGCCTCCGGCATCGAGAACAGCAATTTTTTCATCAGCACCGAGCGCGGCGAATTCGTCCTGACGATTTTCGAGAACCTCGACTTCGACCAGCTGCCGTTCTACCTCAAGCTGATGCACCACCTGGCCGAGCGCGGCGTGCTGGTGCCGGCGCCGGTGGCCAACGAGGCGGGCGAGCTGGTGGTGCCGCTGCACGGCAAGCCGGCCGCCATCGTCAGCAAGCTCGACGGCGCTTCGCAGATGGACCCGCAGCCGGTGCACTGCGCCGCGGTCGGCGCGATGGTGGCGCGGATGCACCTGGCCGCGCGCGACTTCCCGATGAGCCAGCCGAACCTGCGCGGCCTCGACTGGTGGACCGCGACGGCGCCCCAAGTGCTGCCGTTCCTGTCGGCCGACAATGCCGAGCTGCTGCGCGCCGAGATCGCGTTCCAGCAGCAGGTCGCCGCCAGCGAAGCCTACCGCCAGCTGGCGCGCGGCCCGGTGCACGCCGACCTGTTCCGCAATAACGTCATGTTCGACGGCGAGCGCCTGACCGGCTTCTTCGATTTCTATTTCGCCGGCTGCGACACCTGGCTGTTCGACCTGGCCGTCACCGTCAACGACTGGTGCATCGACCAGGACAACGGCAAGCTCGACCCTGCCCGCGTGGACGCGATGCTGCTCGCCTACCACGCAGTGCGGCCGTTCACCGACGCCGAGCGCGCCAGCTGGCAAGCGATGCTGCGCGCCGCCGCGCTGCGCTTCTGGCTGTCGCGCCTGTACGACCTGTACCTGCCGCGCCAGGCGGAAATCCTGACGCCGCACGATCCGGCCCATTTCGAACGCATCCTGCGCGAACGCATTGCCACCGCGGCGCCGGAATTGCCGGCATGAGCGCGATTCCCGCAAAGGCAGGCTGGAGCTGGCTCAAGCAAGGCATGGGGCTGTTTCGCAAGCAGCCGGGCGCGCTGACCACGCTGCTGTTCGCCAACGTGTTGTTCAGCCTGGTGGTCGGCATCATCCCCGTGCTCGGCCAGATTGCCGGCGCGGTGCTGATTCCGTCGCTCAGCATGGCGTTCATGCAGGCCTGCCGGCTGATCGAGAATAACCAGCGCGTCACGCCGGCCGTGCTGCTGACCGGCTTTCGCAAGACCGTGGTCAAGGACCTGTGCAAGATCGGGCTGGCCTACCTGGCCGTCTCGATGGTGCTGAAACTGGTCGCGTGGCTGCTGATCGACGACGAATTCCTCAAGCAGGCGATCAATCCGGGCAACCCGCCGGTGGTCGCGCTATCCGACATGCTCGGCATGCTGCTGATCGGGTTCCTGCAAACGGCCACGGTGATCGCGCTGTGCTTCGCGCCGCCGCTGGTGTTGTGGCAGCGGATGCCCCCAGGGAAAGCCATCTTCTTCAGCTTTTTCGCGGTGCTTCGCTCGGCGCGCGTATTCCTGGTCATGCTGCTGGCCTGGGTCGGCATTCTCATGGTGTCGGCGTCGGTACTGATGATGTTCTTCGGCATGAACACGTTCGGCCGCATCGCCATCACCTGGCTGGGGTTCTTGTTCGTGCTGTTCCTGCAGTGCGCGATGTACGTCGGCTACCGCCAGATTTTCGGCGTGCCGGAAGCCGCGGCGCCGGCCAGCGGGCTCCGTTAGCCACGCCGCGCTTGCGCAAAAACAACACCCTGCAGCGTTTGTCTTTACAGATGATATTGCCACACGGCAATATATGATCGCCTGCCTCTGTTGAGGCCGTTCCGATCACCTGTCTGGAGACCGCATGAAAAATCTGCCCTTGACCCGTACTTTGCTCGGCGCCGCGTGCGCTGCCGCCGTACTCGCCGCTTGCGGCGGCGGCGGGAGCGCCAGTGCGCCAGCCGCACCGGCGCCCGCCGCGCCCGCCGCCCCCGTCCTGCTCGGCATGCCGACCGTATCGGGCACCGTCACCGGATTCGGCAGCGTGATCGTTGACGGCGTGCGCATCGACGACGCCAAAGTTGCCGCGGGCAAGGAAAAGGCCGACGGCACCGTCGCAGCCGCCGAACTGAAGATCGGCCAGCACGTCGAGGTCGAGCACGACGGCAACCTGGTGGCGACGAAGATTCGCGTCAGCGCCGAAGTCGAAGGTTCCGTCGCTGCCGTCGACCTGGCCGCCGGGACGATCACGGTGCTGGGCCAGACGGTGACCATCAACGCCGACGCGGCGCTGGGTCCGGTGACCGTGTTTGGCGCGCCCTACACGAAGCTCGATGACGTCAAGGCCGGCGACGCGGTCGAAATCCACGGCCTGATCAAGACCGACGCCGCCGGCAAAGTCTCGCTCCAGGCGACGCGCATCGAAAAGAAGAGCGCCGACATCGCGGACCGCGTGAACGGCATCATCTTCGACCTGTCGGCCACGGCCCACACCTTCAAGGTTGGCAAACTGCTGGTCGATTATTCCGCCGCGACAGTCATGCCGGCCGGCGCGGTGCTGGCCAACGGCAACGAAGTGACGGTGGCCATCCCGGTCGGCACGGTCGAAAAAGGTGTGGCGGTCAAGGCCAGTGCCATCAAGGTCAAGGACCGCAAGGCCGAAAGTCAGGGCAAGGAAGTCGAACTGGGCGGCGCCGTATCGGCGTTCGACACGGCCGCCAAGGTGCTGACGGTGAACGGCGTGAAAGTCGACGTGTCGGCGATCGCATTCAACCAGCCGGGCAAGACGCTGGCCGACCTGAAGCCGGGCGCGTACATCGTCGTCAAGGGCACCTACGGCGCCGACGGCGTGCTCAAGGGCGCCACGGTGGTGGTGCGCGGCGTCGAGCAGGAAAAGGGCAAGGAAGTCGAACTGCACGGCTCGATCGCCGACTTCCGCTCGATGGCCGACTTCAAGCTGCGCGGCGTAACCATCGACGCCACCGGCGCCACCATCGACACCGCGTCCTGCCTTGGCGTGACCCAGCTGGGCAACGAGATGCAGGTGGCCGTCACCGGCAGCCTGAGCCCTTCCGGCGTCGTCAAGATCACTTCGGTGAAGTGCGAAAAGGTTGACAGCGCAAGTATCGTCGTCACGCGCCAGGGCAAGGTCAGCAAGGTCGACACGACCGCCAAAACCTTCGCGATCACGACCAGCAAAGAGACCATCACTGTTTCGTGGGGCAGCGCGACGACCTTCGTCGATGTCGATGCCGCCACCATGGCCGACAAGTACGTCACGGTCGAGGCGAACACGTCCACTACCGGCCTGCAGGCGAGAAAGATTTCGCTGATTAAGCAGTAAGCCGGCCCGCCCCGCCGCCGACTCTCCCCCGGAGCAATCCGCGGGAGAGTTTTTTTTGGCCTGCTCCCGCGAAGAAGGATGCCCGCGCCGCGCGATGTTAAACTTCGCCCCACAGACTAGAGAATGACACCATGAACACCACCACCAAGGCGCCGGCCGCGAAACGCACCGAGCCGAGCGCCGCCCGCGCCGAGAACCCCTTCCTCGACGGCGACCTGTACAAAAGGACCCGCGAGTACTCCCCGCGCGAAGCGATGTTCTCCAAGGAGATGAAGGCCATCAACGAGCGCGGCGCGGGCAAGCGCAACCGCGATCCGCTGCAGGCGCCGTCGCTCAAGCCGCTGCTCGGGATGGTGAAGAAAGGCCTGTCGCTCAAGGACATGTTCGGCCAGATCATTGCAGGCAACGACAAAGGCCTGTGGGAACCGTGGCTGACCGCCTTCGGCTTCGAGATCCGTTCGGTGAACTATGCGCCGACCGGCAAACGCAACGCCGTCATCGCGCTCGACCTGGGCATCGGCTCCAAGGCCAATGCGCTGTTCGCCAAGGAAGGCGTGCCGAACTGGCGCAGCCTGGTGGTCGAGGATTGCGCCGAACTGAAAATCCGCCACGCGACGGAAAAGACGCCGTTCGAGGCGTGCGCGGTCTTTTACCTGGACAAATAATGATTCCGAAAAAACCGGACGCGGCGCGGCTGGACAAGATTGTCGCGGACGCGCGCCGCGCCGCCGACACGCGCGAACAGGGCTACCGCGAGCGGTCGCTGAAGATGTATCCGTGGATTTGCGGGCGCTGCATGCGCGAGTTCACGCATGCGAATGTCAGCCAGCTGACGGTGCATCACCGCGACCACAATCACAACAACAACCCGCCCGACGGCAGCAACTGGGAGCTGTTGTGCCTGTACTGCCACGACAACGAGCACTCGCGCTATCTGGAAGCCGATCGCGGCGCCGGGCTGCAGGCGCCGGAGATGCAGGCGGCGACGCACAATCCGTTTGCGGGGTTGGCGGGGCTGATCAAGAAGAAAGAGTAACCGGGCTTGTCGTACCTGCGCAGGCAGGTACCCATGCTGAGCGAAGAGAATAGCGAGATCGAATTCAGTATGGGTACCTGCCTTCGCAGGTACGACAGTCTCAGGCGTTAGCGGCCCACGCGTTCGAGCTTGGCCACAGACAGATCCAGCACCTTCATGCCGGCGCGGCCGAAATTGATCTGCGCGCGCGCATTGCCGCCACTGCCTTCAATGTTGACGATGACGCCTTCGCCGAACTTGGAGTGCGCCACCGATTCGCCGATGCGCCAGCCCGGCCCCGCCTGCTTCTGCGTGATCTGCTGGGCGATCTTGTTGTCCGATCCGCCCGCGCTGAACTTCGCGTCGTCCCAGGCCGATTTCTTGTTGCCGAACCAGTGCGACTGCACCCGTGGCGACATCCACTTGAGCGACTCTTCCGGCAGCTCGTCGAAGAAGCGCGACTTCATGTTGTAGCGCGTCTGCCCATGCAGCATGCGCGACTGCGTGAAGCTCATGTACAGCCGCTTCTTGGCGCGCGTGATCGCCACGTACATCAGGCGCCGTTCTTCATCGACGCCATCGAGCTCGCGCGAGCTGCTCTCGTGCGGGAACAGGCCCTCTTCCAGGCCGGTGATGAACACCGCGTCGAATTCGAGGCCCTTGGCCGAGTGCACCGTCATCAGCTGCACCGAGTCCTGGCCGGCCTGCGCCTGAGCGTCGCCCGCTTCCAGCGACGCGTGCGACAGGAACGCCGACAGCGGCGACATCACTGTCGGCAGCGGCGCGTCGGCGTCGAGGATCTCGATGCCGTCCTGGCTGACGATCGCCTCGCCCACCTGCGCCTGCGCGCGCGGGCCCAGGTGCGCTGGCGCGCCCTGGCCGAAGCCTTCTTCCTGCACGAACTGGGTCGCCGCGTTGACCATCTGCTCGAGGTTCTCGATGCGGTCGGCGCCTTCCTTCTCGTTGGCGTAATGCGTCAGCAGGCCGCTCGCTTCCAGCACCACGCGCACCATCTCGGGCAGCGGCAGTTGCTGGGTCTCGAAGCGCGCACCTTCGATCAGCTTGACGAAGGAGCCCAGCGACGAACCGGACTTGCCGGTCACGTAAGGCACCGCCGCATACAGCGAGATGCCGTACTGCTCGGCCGCCGCCTGCAGCGTCTCGATCGAGCGCATGCCGATGCCGCGCGTCGGGAAGTTCACCACGCGCAGGAAGGCCTGGTCGTTGTTCGGATTATCCATCAGCTGCAGATAGGCGATCGCGTGCTTGACCTCGGCGCGCTGGAAGTAGCGCTGGCCGCCGTACACGGTGTACGGCAGGCCGGCCGCGAACAGCGCGTGCTCGATCACGCGCGACTGCGCGTTGGAGCGGTACAGGATGGCGATCTCGCTGCGCGCGGCGCCGTCGGCGACCAGGCTCTTGATCTCTTCGATCAGCCATTGCGCTTCTTCCAGGTCCGACGAGGCTTCGTAGATGCGCACCTGCTCGCCGTGGCCGGCGTCAGTGCGCAGGTTCTTGCCCAGGCGCTTGCTGTTGTTGGCGATCAGGTGGTTGGCGCTGTCGAGGATGTGGCCGTGCGAGCGGTAATTCTGCTCCAGCTTGATCAGGTTCTCGACGCGGAACTCGCGCTCGAACGCGGTCATGTTGCCGACGTTGGCGCCGCGGAAGGCGTAGATGCTCTGGTCGTCGTCGCCCACGGCGAACAGCGCGCCGCCGAACTGCTCGCCGTGGCCGGCCAGCAGCTTGAGCAAGCCGTATTGCAGGTCGTTGGTGTCCTGGAACTCGTCGACCAGGATGTGCTTGAAGCGCGCCTGGTAATGCTCGCGCAGCGGCTGGTTACGCTGCAGCAGTTCGAACGAGCGCAGCAGCAGCTCGGCGAAATCGACCACGCCTTCGCGCTGGCATTGCTGGTCGTACAATTCGTACAGCTCGACCATCTTGCGCTCGATCGGATCGTAGGCCTCGACCTTGTTGGCGCGCAGTCCGTTGTCCTTCGCGTTGTTGATGAAGTACATCAGGTTCTTGGCCGGATATTTTTCATCGTCGACGTTGTTCGCCTTGAGCAGGCGCTTGATCATCGACAGCTGATCCTGCGAGTCCATGATCTGGAACGCCTGCGGCAGCGCGGCGTCGCGGTAGTGCGTGCGCAGGAAGCGGTTGCACAGGCCGTGGAAGGTGCCGATCCACATGCCGCGCGTGGACACCGGCAGCATCGCCGACAATCGCGTCAGCATCTCCTTCGCCGCCTTGTTGGTAAACGTCACCGCCATGATGCCGGCCGGCGAGACCTGGCCGGTCTGGATCAGCCACGCGATGCGGGTGGTCAGCACGCGCGTCTTGCCCGAGCCGGCGCCCGCCAGAATCAGGGCGCTTTGCTGCGGCAGGGTGACGGCGGCGAGTTGTTCGGGATTGAGGTTGTGGAGGAGATTCTGCATCCCGCCATTATACCGGCAGGGTGCAGCGCGCCGCTGCCGCTATTTCGCCGTGGCAGGCTGCGTTTCCTCGGTAACAAGCATGCCAAGTTCGCAAGGCTTGTCGCCGGGGCCCTGGATTTTCACGGCCGCATTCTCGCCCAGGCGGGTGATCAGCACCGGGTGCGATTCCTTGCCGTCGGCGCAGCGCACGCTGCCGTCGAGCTTGACCGTGCCGGCGCCGGCGGGCGTCACCGTGAACGACGCGGACATTTTCTCGTCGGCCTCGCCGATGCTTACTTTGAACGCTTCGGATTCGCGCACGATCAGGCGCGGCGATGAGGTGCTGTTCGGGGTCGTCATGGTCATGGCGACCGTGTAGATTTTTGGGTCGGCTGCGTGGGCGGCACCGGCCAGCATCGCTGCGAGCAGAAAGATCTTTTTCATGTTGGCTCCTTCATCTGACTAAAAATGGGGTCAGGTCCGCAGGACCAGACCCCGGCATGCGGCTTTCGCGGGTGGGGGTCTAGTCCCGCGGAGCGACGGGGACGCCGAGTCCCCATCTTCGATTTACCAGACGCGGCACCGCTTCACGGCCACCATCGGCTGTCCCGGCTTGCAGGAGAACGCCTTCTCGAACTCCGGCATGTTGACCACCAGCCCGTTCACGCGGAACTTGCCCGGCGAATGAGGATCGGTCATCGCGTTGACGCGCAGGTTCTCCGGCCGGTCGTTCTCGCACGCCCACTGCGCGTAGCCGACGAAGAAGCGCTGCTCCTGCGTCAGCCCGTCGCGCGGCCCCGCTGCCTGCTGCGGCATGCTCGCCATCTGGGTCTTCCACGCCATCCAGCCGAGGATCAGGCCACCGAGGTCGGCGACGTCCTCGCCCAGGGTCAGCTTGCTGTTGATCTTGACGTCATCGACCACCACGTACTTCGCGTACTGATCAACGATGCACTGGGCGCGATCGTTGAACTCCTTGGCGTCCTTCTTGGTCCACCAATCCTTCAGGTTGCCCTGCGCGTCGAACTGGCGCCCCTCGTCGTCGAAGGCGTGCGTCAACTCGTGGCCGATGGTGCCGCCGGTATTGCCGTAGCCTGGCGCGTCGTCCATCTTTGGGTCGTACAGCGGCGGCTGCAGCACGCCGGCCGGGAAGTTGATGTCGTTCATCTGCGGGTTGTAATAGGCATTGACCGTCGGCGGCGTCATGCTCCACTCCTTGCGATCGAGCGGCTTGCCGATCTTCGCCAGCTGGCGGCGCGCCTCGAACGTGGTGCCGCGTTCGACGTTGCCGGCGAAGTCGTCACGCTTGACGACGTAGGCGCTGTAGTCGCGCCACTGGTCGGGATAGCCGATCTTGTTGACGATCGTGTGCAGCTTTTCCTGCGCGCGCTTCTTGGTCTCGGGGCTCATCCAGGTCAGCGACTCGATGTCCTTTTCCATCGCGTCCTCGACCTGCTTGGTCATGTGCAGCGCCTTCTCCTTCAGCTCCGGGCTGAACGCGCGGCTGACGAATTCCTGGCCCAGCGCTTCGCCCAGCTGGGCGTCCACCAGCGTCACGCAGCGCTTCCAGCGCGGCTTCTGCTCCTTCACGCCGCGCAGGGTGCGGCTGAAGAAATCGAAGTGCTCGTTGTCGAAATTGGACGACAGGGCCGGCGCCATCGAGCGCGCGACGTGCCAGCGCAGGTAGGTCTTGATGGTGGCCATGTCGTTGCCGCGCCACTGCTTGCCCAGCTCCTTGTAGAACTTCGGTTCGGTGACGTTGAAGGTGTTCAGGCTGCCCTCGCCGATTGCGGCCAGGTAGGCGTGCCAGTCGAAGCCGGGCGTGAGCGCCTGCAGGGACTTCGCGTTCATCTTGTGATACAGCTTGTACGGATCGCGCTTGTCGACGCGCGACAGCGAGGCCTTGGCCAGCGCGGTCTCGATGCGCATCACGGTGGCCGCGGAGCGTTTGGCCTGGTCCGCGGGTTCGCCCAGCAGCTCGAACATCTTGCCGATGTGGGCGACGTACTTGGTGCGGATCTCGGCCGACTTGGCGTCGGTCTTGAGGTAGGAGTCGCGGTCCGGCAGCCCAAGGCCGCCGCCGTTGGCAAACGCGATCACCTGCGAGGAATTGCCGAAGTCCTGGTTCGAGCCGAAGCCGAAGAACAGGCCTTCGTCGGCCAGCGCCAGGTGCAGGCGCGCCAGCACGGCCGGCAGGTCGCGCACCGAGCGCATGCCGTCGATCTGGTCGAAATACGGTTTCAGGGGAGCGGCGCCGCGCGCCTCGATGGCTTTTTCATCCATGCAGGCGGCGAAGTAGTCGCCGGTCTTCTGCTGGGTGGCGCTGCGGCCTTCGGTCTTCTTCGCCAAGCCGTCGAGGATGCCCCACAGGTAGCGCTGGTTATCCTGGGTCAGCTTGCCGTACACCGACCAGCGGGCCTGGTCGGCCGGGATCGGATTGTTCTTCATCCAGCCGCCGCAGGCGTACTGGTAGAAATCGACGCAGGGGTCGGCCGTCTTGTCCATCGCCGTTACGTCCAGGCCCGGGGTGTAGGGAAAGCTCGACACCGGCTGGTCGGACTGGGCGGCGGCCTGCGGGATTATCCCCGCCATGCCGAGTGAAAGAAGGATGGGGGCAAGCTGGCGCATCGGCGTTCACTCCAAATCGTCCATGCTGCCATAGTTCATTTGACAACGCAACGCCGAGCCGGTGGCGGGGTCTGGTCCTGCGGAGCGACGGGGACGCCGAGTCCCCATTTTTCATGCGCCGGCTGTGACATCCAACATGGGGTCAGGTCCGCAGGACCAGACCCCTCCCTTCGATTTATGCTGCAGGTGCGGGAGCAGCCAGGCCCTTCGCCATCGCGTCCTTGATCAGCGCGCGCGTGGCCTGTTCGGCGGCGCGCGCTTCGATTTCCATCTGCTTGCCCAGCACGTTCATCTGCTTGCCCAGCGCGTCCATCGGCTTGCTCGCTTCGTGCATCTGCATGCTGATGTCGTGCATCGGCTGCTGCGCGCGGCCCATCTGCTCGCCCTGCTGCCCCATCTGGCGCCCCAGTTCGCGCATCTGCACGCCCAGGTCGTCCATCTGGCGGCGCAGGCTGGCGCGCTGTTCGGCATTGGCGTCCTCCATCTTGCGTCCCAGCTTCTCCATCTGCCGCGCGAGCCGCTGCTGCTCGCGCGCGAGCTTGTCGAGCTTGCGCTCGGCGTCGCGGTCGCCGCGGACCTGCTCCATCTGGCGCCCCAACCCTTCCATCTTCTTGCCGTGCTGTTCCATCTCGCGGCCGTAGCCTTCCATCTCGGCGCCGAGCCGGTCCACCGGCGCCCAGGCCTCGGCCACCTTGGCCACCACGCCGGCGTCGCGCACCACGTAGGCCTTGCCGTCGTCGTGGCGGAACCACAGGAACTCGCCGGGGATCGCGCGCTTGGCCGCTTCGATGTCCTTCCAGTCGGCGCGGTCACCGCTGCCACTGGTGCCGTCGCGGCCGGGACGCACCAGCGCGTAGGGCTGGCTGCCGCCGCCGCGGATGGCGATGTGGCCGGTCTTTGCCGGCGCAGTTTCAGCGTGCGCTGCCAGGCCGCCAAAAGCTGCCGCCACGGCGAGGATCGACAAAGTCAGTTTCAGGTTTCGCATGGAGTCCTCCGAAGGTCGATTGGAATGTGCCAAGCGTAGGCGCGCACCGGGCGGCCAGCCAGCGCGGTGCGATGGACGGCAGAATTGGAGGAGTGGAACGTCGAAGATGGGGTCAGGTCCGCAGGACCAGACCCCGTATATGCATGGTCAGTAGATGACCACGGAGCGGATCGATTCGCCCGCCTTCATCAAATCGAAGCCCTCGTTGATGCGCTCGAGCGGCAGGCGATGGGTGATCAAATCGTCGATGTTGATCTTGCCTTCCATGTACCAGTCGACGATCTTCGGCACGTCGGTGCGGCCGCGCGCGCCGCCGAACGCGGAGCCTTTCCACACGCGCCCCGTCACCAGCTGGAACGGCCGCGTCGAGATCTCCGCCCCGCCCGGCGCAACGCCGATGATGATCGACTGGCCCCAGCCCTTGTGGCAGCATTCGAGCGACTGGCGCATCGTCGCGGTGTTGCCGATGCACTCGAAGCTGTAGTCGGCGCCGCCGTCGGTGATGCCGATGATCTCGTCGACCACGTTCTCCGACGTGGTCGGGTTGATGAAATGGGTCAGGCCGAACTTGCGCGCCATCGCTTCGCGCGCCGGGTTGATGTCCACCCCGATGATCTTGTCGGCGCCGACCATGCGCGCAGCCTGGATCACGTTCAGGCCGATTCCGCCGAGCCCGAACACGACGACGTTGGCGCCCGCTTCCACCTTGGCCGTGAACAGCACCGCGCCCACGCCGGTGGTGACGCCGCAGCCGATGTAGCAGATCTTGTCGAACGGCGCGTCCGAGCGCACCTTGGCCAGCGCGATCTCCGGCACCACGATGTAGTTCGAGAAGGTCGAGGTTCCCATGTAGTGGTAGATTTTCCTGCCGCCGGCCGAGAAGCGGCTGGTGGCGTCGGGCATCAGCCCGCGGCCCTGGGTGGCGCGGATCGCCTGGCAAAGGTTGGTCTTTTGCGACAGGCAGAATTTGCACTGGCGGCATTCCGGCGTGTAGAGCGGAATGACGTGATCGTCCTTGCGCAGGCTCTTGACGCCCGGCCCGACGTCCACCACGACCCCGGCGCCCTCATGCCCGAGGATGGCGGGGAACAAGCCTTCCGGGTCGGCCCCGGACAAGGTGAAGTAATCGGTGTGGCAAATGCCGGTGGCCTTGATCTCGACCAGCACTTCGCCTTCCTTCGGCCCTTCGAGATCGACTTCTTCGACCGTCAGGGGGTGACCCGCTTTCCACGCAATGGCTGCCTTGGTTTTCATGATGCTCCTGTGCCTGAAGGGATAGGGAGCCATCATATCAAAGCCGGCGGCGCGGCCGCGCAATCAGGCCGGCTGCAGCCGCTCTTCCCACAACGCGTGGACCTGGCTGGTCAGCCGCAGCGGCACCAGCGGCTTGGGAATCACGCCGATCGCGCCGGCGGCCATGTAGCGCTCGATATCGTCGGGCGTCGTCAGGCCGGTGACGAACAGCGCTGGCGTGTCGGCCAGGTGCGGCAGGGAGCGCAGCAGCGCCAGCGTTTCGAGGCCGTCGAGCTCGGGCATCATCACGTCGAGCAGGATCAGGTCGGGACCAAAGCTCTCGGCGGCGATCAGCGCTTCGTGGCCGGAACCGCAGGCACGCACGTTGAACTTGCCGATCACCTCGAGCACCAGCGTGGCCGTGGTGCGCACGTGCAGGTCGTCTTCGACGTAGAGGATCGATTTGAGGGCGGGGTCGGACATGTCAGTCTCCGGCGAAGGTTGGATTGGAAATGCCGAGCATGCGCGCAATCGTCGTCCACAGGCGGCGCGGTTGCGTCCATGGCTTCGGCAGGTAGGCGCCGGCCTGGCCGCGCCACACCGGCTCGCTGGCCGAGTAGACCAGCAGCGGAATGGCGGCCAGCGCCGGCAGCAGTTCGGCGGCGTCGCCATCTGGCAGCTGGTGATCGATCACCACGGCCGAAAATATCTGGCGCTTGAGCAGCTCGCGCGCGGCGGCCAGCGTCGGCACGTGCGTCACGCGCGCTTCAGGCGTGAGCAGGATGGACAGCGCCAGCGCGGCCGCCTGGTCCCGGTCGATGTGCAGCACGTGCGGCGCGCCGGCGGGCGCCTCGTTCAGGACGCGGGCGGCCCCAACGTCGTCGGCGGCGCGCGGGGCGGGCAGGCGGATCGATTGCGCGTGCTGCCTTGCCGCGCTGCCGGCCGGCGCGTGGCCGGGCCAGTGTTTTGGGGATGGTAAAGCCGCTGTCATCGCGACCTCCTTCAATGAACCGATACGATTGACTACGGACGCCGGCCGCGCGAAGGCAACGGTGGGGTCATCCGAAAGGGGAAATCGGCGGAGCGGGGCCGAGCGTGCTGCTGTCGGCCGCAGGGAGAAGGCGGCGCTGGGAGACGGCAATCGAAGGTGCGGGATCGCCGTTAATTACTTTACAAGAAGCAATAATACTTAACGGCAAGTGTACCGCATTTGCGGGCCGCTTGCCATGAATTTTGGCTATGCCGTCATTAGTGTGGCGCAAATGGGGACAGGTCCACCGGTCCGGATCCCGGCCCCCTCGCCAACCCTATTTCGACTTCAGCCGGCTGGCGAAGCCCGCGTGCAGGCTGTTGAGCACCTCTTCGGCCGCCAGCAGCTGGTCGGCCACTTCGTTGATCTTGCGCCGGCTCGAGCGCGCATGGTCGCGCAGCACTTCGAACGCGGTGTTGCGGTCGGCCTGGAAGCGCCCCATCAGCAAGCCCACGGCCAGGCTGGTTTCGCGCCCCGCCGCCAGCGCCGCGTTCAGGTTGGCCTCGGTGCGGCGCAGCTGGCGGATCTCGTCGGCGCGCGCCAGGCCCGATTCGAAGGCGGCCATCAGCCGCGCCGCGTCCACCGGCTTGACGACGAAGCCGACCGCGCCGGAACTGGCGGCCTGCCTGGCCGATTCGGCGTCGCCGCTGGCCGACAGGAACATGAACGGCACGGCGGTATTCTCGTGCAGGTGGCGCGCCAGTTCGAGGCCGGACATGCCGGGCATGGTGATATCGAGCAGCGCCATGTCCGGTTCGCGCGCCTCGACCTTGCGGATCGCTTCGGCCGCCGAGGCCGCGGTGGTCGTCTCGTAGCCGGCGTGGCCAAGCACCTCGCTGAGGAATTCAAGCAGCAGCGCGTCGTCGTCGACCAGCAGGACCAGCCGCTTGGCGTTGGAGGATGAGTTCATTGTCGGGGAATCCGTCGAAGTCCAAGTGCGGCCGATTATACCTTGGTTCGCGGCGGAATCATGCTTCATGTCCAGGACATCGGGCGCTCCGGATTCGCATTAAAATGACGCCATGATTTCAGACGACAAAGCCAACCAGGTTGCCGACGAACTGCTCGCGCAGGTGCGCTCCCAGCGGCCGCAGGAACCTGTGCTGCTGTTCTACCGTTCGCCGCAACTGATGGCGCTCGAACCGGCCCTGCGCGCCGAAGTGCTGCGCCACGCCCAGCGCCTGCTGCGCACCGACCCGAAAGTCATCTTGGCGCTGCTGCTCTACTGGGGCGCGGTGATCGCCTGCCTGCTGGCTTGGGACGGCGCCCACGCCGCCACGCTGGCCATCGCCGCGCTGGCGCCGGTGCTGCTGGTGCGCAGCCTGCTGGTGCGCGGCACCGCGCGCCGGCTGGCCGCCGAGCTGCTGTCGCGCGGCTGAAAAAGCGCCCGTGCCGCGGCGCATGCGATGCCCCGGTCATCTATAATGGCTGTTTTCGCCACAAACACGCGCACACACCATGGAATTAGCCAAGTCTTTCGAGCCAGCCGACATTGAACAGTTCTGGCGCACCGAGTGGGAACAGCGCGGCTACTTCGCCGCCAGCACCGACGCCGACAAGCCATCGTTCAGCATCCAGCTGCCGCCGCCGAACGTCACCGGCACGCTGCACATGGGGCACGCATTCAACCAGACCATCATGGATGGCCTGACCCGCTACTACCGCATGCGCGGCCACAACACCGCCTGGATCCCGGGCACCGACCACGCCGGCATCGCGACCCAGATCGTGGTGGAGCGCCAGCTCGACGCGCAGAAAGTCTCGCGCCACGACCTCGGACGCGACAAGTTTATCGAGAAGGTGTGGGAGTGGAAGGAAAAGTCGGGCAACACCATCACCGGCCAGATGCGCCGCCTGGGCGCCTCGGCCGACTGGGCGCGCGAATATTTCACGATGGACGAGCCGCGCTCGAAGGTTGTCACCGAAGTGTTCGTGCGCCTGTTCGAACAAGGCCTGATCTACCGCGGCAAGCGCCTGGTCAACTGGGACCCGGTGCTGGGCACCGCGGTGTCGGACCTGGAAGTGGCGCAGGAAGAAGAAGACGGCTTCATGTGGTACATCCGCTACCCGTTCGCCGACGGCAGCGGCCACGTCACCGTCGCCACCACCCGTCCTGAAACGCTGCTCGGCGACGTCGCCGTGGCGGTCGATCCGACCGACGAGCGCTACACGGCGCTGGTCGGCAAGATGCTCAAGCTGCCGCTGACCGGGCGCGAGATCCCGCTGATCGCCGACGAATACGCCGACAAGGAATTCGGCACCGGCTGCGTGAAGATCACGCCGGCCCACGACTTCAACGACTACGCGGTCGGCCAGCGCAACAAGCTGCCGATGATCTGCGTGCTCACGCTCGACGCGAAGATCAGCGACGAGGCGCCGGAAGCCTACCGCGGCATGGACCGCTTCGCCGCGCGCAAGCAGATCGTCGCCGACCTCGACGCGGCCGGCCTGCTGCAGGAAGTCAAGCCGCACAAGCTGCAAGTGCCGCGCGGCGACCGCACCGGCGTCGTCATCGAGCCGATGCTGACCGACCAGTGGTTCGTCGCCATGAGCAAACCTGCGCCGGAAGGCACCTACTTCCCCGGCAAGTCGATCGCCGAAGTGGCGCTGGAAAAAGTGGCAGACGGCGAGATCAAGTTCGTCCCTGAAAACTGGAGCACCACCTACAACCAGTGGCTGGCCAACATCCAGGACTGGTGCGTGTCCCGCCAGCTGTGGTGGGGCCACCGCATCCCGGCCTGGTACGACGACGCCGGCAACATCATCGTCGCGCGCTCCGAAGAGGAAGCGCAGGCCAAGGCCAAAGCGCTCGGCGTCACGGGCGCGCTGCGCCGCGACGACGACGTGCTCGACACCTGGTTCTCGTCGGCGCTGGTGCCGTTTTCGACCATGGGCTGGCCCGAAGAGACGCCGGACATGAAGATGTTCCTGCCCTCGTCGGTGCTGGTGACCGGCTTCGACATCATCTTCTTCTGGGTCGCCCGGATGGTGATGATGACCACCCACTTCACCGGCCAGGTGCCGTTCGAGACCGTGTACGTGCACGGCCTGGTGCGCGATTCGCAGGGCCAGAAGATGTCCAAGTCGAAGGGCAACACGCTCGACCCGATCGACCTGATCGACGGCATCGACCTCGAGTCGCTGGTCGCCAAGCGTACCACCGGCCTGATGAACCCGAAGGACGCGGCCAAGATCGAAAAGGCCACGCGCAAGGAATTCCCGAGCGGGATCGCCGCCTACGGCACCGACGCGGTGCGCTTCACGATGGCCAGCTACGCCTCGCTGGGCCGCTCGATCAACTTCGACCTGGGCCGCGCCGAAGGCTACCGCAACTTCTGCAACAAGCTGTGGAACGCGACCCGCTTCGTGCTGATGAACACCGAGGGCCATGACTGCGGCGCCAGCGACGCCGACCTGTCGCAGGCCGACCGCTGGATCCTGTCGCTGCTGCAGCGCGCCGAGCAGGATGTGGCGAAGGGCTTCGAGGACTACCGCTTCGACAACATCGCCGCGACGATCTACAAGTTCGTGTGGGACGAGTACTGCGACTGGTACCTGGAAGTGGCCAAGGTGCAGGTCCAGCACGGCACCGAAGGCCAGCAGAAGGCCACCCGCAACACGCTCTTGCGCGTGCTCGAAGTGGTGCTGCGCATGGCCCATCCAATCATCCCGTTCGTCACCGAAGCGCTGTGGCAGACCGTCGCGCCGCTGGCCGGCAGGACGCTCAAGGCCGACGGCGACTCGATCATGATGCAGTCGTATCCGATCGCCGATCCGGCGCTGATCGACGAAGGCGCGGAAAGCTGGATGGCGCAACTGAAGCTGCTGGTGGACGCCACGCGCAACCTGCGCGGCGAGATGCAGATTTCGCCGTCGGTGCGGGTGCCGCTGATCGTCGAGCCGGGCGACGCCGGCGCCAAGGCGCAGCTGGCCGCGTTCGCGCCGTACGTGCAGTCGCTGGGCAAGCTGTCGGAAGTGCAGATCGTCGATGCGCTGCCGGAGTCGCCGGCCGCGGTGTCGATCGTCGGCACCACCAAGCTGATGCTCAAGGTCGAGATCGACGTCGCCGCCGAGCGCGAGCGCCTGTCGAAGGAGATCGCGCGGATCGACGCGGAGATCGCCAAGGTCAACGGCAAGCTGGGCAACGAGAGTTTCGTGGCGCGTGCGCCGGCGGCCGTGGTGGCGCAGGAAAACGAGCGCCTGGTGAACTTCTCGGCGACGATCGCCAAGCTGCGCGAGCAGTTTGCCAAGCTGGGGTAAGCGTGAAGATGGGGACTAGGCGTCCCCGTCGCTCCGCAGGACCAGCCCCCTTCCCTTCGGTCCGCGGCAGTGGCATATCGGGGTCTGGTCCTGCGGACCTGACCCCATTTTTTTGCGTGCCGCGATGGCTTCGTGTTGAGCCGCGGCCCAACACCTGGGGTCAGGTCCGCCGGACCTGACCCCGACGTTGACGCTGCTGTCCGCAATCCACGTTACTTCGCGTAGCGCGCCAGGTGCCGGTCCAGCTGATTGGCAAAATTCTGCCGGTCCGCGTTCCCGTACGGCGCCGGCCCGCCCGTGTCCACGCCGCCGCTCCGCAATTCTTCCATGAACGCGCGCATCGTCAGCATCTGCGCGATATTGTCGTTGGTGTAAAACTCCCCGCGCGGGTTAAGCGCGAAACCGCCCTTCTCCAGCACCTGGCTGGCCAGCGGAATGTCGGCCGTCACCACCAGGTCGCCCGCCGACACCAGCCGCACGATCTCCTGGTCGGCCACGTCCATCCCTCCCGGCACCTGCACCGCGCGGATGAAGCGCGAACCCGGCACTCGCAGCAACTGGTTCGCCACCAGCGTCAAATTGAGCTGCAATCGCTCGGCCACCCGGTACAGAATCTCCTTGCACACGATTGGGCAGGCGTCGCCATCCACGAAAATTTGCATCATGTTATTGTTCACTCAGCATCTTGTGTAATTGTTAAATGAGTGTGGCCAATTTGCTCAAAATCTCTTGCAAATAGGAAAAACCCCGCGAGCTGTGTTATCTTTGGCCAACTGCACTAGACTGGGTGCAAGCCATTGTTTCATGGAGCAAGGCGCAGCCTTGAAGCCGCTATGATCCTTCTACGGTGTTTTTCGTTCCTGATCGGCAGCCTGATCGTGGCGGGAGCCCCATTTTTCCTGTTGCCGGAAGCGCCGCAACGGCCCCGCGACTTTACCGCCGTGCTGCTGGGCTGCACCGTCATCGCCCTGTGTGCATCGGGCTTCCTGCTGGTCGGCGTCGCCGGCAACCACATGAAGCGCTCGCTGCCCACCCGCATCGTGGGCGCCGTGCTGCTCGCCGTTCCCATGGTCGGCAGCATCGCTGTGCTGACGCTCGACGATCTGCCGGAAGACGTCTGGGTCGTCGCCCCGCTGTTCTGCTGCGCGCTGTTCCTGTTCCTCGGCTTTGTTTATCCGGGCCGCCGGCGCCGCCAGTCCCGATCGCTGCGTCCGCGCGACCCGGCCGCCACCATCATCAACGACGCCGCCGCCTAGTCCGGCACGCGGTCCCACAAATCACCGGTCAGGCTGGTGCGCGGCGGCGCCACGCCGAAGTGCGCGTACGCCAGCGCCGTGGCGATCCGTCCGCGCGGCGTGCGCTGCAAATAGCCCTGCTGGATCAGGTAGGGTTCGAGCACGTCTTCGATGGTGTCACTCTCCTCGCCGATCGCCGCGGCCAGGTTGCCCACGCCCACCGGCCCGCCGCCAAACTTGAACAGCACGGCTTCCAGTAATTTCCGATCCATCACGTCGAAGCCGACCGCATCGACGTCGAGCATCGCCAGCGCGGCGTCGGCCATGACCTTGGTGATCTCGCCGGTGCCCTTCACTTCCGCGTAGTCGCGCACGCGGCGCAGCAGGCGGTTGGCGATGCGCGGAGTGCCGCGCGCGCGCAGCGCGATCTCGCGCGCGCCGTCGTCGGCGATCGGCGCGCCCAGCAGCGCGGCGCTGCGGGTGACGATGCGCGCCAGCTCCTGCGCGTTGTAGAACTCCAGGCGCGCGACAATGCCGAAGCGGTCGCGCAGCGGATTGGTCAGCATGCCGGCGCGGGTGGTGGCGCCCACCAGCGTGAACGGCTGCAGGTCGATCTTGACCGAGCGCGCGGCCGGCCCTTCGCCGATCATCAGGTCGATCTGGTAGTCTTCCAGCGCCGGGTACAGGATCTCCTCGACCACCGGCGACAGGCGATGGATTTCGTCGATGAACAGCACATCGTTCGCTTCCAGATTGGTCAGGATCGCCGCCAGGTCGCCCGGGCGCTCGAGCACCGGCCCGGAAGTCTGGCGCAGGTTCACGCCCATCTCGCGCGCGATGATGTGCGCCAGCGTGGTCTTGCCCAGGCCGGGAGGGCCGAACAGCAGGGTGTGGTCGAGCGCTTCCTTGCGCTTCCTCGCGGCCGAAATGAAGATCTCGAGCTGGCTGCGGATCTTTTCCTGGCCGACGTATTCGTCGAGCTGCTTGGGGCGCAGCGCGCGCTCGATCGCCTCCTCGTTGGGCGAGGCCGGCGTGGGCGCGATGATACGCTGCTCGCTGAAATCGTCGGTCTGGATACTCATGGCTTACGCTTTCGACAGCGCTTTGAGCGCGAACTTGATGCCATCGGAGACACTGCTGCCGGCGGGCATATTCTTGATCGCCACCAGCGCTTCCTTGTCAGAATACCCCAACGCCAGCAGCGCGTTGAGGATATCGGACTTCGAATCGTGCTGCACGCCGCCGCCCGCCGCGCCGATGTCGGCGCCCAGCTTGCCCTTCAGTTCGAGCAGCAGGCGCTCGGCGGTCTTCTTGCCGATGCCGGGCACTTTGACCAGGCGTCCGGCTTCCTGCAAGGTCACGGCCTGGGCCAGGTCGGCGATCGACATGCCCGACAGGATGCCCAGAGCGGTGCGGGCGCCGACGCCGGTGATCTTGATCAGCTGGCGGAACACCGCGCGCTCCTCAGCATTGCCGAAGCCGAACAGCAGGTGCGCATCCTCGCGGATCGCCTGGTGGGTAAACAGCACCACCTTCTCGCCCAGCGACGGCAGGTTGTAATAGGTGCTCATCGGCACATCGACTTCGTAGCCGACGCCATTGCAGTCGACCAGCAACTGCGGGGGATTTTTTTCGAGCAGGATTCCGGAAATGCGACCGATCATCGAGAGCCTTCGAGAGAATTAATCAGACGAGCCGGCCGCGCTTCATGCGCAGCCCGCCCAATGCCGGCGCCAGCGCGCCGAGCAGCGCCAGCGCGTCGTGGCTGTTGGCGTGGCAGATGGCAACGCCCAGCGCGTCGGCCGCGTCGCTGCCGGGCAGGCCGGGCAGCACCAGCAGGCGCGACACCATGTCCTGCACCTGCTCCTTGGCGGCCTTGCCGGTGCCGACCACGGCCTGCTTGATCTGGGTCGGGCTGTACTCGGCCACGTCGAGATCGGCGCCGACCAGCGCGGTGATCGCCGCGCCGCGCGCCTGGCCCAGCAGCAGGGTCGAGTGCGGATTGACGTTGACGAACACCTTTTCGATGGCCGCGCAGTCGGGCTGGTAGGTGCGGACGATCTCGGCGATGCCGCCCCAGATGACCTTCAGGCGCGGCGGCAACGCGCCCTCGCCCCCGGTCTTGATGGTGCCGGAAGCGATGTAACGCAGCTTGTTGCCCTGCTTTTCGATCACCCCGAAGCCGGTGGTGCGCAGGCCGGGGTCGATGCCAAGAATAATCATGCCAGCATGTTATACCGGCTGGCACGGTCCGTGGGGAAATACTGTGTAAAAACACAGCATTTATGCGAGATCTCGCATAATATGCGGAAGGGGCCTGGTCCTGCGGACCTAGCCCCATTTTCGAGCAGGCCAGTTCAAGTTGGGGTCAGGTCCGCAGGACCAGACCCCGGCCGCGGTGGATCAGTGGCGGAAGTGGCGCGTGCCGGTGTACAGCATCACCACGCCGCGCTCGTCGGCCGCGTCGATCACTTCCTGGTCGCGCATCGAGCCGCCCGGATGGATCACGCAGCTCGCGCCGGCGTCCACCACCACGTCAAGGCCGTCGCGGAACGGGAAGAACGCGTCCGACGCCACCGCCGAACCGGCCAGCGACAGGCCGGCGTTCTGCGCCTTGATCGAGGCGATGCGGGCCGAGTCGATGCGGCTCATCTGCCCCGCGCCCACGCCCAGCGTCATGCCGTTGGCGCAGAATACGATCGCGTTCGATTTGACGAACTTGGCCACGCGCCACGCGAACATCAGATCCTGCAACTGCTGCTGGGTCGGCTGCTTCTTGCTGACCACGCGCACGTCGCCCAATCCCACATTCTTGAAGTCGGGCGCCTGCACCAGCAGGCCGCCGCCGACGCGCTTGACGTCGAAGGCGTTATGCCCCTCGCCCAGCGGGATTTCCAGCAGCCGCACGTTCTGCTTGGCCGCCATGATCTGCAGCGCTTCCGGCGTGAACGCCGGCGCGATCAGCACTTCGACGAACAGCTTGGCGACCGCTTCGGCCGTCTTGCCGTCCACCGGCACGTTGAAGGCGATGATGCCGCCGAAGGCCGAGGTCGGATCGGTCTGCAGCGCGCGCGAATACGCTTCGTGCGCGTCGGCGCCGATCGCCACGCCGCACGGGTTGGCGTGCTTGACGATCACGCAGCCGGCCGCGCCTTCGCCGCCCAGCGTCTTGACGCATTCCCACGCCGCGTCGGCGTCGGCGATGTTGTTGTACGACAGCTCCTTGCCCTGCAGCTGCTTGTAGGCGGCCAGCGAACCGGCCACCGGCGCCAGGTCGCGGTAGAACGCGGCCGACTGGTGCGGATTTTCGCCGTAGCGCATGTCCTGCACCTTTTCGACCGTGATGTTGAGCGTCTGCGGATACGCAGCGCGCGTCGCGTGGGCCTTGTCGGCGCCCAGGCTGGTCAGGTAGTTGGTGATCGCACCGTCGTACTGCGCGGTGTGGGCGAACACTTTTTTCGCCAGCATGAACTTGGTGTCGTAGCTGACCGCGCCGGCGCCGCCGCCGATGCCCTTCATCTCCGCCAGCACCATGCCGTAGTCGGCCGGGTCGCACACCACCACCACGTCGCGGTGGTTCTTGGCCGCCGAGCGCAGCATGGTCGGGCCGCCGATGTCGATGTTCTCGATCGCGTCTTCCAGCGAGCAGTCGTCCTTCGCCACGGTCTGCTGGAACGGGTACAGGTTCACCACCACCATGTCGATGGTCGGAATCGCGTGCTCCTGCAGCTTGGCCACGTGCTCGGGAAAATCGCGCCGCGCCAGGATGCCGCCGTGCACCTTAGGATGCAGGGTCTTGACGCGGCCATCGAGCATTTCCGGGAAGCCCGTGTAGTCGGCCACTTCGGTGACCGCCACGCCGTTATCGGCCAGCAGTTTCGCGGTGCCGCCGGTGGACAGGATGTTGACGCCCATGGCGGAAAGCGCGCGCGCGAAATCCAGCACGCCGGTCTTGTCGGAAACGGAGATGAGAGCTTGTGTGATCATGGGGTGGCCCGTTGATGGTGGAAATTCGGTGATGCGGCCCGCGCGAGCGTGGCGCGCGCGGACCGCGCCACCACCCGGCGCCGGCAGGTTTACAGCAGTCCGTGCTCTTGCAGCTTCTTGCGCAAGGTGTTGCGATTGATGCCCAGCATTTGCGCCGCGTGCGACTGGTTGCCTTCGGCGCGCAGCATCACCACCTCGAGGATGGGCTTCTCGACGGTGAGCACCACCATGTCGTAGATATTCGACGCCTGCTGCTCGCCCAGGTCGTTGAAATACTCTTCAAGACTCTTCTGGACAACTTCCTGGATACTTTCTTTGCTCATTTTCTCTACTTGATCCGGCTGATTAGTTGTTATATCGCCGCTGCTCTTGGGGCAGCGTTCGTCCCGTTTTCTTCTTCTAGATCCGGCCTTTGGTCACGCGGCCATGGCCTCAACGGCCGCGCTGGCGGGCCGGTATTGTAACCGCTCGCCGAAATCTGCCTGCATTTGGAAGAACTGGTCGACGGCGGCCAGTTGCTCCGCGGTCGATTCGAGCAGGTTCATGCGGCGGCGGAACTGTTCGCCACCGTCGAGCTCGCGCACATACCAGCCGATGTGCTTGCGCGCCGTGCGCACGCCGAGAAACTCGCCGTAGAAGGCGTAGTGCGCTTCCAGGTGCTCGTGCATCAGGCCGCGCACTTCCTCCACCAGCGGCGCCGGCAGGTGCGTGCCGGTTTGCAGGAAATGGTCGATCTCGCGGCAGATCCACGGACGCCCCTGGGCGGCGCGGCCGATCATCACGGCGTCGGCGCCGGTGAAGGCCAGCACGTCGCGCGCCTTTTCCGGCGTGGTGATGTCGCCATTGGCCACCACCGGGATCTTCACGGCGGCCTTGACCGCGGCGATGGTGTCGTATTCGGCGTCGCCCGAGTAGCCGTCGGCGCGGGTGCGGCCGTGCAGCGTCAGCATCTGGATGCCGGCCTGCTCGGCCAGGCGCGCGATGCGCAGCGCATTCTTGTTCTCGCGGTTCCAGCCGGTGCGAAATTTCAGCGTGACGGGCACGTCGACCGCGCCGACCACGGCGTCGAGGATCTTCGCCACCAGGTCTTCGTGCTGCAGCAGGGCCGAGCCGCACCAGCTGTTGCAGACCTTCTTGACCGGGCAGCCCATGTTGATGTCGATGATCTGGGCGCCCCGCTCGACGTTGAATTTTGCACAGTCGGCCAGGTCCTGCGGATCGGCGCCGGCGATCTGCACCGCCTTCGGCTCCATTTCGCCGGAATGGTCGGTGCGGCGCGAACTCTTTTCGGTCGCCCACAGGCGCGGATTCGACGCCGCCATCTCCGACACGGCATAGCCCGCGCCCAGCTGCTTGCACAGCTGGCGGAATGGACGATCCGTGACGCCCGCCATCGGGGCGACGAACACGTTGTTACGCAGGAGATGAGGGCCGATTTGCACTGTAGCTAAATTGGAAACGATTACAGAGCCAGCTATTTTACCCGAGGACTGCTCAAATAATAAGCACTAATTTGTTACAGTCAGGATAATTCGTCGAGCGCGCGGGGCGCCAGGTGGGCCACCTCGCCCCAGCTTTGCAGCTGCAGTTTGCCGGCGGCGAACTCGAAGCGGTTGATGCTGGCATTGAGTACGGGGAAGTTGCGCGGGGTCTCGAGCGGCAGGCCGAGCGCGGCGCGGTAGGCGCATTCGAGCACGCCGCCGTGGGCGACGATGGCGATCGACTGGCCCGGGTGCGCTTCCGCCCAGGACAGGATGGCGCCGACCGAGCGCGCATAAAACTGGCGGAAGCTTTCGGCCTGGCGGGCGCCGTGCGGCATCAGCGCGTCAATGTCGCGCGCCTGCCAGGCCGCGAATTCACGCGGGAAGCGCTGTTCGATCTCGGCGTACAACAAGCCTTCGAAGCCGCCGTAGCAGCGTTCGCGCAGGGCGGCGTCCTGGCGCACCGGCAGGCGGCGCGCGCCCGCGACGGCCTGCGCGGTTTGCAGCGCGCGCTGCAGGTCGCTGGCGATGACGGCGTCGAGCCGCTCGCCGGCCAGCGCCGCCGCCAGCGCCTCGGCCTGGCGCTGCCCTTCGCCGTTCAGGGCGATGTCGATGTGGCCCTGCAGGCGGCGTTCGGCGTTCCAGGCGGTTTCGCCGTGGCGGATCAGGATAATGTTGGTGGAAGACATGGGCGCCATGATACCAGCGCCGCCCGCAACCCCGGGGTCTGGTCCTGCGGACCTGACCCCATCTTGATTTCGCCACGCGCCGGCAGGAAGGCACAAATGGGGTCAGGTCCGCAGGACCAGACCCCGGAGACTCACTTGGCCACGGCTTCGGCGACTTCGGGATTGAGCGAGTACACGCCGAACACCTGCGCTTCGTCGAGAATGTGGCCGCGCATCGCCATGCGCGCTTCGGCCCCGGTAAAACGCCCGTCCAGCGGAAACTGGGGAATGTCCAGCGCGTACAGGCAGAACAGGTAGGCGTGCAGGCGCAGGTCGTTCCACGGCGGACAAGGACCGTCGTAGCCGTAATAGTCGCCCGCCATCGCGGGATCATTGGCGAACCATGCGGTGTAGTCGTTGACGCCCTGGCGCAGCTGGTGCTCGGTGCCGTTCTTGATGGCGAACGGCACCAGCGGACCGGATTTCCCGTGCGGCGTGACGGTATCGGAGAGCTTGCCCTCGGCCAGCGACTTGAGCGCCACCGGGATGTCGACCAGGGTCCAGTGATAGAAGTCGCCGCGCGGCAGCTCCTCGGCCACCACCCTGCCCTCCTGGTTGACGTCGGCGCCGGACAAGGGCGCGTCGACATCGCGGCAGAACAGCGCCAGCGACTGGGTGCCGGGCGGCACCTCGTCCCAGGCCAGGTGCGGATTGCGGTTGCGCGACAGGCGCACGTGCGCGGCAGGGTCGATCAGCGCGAACGCGCATTCGGGCGGGATGACGCCGCCTTCGATAAACGAATCACTCCACAGTTTCATTGCAGCCTCCCCCGCCCCTGTATATGACAGCGGCAGGGGCGCGCAGGTTCAACTCGCGCGCGCCGCCGGAGCGACTTGCAGCCAGAAAGTGACCGGGCCGTCGTTCGTGAGCGACACTTGCATGTCGGCGCCGAACTGGCCGGTGGCTACCGTAGCATGATGCGCGCGCGCCCGGCGCACAAAATGCTCGAACAGGCGCAGGCCGTCCTGCGGGCTGGCGGCCGGCGAAAACGACGGCCGCGTGCCGGAATTGGTGTCGGCCGCCAGCGTGAACTGCGGCACCAGCAGCAATCCGCCGGCCGTGTCGGCGACGCTGCGGTTCATCTTGCCGGCCTCGTCGCTGAACACGCGGTAGGCCAGCAGCTTGGCCAGCAGCGCATCGGCTTCCTTTTCGGTATCGCCCTTCTCCGCGCACACCAGCACCATCAGGCCGGCGTCGATGGCGCCGATGAGCGCGCCGCCGACCACCACGCTGGCGTGGCTGACCCGTTGCAGCAGTGCGATCATGCGGACAGCGTGACGCGGGCGAACTTGCGCTTGCCCACCTGCAGCACGAAGGTGCCGGCGTCGAGTTTCAATGCCTTGTCGCTGATGACCGCGCCGTCGATGCGCACGCCGCCCTGGTCGACCATGCGCATCGCCTCGGAGGTCGAGGCGCACAGGCCGGCCTGCTTGAGCAGCTGCGGCAGGCCCACTGGGGCGCCGGCCAGCGCCAGTTCCGGCACGTCGTCCGGGATGCCGCCCTTCGAGCGGTTGACGAAGTCGGCCAGCGCATCCTCGGCCGCGCGGGCCGAATGGAATCGCGTGACGATTTCCTGCGCCAGCGCCACCTTGGCGTCGCGCGGGTTGGCGCCGCCGTCGATGCGCGCCTTCAGCTCGGCCAGGTCGGCGATCGAGCGGAACGACAGCAGCTCGAAATAGCGCCACATCATGGTGTCGGAAATGCTCATCAGCTTGCCGAACATGGTGTTGGCCGGTTCGGTGATGCCGATGTAGTTGTTCTTGGACTTCGACATCTTCTCGATGCCGTCCAGGCCTTCGAGCAGCGGCATGGTCAGGATGCACTGCTGTTCCTGGCCGTAATCTTTCTGCAGTTCTCTTCCCACCAGCAAATTAAATTTCTGGTCTGTTCCACCTAGCTCAAGGTCTGCCTGCAAAGCGACCGAATCGTAGCCTTGCATCAACGGGTAAAGGAACTCATGGACAGAGATTGGTGTCCCACTCTTGTAGCGCTTGGTGAAATCGTCCCGTTCCATCATCCGCGCCACGGTGTAGCGCGACGAAAGCTCGATCATGCCGCGCGCGCCGAGCGGGTCGGACCACTCGGAGTTGTACCGGATTTCCGTGCGTTCGGCGTCGAGCACCAGCGACGCCTGCTTGAAATACGTCATCGCGTTGATTTCGATCTGCTCGCGCGTGAGCGGCGGGCGCGTGATGTTGCGGCCCGACGGGTCGCCGATCATCGAGGTGAAGTCGCCGATCAGGAAAATCACCTGGTGCCCCAGGTTTTGCAGCTGGCGCATCTTGTTGAGCACCACGGTGTGGCCCAGGTGCAGGTCCGGGGCCGTCGGGTCGAGGCCGAGCTTGATGCGCAGCGGCTTGCCGGTCTGCTCGGAGCGCGCCAGCTTTTGCGCGAATTCGGCTTCGATCAGCAGTTCGTCGACGCCGCGCTTGGTGATGGCGAGCGCTTCCCGCACGGTGTCCGTCAGCAGCGGGGCACTGGCCGGCGCGGCGGCAGCGTTCTTGGAAGGTGCAGGAGAAGTCATGGATACTTTATCAACAGAAAGAAAAAAAGAGAGGCCGGTCGCGGGAGTTTGATATAATGCCCGATCCCATCAACGTTGCCCAATGAAAAGATACGTAACAACAACAAGAAAAAGTAGTCTTCGACTGGAAGTTCAAGCGGCAAATTTTAACTGATTGCATGAACCCTACCCAACAAAACTCAGGCAAAAGCTGGACCGGCCTGCTAGGAACGACGCGAAAGGTGCGCATCATCAGCGCCGGCGCGATCTTTCTTGCAGTCTGCGCATTCGGCGCCGCAGGCGTCGCGCCGCTCGCCCCGGATGCATCCGACCTCCCGGTCAAATCCATCGCGCAAAACCTGGAACTGCCCAACCTGGCGGACCAGATCGCTGCGCTCGACAAAGCTCCCCAGGAATTCATCCACGAAGAACGCGTGCGCGCCGGCGATTCGCTCGCTTCGCTGCTGTCGCGCCTCGGCGTGGACGACCAGGCCGCCGCCAGCTTCATCAAGACCGACAAGGTCGCCAAGGGCGTGATGCAGCTGCGCACCGGCAAGCGCGTGCAGGCCAAGACCGACGACAACGGCCAGCTGCAGTGGCTGCGCGCGACCGTGGTCGACGCCCAGGACATCCCGGTCAAAAGCATTTCGATCACCCGCCAGGACAACAAGTTCATCGCCACCGAGGCCGCGCCAAAACTGGAGCGCCGCGTGGAAATGCGTGCCCGCACGATCACCAATTCGCTGTACTCGGCCACCGATTCGTCGACCGACGGCGGCAAGCTGCCTGACTCGATCGTCGCGCAAATCATCGAGATGTTCTCCACTTCCATCGACTTCCGTTCCGACCTGAAGCGCGGCGACCATTTCAACGTGGTCTACGAAACCTTCTGGCAGGATGGCGAGATGGTGCGCACCGGCCGCATCCTGGCGGGCGAATTCGTCAACCGCGGCGTGACCTACCAGTCGGTATGGTTCGAAGACCCGGCCAGCAAGTCCGGCGGCGGTTACTACACGCTCGACGGCAAGGCGCTGAAAAAATCCTTCCTCAAGTCGCCGCTCGAGTTCTCGCGGATTTCGTCGGGCTTCTCGATGCGAGTGCACCCGATTTCGGGCAACTGGAAAGCGCACAAGGGCATCGACTTCGCCGCGGCGCTGGGCACCCCGATCCGCGCGTCGGGCGACGGCGTGATCGACTTCGAAGGCGTCTCCGGCGGCTACGGCAACATGGTCGTCATCAAGCACTGGGCCAACTACAGCACCGCGTATGCGCACATGAGCCGGTTCGCGCCGGGCTTCCACAAGGGCAGCAAGGTGCGCCAGGGCGACGTGATCGGCTATGTCGGCTCGACCGGCTGGTCGACCGGCGCCCACCTGCACTACGAGTTCCGCGTCGCCAACGAGGCGCGCGATCCGAACACCGTCAACGTGGTGGCGCAAGCGCCGCTGACGGCCGGCGAGATGGCCCATTTCAAGATGGCCGCGGCCGACATGAGCCACCGCTTCGCGCTGCTGCGTCCGGGTGGCGCGGCAGGCACTGCGCTGGCGGCACGCTAAGCTCTATAATCGAGTGGGCGGGAAAAGCGACATGCTTTCCCGCCCATTTTTTTTGCCTGAACAGCAGGGGGTCTGGTCCTGCGGACCTGAGATGTACCGAGTTTGGTGGACATCCAAATAGGGGACAATACGTTCCATGGATACCAAACTCGTAAAATCATCTGAAAACCAGGTCTTTAGCCCGGAGTTCAAGCTCCAAGCGGTTGAACGTCTGAAGCAATGCGATAACGCCGCGGCGCTGGCGCGAGAGCTCGGCGTGCGTCGAAATCAGCTTTATAAATGGGCGAAGCGGGTCGACTTGGTCGGCCCGGACTTGGCGTTTCGACCGCCTGGGCGCCCGCCAGCTGGCGAGGAAGACGAGCTGACTCGGCTTCGCAAGGAGAACCTTCGCCTGGCACTGGAGCTCGAAATTCTAAAAAAAGCCGAGGCGTACTTCATGCGCCGATAGCGCTGAGGTACGCCTTCATTCGCGAGCATGCCGAGATGTATCCGGTCGGGCTGATGTGCCGCTTACTTGGCGTAAGCCGAAGCGGCTACCATGCCTCGCGCTGTCGCCCTATGAGCCCGCGCGATAGCGCGGACATCGCCTTGATTGCGAGGCTTCACGAGATCGACGTGGAACACCGGCGCGCTGCAGGCGTCATCAAGATGTGGCGGGTGCTACGCGCGGAAAAAAATCCATGCGGGCGAAATCGAGTGGCACGTCTACGACGTTGCGCCGGCATTCAGACGCTTCGAACCCAACGACTGCAAAGCAAACCAGCACCGCAACAAAAAGAACCGCCAGCCCCGAATCTGGTGAACCGGAAATTCAAGGTCGCCGTTCCAAACCGCGTGTGGGTGGGCGACATGACGCAAATCACCACGCGGACGGGGATAAGCCATCTGTCGATATTCCTGGATTTGTCCACGCACGCTGTCATTGGCTGGGCGATGGGAACGAGCCAGACCGCCGCCCTGGCCGTGCAGACGATCGAAGCGGCCATGGAGCGATATCGCCCGCCGCCAGGGCTCGTTTGCCACACGGATCAGGGATCGCCTTACGGCTCGAAGAAGTTTCGCGACTACCTCGAGTCGAAGGGCGCAATTGCGAGCATGAGCCGCAAAGGGAACTGTCACGATAACGCGGTTGCGGAGAGCTTCTTCTCGAACCTGAAGAACGAGTTGACGCATCACTTCGTGTATGAAGATCACGCTGCCGCGGTTGCCGCCGTCAAAGATCATATTGAGGTGTACTACAATACAATCCGACTTCATCAATCGCTCGGCTACAAAACGCCGGCGCAGGTCCAGGCGCAGCACATGTGTTGCTAATTAACCTGTCCACCAAACCGGTGCATCTCAGACCTGACCCCAGCCCTTGGGCCGCGGCGCATGATTGAAAATGGGGTCAGGTCCGCAGGACCAGACCCCGGTACTCTCATATTTTAGAAGCACACGATGACCAATACCTCTTCGCTCTACATCGGCATGATGTCCGGCACCAGCCTTGATGGCGTGGACGCCGTTCTCGCCGATTTCTCGGACGACGGCGCGATCCGCACGCTCGGCGCCGCCTTCGCCCCTTTCTCAACTGAACTGCGCGCCGACCTGATGGCGCTGCAGGCAGCCGGCGTCAACGAAATCGAACGCGAGGCCATCGCCGCCAACCGGATCGCAGAGCGCTACGCCGCCTGCGTGGCCGAACTGCTGCCGCACGCCACGGGACCGGTGCAGGCGATCGCCGCGCACGGCCAGACCATCCGCCATCGCCCCGAACTGGGCTTCACGCGCCAGACCATCAACGGCTCCCTGCTGGCCGAACTGACCGGCATCGACGTCGTCGCCGATTTCCGCAGCCGCGACGTCGCCGCCGCCGGCCAGGGCGCGCCGCTGGTGCCGGCCTATCACGCCGCGGTGTTCGGCGCGACTGGCCAGACGCGCGTGGTGGTCAACATCGGCGGCATCGGCAACATCAGCGTGCTGCCGGCCGAGGGCGAGGTCACCGGCTTCGACACCGGTCCCGGCAACGTGCTGATGGACGGCTGGATCGCGCGCCACCTGGACAAGGAATACGACGCCGACGGCGCGTGGGCGGCAAGCGGCAAGGTCGATGCGGATCTGCTGGCGGCGCTGCTGGAGGAGCCCTACTTCGCGCTGCCGGCGCCAAAAAGCACGGGACGCGACCTGTTCCACATGGACTGGCTCGACGCGGTGCTGGCGCGCTGCCCGGCGCTGGCGCCCGCCGACGTCCAGGCCACGCTGACCCAGCTGACGGCCGTGAGCATCGCGCGCGCGATCGAAGGCGCGACCAGCAAGGTCGATGCGGTATATGTGTGCGGAGGCGGCGCTTACAACGGCACGCTGATGCGCGCGCTGGCGGCGGAACTGGGAGGGAAGGTGCCGGTGGAATCGACAGCGGCGCTGGGCGTGCCGCCGAACCGGGTCGAAGCGCTGGCGTTCGCCTGGCTGGGGTACCGCTTCCACCAACGCAAAGCGGGCAATCTGCCCGCTGTGACGGGGGCCAAAGGCGCCAGGATCCTGGGCGCGCTCTACCCCGCGTGATCAAATCGCGCCGGCGTGGGCCGGCGCAGTTTGCTTATACCGAGAACGACGATCCGCAGCCGCAGGTCGAGCTGGCGGTCGGATTCTTGATGACGAACTGGGCGCCTTCGAGGTCGTCCTTGTAGTCGATCTCGGCGCCGACCAGGTACTGGTAGCTCATCGAGTCGATCAGCAGCTGGACGCCGTTCTTGACCATCGTGGTGTCGTCTTCATTGACGATTTCGTCGAACGTGAAACCGTACTGGAAGCCCGAGCAGCCGCCGCCCTGCACGAAGACGCGCAGTTTCAGGTCGGGATTGCCCTCTTCCTCGATCAGCTGGGCGACTTTTTGCGCGGCGCTGTCGGTAAAAATGATCGGCGACGGCATAACGTCTTGCGATTCGGCTACTGCATTCATGGGGGGACTCCTACTTGGATACGATTGGGTCCATTATAGACTGTTGACGCAACTCACGCTTCAGATGCTTGCGGCCCGGCGGCCAGATGCAACACCAGCGCGCCGGCCTGCATTTCCAGCAATTTATAATGGGAATGTCTTCAGATGCGGCCTTTCGGCCGCAATTCAACCGCCGCGGGAATTATGGCAGCAGCGCGATCTGCTGCAAGCCGGTCGTCTCCGGCAGCCCGAACATCAGGTTCATGCACTGCACGGCCTGGCCCGAGGCGCCCTTGACCAGGTTGTCCTGCACCACAAGGATGATGACGGTGTCGCCGCCTTCCGGACGGTGCAGCGCCAGGCGCAGCATGTTGGCGCCGCGGGTCGAGCGGGTTTCCGGATGCGAGCCGAACGGCATCACGTCCACAAATGCGTCGTCCTTGTACTGCGCTTCGAACAGCGCCTGCAGCTCTTCATTGGAAACGTCCTTGGTCAGGCGCGCGTACAGGGTCGAATGCATGCCGCGGATCATCGGCACCAGGTGCGGCGTGAAGGTCAGGCCGACTTTCTGGTCGGTGAAGCGCTGCAGCTGGGCCGAGGTTTCCGGCGTGTGGCGGTGGCCGGACACGCCGTAGGCCTTGAAATTGTCGCTCGACTCGGAGAACAGCGTGCCGATCTCGGCCTTGCGGCCGGCGCCCGAGACGCCCGATTTGGCGTCGGCGATCAGGTGGGTCGCATCGATCAGGCCGGCCTTGAGCAGCGGATAGAAGCCCAGCTGCATCGTGGTCGGGTAGCAGCCCGGATTGGCGATCAGCGTGGCGCCCTTGATGGCTTCGCGGTTCAGCTCGGGCAAGCCGTACACGGCCTGCTCCAGCAGTTCCGGCGCGGTGTGCGGAATCTTGTACCACTTCTCGAAGGCGGCCTGGTCCTTCAGGCGGAAGTCGGCGGCCAGGTCGATCACCTTCACGCCGGCGGCCAGCAAGGCCGGGGCCTGCGCCATCGCCACGCCGTGCGGGGTGGCGAAGAACACCACGTCGCACTGGGTCAGGTCGACCTTGTCGGGAGCCGAGAACGCCAGCTCGACGTGGCCGCGCAGCGACGGGAACATGTCCGCGACGGGCAGGCCGTCTTCCTTGCGCGACGTGATGGCGGTTAGCTGCGCCTGCGGATGGGCGGCCAGCAATCGCAGCAATTCCACGCCTGTGTACCCGGTGCCGCCAACGATGCCAACTTTGATCATGTCTGTTCCTTCGAGATATAAATTAGGTGATGCAATAAGCAGGCCGCAATTTTAACAGCCCACCAAAATCCGCGCGCCCGGCAGGGCTGATGTTAGGCCTGGGGTCTGACGGGGACGCCGAGTCGCCGCGGGTCAGGCCCCGATTTTGAAGTTGGCCCGACGAAAAAAAACCGCCGGGAAGCCGGCGGTCTTTTCGAAGCAGCGCCCGAGGACGCTGCTGATGAAACGAATTAACGCTTCGAGAATTGCTTTGCGCGACGTGCTTTGCGCAGACCAACTTTTTTACGCTCGACTTCACGTGCATCGCGGGTAACGAAGCCGGCACGTGCCAGATCGCCCTTCAGCGTTGCGTCGTAGTCGATCAGGGCGCGGGTGATGCCGTGGCGTACTGCACCTGCCTGGCCCGACTCGCCGCCGCCGTGCACGTTGACTTTGATGTCAAAACGCTCGACGTTGCCGGTCAGTTCCAGCGGCTGGCGAATGACCATCAGGCCGGTTTCGCGCGAGAAGTATTCCGACGCTGGCTTGCCGTTGACGATGATTTGGCCAGTGCCAACTTTGATGAACACGCGAGCGACTGCACTCTTGCGACGGCCGGTGCCGTAATTGTAGTTACCGATCATGTCAGCTCCTTAGAGAACGAGTGCTTTAGGTTGCTGGGCCGCGTGCGGGTGGGAACCTTCCGCATACACTTTGAGCTTCTTGATCATTGCGTAGCCGAGCGGGCCCTTAGGCAGCATGCCCTTGACCGCTTTCTCGAGCGCGCGACCAGGAAAACGCTCTTGCATTTTCTTGAAGTTGGTTTCGTAGATGCCGCCTGGGTAGCCCGAGTGACGGTAGTACGTCTTCTCGGTCGCTTTGGTACCGGTCACGCGCAGCTTGCCTGCGTTGATGACGACGATGAAGTCGCCCGTGTCGACGTGAGGAGTAAATTCTGGCTTATGCTTGCCGCGCAGTCGGCGTGCCACTTCGCTGGCAACACGTCCGAGGACCAAGTCCGTCGCGTCAATCACCAACCAATCGCGCTGGACTTCATGTCCTTTAGCGGAAAAAGTTTTCATGTTGACTTCCTAATTCAAAAAATCGCTCAAATGGTGGTTCCGCTCATGTTGCCTGCGGACTCTGCCTTATTGTCTTTCCTGAGCAAACGGAAAGCCGGCTATGATCGCACATGCGGCCCATCCGGTCAACCCGCGCCTGGCCTTACTGTCGCATTCCCGACGCGCTCCCTCATTGCTAATCGTATTGCCTCAAGACATCATTCAAAACTGAAACTATCGATTGACCGAGGCAACAGTGTCAATTTACTATGGCCAGCATCCATCCGATGGGAGATCCCGTGAAATTTCGTTCTTGCCTGGGCGCCGCACTGACTGCCCTGGCGCTGCTGCCCGCTGCGAGCCAGGCCGCCGCCCCCACCCGCGCCTGCCACCTACCCGGCGCGGAGGAACCGCTGCGCTGCGTGAGCCTGCCGGTTGCCCTCGACTACGCCAAGCCGGACGGCGCCAAACTGAAGCTCCATGTGACCATCGCGCCGGCGTTTCGCGAGTCGGCCCGCCCCGATCCGCTGTTCGTGCTCGCCGGCGGTCCCGGCCAGGCCGGCTCGGACGTGCTGCAGTTGCTAAACAGCACCTTCCGCCGCATCCGCGCCACCCGCGACATCGTGTTCATCGACCAGCGCGGCACCGGCCTGTCCGGCAAGCTCGACTGCGAGAGCACGCCGGCCCAGGAAGCGATGACCGAAGAGCAGCTCGAAGCCGAGATCGTCGCCTGCATCAAGCGCCTCAACACCAACTACGCCGCCTACGGCACCGCCAGCGCCGCGCGCGACATCGACCAGGTGCGCCAGGCGCTCGGCTACGGCAAGATCAACCTGTGGGGCGGCTCCTACGGCACCCGCCTGGCCCAGGCCTACGCGCGCGCCTACCCGGCCCAGGTGCGTTCGCTGACGCTCGACGGCGTGGCCGCGCCCGACCAGGTGATCCCGGCCGGCGGCCGCGACAGCCAGGCCGCGCTCGAAGCGCTGTTCCGCCAGTGCGCCGCCGAGCCGGCCTGCGCGCGCGCGTTCCCGAACGCCCGCGCCGAATTCACGGCGCTGTCGGCCAAGGTCGCCGCCGGCGGCGTGAAGGTGGAAATCGCCGACCCGCGCACCGCCGCGCCGCTCAAGCTGCCGATGACGAGCACGCGCTTTCTCGGCACCGTGCACAGCATCCTGTATTCCCCGGCCGACAGCCGGCGCCTGCCCTTCCTGATCCACAGCGCGGCGCAGGGCCGCTGGGAGCCGTTCATCGCGCGCCGCAACGTTTCCGCCGACCTGTCGGCCGATGGCGCCCACGCGCTGGTGCTGCAACTGGCCGTCATCTGCGCCGAGGACATGCCGCGCCTGACCCCGTCCGTGCTGGCCGAGGACGCCGGGGTGCTGACCGCGCCGATGGCCGCGCGCCTGCCGGCGCTGTGCCGCGCGATCGCCGTGCCGCCCGTGCCGCTGGCGTCGCCGACCCCGATCACGGCGCCCACGCTGATGCTGTCGGGCGCCCTCGACCCGGTCACGCCGCCGCGCCGCGCCGAAGCGGCCGGCAAATTCATGACGCACGCCCAGCACCTGGTGGTGGCCAATGCCGGCCACGGCATCTCCTGGTTGGGCTGCACCCCGCGCCTGCTGCGCGAATTCCTCGACCGCCCCGACGCGCCTGTGCAGGCCGAGTGCCTGAAGGACATCCCGGTGCCCGGCTTTCAGCTCGGCAGCGCCGGACCGCAACCGTAACCGCGAGACCGACATGATTGAAACTACAGATGTGCGCAAGCAGTTCGGCGCCGTGCAGGCGCTGGGCGGCGTCAGCTTCACCGCGCGCGACGGCCAGATCACCGCGCTGCTGGGGCCCAACGGCGCCGGCAAGACCACTCTGCTGCGCCTGCTCGTCGGCCTGCTCAGGCGCGACCACGGCAGCATCCGCATCGACGGCGTCGATCCGGAAAAAGACCCGATGGCGGTGCGCCGCAACATCGGCTTCCTGACCGACCAGTTCGGCCTGTACGAGCGCCTCAGCACGCGCGAATACCTGTCCTACTTCGGCGAACTGAACGGCATGGCCGGCCCCGCCCTGAACACGCGCATCGACGAAGTCGCCGACCTGCTGGCGATGACCGACATCCTCGAGCGCCGCAGCAAGGGCTTCTCGCAGGGCCAGCGCATCAAGGTCGCGCTGGCGCGCACCCTGCTGCACCGGCCGCGCCACCTGCTGCTCGACGAGCCCAGCCGCGGCCTCGACGTGATGAGCACGCGCGCGCTGCGCACCGCCCTGGCCACGCTGCGCGCCGACGGCTGCTGCGTGATCATGGCCACCCACGTGATGCAGGAAGTCACCCATCTGTGCGACGACGTGATCGTCATCGCCAAAGGCCACACCGTGGCGCAGGGCTCGCCGCAGCAGCTGTGCGAGCGCACCGGAATCGCCAGCCTGGAAGACGCGTTCGTCAGCCTGGTCGGCACCGAAGAGGGAATCGCATGAAGTCGAAATGGCAAATCGTTTTTCTGAAGGAGTTGCGCGAAACCCTGCGCGACAAGCGCTCGCTCGGCCTGCTGCTGTTGTTTACGCTGATGTACCCGGTCATGCTGGGCATCATCCTGAACCAGTCGATCAAGCGCGCCACCAAGCCCGAGCGCGAAGGCATCGAGCTGGCCGTGATCGGCGCCGCGCAGGCGCCGAACCTGATGGCGCAGCTCAAGCAGAAGAACGTGCTGGTCAAGCAGGTCGCGCCGATGAGCGAGGAAGCGATCACCGAGCTGCTGCAGGCGCGCAAGGTTGTCGCGCTGCTGCGCATCACCGACAAATTCGCGGAAAACTATGAGGCGATGCGCCCGGCGCGCGTCGAGCTGTGGTTCGATTCGGCATCCGACAACGACAAGCGCCAGCGCGACATCGAGGAAGTGATCCGCAATTACAGCTCGAGCGTGACGGGCGCACGGCTGCTGGCGCATGGCGTCTCGCCGGTGCTGGTGCAGCCGGTGCTGCTGCAGCGCTACGACACCGGCAGCACCGCGGCGCGTTCGGCCGGCCTGATCGGCAGCATCCTGGGCCTGCTGTTCTTCCCCGCCTTCATTTGCGGCTTGTCGGCGGCGGTCGACAGCACCGCGGGCGAGCGCGAGCGGCGCTCGCTCGAGGTGCTGATGTCGCAGCCGGCGCGCGCATGGGAACTGGTGGTGGGCAAATGGATGGCCGCGGCCAGCCTGTCGCTGGTCGGCGTCACCGTCGCCCTGCTGCTGGCGCACGGCATCCTGACCTGGCTGCCGCTGGAGGAAATCGGCATGTCGTGGCGCGTCACCACTGCCGACCTGGCGAAGGTAATCCTGGCGTCGATCCCGCTGTCGCTGTTCGCCGCGGCGATCCAGGTGGCGGTGGCGATGAACGCCAAGTCGTTCAAGGAAGCGCAAAGCATGCTCAGCTTCCTGATGCTGCTGCCGCTGCTGCCCGGCATGGTGGTGTCGATGATGGAAGTGAAGACGGCAACATGGATGTACCTCGTGCCGATCCTGTCGAACCAAACCCTGCTGCGCGAAATCGCCAAGGGCGAGGACATCGGCTCGCTGCCGTATGTGCTGACGTTTTTCAGCGCGCTGCTGCCGGCCTTGGCCGCGGCAGGCTTCGCCAGCTGGCGCATGAAGAGCGAGCGCTACGTGCTGGGCGTGTAGACGCTACAATATTAGCTCCCACACCTGGGTCTGACCGGTGGGTCAGGCCCTTTTTTTCGAGAGCGCGCAATGGAAGTGAAAGTCAGCTGGAACGGCCCGTCGGGCATGAGTTTCCGGGCCGAGACCGGTTCCGGCCACATGGTCAGCATGGACGGCGCGCCCGAGGGCGGCGGCCACAACCTGGCGCCGCGGCCGATGGAGATGATGCTGCTGGGCGCCGGCGGCTGTACCGCCTACGACGTGGTTCTGATCCTCCAGCGCAGCCGCGAAGATGTGCGCGGTTGCGAGGTCACGCTCAAGTCCGAGCGCGCCGAGGTCGATCCGAAAGTGTTCACCAAGATCCACTTCCACTTCACCGTCAGCGGCAGGAATCTCAAGCCGTCCAGCGTCGAGCGCGCGGTCCGGCTCTCGCACGACAAGTACTGCTCGGCATCGATCATGCTGGCCAAGACCGCCGAAATCACCCACTCGTTCGAGATCGTCGAAGGATAAGAAAATGGGGTCAGGTCCGCAGGACCAGACCCCGGCTTCGGAGGCGGCATCGAGGGGTCTGGTCCTGCGGACCTGACCCCATCTTCAGCACTTAGATGTAATACGCTGTACTGGTCATCACCTTCGCCATCGCCGTCATCGCGGCGCGCGCCGGCCCCGGCACCTCCACCGCTCCCAGCGCCTGCGCCGCCGCGCCGTGCGCCGCTTCGTCGGTGCGCATCTGCGCGACGATCGCGCGCGACCTGGCGTCCTGCGGCGGCAACTCGACCAGGTGGCTGTTCAGGTGCGCCTCGACCTGGCGCTCGGTCTCGACCACGAAGCCCAGGCTGCGCGCATCGCCCAGGTGGGCCGCCACCGCGCCCAGGGTGTAGGCGCCGGCGTACCACAGCGGATTGAGCAAGCTTGGCTGCGTACCCAGCTCGTGCAGGCGCTGCGCCGTCCACGCCAGGTGATCCTCTTCCTCGCGCCCGGCCTCCGCGAACTGCGCGCGCATCGCGTCGGATCTGGCAAAGCGCGCCTGGGCGTCGTACAGCGCCTGGGCGCACACTTCGCCCACGTGGTTCACCCGCATCAGCCCGGCGCTGCGGCGCAGGTCGGCGCCCTCCAGGTTGACGTCTTCGGCGTGCGCCGCCGGGTTGGACCGGGTCGCCGTGGCCACGCCGGAAATGACGCGCAGGGCCTTGTCGAAGCCACTGATCAGGTTGTCGAGGGGGTGCAGATTCGGATTGGCGCTCATGATAGGCAGGGAAAGCTGTCAAAACGCCATTATAGAATGCCAGGCAAGGCCGGGTCGCCCGGCTGCGCCGCCAGGTTCTGGCGCTCGATCCAGTCGAGCACCGGGCCGCCGATGTCGAGCTTGGAAATCGCCTTGGCCACGCCCAGGTTCAGCGACAGCAAAAAGCCGATGGTGTCGATCGGCACTTCCGGGCAGTATTCGGCGAACGCCGCCGTGAAGCGCGGCGAATCGACCACCGGCACCACCTTGGCCCCGCTCATGAACTGCAGCGCGCTGGCGATGCTGTGGCCCTTGCCGATCGCCTGGTAGATGAAGCGGTTGTAGGCCCGGTCCACTTTCTTGAAGTCGATCGCCTCGGGACGCACCATCGCGGCCAGGTAATGCAGCCCGATCGCGGTGCGGAACCAGGCAAGGGATTCTTCGCGGTCGCGCGCCGCGCGCATCACCGCGAGGATGTGGTCTTGAATGGCAGTATCCATGCAGACATTATCCACATTTCGGGCCGCGCTGGCGATCAATCGGCCCGCTCCGGCAAACTGATAGCGCGCGGCGTTGTCAAACGAGTTTGGGGGAATAACATGAACCGAACCCTTCCGCTCAATCCGCGCCGCCAGTTCCTGGGCGTCGCCACCAGTGCGATGGCCAGCCTCGGCGTGGTTGCTGTCGCCATTCCTTTCGTCAAGAGCATGAGCCCCAGCGAGCGAGCGCGCGCCGCCGGCGGGCCGGTGGAGGTGGACCTGGCGACCGTTGCCCCTGGCACTCTCACCACCGTGGAGTGGCGCGGCCGCCCGGTCTGGGTCCTGCATCGCACGCCGGACATGCTGGCCGCGCTGGGCAAGCACGACGGCGACCTGGCCGACCCGGGATCGAGCGAAAATCAGCAGCCTTTCTACGCCCACAACGCCACCCGCTCGGTGCGCCCGGAGTTTTTCGTCGCCACCGCAGTCTGCACCCACCTGGGCTGCATTCCCGGCTTCCGGCCCGACGTCGCGCCGGCCGACTTGGGCCCCAACTGGCCGGGCGGCTTCTATTGCCCCTGCCACGGCTCGCGCTTCGACCTGGCCGGGCGGGTCTACCGCAACGTGCCGGCGCCGCGTAACCTCGAGGTGCCGCCGTACAGTTTTGTCGGCAACACCCTGCATATCGGCGTCGAGCCGAACACCGCGAATACCTGAACAAGGCCTGCGCCGGCAACATTAACCGGGGCAGGTCCTAGCCCCGGTTCAATCGGGATGCCCGCGTTGCTACCGACACAGCGCCTGCCTGGGCATATCAGACTATGTTGATTTGTTGACGCCCGTCGCCACTCATTCGGCAATCCGGCCTCTGCTCGAAGGTCAGTCCGTCTAACCCCAAGTCCTTGATTCGACCGCGACATTCGGCGACGGTTCTGCCGCTGCGCCGCTCAGCTTGTGTTGGAATGGCGGTACTGCCCCCCTGCTTCCGACTAGGTCGTGGTACCGGACCAGCTCGCCAGCTCCGCTCCTCACCATCAACTAAGCAAAGGCAGAGCTCATTCCAAAAGTCTCACAAAAGCTAGCAGAACTCTCCGACCGGCTTAAACTTTATTCCTTGCAATCCTAGTTCATGCACTCTTTGAACAAATCGCTCTAAGACGAAAATAGTAGATCGGTTTGAACCATCGATAGTAAAGGCGAGCTTGGACGAAAGTTCCGGGTCGTTCACAAACATTTTTTGTATCAAAAATATCGTTCCAGAAGGATCTCGATGGTAAAGGCTTTTTTTGAGATCCATCCCTCGCGTACTCACCAAGCAATTCGCGAGCACCCAAGCTTGACCGGAGACCGCAATCGGCAAAATTTCAATATCATCCAAAACATCAAAAAATAGCTTTTCAGCCAGCTCCATACGAACAGCGATACCAGGAATGACGACAGCAATATCGGGCTCGATTTTTTTTCTCTTTTCGTCATTGTAAAACTCAAAATTTAATGACTTCCATGTCTCCCCCTGTCTTTCGAAGTTTAATGCCGCCATTCGCGACCAGTCATCTGAATTACTAAGAAGAATTGAGCCATATCCACTTTGAGGCTCGGGACGAAAAATAGTTTTCATATCAATGAGGAAATAATCCCATATAGATTTGTGCGCGAATTGCTGTCAACCGAGCAGCAGCATCAGTATAATTCGCAGCGCCAGTTAAAGCAGCCTGAACACTAATGTGATAAGTATCGGTGTGCAATCCCTGATGGTATCTGGCTGGCAGAATCATTCCATTCCAAGCACTATTCACATCCATTCCTACATTATTAAGGATTTTTCGAGAAACTGCCGCTCTCCTGTCGCCCTCAGCAACAATATGGTGAGCATGCTGCCCATCTTGCTTTTGCACACCAAAAACAGAAGCAATATTCTTCGCCAGAAATCGGCCGGCCTCCATTACTGGTGGACCAACTGCTGCGCCAACAGCACCACCAGCCGCAACACTTCCTCCTACGATTACGGGATTTGCGGCGGCGCAAGTCGCAAAGGTAGCAAGATCACACCCCCCTGCAACAAACCGCCTGCAATGCCACCTAAGGGAGGCCGGGGTCAGTACCGCCATTCCAACACAAGCTCATCGTTAGTCTGCGGGGCCAACCCTAGCACATTCACGCTAATCTACAAACGTCCTCTTACCGCGCTACTTTTCCGTAACGGCGGGTCGCGCGGCTTACTGTCGCCGGGGCGACGCCGAAGAATTTCCCATTTTCTGAAATGGTGAACGCCGTCGGCCATTACGCACGTGCCATCGCCTCATCCCGGACAGGATAATTTGCCGGTACTCCGCGAGGGGCCGAGCCGATGCGCGACGCTGCGTTTTGACTACCGCCACCAAGTCCGAAGACGCGATGGCACTTCTGTGTTTTGCGACAAATTCCTCGTCACCCAAGACTAGCTAGTGTACTTCGATGAGTGGGCTCTCTTCATCGACTCCTTCGGTGACGAACTGGCGGTAGCGCTCAATCGCATAGTTTTGGTCGGGCGCTTCCGAATCGCGTCAGGGTCGCAGGACGCAATGGTGTGCGTCCGCGATCCGGGCGGATCGCGCCAACGTTTCAGCTAGAACAACGCGACGCATATCGGCGAATTTAGTATTGAGAAAATTATTTCTTACACCGATGACTGTGGTCGTAGAAGATAACGGGAATAACAGATCTTTCCTTGCAACAATCTCACAAATCCCTTCGAAGGCGTTCGCATCGAACTGCGAAACATCGACATCCAGCGTCAAAATTATTAAACTCTGTTGCCTAATCGACTCTTTCAGACGGGATGTAACTGAATCTTCTGTCCCGACAGTATTGGCCTTAGATAGCAAAATTTTAACCAAGCTCCCTGTAGACGCACATAATGCACCGGACAACTGAATTGCCCCCTGTCTTCTCTCTTTGAGTAAAATCGCCTGAAAGACTACCGTGAACAACAGCATTGCTATTAGTACCAAAATCGCCCCGCTTAGCTTTGTAAATCGCATATTTTTCTACCTACCTGTATAGGAGTGTCAGCAATCACCGTATTCACCCCACGAGTGCATTGGCTTTCCGTATATACGTTCAAACGTACTTCGTGTAATAACAGAAGGGCCGTACATTTGTAATTGCAACACCTCTTGAAACCTCGGGGGCAACCAGCAGCCTGATGAAGCCGGGTACAGAGTTTGCCATTCCGACACGGTCTCACTGATTCGGGCGAATCGGTCACCACTTGGCTCAGCTTGTGTCTGAATGGCAGACCTGACCGCGGGCCACGCCTGGCCTCGATTTAGTTCCCACTCCCGATCAACTCCGGCAATGAACACCGATGGATATCATCATATTCAATATACCCTATGCATTCGGGCAAATTCGCGCGAACTGTAACCAGGAGGAAATTAATTTTCATGTAGTAGACGGTTCTAAAAAGCGACGTTCACCCAACGCTTGCGAACTTCGGAAGCGGCAGCAGCGATCTGTCGCGTGTCCTCGTGGGCTAGAATTCGCCGACCTCTGCCGTGACAATAGCGACCCTGTCCAAATGCTGCCGTCAACGTTTTTCGGAAGCTTCCATTTGTTATTGAAATCAATTGCCTACACGCCGGCGTGCCAGGCAAAGTCGCAGTGCCAACCTCACGCGTTCTTCCCGGCGCCGTCGCGGCAACCGGACGCCCAGCAGCACCTTCAACCGCCGGGACGAACCCAGTGCAAGTCCTCCCAGCCTTCGGTCGCGCCACGGGCAGCACCCCGATTGAGCACTCTGAACCTCCCAAACCGCCGACTGTCGCAACAGCCCGCCCGGCGCGCCATAAATTTAATACAATGCAATTATCAAGAAGCTCGTCAGCACGGCTGGCGCGGCTTCGCACGGAATCAGGCTCAGGAGTCAACGCATGGAATTACGCATCCGCAATTTGTCCAAGACCTACGCCAACGGCGTGGTGGCACTGGACAAGGTCAGCCTCACCATCCCGGCGGGGATGTTCGGCTTGCTCGGCCCGAACGGCGCCGGCAAGTCGACCCTGATGCGGACCCTGGCCACCCTGCAGGAATGCGACTCCGGTTCGGTGTTCTTCGGCGACCTCGACGTCCTCGACGAAAAAGATGAAATCCGCCGCCTGCTCGGCTACCTGCCGCAGGACTTCGGCCTATACCCGAAAGTGACCGCTTACGAACTGCTCGACCATTTTGCAGTCCTGAAGGGCCTGTCGAACAAGGCGCGCCGGCGCGAGGTGGTGGACGGCCTGCTGCAGCAAACCAACCTGTTCGAGGTGCGCCACCAGCGCCTCGGCGGCTTTTCCGGCGGCATGCGCCAGCGTTTCGGCATCGCCCAGGCCTTGCTGGGCGATCCAAAACTGATCATCGTCGATGAGCCGACCGCCGGCCTCGACCCGCAGGAGCGCGTGCGCTTCCACAACCTGCTGTCGGACATCGGCGAGGACAAGACCGTGCTGCTGTCGACCCACATCGTGTCCGACGTGGCCGACCTGTGCGCCAACATGGCGATAATCAACAAGGGCCACGTGCTGTTGTGCGGCGAGCCGCAGAAACTGATCGACGATATCGACGGCAAGATCTGGACCCGCTTCGTCGCCAAGCACGAGCTGGCCGCCTTCCAGCAGCAGTACGCGGTGATCTCGTCGCGCCTGCTGACCGGCCGCACCCTGATCCACGCCTACGCCGAGAGCGACCCGGGCAACGGCTTCGAGCCGGCCCGCGCCGACCTCGACGACGTGTACTTCGCCACCATCGCCGGGCGCCACGTGGCCGCCAGCAACTGCTAGGAACCCTATGCTGGCAATTGCGTTTTTCGAGGCTCGGCAGCGGCTCAAGCTGCTCTCGACCTGGGTGTATTTCGCCATGTTCCTCGGGCTGGCGATGCTGTGGATGGCCGCCGCCGGCGGCGTGTTCAAGGACGCCGTCATCAGCTTCGGCGGCAAGGTCTTCATCAATGCCCCCCGCTCGATCGACATGACCTGCGCCTTCCTCGGCAGCCTGGGCGTGATCGTCGTCGCGGCCATGATGGGCCGCTCGGTGCAGCAGGACTTCGAGTACGACATGCACCACTTCTTCTTCAGTGCGCCGATCGGCAAGCACGCCTACGTGTTCGGCCGCTTCCTCGGCGCCTACCTGACGCTGGCGGTGATCTTCGCCAGCATCGTGCTGGGCGCATGGCTGGGCACCTTCATCCCCGGCATCGAACCGGAGCGGCTGGGGCCGGCATCGCTGTCGCTGTACCTGCGCCCTTACCTGCTGACCCTGCTGCCCAACCTGTTCATCTTCGGCGCCCTGTTCTTCGTGCTGGCCGCGCTGACCCGGCGCATGCTGCCGGTGTACGTCGCCAGCGTGGTGATGATGATCGGCTACATCGTCGCCCCCTCGCTGGCGCGCGACCTCGACTACAAGACCCTGGCCGCGCTGATCGACCCGTTCGGCACCACCTCGCTGATCCGCGTGACCGAGTACTGGACCATCGCCGAAAAAAATACGCGCGCGATCCCGTTCGACGGCGTCTACCTGATTAACCGCCTGATCTGGTCGGGCTTCGCGCTGGCCGTGCTGCTGCTGGGCTACTGGCGCTTCCACTTCGTCAGCAGCGTGGACAGCCGCGCCGCCAACCGGCCCGAGGGCGAAGCGGCGCCGCGCCTGTCCGGCGCCGCCGTCGCCACGCGCGAGCTGCCCGACTTCGCCGGCCGCAGCCTGGCCGCGCTGCTGCTGCAGTCGGCCTGGCTGAACCTGCGCGAGTCGGTCAAGAACATCTACTTCCTGGCCATCGCGCTGGCCGGCGTGCTGCTGCTGTTCGCCAGCTCGCTCGGCCTGGGCTCGGTCTACGGCACCAACACCTACCCCGTCACCTACCAGGTGCTGGAGATGATCGGCGAGGCCTACGCGCTGGTCATGCTGGTCATTACCACCTTCTTCGCCGGCGAACTGATCTGGCGCGAGCGCGAGGCGCGCATGGACCAGATGCTCGACGCGATGCCGGTGCCGAGCTGGCTGCCGCTGTTGGGCAAGACCTTGAGCCTGGTCGCGCTGCAGGCGCTGATGCTGCTGATCGCGATGGTGTGCGGCATGCTGATCCAGCTGTTCAAGGGCTACTTCGCGCTCGAGCCGGGCCTGTACCTGCAGACGCTGTTGCTGATCAGGCTGCCGCAATACGCGCTGATCGCGGTGCTGGCCATTGCGCTGCAGGTGCTGATCAATCAAAAGTACCTGGCCTACTTCGCCATGATCCTGTACTACGCCGCGACCCTGACGTTCGGCTCGTTCGGCCTGGACCATCCGATGCTGCTGTACGGCACCTCGCCCGACTTCATTTATTCCGCCATGAACGGCTGGGGCCACTACCTGGTGCGCGAGCGCTGGTTCGAGCTGTACTGGGCCGGCGCCGCGCTGGTGCTGATGGTGCTGTCGGTGGTGTTCTGGCCGCGCGGCTACAACGCCGAGATGGGCAGCCGCCTGCAGCTGGCGCGGCGCAACCTGACGGTGCCGGTGCTGGCCTCGCTGTGTGCCGGACTGGCGATTTTCGCCGGCGCCGGCGGCCTGCTGTACTACAACCTGCAGGTCGCCAACGACTTCCAGACCGCCTGGCGCCGCGACCATGCGCGCGCCGAGTACGAGCAGCGCTACAAGCAATTCGCCGCGGCCCCGCAGCCGCGCATCACCGACGTCAACTTGCAGGTCGATATCGTGCCCGAGCGGCGCACCCTGCGCGTGCGCGGCGCCTACCAGCTGGAAAACCGCAGCGGCGCCCCGATCGCCGACGTGTTCGTCCAGCAGGCGCGCACCAGCAAGCTGTCGATGCGCTTCTCGCCCGGCGCGCGCCTGCTGCTGGCCGACAAGGAGCGCGGCTTCTACGCCTGGCGCCTGGCCACGCCGCTGGCGCCCGGCGCCAAAATGGCGCTCGAATTCGACCTGACCGATGCGCCGCAGGGCATCCTCGGCCTGGGCATGAACACCCCCGTGGTCGGCAACGGCACCTTCTTCAACAATGACGCGCTGCCGCGCATCGGCTACCAGCCTGCGGCCGAACTGGTCGACGAGCGCGACCGCAAGCGCCACGGCCTGGCGCCGCGCGCGCCGATGCGCGCCCCGGCCGACCCGCAAGGCGCGGCCGACAGCTACCTGTCCAACGACGCCGACTGGATCAATTTCGACGCCATCGTCAGCACCAGCCCGGACCAGATCGCCATCGCGCCCGGCACCCTGGAGCGGGAATGGATGGACCAGGGCCGGCGCTATTTCCACTACAGGATGGACAAGCCGATCCTCAATTTCTACGCCTTCCAGTCGGCGCGCTACGAAGTGCGCCACGAACGCTGGCAGGACGTGACGATCGACCTGTACTACCACCCCGGCCACGACTTCAACCTCGACCGCATCATCAAGGGCGCCCGCAGCGCGCTCGATTACAACACGGCCAATTTCAGCCCGTACCAGCACAAGCTGCTGCGCATCGTCGAGTTCCCGCGCTACGCGATGTTCGCCCAGTCGTATCCGAACACGATCCCGTTTTCGGAAGGCGTGGGCTTCATCGCCAGGGTGGACGACAAGAACCCGAAGGACATCGACTATCCGCTGTACGTCACCGCGCATGAGGTGGCGCACCAGTGGTGGGGCCACCAGCTGATCGGCGCCGACACCCGCGGCAGCACCGTGCTGTCCGAAACGCTGGCCGAATACTCGGCGCTGATGGTGATGAAGAAAACGGTCGGCCCGGCCAAAATGCGGCGTTTCCTGCGCTATAACCTCGACCAGTACCTGAGGGGGCGTGCCCAGGAAAACCGGCGCGAGCTGCCGCTGGCCCAGAACGAGGACCAGAAGTACATCCATTACCGCAAGGGCGGGCTGGCGATGTTTCTGCTGCAGGACCTGGTGGGCGAGGAGAAGATCAACGGCGCCCTGCACGAGTTGCTTGCGCGCTACGCTTTCCACGCGGCGCCGTATCCGAACGTCACCGCGCTGACCGCGGCGCTGCGGCGCGTGACGCCGCCCGAACTGGCCTACCTGGTCGACGACCTGTTCGATGCGATTGTGTTGTATGAAAACCGCGCCACCCGGGCCAGCGCGGTGCGCCGCGCCGACGGCAGCTACGAGGTGACGCTGACGGCCAGCGCGGCCAAGGTCAGGGCGGGCGGACTGGGCGACGAGCACGATATGCCCCTGAAGGACATGGTCGAATTCGGCGTGGACGACAAGGACGGCAACCCGTTGCTGCGCGAACGGCGCCTGGTCGACCGCAAGGAAATGACGGTCACGATGGTGGTGGGGAGCCGTCCGGGCAAGGCCGGCATCGATCCCGACAATAAATTAATCGATAAGAAGCCATCTGATAACCTGATCGATGTGGAAATGCGTTAGACTTCACAAATTGTTCAAATAATCACGCCTTGGGGGTAGCCGATATGTCCACACTTGTCGCCGAGATTGCCGGAAAACTGAAGCTGTTGACCAGCGCCGAGAAAAACGACCTGCTGCGTTTGTTGCTGCTCGACATCGAGGGTGCGGAGGATTTGGACGCGGAAGAGGCCTGGCGCAACGAGATCGTCAGCCGGGTCAAGGCGATCCGCAACGGCGAAGCGGCGATCAAGGCGCTGCAGGAACAGTGGCACGAATAAGGCCAGGCCGACTGGCGGCCGGGCGCTGAGCCGGCCCGCATCAACGAACAACCGCGTCGCCCTGGCCACGCGGTTTTTTCATGGGCGATCAGTTTTCCGACAGCAGCGCCTGCATCCGGTCCACGATGGGGCCGTAATCGACGATGGCGCTGGTCGCCCTGCGATGCCCGGTGTAGTTGTTCGCCGCGCGCTCGGCCTCGCTGGGACAATCGGGCCGGTTCTTGCCGCCGCAGGCAGCGCTGGCGCCGGCCGGCAGGCCAAGGTAGTAGGACATGATCGCCGCGGACAATCTCAGGGAGCGGCATTCGTCCAGCAGGGTTTTCGTCAGTTCGGCGTCCGATTCATGCAGCACGGAATAGGTTTTTTGCGAGCCCCCTACCGTGGCGCCGATCCGCCGGACCGTTGACACGCGAATCTGCGCCGGCCCCAGGGAGATGTCGGGCAGGCGCCCGGTCAGCGCCGAAAACGCTCGCGCATACGCCCACTCGACGCGCCGGTGCAGCTCGCTGCGGTGGAATTTTTCGACCGCGACGGCCGCCAGCGCCAGCCGTGCCGCCGTGGCCCGCAATGCCCGGGATTTTTCCTGGGCCGCCTCATCGGAACCCGCCGCATCGGCAGCAATCGACGCGCAGGCGAGCGCGGTCCTGTCGGGCGTGAGGTGATAGATCGACCTTTGCGGCGTGCCCTCGACGGCGTAATTGTCCACCTGGGCAATGCTGACGTATCCGGACCGGATCAGGATGTTGATCGCGACCCGGTCTTGCGTCAGCCGTGCCCGCTCGGGATCGACCGCTTCCGGCACCCTCCCGTTCGTTTCCATTCGGACGACGCGCACCGCGATATCTCGAGCCCGCGGTATCTCTTCGGCCGCCGGCGTGGCCGCCGAAGCGGTATGCGGCGCCCGCGGCTCGAACAAGGGACGGATGTTACTGTAGGTTTGCGGCGGGATGACGAAAAACGCGAACAGCACAAGGCACCCGGCAATGAAGGGCAGCGCCAGGTAACGCGGCGCGCTGCCGTCGCCATCGCGAAATCCGCGAAGCCATCGCGCGAGCCTGGCCGGCGCCGGCATCCGCAAGGCCTTCATTTGGTGATGATATCCATGACGGCCGACGCAAGTCCCGAGTTGATGAGCCAGAGCGCGCCCACGCGGGAAAGTTCGGACTTCGACACCAGCCGGTTGGGATCGGCGCCGCCTTCCAGGTGCTCACTGATGAACACCGCGGCCAGGAAGCCGAACAGGGACACATATCCGTAGCCCAGCATGTACAGCCCGTACAGGAGCATGAAGATGGCCTTCAGGTGCATCACCTCGGGGTTCGACAGCAGATCCCAATACACGATGATCGGCCAGGCCGAGAGGAAGGCGGCAAAGCAGCCGGCCAGGAAAATCGTCGGCATCCATTGCCGCTTGACGCGCCTTGCAAAACTCGCGATTGCGCTGCCCGGCCGTCCCGAGGAACGTGCCCGCGCGTAGATGATCCAGCCGGCCGCGAATCCTGTCAGCAGCGGCCCCATCATCTTGCCGAACAGGGCCAGCACCATGCTGCGCGCGGCCCGGTCGGAAAACAGGGACTGAAAAGTGAAGTAGAACTCGGAAGGGATGATGAGCGAAAGCGCCCGGCTGACGGCGAGTATGCCGAAGATCGAGAGAATGAGTGCAGGCGCGTGGATCAATGCGCTTCGCCGTGAGGATCTCATCGCTCTTCTCCGTTGGTGCAAGCGCGCTTGCCTGTTGATGTTGCCTTCCGTGCAAAGCAGACCCTAGCATGGCGGACGCCGAACCGCCATCGGCCGATCTGCGAGGTGCGGGGGGCGCGATAAAGTGCTAGCTGATGGCGCAGAATGAAAAAAAACCGCGTCCCTTCGCGGGAAACGCGGTTTTTTCATTTGGATCAGCGCCGCGGCCCAAGGGCTGGGTCCACGCCAACGCTTACTCTTTCGGTGCAGCCTTCTTCGCCGCCGGCTTCTTCGCCGCGGCTTTCTTGGCAGCAGGCTTCTTCGCAGCCGGCTTCTTGGCCGCGGCCTTCTTCGCCGCCGGCTTGGCGACCGCCTCTTCTGCGCCTTCCGCGCCCTCGTCCGCTACCGGCTTGGCCTTGCCCTTGGCCGGCGCTTTTGCCTTGCGCTCCTCGAACTCGAAGCTGATCTTGCCGTCCTTGCCCTTTACCAGGAAGGCCTTGAACGGCCGGCGCGTGCGCTGCGACACGAAGCCCGGCAGCAGGTCGGTCTTGCCGTCGTTGAGCAGCTTGGCCATCTGCTCGGGCAGGATTTCCTGCTGCAGGATGATGCGGCCGCTGCGGAAGTCGCAGGTCTTCGGCTTGGCGACGCTGTGCTCGCACACATACGCCAGGCCCATCTCGTACACGCCGGCGTTGCATTTCGGGCAGGGTCCCAGCGCGGTCTGGCCGGTGAAATCGACGCCCTCGCCGTTTTCGCCTTCCTCATCGTTCTGGCCGAAGTCGAACTCCAGCTTGAAGTTGTTGATGTCCTCGTCGCGCACGATGCGCAGGATCGCCGCGAACGGCCGCCCCATCTTCGAGCGGAAGCCCTGCATCGGGCCGATCGTGCGGTTCTTCAGCAACTCCTCGACTTCGGCGATCTCGAACTGCCGGCTTCCCGGCGTCTTGCTCATGTTGAAGTCGCACTTGGTGCAGGCGAAACGGCGGTAGTTTTCCTTGACCACGCCGCCGCAGTTCGGGCACGGCGTCGCCAAGGTGGCGTAATCGCCGGGAATGGTGTCGTTGTTGTATTCCTTGGCGCGCTTGACGATGATCTGGGTCATCTTCTCGATTTCGAGCATGAACTGCTCGCGCGAGATCTTGCCCTTTTCCATCTGCGACAGCTTGTACTCCCACTCGCCGGTCAGCTCGGGCGCGGTCAGCTCGTTCACGCCCAGCCCGCGCAGCAAGGTCATCAGCTGCGCCGCCTTGGCGGTCGGCATCAGCTCGCGCCCTTCGCGCAGCAGGTAGCGCTCGCCCAGCAGGCCCTCGATGATTGCCGCGCGCGTGGCCGGCGTGCCCAGGCCCTTGCCGGCCATCGCGTCGCGCAGTTCGTCGTCGTCGATCAGCTTGCCGGCGCCTTCCATGGCCGACAGCAGCGTCGCCTCGGTGTAGCGCGCGGGCGGCTTGGTGACGAGGCCGTTGGCCGTGACTTTCTCGGTGTGCACCTTCTCGCCCTTGGCCACCGGCACCAGCGTGCCGGCGTTGTCCTTGTCGTCGGCGGTGGTGGTGTCCTTGCCGTAGATCGCCATCCAGCCCGCGTTGGTCATGACCTTGCCTTCGGTCTTGAACTGGTGGCCCGACACTTCGGTGTAGCGGGTCGTGACCTGGAACTCGGCGGCCGGGAAGAACACCGCCATGAAGCGGCGCGTGACCAGGTCGTAGAGCTTCTGTTCCGGCTCGGACAGGTTCTTCGGCGCCACGCCGGTCGGGATGATCGCGAAGTGGTCCGAGATCTTGGTGTTGTCGAAGATGCGCTTGTTCGGCTTGACCCAGCCCTTGTCGGTGATCTGCTTGGCGAACTGGTGATAGTTATTGTTCTCGGCCAGCGACTCGAGCGTCGACTTGACGGTGGCGATGTAATCTTCCGGCAGGTGGCGCGAATCGGTACGCGGGTAGGTCAGCACCTTGTGCTTCTCGTACAGCGCCTGCGCCAGGCCCAGCGTGTTCTTGGCCGAAAAGCCGAAGCGGCCGTTGGCCTCGCGTTGCAGGCTGGTCAGGTCGAACAGGCCAGGCGCCATCGACGTGGTCGGTTTCGACTCTTCCGTCACATTGCCCTGGCGGCCCTTGCAGGCCATCGCGATGGTGTCGGCGGCGGCCTTGCTCCACAGGCGCTCGGGGCGCTTTTCCGGATCGTTCTCGTCCTTCTTGAACGACTGGTCGAGCCAGCGGCCTTCGTACACGCCGGCCGCGCAGATGAACTCGGCGCGCACTTCCCAGTAGTCGCGCGAGACGAATTTCTTGATCTTCTCTTCGCGCTCGACCACGATCGACAGGGTCGGCGTCTGCACGCGGCCCACGGTGGTCAGGTAGAAGCCGCCCTCTTTCGAGTTGAACGCGGTCATCGCGCGGGTGCCGTTGATGCCGATCAGCCAGTCCGCTTCCGAGCGGCAGCGCGCCGCGTCGGCCAGCGGCAGCATCTCTTCGTCGCTGCGCAGGTTCTGGAAGCCGTCGCGGATCGCGCCGGCCGTCATCGACTGCAGCCACAGCCGCTTGACCGGCTGCTTGGCCTTGGCGTTCTGCTGGATCAGGCGGAAGATCAGCTCACCCTCGCGGCCCGCGTCGCATGCGTTGATCAGGCTGGTGACGTCCTTGCGCTTGATCAGCTTGTTGAGCACCTTCAGGCGCGCCTCGGTCTTGGCGATCGGGTTCAGCGCGAAGTACGGCGGGATCATCGGCAGGTGCGCGAAGCTCCATTTGCCGCGCTTGACGTCGTGCTCTTCCGGCACGGCGATTTCGAGCAGGTGGCCGACGGCCGACGACAGCACGTACTGGTCCGACTCGAAATACTCATCGTGCTTGGTGAAGCCGCCCAGCGTCTTGGCGATGTCGTTCGCGACTGAAGGCTTCTCGGCGATGATGAGGGTTTTTGTCATATGGTTTCTCGTCGTACATATTTAGGGGTTCGGCTGGCGCATGATACATGGCTTCGCCGCTGGACTGGTTTTTCCGTCCAGATATCTTATTAGTAAGCCGTAAGGTGCGGCCAATGATAAGCGCGTTGCGCGCCAGTTCGCAAGTGGACTCTGCCTGGCCGGATGGCCAAAACAACAGGAGTGGCGCCGCCGGCGCCTAGTGCAGCAGGCGCGGCGCCTGCTCGTCGTCGGCGCCGAACAGGTCGTCGAACATCAGCGCGTCCGGCTCCTTGCCCTGGCTCCAGAGCAGCATCAGCACGATGATCTTCAGCTTGCCGAGGCCAACCGGCGATTCGCCCAGCGCCAGCGCGCGCTCGATGACGATCTCGCGCTGCAGGGGGCTGATCACGCTCGCGCTTTCGAGGAACTGGATGAAGCCGACCGCGCCGCTGCCGAGCGTGTCGAATTCCTGCCCGATGTAAAAACGCGTGCCGGTCGAGGCGGTGACCTCGCTGTGCTCGGCGCCGGCCATTTCGGTCAGGTCGGTCAGCCAGGACAGCGCTTCGGAAATTTCGACATCGTCGAAACCGACCGCCGAGAGCTTGCGCGCCAGCGCCGCCGGCTCGGGACAGGCGTCCGGGCGGTAGTAGGTTTCGTACAGATAGACCAGGATATCGAACATGGCTCTACTCTATCAGTTAAGGCCATCGCGGCACAAGTGGCGCGCGGCGAACGGCGGTTTGCAGCGTAGTTGCCCTACAATCAGGCCGGTCCGACAACACCACAGGAAGCGCATGCCCCGTCACTTCATCCGCCTCGCGGCGGCCAGCCTGCTGTGCGCCGGCGGCGCCGCGCACGCCGCCCTGGCGCCCGCCGGCGCCAAGCCGCTGTACGGCCGCGCCGATTGCGCCCGGATGCTGGCCGGCACGCCGGCGGCGCCCATCGACCGGACCGCGGACGGCGCCGCCCTGCTTGCCGCGCTGCCGGCGCCCCAATCGCCCCAGGTTGCGCGCACGCTCGCGGGGGCCGGCGACGAGGTGCTGTGGTGGCTGCGGCGCAACGGCAAGATCGATTTCGATTCGGTGGCAACCGCATTTCACGAGGCCAACCACGCGCTCGACATGACGCTGTCCGGCTGCGCGGGCGGCAAGGCGGTGTACGTGTTCGAGGGCCGCGCCTGGCCCACCGAGATCGTGCGCGGCTCGACCCCGCCCTACCCGATCGCGGCGGCCATGCTCCCGGCGGCCTTCAAGTCCGGGCAGCCGGGCCGCTACCAGACCTACCTGGTGCAGACGCCTGCGACCTCCGGCAACGATTTCACCACCCTGCTCGACGAACTGAACGCCTATGTCGGCGCGGCGCAGCTGGAGCAGTCGCTCGCCTCGACGCCGCTGTACGCCAGCTTTCGCAAGGACGGCGTGGTCCGGTTCGACGGCGCCGTCGGCGGCAGCGCCGACATGATGCTGTATGTGCTGTGCTACCTGAAGGCGGTGCGCCTGCAGCATCCGCGCGCCTATGCCGGCCTGCGCGACAGCCCGCTCGCGCTGGCGCACCTGCAGCGCCTGTGGAGCGCCGGCGAACGCGTGATCGCCGCGTCGGTGCCGCACAGTACGGCGCACGGCGGGCTGATCGACTTTCCCGAGGCGGCGCTCGACAGCATCTATTCGGACGAATTCATCGGCGAGCTCGATCGCCTGGGGATTCGCCACGACCGCCGGGGCCTGGTCCCGCGCCCCTGACCCCGTTCTTGTCGCCGCGGCGAGATCTGCCGAAACGGGGTTTCAATTGGCGCCGTCCAACGGCGGGGTCAGGTCCGCCGGACCTGACCCCAACGCTCAGCGCACCAGCCGTTGCACCAATCCGCCGGGCAGGCGCTCGACCTGGCCCGCCAGCTCCAGCTCCAGCAATACCAGGCTGAGATCGGCCGGCGCGCAGCCGGCCAGTCGCGCCAGCGCATCCTGCCCGATCGGATCGTGCCCCATCGCATCGAGCAAGGGATGGCTGGCGGCCGGCGCCGGCGCCGCCGCGACCTGCATCCGGCGCAGCTCCCCCAGCACGTCGGCCGCCGACTCGACCAGCTTGGCGCCTTCCTTGATCAGCTTGTGGCAGCCCTTGGCCAGCGAGGAATGAATCGAGCCGGGAATGGCGAACACATCTCGCCCCTGCTCGGCCGCCAGGTGCGCCGTAATCAGCGAGCCGGACTGCGCCGCCGCCTCGACCACCAGCACCCCTTCGGACAGCCCGCTGATGATGCGGTTGCGGCGCGGGAAGTGATGCGGCAGCGGCGGCGTGCCCGGCGGATGCTCGCTGACCACGCAGCCCTCGGCGGCGATGCGCTGCCACAGCGCCCGGTTGCGCGCCGGGTACGCGATGTCGGGCCCGGTGCCGATCACGGCGATGGTCGAGCCGGCGCCGTTCAGGCCGCCGGTGTGGGCGGCCGCGTCGATGCCCAGCGCCAGCCCGGACACGATGGTCAGTCCGGCGCAGCTGAGCGCTTGGGCGAACACTTCGGCGTTGGCCTTGCCCTGCAAGGTGGCGTTGCGGCTGCCGACGATGGCCAGCGCCGGCGCCGCCAGCAGGTGCACGCGCCCGGCCACGAACAGCAGCGGCGGCGGATCGGGAATCTGCAGCAGCAAGGCCGGATAGTCCGGATCGGTCAGGGTGATCAGATGGTGGCCGGGATGGCCGAGCCAGTCGAGGGCGCGCTCGACCTCGCGATGGTGCTCGGCGGACGGCGCCGGCCACTTGCGCGGTGCGGCGTCGAGAATGGCTTGCGGTGAGCCGAACTCGTCAATCAGGCGGCGGATCGTCGCCGCCCCGACGCCCGGAGTCTGTTCAAGGCGCATCCAGGCGGCCAGTGCGGCCGCGTCGATCGGGGGGCGAAGGTCCGTGTCCTGCACGGCGGTGTTACTCCGGTGATTTAGCCACGTCGCCGACTTCCACCGGCTGCGTCGTTTGCATGATCAGGCCATAGGAAACATGCTTGAACACGCGGAAAATGAACAGGGTCCCGACCTGTTCGTCGGGCAGCTTGATCATCGTCTTGCCCAGGCCGAACAAGCCCTTGCTGCCGCCCGGGTCGGCGATGGTCTTCCCGAAATGGTACAGCTGCAGCACGGCGCCGACATCGAGTCCGTCAAGCGAACCGCGATTGATGCTGACGACCTGGTTCTGGCCGGCGTAGGTCACGCCCGAATAGCTCGACAGCACGCGCGCCGCGACCGGGCGCTCCGGCGGATGCGGCACGTAGTTGCGGATCGGCGTTGGCGGCGCCGGCAGCAGGCGGTCGCCCACGCCCATCTCCTGCTTCGAGCTCGACACGGTGAAGGTGTGCACGTCCACGCCCGGCTTCGCTTCGGTGCGCAGCTTGGCGGTGCCGAGGTAGACCGCCTCGTAGGCCAGCAGACGGCCGGTGTCCGGGTCGCGCAGCGCATTGCCTGGGCGGAACACCTGGAACGAGGTGCCGCCGTTCAGCGCGCCGCGCACGTACACCTTGTCGTCCTTGCCGATATAGACATGGCCCTCTTCGGCCGCGGCGATGCGCGGCGCGGCCTCCAGTTCGTTGGTTTCCACGATCAGCGGCATCGACAGGAAGGGTTCGATCACGCCCGACGGAATCGACTGCACCGCGTCCACGCCCAGGCCCTCGGTGCGGATCTGCGGCGACAGCCGCGTAGTGCCGGCAATGCCGTCGGCGTCGTCCGAACCGGGCTTGTTCAGCGTCAGGCGCCCGGTCTTGCGGTCGAAATACACGATCTGGCCCGGATAGATCCAGTGCGGATTGCGGATCTCGTCGCGGTTCATGCCCCACACTTGCGGCCAGCACCACGGATGCTCGAGAAACTTGCCGGAAATGTCCCACAGCGTGTCGCCGCGCACCACCAGGTGCTGATCCGGCGCATTCGGACGGAACTCACATGTAGCGGCCTGAACCGGGCCCGCCGCGGCGCACGCAAATAGCGCGGCGCCTGCGATGCGTGTGCCGACTGTGATAAAATTTTTCATTGAGATGTCCGTAAAATGCGGCATGAAAACGGCATTGCTGGCTGCGCCTGGCGCCCGCCAACAAGGCTTGGGCAAAGGCACGAGCCGGCTCCTTGCATCCGGCAGACGGATGAAAAGGTTGCCCTACTGGATCAAATTCTGCACATAAATCCTTGAACTAGCAAGACAAACCACGCTCGGCCATGCCGGGTATCTGTTGCGTTTTTGTTGATTTAGGGCATTAAATTTGCGTGCGCCGTCAAACCCTTATTCAATTGTTACCGAGTTGTCCGACCTATGGCCTTACTGAACATCCTGCGCTACCCCGATCCCCGCCTGCACAAGGTGGCCAAGCCGGTCACCGAATTCGGCGATCGCCTGAGCAAGCTGGTCGCCGACATGGCCGAGACCATGTACGACGCGCCCGGCGTGGGCCTGGCCGCCAGCCAGGTCGACGTGCACGAGCAGCTGGTGCTGGTCGATATCTCCGAGACCAAGGACGACCTGAAGGTCTTCATCAATCCCGAGATCACCTGGTCCAGCGAGGAAAAGCAGGTCTACGACGAAGGCTGCCTGTCGGTGCCCGGCATTTACGACGGCGTCGAGCGCCCGGCGCGTGTGAAGGTGCGCGCGCTTGGCCTGGACGGCAAGCCGTTCGAGCTGGAAGCCGACGGCCTGATGGCGGTGTGCATCCAGCACGAGATGGACCACCTGATGGGCAAGGTGTTCGTCGAATACCTGTCCCCGCTCAAGCGCAACCGCATCAAGTCCAAGATGGTCAAGGAAGTGCGCGGCCTCGAACGCGAGGCGGCGCTCAAGGCCGCCGGCCGCCGTTACTAAGCGGCCCGGGCGCACGATGAAAGTCATCTTCGCCGGCACGCCGGAGTTTGCCGCGCAGGCGCTGGCCAGATTGCACGCGGCCGGCTTCGAGATCCCGCTGGTGCTGACCCAGCCCGACCGCCCTGCCGGCCGCGGCCTGCAGCTGCACGCGTCGGCCGTCAAGCAGTTCGCGCTGGCGCACGGCATCGAGGTGCTGCAGCCGCTGTCGCTGCGCATGGACAGCGCCGACCCGCAGCGCGCCGAAGAAGCGCGCGCCGCCCATGCGCGCCTGCTGGCAACCGACTACGACGTGATGGTGGTGGCGGCCTACGGCCTGATCCTGCCGCGCAGCACGCTCGACATCAAGCCTTGCATCAACATCCACGGTTCTCTGCTGCCGCGCTGGCGCGGCGCCGCGCCGATCCACCGCGCGATCGAAGCGGGCGACCAGGAAACCGGCGTAACGATCATGGAAATGGAAGAAGGCCTGGACACCGGGCCGATGCTGATGATCGAGCGCATCGCCATCGAAGCGGCGGACACCACCGCCAGCCTGCACGACAAGCTGGCCGCGCTGGGCGCCGAGATGATCGTCGCCGCGCTGCGCAAGATGGAACAGGGTCCGCTCGAAGCGGTGCCGCAGCCGGCCGAGGGCGTCACGTACGCGACCAAGATTGGCAAGGAAGAAGCGCGGCTCGATTTCAACCTGCCGGCGCAGGAACTGGGCCGCAAGATCCGCGCCTTCAACCCGTTCCCGGGCGCCCAGGCGCAGGTGCACGGCGTGACCATCAAGATTTGGGGAGCGGAAGTGCTGGACGCCGACAGCCGCGCGCTGCCGGGCCAGGTGCTGGCGGCCGACGCCACGCATGGCATCGTGGTCGCCTGCAAGAGCGGCACGCTGCGCCTGACCGAACTGCAAAAGCCGGGCGGCAAGCGCCTGCCGGCTGCCGAATTCCTTAAAGGGTTTCCCCTGGCGGAACTCTGTTTCGACTAGCGAAACAAGCTGATCTGTCGCACCTGCGAAGGCAGGTGCCTATGCTGAGCGTGCTTGAACTCTATCGCGTCTCAGCATAGCTCCGACATTAGTTGACCTGTGCGTCATCCTGCTCACGATGGTCCGCCATGTACTGGCGCAAAATCTGGTTGATCCGCGTCTGGTACCCCGGGCCGGCGCCCTTGAACCATTCCAGCATGTCGGTGTCGAGGCGGATCGTGACGATCTGCTTGAGCGCAACCACATTGGTTTTCGGTGCCGTCGGCCGTGTCTCCGGGACGCTTGCCGACGTTTCCCACTCCTGCGCGAATTCTTTGTTCATGTTGTTTTCCAATACGTGCTACATCATCGAGTATCGGAGTGGCGCCACGGCCACCCCCAATATTCATTTTGTAACCGCCATGTATCGTAAAGATTGCGCACGATTGGGTAATTGTATCTTTGTGTAACAATTGGCTTTTAGATACACAAAGATACATACACGGACCAGCGCCCCGCGTCTGCCGCGGCGCAATGGCCGCCGGGGCCTGCGGAAAACCGAAATGGCTCGATGACGTATAATTTTATGCTACCGCTTCCGCGCCTCCCCCATTGAAAGCCCCCAGCATGACCACTTCCACCACCGCCGCCGTTTCCCAGACCGACATCCAGCTGCGCGAGATCCTCGCGCGCCGGATCATGATCCTGGACGGGGCGATGGGCACCATCATCCAGCAGTACAAGCTGGGCGAGCGTGAATACCGCGGCGAGCGCTTCGCGAGCTTCGCCGCGCCGGAAGGCAGCGGTGCGCGCGAGCTTTTCGTCAAGGGCAACAACGAGCTGCTGACGCTGACACAGCCGCACATCATCCAGGAAATCCACGAGCGCTACCTCGCGGCCGGCGCCGACCTGATCGAGACCAACACCTTCGGCGCCACCAGCATCGCCCAGGACGACTATCACATGGGCCACCTGGCCTACGAGATGAACGTCGCCTCGGCAAGGCTGGCGCGCGCCGCCTGCGACAAATACACCAGCGCAGACAAGCCGCGCTTCGTCGCCGGCGCACTGGGCCCGACCCCGAAGACCGCCTCGATTTCGCCCGACGTCAACGACCCGGCCGCGCGCAACGTCACCTTCGACCAGCTGGTCGCGGCCTACCACGAGCAGGTGCGCGGCCTGGTCGACGGCGGCGCCGACGTGCTGCTGGTCGAGACCATCTTCGACACCCTCAACTGCAAGGCCGCGCTGTTCGCCATCGACCTGTATTACGAACAGCATCCTGGCATGGCGCGCCTGCCGCTGATGATCTCCGGGACCGTCACCGACGCCTCGGGCCGCATCCTGTCCGGCCAGACCGTGCCGGCCTTCTGGAACTCGGTGCGCCACGCCAAGCCGCTGACGATCGGCCTCAATTGCGCGCTCGGCGCCGCGCTGATGCGTCCTTACGCCGAGGAGCTGTCGCAGATCGCCGACACCTTCGTGTGCATCTACCCGAACGCCGGCCTGCCCAACCCGATGAGCGACACCGGCTTCGACGAGCTGCCGTCCGACACCTCCTCGCTGCTGCGCGAATTCGCCGACGCCGGCTTCATCAACATCGCCGGCGGCTGCTGCGGCACCACGCCGGAGCACATCGCCGCGATCGCCAACCTGCTGGCCGACACCCCGCCGCGCCAGGTACCCGAGGCGCCGGTCGCGCTGCGCCTGTCCGGCCTGGAGCCGTTCACGGTCGATGCCGACTCGCTGTTCGTCAACGTCGGCGAGCGCACCAACGTCACCGGCTCGAAAGCGTTCGCGCGCATGATCCTCAACGAGCAGTTCGACGAGGCGCTGTCGGTCGCGCGCCAACAGGTCGAAAACGGCGCCCAGGTCATCGATATCAACATGGACGAGGCGATGCTGGACTCCGTCGCGGCAATGACGCGCTTCCTGAACCTGATCGCCTCCGAGCCCGACATCTCGCGCGTGCCGGTCATGATCGACTCGTCGAAGTGGTCGGTGATCGAGGCGGGCCTGAAGTGCGTGCAGGGCAAGGCCGTCGTCAACTCGATCTCGATGAAGGAAGGCGAGGAAGAATTCATCCGCCAGGCGCGCCTGTGCCGCCGCTACGGCGCCGCGGTCATCGTCATGGCCTTCGACGAGCAGGGCCAGGCCGACACCTTCGAACGCAAGATCGAAATCTGCAAGCGCGCCTACGACGTGCTGACGCAGCAGGTCGGCTTCCCGCCCGAAGACATCATCTTCGACCCGAACATCTTCGCGATCGCCACCGGCATCGAGGAGCACAACAACTACGCGGTGGACTTCATCAATGCCACGCGCTGGATCAAGCAGAACCTGCCGCACGCGCACGTCTCGGGCGGCGTGTCGAACGTGTCGTTCTCCTTCCGCGGAAACGACCCGGCGCGCGAAGCGATCCACACCGTGTTCCTGTACCACGCGATCAAGGCCGGCATGACCATGGGGATCGTCAACGCCGGCATGATGGGCGTGTACGACGACATCCCGCTTGAACTGCGCGAACGCACCGAGGACGTGGTGCTGAACCGCCGCGAGGACGCCACCGAACGCATGATCGAGATCGCCGGCACGCTCAAGGCCGGCGGCAAGCAGGACGTGCAGAACCTGGCCTGGCGCGACGGCACGGTGCAGCAGCGCCTGTCGCACGCGCTTGTGCACGGCATCACGCAATGGATCGTCGAGGACACGGAGGAAGCGCGCCAGGAATTGCTGGCGTCGGGCGGCCGCCCGATCCACGTGATCGAAGGCCCGCTGATGGACGGCATGAACGTAGTCGGCGACCTGTTCGGCCAGGGCAAGATGTTCCTGCCGCAGGTGGTCAAGTCGGCGCGCGTGATGAAGCAGGCCGTGGCCCACCTGATCCCGTTCATTGAAGAAGAAAAGCTGGCCGAGGAAAAACGCACCGGCATCGTCGCCAAGCCGAAGGGCAAGATCGTCATCGCCACCGTCAAGGGTGACGTGCATGACATCGGCAAGAACATCGTCTCGGTGGTCCTGCAATGTAATAACTTCGAAGTCGTCAACATGGGCGTGATGGTGCCCTGCTCCGAAATCCTGGCGCGCGCCAAGGTGGAAAATGCCGACATGGTCGGCCTGTCCGGCCTGATCACGCCGTCGCTGGAAGAGATGGCGCACGTGGCGAAGGAGATGCAGCGCGACCCGCATTTCCGCATGATGAAGATCCCGCTGCTGATCGGCGGCGCCACCACCAGCCGCGCGCACACCGCGGTCAAGATCGCGCACAACTACGAAGGACCGGTGGTGTACGTGCCGGACGCATCGCGTTCGGTGTCGGTGGCGCAGGCGCTGCTCACGCCCGAAACGCGCGAGCAGTACATCGACGACATCGCGCAGGACTATGAGCGCATCCGCGAGCAGCACGCCAACAAGAAGGCGCTGCCTATCCTGCCGCTGGCCGAGGCGCGCGCCAACAAGGCCAAGCTCCCGTTCGCGCCGGTCAAGCCGAAGTTCATCGGCCGCCGCGTCATCAAGAACGTCGACCTCGCGGTGCTGGCGCGCTACATCGACTGGGGCCCGTTCTTCCAGACCTGGGACCTGGCCGGCCCGTTCCCGGCGATCCTGACCGACCCGGTGGTCGGCGAGGCTGCGTCGAAGGTGTTCGAGGAAGGCCAGGAGCTGCTGAAGAAAATTATCGAAGGCCGCTGGCTGACGGCCAACGGCGTCATCTCGCTGCTGCCTGCCAACAGCGTGAATGACGACGACATCGAGATCTATACCGATGAATCGCGCAGCGACGTCGCGCTGACCTGGTACGGCCTCCGCCAGCAGGGCGTCAAGCCGAAGGTCGACGGCGTGCAGCGGCCGAACCAGTGCCTGTCGGACTTCATCGCGCCAAAGGATTCGGGCGTGCAGGACTACATCGGCATGTTCGCCGTGACGGCCGGGCTGGGAATCGAGAAGCACGAGAAGCGCTTCGAGGACGCGCACGACGACTACTCGTCGATCATGCTCAAGTCGCTGGCCGACCGCCTGGCCGAAGCGTTCGCCGAATACCTGCACGAGCGCGTGCGCACCGACCTGTGGGGCTATGCGGCCAATGAAGACCTGTCCAACGAGGCGCTGATCGGCGAGAAGTATTCCGGCATCCGCCCGGCGCCGGGCTATCCCGCGTGCCCGGAGCACACGGTCAAGGCCGACATGTGGAAGGTGCTGCAGCCGGAGGAAATCGGCATGACGCTGACCGAGTCGTACGCGATGTCGCCGGGCGCCGCGGTATCGGGCTTCTACCTTGCGCACCCGGACTCGAAGTACTTCGTGGTCGGCAAGATCGGCGCCGACCAGGTGGCCGACATGGCGGCGCGGCGCGGCGTCGAAGGCGCGCAAATGGAAAGCTGGCTGGCGCCGAACCTGTAAGCGAAGACGGGGGTCTGGTGCTGCGCACCTGACCCCATCTTCAAATGGCCGATGCGCGCGCGGTGTCGCGCACGTTCTTCTGCACCGTGATCGCCGCGAACAGGCTCAGTACGAACGCCATCGCATAAAACCCCTTCTCGCTCGGCGCGATGGCGGCATTCCACAAGCCGACCGCGATCAGCACCACCGCCGACAGCACCGACATCCAGCACAAGCCGAAGTACATCGCCGTGACGGGCGTGCCTTCCATCCGGTCGCGCGTGGACTTCTGCAGCGAGACCGCGGCGAACAGCCCGTACAGAAGCAGCGTCAGGTAGTAGCCTTTTTCATTGAGCGCCATGCCGGCGTTCCACAGGCCGACCAGGTACATCAGCACCCCGACAATCAGCGCCAGCCAGGTGGCGCCGACAAAGGCGGAAGAAGGTTGATTGTTCATTTTGCGCTCCCAGGTGGCAAAGACATCAGCCTAGCCGCTTCTCCCGACACAGCCTTGCGCAACAGCAATGGCTATCGGTGCTCTCGCTTGAATTTTGTCAGCGCCAGCACCGCGAACAGCAGCGCGAAGCCCAGTTCCGCCGCCATGGCGGTGCCCGCCGCGTCCATGCCCAGCCCGCGCCAGGTCATCGCATCGAGCCCGTCGATCGCCCAGCGCGTCGGCACCGCCACCGTCACCTTCTGCACCCAGCCGGGGAACATGAACGACGGTACCCACGCGCCGCCCAGCATCACCATGATCAGGGTGGCGAAGACGGCGATGCCGCGCGCCGCTTCCGCCGTCTTGCCGTACGCCGCGATCAGCAGCCCGAAGCTGGCTGTCAGCAAGCCGAAGCACACCGCCACGCCAAGGAAGCCAGCCAGGTTAGTGATATGGACGCCGAACACGCCGGCCGCAAACGCGAACATCACGCACAGCAGGGCGACCGAGATGATCGCGCCCGACGCGGCCCGCGCCAGCAGCACGGTCGTCAGCGTCACCGGCGCGGCCAGCAAGCGGTTCCAGATGCCGCTGCGGCGCGCCTGCAGGATCTCGATGCCCATGTTCACGCCGAGGAACAGGATGAACTGCACTCCCATGCCGGCGAACGAATGCGCGTAGCCGTTGTATCCGGCCTCCTTCGGCCCCAGGCTGACCTGCTGGTCGCTGGTGGTGAACGGCATCGACAGCCCGCCCGCCTTCCCGCCCGTCCGCTGCACCTCGGGCCGCGCCTGAAATTTCTGCAGGCTGCCCAGGAAGTCCTTGAGCGAGGGGTCCGCCCCGGCCGCCTGTTCCAGCTGCTTGATGCTCTTGTCGGTGAACGCCTTGCCGGCCTTCCCTCCGAACATCTCCGAGCTCACCACCTGCATGACCTGCTGCGTCAGCAGGCCCTTGACCATCGCCAGCACCGCCTGCTGCGACGGGTCGTACAGCACGTCGATGCGCGGCTTCTCGCCGGAGCCGAACAGCGCCGAACCGGCCGCCTCGCCGAAGCCTGGCGGAATAATGATGGCCGCTTTCTGCTTGCCCCTGCCGACCGCTTCGCGCGCCTGATCGGCACTCATGTCGGTGATGCGCAGCGTGGTGTCGGCCTTGAGCGCGGCGACGATCTTTGCGCCGATTTCGCCGCTATCCTGCTGGACCAGCGCGACATCGATGGCGCCGCCCTTGGCCGGCCCCGGTCCGCCGAACAGGTAGCCGAAAAAGGTGGCAATCAGGATCGGCAGCACCAGGTTGACGAGCAGCGCGCGGCGATCCGACAGGAACAGGATCAGGTCTTTGCGTACGAGTGCGAGGAATGCGGTCATGTCAGTCGCGCAGCGAGCGCCCGGTGAGGTTGAGGAAAATGTCTTCGAGCTTGGTCTGCGCGGTGGCGAAGTGCAGCGGGCGCACTCCCTGGCGCTCCAGGTAGCCCATCACCGGCAGCGCGTCGTCGGTCGAGGCCAGCAGGATGTCGATCCGCCCCCCTTCGCCATTCGCGGACGTCACGCCGTGCAGCGCACGCACGCCGTCGAGCAGTATCTGCGGCGCGGCGTCGTGCAGGTCGATGCGCAGGGCCGCTTGCGCCGGCAGGCGCCGGTGCAGCGCGGCCGGGCTCTCGTCGGCCAGCACCTTGCCGTGGTCGATGATGACGATGTGGTCGGCCAGCCGTTCGACTTCTTCCATGTAGTGGCTGGTGTAGATCAGCGAGCTGCCCATGCGCTTCAACTGTTCGAGCGTGTCGAAGATGGCGTTGCGGCTTTGCGGATCGACGCCCACCGTCGGCTCGTCGAGGATCAGGAGCTGCGGGTCGTGCATCAGCGCGGCCGCGATATTCAGGCGCCGCTTCATCCCGCCCGAGAACGTGGCCGGCTTCTCGCCGGCGCGGTCGAGCAGGTTGACCAGCGCCAGCACCTCGTCGCAGCGGCGCTTCGCGTCCGCGCCGCGGAGGCCGTACAGCGCGGCGAACAGCTTGAGGTTCTCGCGCGCCGGCAGGTCGTCGTACAGCGCCAGGTCCTGCGGCACGAAGCCGATCTTTCGCTTGGCGCCGGACAGGCCTTGCGTGACCGGCTCGCCATCGAGCTCCACGCTGCCGGCGTCGGGACGAAGCAGGCCGCAGATCATGCTGACGGTGGACGATTTGCCGGCGCCGTTGGGGCCGATCAGGCCGACGGTCTGGCCGGCATGCACATTGAACGAGACGTCATCGACCGCGCGGCGGGCGCCGTACGATTTGGTCAGGTGTGAAACATTGAGAAGAACAGAAGCCATGGCGGCGATCCCCGAATAGACAGTGAAGCAAGTGTAGCGGGCCGCGCACGGCTTGGCCCATTACATTTGTCACCACTTGCCAGGGAATGTCGTACCAGCGAAGGCTGGCACCCATGCTGAGCGGAATAAGTTAGGTACCTGCCTGCGCAGGTACGACAGGCCTAAATCGCGTAGCGCACCACGTTGTCGCTCCACGAATACGCGGCGACTTCGAACTCCACCAGCTCTTCGCTGGAAATGGCCAGCTGCTTGAGCGTCGGCAGCACCATGTCCTCGCCGGATTCCATCTGCTCGATCGATTCGGCCAGTTTGAGCAGCTCGCCGAAGAAGCCGGTGCGGTGCACCAGCGCCGCCGCCACTTCGTCGATCACCGGGATCTGCGCCACGATCTCCTCCATCTTCATGCCGAACAGCGCGTCCATCAGCGACATGATGCCCACCGTGAAGGCGACGTCGGCGACGTTGCGCTGGCTCGGACGCAGGCGCTTGGCCAGCAGTTCGAGCAGGCGCCCGCGCGTGGTGGCGAGCATCAGCAGCGGCGAGGCGCTGTGGCCGCGCTGCGCCGGGTCGGCGTAGAGCATGATCTGCAGCCAGCGCTGCAACTGGCGCCGTCCCAGCACGATCAGCGCCTGGCTGACCGAGTCGATCTTCTGGCGCATGCCGACCGCCGGCGTGTTCACCAGCCGCAGCAGGTTCAGCGCCAGCGTCACGTCGCCCTTGACGGCGCGTTCGATCTCGATGTTCTCGGCATCCGAGCTCACCAGCGTCAACAGCTGGGTGATGGCCATCTGCGATGGCGTCAGCTTGCGCCCGCCGATCACCATCGGCTTGCAGAAGTAGTACCCCTGGAAGTAATCGAAGCCCAGCTCGCGGCAGCAGTCGTACTCGGCGCGCGTCTCGATCTTTTCGGCGACCAGCTTCTTGTTATCGCGCTTGAAGCGGGGCGCCAGTTGCTGCAGCGCCGACGGCGTCAGCGCGCGCGTGTCGACCTTGATGAAATCGGCCATCGGCAGCAGCCGCTCGAAGTCCGGGTTGGCGGCGCCATCGTCCAGGGCGAAGCGGAAGCCGTGGCCGGCCAGTTGCGCCATGCGGTCCACCAGCGCGGCGCTGGCCTCGACCGTGTCGACCAGTTCGAGCACCAGCTTTTCGCGCGGCAGGAAGACGAAAATGTCGCTCATCAGGACGTCCGCATCGACGTTCAGGAACGCCTGGGCGTCGCCGATGACCCGGTCCAGCCCGAGCTGCCCCGCGTGCGCGATGACGGCGGCGGTGGCCGACATCCCGCTGGCGATGCTCGCGCCGCCCGCCGGCGCGCCGCGAAACAGCAGCTCGTAGCCGAACAGTGCCTGGTTGCGGTCCAGGATAGGCTGGCGCCCCAGGTAGAAGTCGCGCACGCCGAATTCTTTCGAAGCGTGGGAAGTGCTGGCGTAGTCGGTCATCGCAGTCGTCGCAGGAACGGAGAATGGGCTTACTTTACCCCATTCTCTTGCATTGGTGAATTTTTGTCATCAAGCAAGCAAAAATATTCTGTTCTTTTGACCAACAATTACGCCAGCGGCGCGCCATCGACAAACACTTTCAGTTCGCCGGGGCGAAATTCGGTCCAGGTCTCGTTGGTGGTCAGCGGCTCGGTGACGATGATGGCGACCCGGTCCTCGGGCGTGGTGACTTGCGAAAAATCGACGCTCACGTCCTCGTCCGACAGCCTGGCGGTGACGAACGGGTACTGGCGCACCACGTAGCACAGCCTGGTGGAGCAGTGCGCGAACAGGGCCGAGCCGTCCGACAGCATCAGGTTGAACGCGCCGTGCGCGGCGATGCCGGCCACCAGTTCGGCCAGCGCAGCGCGCAACTGGTCCAGCGGCGGCGCCGTGTCGCCGAAGCGCGCGCGCAGTTGCTGCAGGAGGTAGCAGAACGCCAGTTCGCTGTCGGTGTTGCCGACGGGGCGGAACGGGCCGTCGAGCAAGGGCGCAAATTCCTTCAGGTCGCCGTTGTGGGCGAACACCCAGTAGCGGCCCCACAGTTCCCGCACGAACGGATGGCAATTCTCCAGCGCGACATGGCCTTGCGTGGCCTTGCGGATGTGCGCGATGACGTTCTTCGATTTGATCGGGTAATTCTTGATCAGTTCCGCGATCGGCGACTCGACAGCGGCCTGGTGGTCGACGAAATGGCGCACGCCGGCCCCTTCGAAAAATGCGATGCCCCAGCCGTCATGGTGGGTGTCGGTGTGGCCGCCGCGCTTGGCGAAGCCGGTGAAGCTGAAGACAATGTCGGTCGGGACATTGCAGTTCATTCCGAGGAGTTGGCACATGGTATCGAGCATACCATGTCAGGTGGAATACCGGTCGTCGCACCTGCGAAGGCAGGTGCCCATGCTGAATACGCTTTCCCAGTACTCTGCGCTCAGCATGGGTACCTGCCTGCGCAGATACTGTGGTCCCTAATTTTTTGCAAGCGCCATTTTTGGATCGAAGCGTGCGTTACTCTTCAGTACCGCCATCATCCAATGGATCAGCTTGCGCATGACTGCGACCAACGCGACTTTACCCCCTTTGCCTGCAGCTCGAAGTCGCGCGTAGAGCGCTTGGGCAGCTGGATTGAACCGAATCGCGGTCATCGCCGGGCAGTACAATATTTTGCGTAGTCGTCCATGTCCTAGCTTGCACAAGTGTGATTTGCCGTGCACCGAATCGCCGGACTGATTATGTTCCGGTGATAGTCCTACGAACGCCACCATCTGGCGGATATTATCAAAGCGGTCTACAGGAAGCCACGCAAGAAAATAACTGCTAACCCGTTCCCCCACCCCGGGAATACTGCGTAGGAGTTCCTGTTGATTCCGCAGTCCGGGGTGGCGGTCGATATGATCGCGGATTTTTTGCGTCAATAATGCTTCCTCTTCCTTCAAAGTCAGCAATATGCGATCGACCGATTCCAACGCTTGGCCCGCCGCTTCGTGACGCCGATTCTGCTCCTGCACATGCATGCCTTGAACCGCTTCCAGGCGCGCGATGAGGCGCTGCAACTCCCGCACTTCCGTCGCGGGAGGCTCCCAGAGGACCAACTTCTTGGATTGCTCGCCAAATCGGGCGATCAACTCGGCATCAGCTCGGTCAGTCTTTTGTCTGCGCATCTCAGATTGGCCAAAAGCTTTAATTTGCAAAGGATTGACGACGCTGACCAAATATCCAGCGTCAAACATGGCATGCGCCAGAGCTTCGTAATACTGGCTGGTCGCTTCCATCACCACGCGACACTCATTCGCCGAAATACCCTGCTCGACGAGCCAATCGCAAAGCGCCTGAAAGCCAACGGGCGAATTTTCAAATGCCTTGTTACGAATCTTGCCCGTTTTTCCCGACAGCCAAGCCAAGTCAAATTTACGCTTTGCGATATCGATTCCGACTACTTCCATGGCAGCCTCCCCCATCCGCTGGTGATTTCGCTAGGACTTTATCTCGTGCATCCTTAAGAACACAGGCTCGCAGCCTCAGATACTGTTCGCACTCTGCGATAAAGGGAAGGACATGCGGCTTATCTGCGTCAACAGGCTCGAAGCCTCGGGTACGACTCAGCCTACATGCCCTTCGTTTTCCAAGCGTCCTCAGAAATCATAACGTGTTCCACAGCGTATAAGGTACGACGCATTCGGGCTGTGCCTAGTGCAGCAATACTGGCTGGCTCATCAGTGAATCGTAGGAGCCGAGGAAGTCGTCGATCTCTTCCATCGTCGGTTCGCTGGCGATCAGGTTGTTGACGTCGCGCCGGAGCCGGTGAAGCTGAAGACAATGTCGGTCGGGACATTGCAGTTCATTCCGAGGAGTTGGCACATGGTATCGAGCATACCATGTCAGATGAAATACCGGTCGTCGCACCTGCGAAGGCAGGTGCCCATGCTGAATACGCTTTCCCAGTACGCTACGCTCAGCATGGGTACCTGCGTGCGCAGGTACGACGCATTCGGGTTGTGCCTAGTGCAGCAGCACTGGCTGGCTCATCAGTGAATCGTAGGAGCCGAGGAAGTCGTCGATCTCTTCCATCGTCGGTTCGCTGGCGATCAGGTTGTTGACGTCGCGCCGGAACGATTGGGCGAGCTTTCCACCGATAAACGCTTCGCGCCGGCCGGACTTGTCGACGATCTCGTAACCGCCAAAACGCAAGGCTTCGAGATTGTGGTCGACGCCGAACTCGACGACGCTGTACTGCTCGCTGTTGTAGATCATGTTCATGGTGACTCCTCTCGATCAGACGGTTAAGCAGGCTGACGTTCCGCTCCGCCTCCATAACGAGGTGGGGCTGGCCGGTCCGATTTCAAGGGTGCAGGTCCGGCGTCAGTTCCAACAGCTGATCGTATGGCGCTTGCAAAAGCCACGATCTCAACTGATCAAGGTGACCTGTGGTTGCCACTCCGATATACAACCGTTCGGGGCGACGCCGCAGGAGACGATTTAATGTTACACGCAAAACGAGATTGCCGGTGCAGCACAGGCAACCGGGCGCGATGCGTTCCAGCCACAGGGTGGCGGAAGGGAGAAGGATGGTGTGGCCGTCAGGCAAACCTTCGAGCAGGACGGCGGTGGCGGGATGGCTTGACGAGGTAAGTTGCGCGGCGATCAGCCGCTCACGCGCGCCGGCGTCGGCGCCGGTGACCAGCGTGGTGATCACCCGGGCCGGCGCGGCGCCGCCGGTCATCCGCCTTTTTTGGCCAGCTTGCCCGGCTCGACGCCGAGCTGCTTGAGCTTGCGGTACAGGTGGGTACGTTCGAGGCCGGTCTTTTCGGCCACCCGCGTCATGCTGCCGCCTTCGCGCCCGAGATGGTGTTCGAAATACATGCGCTCGAAGGCGTCGCGCGCCTCGCGCAGCGGCAGGTCGAAACTGAGGTTGTGGCCCTGCTGCTCGCCGTTCGGCAGGCCGCCCATGCGCGGCGCGGCGCCGGCCGACTGCAGCGACTGCGCCGTGAACAGCGCCGACGGCGCGACGCTCTCCTCGGCTTGGGGCGCGATCATCGGGCGCGCCGCGGCGACCGGCGCGCGCGGCGCTTCCTGCGCGCGGGTCAGGCCCTGCTGCACCGCCTTGAGCAGCTTTTGCAGCGCGATCGGCTTTTCGAGGAAATTGAGCGCGCCGATTCGGGTCGCCTCGACCGCGGTGTCGATCGTCGCATGGCCCGACATCATGATGACCGGCATGGTCAGGAGGCCGTCGCGCTGCCACTCCTTGAGCAAGGTCACGCCGTCGGTGTCGGGCATCCAGATGTCGAGCAGCACCAGGTCCGGCGCGCCGGCATTGCGCGCGTCGCGCGCCTGCTGTGCGTTTTCGGCGAGCTGGATCGCATGGCCTTCATCGCCCAGGATCTCCGAGAGCAGCTCGCGGATGCCCATTTCATCATCAACTACGAGAATGTTTGCCATCTGTGTGTATGCCTTCTTTGATATACGCCCCCCGGATGCGCCCTGCGCAGCGGTCGATAAACGGTATTCTAAGTGCGATTGTATGTGCGCAGCGGCGTTTATGCCATATTTGCGGCCTCAGGCGCTAACTTTAACAGCAAAATCAGGACCGACGCGCCGGATCCGTCCTGCCGGTTCTGGATGTCGATGCGTCCGCCGTGTTCATCGATGATTTTTTTCACCATCGGCAGCCCCAGCCCGGTGCCGCGCGCTTTCGACGTGACGTAGGGCTCGAACGCGCGCGACAGGATGCGCGGCGCGAAGCCCGGGCCGTTGTCGACGATCGCCAGGCGCACCGCGGTGCCCTGCCCGCCCTCGGCGTTCTGGTAATAGATCGCCTCGGTGGTCAGGTCGATGCGGGCCGGCGGCGCGCCTGGCGGACGCTCGCCCATCGCATCCTGCGCGTTGGCCAGCAGGTTGTGGATCACCTGGCGCAGCTGGGTCGCGTCGCCCATCACCGCCGGCAGGTCCGGCGCCAGCTTCGCGTGGATGATGTCGGTCTCGTCGCCGGCCAGGTACAGGTCGAGGATGTCGCCGATCAGGCGGTTCAGGTCGAGCCGCTGCAGCACCGCCGGCGGCGCCTTGGCATAGTCGCGGAAGTCGTCGACCATGCGCTTCATCGCGTCGACCTGGTTGACGATGGTGCTGGTGCTGCGGTGGAGCAGCTCGGCGTCGGCCGGCGCCAGGTGGCCCTCCAGCTTCATCTGCAGGCGTTCGGCCGACAGCTGGATCGGCGTCAGCGGGTTCTTGATTTCGTGCGCCAGCCGGCGCGCCACCTCGCCCCAGGCCACCGAGCGCTGGGCCGAGATCACGTCCGAGATATCGTCGAACACCACGATGTAGCCGCTGCCGGCGCCCACCGGCAGGCGCGAGCCGCGCGCCAGCAAGGTGATGTCGTGGTCGTCCGCGGTGCCGACCCGGCGCGGGATCTCGATCTCCTGCTGCCAGTGGGTGCGCTGGCGCGCGCCGCCGGCGGCCGACTGCGCGCTCTGCGCCGAGAAGGCGCGCGTGGCGGCGCCGGCGAACACTTCCAGGCCTTCGATCTCGGACAGCGCGCGGCCCTGGTGCGCGCCGACCTCGCTGAGCAGGATGCGGTCGGCCGCGTCGTTGGCGTTGACCACGTTGAAGTCGGAGTCGAGCACGATCACGCCGGCCGACATGTTGGCAAGCACCGACTCGAGGTGGACCTTGGCGCTTTGCAGCGCGGCGCGGTTGCGCTCGACCGCGCTGCGCGCTTCGAACAGCTGGCCGGTCATGGCGTTGAACGACTGGGTCAGGGTGCCCAGTTCGTCGGACGTTTCGACGATCGGGCGCGGCGACAGGTCGCCCTCGGCCACCGCGCGCGTGCCTTCGGCCAGCACCAGCAGCGGCGCCGCCAGGTTAGACGCGATCAGGAAGGCGCTGGCGACGGCGCCGAAGATCGCCAGCAGCAGCGTCAGCGTCAGCGTCACGATGTACATCTTGCGCAGGCCCACGCGGGCCACGAAGCGCGACTTGTATTCGCTGTTGGCGTTGCGCAGCACCTCGGCGTTGGTGGCCAGGTTGACCGGCACCGACTGCAGCAGCTGCAGGAAGTGCGGCGCGGTGCCCGGCGGCTCCGGCACCGCCATCACGGCGCGCATGCGCAGCCCGGTGGCCGCGTCGAGCCCGTCGGAGGCGGCAGATGCGGCTTCCTTGAAGTCGCGCTCGATGCCGCCTTCGGACTGCATGAAGCCGCTCGGCATCATGGCCTGCTTGATCATGGCCGGCGTCGGCAGGTCGGCCGCCATGTTGGCGTTCTTGTCGTCGGACGCGGCCACCAGCAGCTTGCCGTCGGCGTCCACCAGCATCGCGCTCTGGATGCCGTCCTGCTCGCTGACGATGCGGTTCAGGATCGCCTGCGACGCCGGGCCGTCCTGCCCGGCCAGCGTGGCGCTGGCCACCTGGGTGTTGGCGCCCAGTTCGGCCAGCGCCTGGTCGAGCGCCGCCACCCCGAGGTCGAGGCCGGACTTGAGCGCGGCCTCGATCTTCACGTCGAACCACGATTCGATCGAATTGGACACGAACAGCACCGAGACCAGGAAGATCACCAGGCCAGGCAGGATGCCGATCATGGCGAACAGCAGCACCAGGCGCGCCATCAGGCGCGAGCCGAATTTGCCGGCCCTGAAGCGTGCGTACAGGCGGCCCAGCGCGACCACCACGAAGATCAGGAGCGCGCCGGCGACGGCGGCGTTCAGGCCGAGCAGCCAGGAATAGTAGCGGTCGAGGAAGCTGGAATTTTCGGACGCGGTGGCGAGCAGGAACAGCAGGATGCTGACCAAAGCTCCGCCGACGATCACGCCATACCGCAAGGCTTGCTTCACCTTACTCCGCCCTGTAGCTGAAGTATTTCTTGCCGGAGCTGAGCTGCCATCCGGCGTTGTTGAAGGCGTTGACCTGCAGCGGCTTTTCCAGGAAGGCGCGGTCCATGAACATGCGCACGCTGACGTTGTAGGTCTCGCCCGGCTTGAGCGCGCCGCGCGGCGCGATGACCCAGCGGCTAGGGCGCCGGATCATCAGCAGCGCTTCGTCGAGCGTGGGGAAGCTTTGCTGGACGCTGCCCAGCGCGCGCACGTTATAGCGGCGCAGCAGCGCGTCGTAGGAGATCATCAGGGTCTGGCGCGTCGCCACGGCCTTTTCGTCATACACCCACCACCAGCGCGGGCGGGTCAGCTCGATTTCGGTGGTGAAGTGCAGCTTGACGCCGTGCTGCAGCGCGTCCTCGAGGTCGTGATTGAGGTCGAACGCGAAGCTGGCCGCCAGCTTGTAACCATCTTCGGTCGACTCGATATGCGCATGCACGACGTCGACCGTGTCGGCCGCCAGCGCCTGCGCGCACGCGAACAACAGCAGCAGCTGGCAGGCGAGGAGTCGAAAAAATCGGGTTGTCACAAGTGGGCCGAAACCTTAAAAAAACATCGCATGGTCAAAGACCCGTCACGCCGCGCTTTTCTGGAACAGGGCGTAGAACAATCCGTCGTGATCCTCCTCCGCGCCTCCGGTGGGAAGCAGCTGGCCGGGCGCGTCGAGCCGGATCGCTCCGTGGCGCGCCGCAAATGCCGCCGCCTGGGCCTCCGATTCCTGGGGCCACAGCGAGCAGGTCACGAACAGCAATTTACCATTGGGCCGCAGCATCTGCCAAAGGTTGTCGAGAATTTTGGATGAAAGTGTTGCAAGTTGGAGCGCGTCGCCCTTGCGCCGCAGCCAGCGGATGTCGGGGTGGCGCCGCACGATGCCCGAGGCGGTGCATGGCACGTCGGTCAGGATGCGGTCGAACGGCTCGCCGTCCCACCAGACCTTCGTCTGCGCCTCGAACGCCTTGAGCGTGGCCGTCAGGCCGAGGCGCTGCAGGTTCTCTTCGACGCGCACCAGGCGCTTGGGATCGGCGTCCACCGCGGTCAGGTCGACGTCGGCCAGTTCGAGCACGTGGCCGGTCTTGCCGCCCGGGGCGGCGCAGGCGTCGAGCACGCGCATGCCGTCATGGACATCGAGCAGCGGCGCGGCCAGCTGGGCGCCGGCGTCCTGCACCGAGCACAGGCCCGCGTCGAAGCCGGGGATCAGATTCACGCCGATCGCCTTGTCGAGCCGCACCGCCGACGGGCCGATGCGGGTCGCGCCGATGCCGGCGTCCTGCAGGGTTTGTAAGTACGCTTCGACCGTGGTCTTGCGCACGTTGACGCGCAGGGTCAGTGGCGGCTGCTCGTTGCCGGCCGCGAGGATCGCCTGCCAGTTGTGCGGATAGGCCGCCTTCGCCGTGTCGATCCACCACTGCGGGTAGTTCCATTGCGCCACCGGCTGCAGCAACGCGGTCTTCACCAGCTCTTCGCGCTCGCGCAGGAAGCGGCGCAGCACGGCGTTGACCATGCCCTTGGCGTGCGCCATGTCAGGGTGCGAGGCGGCGACGGTGACGGTCTGGTCGACCACGGTGAATTCCTCGTACGGCGGCTTGGCGCCGTCGGGCGTGTCGATCAGCGCCAGCGCGCAGCACAGCAGGCTGGCGAGCATCGGCGGCTCCGGCGCCTTGGACGTCATCAGGCCGAGCAGGGTCTCGCTGCGTCCCAGCTGACGCATGGTGCGGTAGGCGATGTCCTGGATCGCGCCGCGCGTCTGCGGCGTGGCCTGGGTGACGCCGAACGCGGTGGTCAGGGCCTGCGGCAAGGTCACGCCGGCGCGCACCTGCGACACCGCGTTGGCGGCGCCCAGCAGCGCCAGCGCCAGCGAATCGGCCTTCAACTGCGGCAGGTAGCCTGGCTGCAGCACCGGCTTGACTTCATAGCTGGCGCGCACGCGGGGAGGCGCTTTTGGCGCTGAAGGCTTGATGGAGAGCGTTGGGCGCTTGGCTGTCATGATGGTCTTTGCGTGAGGCGCGGACGCCGCGGCGCCCACTATATAAAGGCGCCAATTGTAACGGCTAAGGCTTGCGGCGCATCAAAAACGATACATTTTGGCAACGAAATCGCTCAAAACTGTATCATAGGCAACATATTCCACACGGCTTCAAACCAGTATAATGGGCACTGTTTGCCTGTGGCTCAGCCACCGCCTTTTTCACTCTGACAGAACACCAGCACATGCTCGCCCAACAAAAACTTGAAATCGTCGCCCTGTTCCAGGCCGCCCTCGCCCCACTGACCGCCGGCACCGACCTGGCGCCCGCCGTGGTGCTCGAGCGGCCGCGCGATCCGGCGCACGGCGACGTCGCCTGCAACATCGCGATGCAGTTGGCCAAGCAGCTGAAAATGAACCCGCGCGAGCTGGCGACCAAGATCGTCGCCGCCCTGCTGGCCGATCCCGCCGCACAAGGCCTGGTCGAAGCGGCCGACGTCGCCGGCCCCGGCTTCATCAACCTGCGCGTGGCCGCCAGCGCCAAGCAGTCGGTGGTCTCCACCATCCTGGCGCAAGGCGCCCAATACGGCCGCAGCGAAGCCGGCGCCGGCAAGAAGGTCATCATCGAATTCGTCTCGGCCAATCCGACCGGCCCGCTGCACGTGGGCCACGGCCGCCAGGCCGCGCTGGGCGATGCGCTGTCGGCCCTGTTCGAGTCGCAGGGCTACGCCGTCACCCGCGAGTTCTACTACAACGACGCCGGCGTGCAGATCCAGACCCTGGCCAACTCGGTGCAGGCGCGCCTGAAAGGCTTCCGCCCGGGCGACACCCAGTGGCCCGAGTCGGCCTACAACGGCGACTACATCGCCGACATCGCCGAGGACTTCAAGCTTGGCAGGACCGTCTCCGCCAGCGACGGCCTGCCCGCCACCGCCAGCAAGAACGTCGAGGACATCGACTCGATCCGCTCGTTCGCCGTGACCTACCTGCGCAACGAGCAGGACATCGACCTGCAGGCCTTCGGCGTCAAGTTCGACAACTACTTCCTCGAGTCGTCGCTGTACGCCGACGGCAAGGTGAACAAGGCGGTCGATACCCTGGTCGCGGCCGGCCATACGTTCGAGGACGGCGGCGCGCTGTGGCTGCGCACCACCGACTACGGCGACGACAAGGACCGCGTGATGCGCAAGTCCGACGGCACCTACACCTACTTCGTGCCGGACGTGGCCTACCACATCGTCAAGTGGCAGCGCGGCTTCGTCCAGGCGATCAACATCCAGGGCAGCGACCACCACGGCACCATCGCGCGCGTGCGCGCCGGCCTGCAGGCGGTGGACATGGGCATCGCCCAGGGCTATCCCGACTACATCCTGCACAAGATGGTCACCGTGATGAAGAACGGCGAAGAGGTCAAGATCTCCAAGCGCGCCGGCTCGTACGTGACCGTGCGCGACCTGATCGAATGGTCCGGCAACGGCGACATCGCGCGCGGCCGCGACGCGGTGCGCTTCTTCCTCATCTCGCGCAAGGCCGACACCGAATTCGTGTTCGACGTGGACGTCGCGCTGAAGCACTCGGACGAGAACCCGGTCTACTACGTGCAGTACGCCCACGCGCGCATCTGCTCGGTGCTGGCGCAATGGAACGGCGACGAATCGACCCTCGCCGGCGTGGACCTGTCGCCGCTGACCGCCCCGCGCGAAGCGACCCTGCTGGCGACCCTGGCGCACTACCCTGAAGCGCTCGAGCGCGCGCTCACCGAGCTGGGCCCGCACCAGATCGCGTTCTACCTGCGCGACCTGGCCGGCGAACTGCACGGCTACTACAACGCCGAGCGCGTGCTGGTGGACGACGAGGCGACCAAGATGGCGCGCCTGGCGCTGATGGTCGCCACCCGCCAGGTGCTGCGCAACGGCCTCGCGCTGATCGGCGTCTCCGCGCCGAACAAGATGTAACCGCTCCCGGACAGTCAACCTGAAGGCACCAATGCACCTTACTCCTCGCCGCCAGCAAGGCAACACCCTCACGGGACTCATCATCGGCCTGATCGTCGGCCTGGGCATCGCGGTGGCGGTGGCGCTCGTCATCACCAAGGGTTCGACGCCGTTCACCGAAAAGAGCGCCAAGGCGGGCAAGCCGACCGATCCGACACCGGGCCAGGTGACCGATCCGAACAAGCCGCTGTACGGCAGCCGCGACGCGGCGCGCGAGGCGAACAAGCAGTTCGCCGAGAAGGCCAAGCCTGCGGCGGACGCCGACCCGCTGGCGAAAGTCATCGCGGGCCTGAAGGATCCGGCCGACCTGAAGGCCGAGGGCAAGGCGCCCGTCGCGCCGCCGGCGGCCGAAGCGCCGGCACCGCACGAACTGGCGCGCGTCGTTGCCGCGCGCACCGAAGCGGCGGCCGACGACAAGGTGGTCTACTTCCTGCAGGCCGGCGCATTCCGCGAGATGTCGGATGCGGAAGCGACCCGCGCCAAGCTGGCCCTGCTCGGCTTCGAAGCGTCGATCAGCGACCGCACCAGCGACGCCGGTGTGCTGCACCGCGTGCGCATCGGGCCGTTCAGCCAGGTCGAGGCAAGGGATCGCGCGCGCGCCAAACTGATCGACAGCGGCGTTGACGTCGCCATCGTCCGCAACCAGAAATAAGCCAGGAGTATTCGATGCGATTGATCCGTACCTTGCTGTGCGCGGCCGCCCTTGTGCTGGCCGGTTTTGCCGCCGCGGCGGAGCCGAAGAACGGCGCCGATTACCTGACCCTGCCGGAGGCGCAGAACACCGACGCCGGCAACAAGGTTGAAGTCACCGAATTCTTCGCCTACTACTGCCCTCACTGCAACCGCTTCGAGCCCCTGATCAGCGCCTGGGTCAAAAAGCAGGGCGCGAACATCGTGTTCAAGCGCGTCCATGTGGGCGGCAGCGGCGGCATCGCGGCGCAGCAGCATCTGTTCTACACGCTCGAAGCGCTGGGCATGCTCGATCCGTATCACCAGAAGGCGTTCGACGCGATGCACATCGAGCGGCTGCGCCTTGCCACCGACGATGCCGTGTTCGACTGGGCCGCGAAGGCCGGCATCGACCGCGCCCGTTTCGTCGAAGCCTGGAAGTCGTTCGGCGTGCAGGCCAAGCTGCGCCGCGCCAACGCGCTGATGGGGGCCTATCGCGTCAACGAGTGGCCGCTGGTCGCCGTGGACGGCCGCTTCATCACCTCGCCGTCGATCGCCGGCGAGGCCGACAAGTCCGCGCAGACCGAGGACGCGCAGCAGCAGGCGGCGCTCAAGGTCATGGACTACCTCGTCGCGAAAGCGAAAGCGGAAAAGAAATAGGCACGCGCGCCATGAAACGCGTCTTCATCACCGGCGCCTCGAGCGGCCTCGGCGCGGCGCTGGCGCGCGAATATGCCGCCCAGGGCGCCACGCTCGGACTGCTGGCGCGCCGCCGTGGCGCGCTCGAGGAGCTTGCCGCCAGCCTGCCCAATCCCGAACGCCATCGCGTGTATGAAGCCGACGTCACCGACCGCGCGGCCCTTGCCGCGGCGGCCGCGGATTTCATCGCCAGCGTGGGCGGCGCCGACATCGTCATCGCCAATGCGGGCGTCTCGGCGGGCACGCTGACCGAGCATGCCGAAGACCTGGCGGTGTTCGACACCATCCTCGCGACCAACGTCAGCGCCACCGTCGCGACGTTCGCGCCCTTCATCGCCGGCATGAAAACGCATGGCGGCACGCTGGTCGGCATCGGCAGCGTGGCCGGCATCCGCGGCCTGCCCGGCGCCGGCGCCTACAGCGCATCGAAGGCGGCGGTGCTGAGCTACTGCGAATCGCTGCGCCTCGAACTCAAGCCGCATGGCGTGCGCGTCGTCACCATCGCGCCCGGCTACATCGACACCCCGATGACCCAGAACAATCCCTACCCGATGCCCTTCCTGATGCCGGCCGCGCGCTTCGCCGAAAAGGCCGCCGCGGCGATCGCCGCCGGCGACAGCTACCGCGTCATCCCGTGGCAGATGGGCGTGGTCGCCAAGCTGCTGCGCGCACTGCCGAACGCGGTGTACGACAAGGCCTTCGTGCGCGCGCCGCGCAAGCCGCGCGGGAGCGCGCTGTGAACGCCGCCGCCATCATGGCGCTGCGCACTGCCGCCGCCGACGTGGAAGTGGTGGCGCAAACCGGCTCCACCAACGCCGACCTGATGGCGCGCGCGGCCGGCCTCGCCCGCCCTCTGCTGCTGGTTGCCGAACACCAGACCGCGGGCCGCGGCCGCGCCGGACGCAGCTGGCTGTCGGCGCCCGGCGATTCGCTGACCTTTTCGCTGGCCTGGAAATTCGAAGGCTCGCCGCAGCGCCTGCTCGGGCTGCCGCTGGCGGTGGGCGTCGCGCTGGCCGAGGCGCTCGGCGCGCTCGACGTTCCGGTGCAGCTGAAGTGGCCGAACGATGTGCTCAAGGACGGCGAGAAGCTGGCCGGCATCCTGATCGAAACCCAGGGTGCGCCCGACGGCGGCACCTGGGCGGTGATCGGCATCGGCCTGAACCTTCAGATGCCTGCCGATCTCGAAACGCGCATCGGCCGCGCGGTGGCGACTGCGCCCTGGCTGGCGCGCATGGATCGCAACGTGCTGATGGCCGCCCTGCTCGACGCGCTGGCCGCGGCGATGAATCAGTTCGAACAGGCGGGCTTCGGCGCCTTCCGCGCGCGCTGGGACGCCCTGCACGGATGGCGCGGCCAGCCGGTGCGCATCCTCGACAACGGTGAATGTGTCCAGCAGGGACTGGCCGTGGGCGTGGACGACAGCGGCCGCCTGCTGCTCGACACCGATGCGGGCCGCGTCGCCGTGCTGGCCGGCGACGTGTCGCTGCGGCTGGGAGGCGCCTGAGATGCTGCTGCTGATCGACGCCGGCAACACCCGCGTCAAATGGGCGCTCGCCGCCGACGATGCGGCCGTGGGCGAATGGATCGCTTCCGGCGCCGCCGCGCATGACGAATTGCCGTCGATGCAGGCCAGTTGGGCGCAGCACGCGCTCACGCGCGCGATCGTGTCCAACGTGGCCGGACCCGGCGTGCGTGCCTCGCTCGAACAAATTCTGCCTGCGGTCGAATGCGAGTGGTTCGCCTCCGTGCCGCGGCGCGCGGGCGTGCGCAACGGCTATCGCGATCCGGCGCAGCTGGGCAGCGACCGCTTCGCCGCCGCCATCGGCGCACGCGCGCTGGAGCCGGGCAAGGCGCTGGTGGTAGCCACCTGCGGCACCGCGACCACCATCGACGCGCTCACCGCGGATGGCCGCTTCCTGGGCGGGATGATCCTGCCGGGCCTCGGCCTGATGGCCAGTTCGCTGGCGCGCAACACGGCGCAGCTGCCGCATATCGCCCCGGCCGGCGCGGTGCCGGCCGGTTTCGCCGACAATACCGACGACGCGATCCTGTCCGGCTGCGTGTCGGCGCAGGCCGGCGCCATCGAGCGCGCGTGCCGCCTGCTCGGCGCCAGCCTGTGCATGCTGTCGGGCGGCGCGGCGCGCTACATCGCACCGGCGCTGTCGGCGCCGTGCCGGATGGTCGACAACATCGTGCTGGCCGGCTTGCACGCCGCCGCAATCTCGGGGGAATAGCCGGTGCTGAAATTTATCTTCTGGTCCCTGCTGGCGGCGAACGCCGTGCTGCTCGCCTACAGCCAGGGCATGCTTGGGCATTTCAGCGGCAATGAGCACGAGCCGGCGCGCATGAAGAACCAGCTCAATGCCGGCAAGATGGTAATGGTCGCGGCGCCGCCGGCGCCGGCCGAGCCGTCCAAAGCGGCGGAAACGGTCGCCTGCCTCGCGGTCGGCAATCTCGCCGCCGCGGAGGCGCGGCGCTTCGAATCCCGGCTCGCGTCGCTGCAACTGGGCGATCGCATGAAGCGCGAAACCAGCGCGGGCTCCGACGCCACCAGCCACATCGTCTACATTCCGCCGCAAGGCAGCAAGGAAGGCGCCGAGAAGAAGGCCGGCGAGCTGAAGGCGCTGGGCGTGACCGACTACTTCATCATGTCCGACAGCTCGGCGATGAAGTGGGGCATTTCGCTTGGGGTGTTCAAATCGGAAGCGGCGGCGCAGGCCTTGCTGGCCTCGTTGGTCAAGCAGGGCGTGCACAGCGCGCGCATCGCCTCGCGCGGCGGTTCGGCCGAAAAGGTGGAGTTCCGCTTCCGCGGCATCGATGCCGCCGCGAAGGCGCGCATCGTGGATATCGCGGGCAGTTTTGCTTCGGCCGAAACCGGCTCCTGCAAGTAATCCGGTTCAGTCGGCGCTGCGTCTCACCACGATCGGCTTGATTCCCAGCGTTGAAGGCAGCGCGCGCGCCGCCTTCAACGCTTCGTCGCGGCTGGCGAACGGGCCGCCGTACAGCCGGTGCACGGCGCCGGCCTGCACCACTTCCACCTGTTCCACCGCGCCCGATGCGAGCACGCGGCTGCGCACGCCGGCCGCGCTCTCCTGTCTGCCGAAGGCGCCAAGCTGCAGATAAAAACCGTCGGTCTGCCGGCGCACCAGCGGCGCCGCTTCCACGCGCGCCTCGTTCTCCTGCAACGTGTGCTCTTCCACCACCAGCGTCGTCACCGGTGTGGGCTGCTCCGGCCTGCCGGCAAACAGGCGTTCGATTTCAACCTCGTGGCTGCCCTTCCCCAGCAGGCCCAGTTTCAGCGCCGCCGTGTAGGAAACGTCCACCACGCGGCTCGAATGGAAAGGCCCGCGGTCGTTGACGCGCACCACCACCGATTTGCCGGTCGCCAGGCTCGTGATCCGCGCATACGACGGAATCGGCAAGGTCGGATGGGCAGCCGTCATCTTGTACATGTCGTAAAGCTCGCCCGACGACGTGCGCTGCCCGTGGAACTTCTTGCCGTACCAGCTGGCGACGCCGCGCTGCGTGAACGGCGCGTCGCCGGTCACCGGCGTGTAGGTTTTCCCGAACACGACGTAGGGCCGGTTGCCGTACTTCGACAGCACCTCGGCCTTGACCACCGCATCGGGCACGTCGCGCAGGCCCGGCGGCGGATTGTCACCCGGCCCGTCGTCGAGATAGTAGCCGCCCCGGCCCGAGCCGGCGGCCGGCAACGCCGGCAGGTCCACGGCCTTGGGATGGGCGGCCACCGGCGCGCGCGGAGAGGCCGGAACCGGCGCCGCCGGCTTGTGCTGCGTCGTGCCGCAGGCGGCCAGCGCCAGCGCCGCCGCCACGCAAATCAGGCGCCGCATCATGTCTGCACCAGCTTGCGGTTTTTCTGAATGCTCATCAGGATGCCGGCGCCCAGGCCCAGCGTGAACAGCGCGGTGCCGCCGTAGCTCATGAACGGCAGAGGCACGCCGACCACCGGCAGGATGCCGCTGACCATGCCCATGTTGACGAAGGCGTAGGTGAAGAAGATCATCGTGATCGCGCCGGCCAGCAGGCGCGTGAACAGGGTCGGCGCGTTCGCCGCGATCATCAGGCCGCGGCCGATCAGAAGAAGGTACAGGAACAGCAGGAACAGGTTGCCCACCAGGCCGTACTCCTCCGAATACACAGAGAAGATGAAGTCCGTGGTGCGTTCCGGGATGAATTCGAGATAGGCCTGCGTGCCCTTGTGGTAGCCCTTGCCCATCACGCCGCCCGAGCCGATCGCGATGGTGGACTGGATGATGTGGAAGCCCTTGCCCAGCGGGTCGGAAGTCGGATCGATCAGCGTCATCACGCGCTCGCGCTGGTAGTCGTGCATCATCGACCAGGCCACCGGCAGGCTGGCGCCCACCGCCGCCACCAGGCCGACCAGCGCCTTCCACGACAGGCCCGCCAGGAAGATCACGTAGAAGCCCGACGCGGCCACTAGCAGCGCGGTACCGAGGTCGGGCTGCTTGGCGATCAGGCCTACCGGGACGAACAGCAGCACCGCCGCCAGCAGGAACGAATGCCAGCGCAGCATGCCGGAACGCTGCTGGAAGTACCAGGCCAGCATCAGCGGCATCGCGATCTTCATGATTTCGGACGGCTGGATGTCGAAGCCGATGTGCAGCCAGCGCCGCGCGCCCTTCTTCACCACCCCGAACAGGAACACCGCCACCAGCAGGCTGACGCCGAGCGTGTAGATCGGCACCGCGAAGCGCATCAAGGTCTGCGGCGGCACGTTCGCCGCGATCCACATGATGACGAAGGCCAGCACGATGTTGCGGATCTGTCCTTCGACGCGGCCGGGGAAGTCCATGCCGGCGGAGCTGAGCGTGACGAGTCCCGTGGCCAGCAGCAGGAACAGGATAAGCGCCAGCGCCGGGTCGAATACATTGAAATAGTGCTTGGTGCGCCGCCAGAGCGAGCGCCGTTCTTGAAAGTGCGCCACGCTTACTCCTTGTTGCCGGGGGTTTCACCGCCTGGTTTGAAATCGCTGCTCACGCCGGCCGGCGCTTCCACCGGCAGCACGTTCGCGTCTTCTTGCGGCACCGGGACCTTGGTCTTGTCACCGGGCCGCTTGCCCAGCAGGTAGAAGTCGAGCGCCTTGCGCACGATCGGCGCCGCGATGGCCGCGCCGAAGCCGGCATTTTCCACCACCACGGCGATCGCGATGCGCGGCTTGTCGGCCGGGGCGAACGCGGTAAACAGCGCGTTGTCGCGCAGCCGCTCGGGCGTGGCCGCCGCATTGTATTTACCGCCGCGCAGGCCGACCACCTGCGCGGTGCCGGTCTTGCCGCCCACCGTGTAGCCGGCATTGCGGAAGGCCTGGTAGCCGGTGCCGCTCTGGTCGCTGGTGACGCCGACCATGGCGCGCTTGATGGTGTCGATGTTTTCCTGCTTGAGCGGAATGCGCCCGCTCTCCTTGGCCACCGTGAGCGTGCGCGCCCGCGTGGCGCCGTCTTCCATGATCTTCACCAGGTGCGGCTTCATGATGACGCCATTGTTGGCCAGCGTGGCGATCGCATGCGCCATCTGGATCGGCGTGTAGCTGTTGAAGCCATTGCCGATACTGATCGAGATGGTGTCCCCGCCGACCCATTTCTGCGCGGCGCGGTTCTTCTTGAAACGATCGCGCTTCCACTCCTGCGACGGCAGGATGCCCATCTTTTCGTGTTCGAGGTCGATGCCGGTGATCTGGCCGAAGCCGAACGGCTTCATGAAATTGGCGATCGCGTCGATGCCCATCTCGTTGCCGAGCTGGTAGTAGTAAGTGTCGCACGACACGACGATCGAGCGATACATGTCGATATAGCCGTGGCCGCCCTTCTTGTCGTCGTTGAAGCGGTGCCCGCCCAGCGTGAAGAACCCGGGGTCGCTGAAGCCCCACTCGGGGCGGCGCTTGCCCAGTTCCAGCGCGGCCAGCGCCATGTACGGCTTGAAGGTCGAGCCGGGCGGATAGATGCCGGACAAGGGCCGGTTCATCAGCGGCCGGTCGAGCGAGGTATTGAGTTCGTTCCAGTTGGCGCTGTCGATGCCGTCCACGAACAGGTTCGGATCGAACCCCGGACGCGACACGTAGGCCAGCACGTCGCCGGTCTCCGGCTCGATCGCCACCAGAGCGCCGCGGAAGTCGCCGAATGCTTCCTCGATCACCTTCTGCAGCTCGATGTCGATCGACAGGATCAGGTTGCTGCCTGGCGTGGCCGCCGTGCGCGACAAGGTGCGGATCGCGCGCCCGCCGGCGGAACGCTCGACCTGCTCGTAGCCGGTCTGGCCGTGCAGCTGCTTCTCGTAGCTCTTTTCGAGCCCTTCCTTGCCGATATGGTCGGTGCCGCTGTAATTGGTCGCGTCCTCGCTCTCTTCGAGCACCTTCGATTCGGCGCTGTTGATGCGGCCGATGTAGCCGATCACGTGCGAGGCGACTTCGCCCAGCGGGTATTGGCGGAACAGGCGCGCCTGCACCTCGACGCCGGGAAAGCGGAAACGCTGCGCGGTGAAGCGCGCCACCTCGTCGTCGGTCAGTCGGGTGCGCAGCGGCACGCCGGAAAAGCTCTTCGATTCCTCCAGCAGGCGCTTGAAGCGCTTGCGGTCTTTCGGTTCGATCTCGACCAGCTTGGCCAGTTCGTCGATCACCGATTCGAGGTTCGCTTCCAGTTTCGACGGCGTGATTTCGAGCGTGTAGGCCGAGTAGTTGCGCGCCAGGACCACGCCGTTGCGGTCGACGATCAGGCCGCGGTTCGGCACCACCGGCACGATCGCGATACGGTTGTCCTCCGCCTGCGCCATGTACTGGCTGTGCTTGACGACCTGCAGCCACACGAAGCGCGCCACCAGCAGAGCGAAGCAGATGAACACGAAGCCGACCACCGCGGTCAGGCGCATCCGGAACAGGTGGATTTCGCGGTCGTTGTCTTTAATTTCAGTCATTGCGGGAGCCGGGTCAGATCGGCCGGGTGTGGTCTTTGTCGACCGCGCGGCGCTGCGGCGCCAGCAGCAGCCAGGTCACGACGGGCCACAAGGCCACCGCCACGGCGCTTTCGATGAATTGCAGCCAGCCGGGGAATTTGCCGGACACGAAGAAGCGCACCGCGACCTGGATCGCCTGGGTGAACAGCAGCAGCGGGAACACGTGCACGGCCTGGGTCATCACCGGGAACCAAAGCACGCGCCGGTGGATCATGATCGCCAGGTAGGACAGCAAGGTGTAGGCCAGCGCGTTCTCGCCCAGCAGGGTCGAGTCGTGCACGTCCATCATCAGGCCCATGAAGAAGGCGATGCCGATGCCGACCTTGCGCGGCTGGTGGATGCCCCAGAACACCAGCACCAGCGCGACAAAATCGGGCGCGCCGACCCAGTGCCCCCACGGGAACAGGTTGAGCATGAAGGCGCCGGTCAGGCTGGCCGCGATGAACAGCGGGCTGACCGGTTGCAGGATGTAGTGCGGGCGATTCATGGCGCGGCTTTCTTGTCGGTCGCCGGAGCCGGGGCGGGCGCCGGCGCCGCGGGAACGGCTTTCGCCGGCAGCGGCGGCACGTTTTCCAGCGGCGTCATTTTCGGCAGGCCCTGCTTCTTGCTCACCACCTTGGGCGGCTCGGCCGGAGGGCGCGGCAGCACGTCGGGCGCGGCCATCAGGATCAGGAGCTGGCGATGGCGGTCGATGCCGGCCAGCGGCTGGCACACCACGCGGCCGAACACGCCGCCGGCGCTGCTCTCGACCTGCACCACGCGCGCCACCGCCAGGCCGGCCGGATAGACGCCGTCCATGCCGGACGTGATCAGCACGTCGCCGACGACGATGTCGGCGTTCGGCGCCATGAAGCGCAGGTCGAGCAGGCCGGACTGGCCGCGGCCGTAGGCGACGCTGCGCAAGCCGTTGCGCAGCACCTGCACGGGAATGGCCTGCTCCTTGTCGGTCAGCAGGGTGACTTCCGAAGTGAACGGGAATACGCGGGTGACCTGGCCGACCACGCCGGCATTGTCGATCACCGGCAGGCCGAGCGCGACGCCCTGGTGCGTGCCGCGGTCGAGCACCACCTTGCGGGTGGACGGGTCGCGCGCGTCGTACAGGATTTCGCTCATCATCGACTTGACGGGCAGGTGCTCGCGCGCGCCCATCAGCTTGCGCAGCTGGGCGTTTTCGGCCATCTGCAGCTGGGCCGCCTGCAGTTGCTGGGCGACCGCGACCTGCTGACTTTTCAGCTCGCGCACTTCGCGCTGCAGGGACGATAAAGTGGAGAAGTAGCTTCCCATGTTCGCCATCGCATCGCGCGGCATCAGGGCAGCCATCTGGAACGGGTACAGCACGGTGCCGGCGGCCTGGCGCACCGTGGCGAGCATGTGCACGCGCGCATCGAGCATCAGCAATGCGATCGAAATGAATGCGAACACCGTCACCTTGACCCGGGCAGGGGCGCCTTGCTTGAAGAGTGGCGGAGGACTGTATTCCATGAGTTCCAATAGAAACCAGGCTGACCGTGCGGATCAACCGCAGCAGGTCAACATGGGGTCAGGTCCGCAGGACCAGACCCCTACTGCACTTTACTCGTACGAGAAGATCGATCCGAGCTTGTCCATGCGCTCGAGGGCCATGCCCGAACCGCGCACCACGCAGGTCAGCGGATCTTCTGCCACCAGCACCGGCAGGCCGGTTTCTTCCATCAGCAGGCGGTCCAGGTCGCGCAGCAGCGCGCCGCCGCCGGTCAGCATCATGCCCTTTTCGGCGATGTCGGCGCCCAGTTCCGGCGGGGTCTGCTCGAGCGCGTTCTTCACCGCCGAGACGATGTTGTTCAGCGGGTCGGTCAGCGCTTCGAGGATCTCGTTCGACGAAATCGTGAACGAGCGCGGGATGCCTTCGGACAGGTTGCGGCCCTTGACTTCCATTTCCTTCACTTCCGAACCCGGGAACGCCGAGCCGATCGCCTTCTTGATCGCTTCGGCGGTCTGCTCGCCGATCAGCATGCCGTAGTTGCGGCGGATGTAGTTGACGATCGCCTCGTCGAACTTGTCGCCGCCCACGCGCACCGAACCCTTGTAGACCATGCCGCCGAGCGAGATGATGCCCACTTCGGTGGTGCCGCCGCCGATGTCGACCACCATCGAGCCGGTCGCATCCGACACCGGCAGGCCGGCGCCGATCGCCGCGGCCATCGGCTCTTCGATAAGGTACACCTGCGAGGCGCCGGCGCCGAGCGCCGACTCGCGGATTGCGCGGCGCTCGACCTGGGTCGAGCCGCACGGCACGCAGATGATGATGCGCGGCGAAGGACGGAAGAATTTCGAGTCGTGCACCATGCGGATGAACTGCTTGAGCATCTGCTCGGTGACGGTGAAGTCGGCGATGACGCCGTCCTTCATCGGGCGGATCGCCTCGATATTGCCCGGCACCTTGCCCAGCATCTGCTTGGCTTCCTTGCCTACTGCCTGGATGGTCTTCTTGCCGTTAGGGCCGCCTTCCTGGCGGATTGCGACAACCGATGGCTCGTCGAGGACGATGCCCAGGCCGCGCACGTAAATCAGGGTGTTGGCGGTACCGAGGTCGATCGCCAGGTCATTCGAAAAGTAGCTGCGTAAAAAACCAAACATGTGTGTCCTGATGCGCAAACGCTGCGCCTAAGCTTTTTAAAAGGATCGTCGGTGACGTTCGCCATGCCGCCCGCCGGGCAGTGCCGACATGGTCTTTATATGCTGCGACAGCCCGTTTTCGGCGCCGGCAACGCATTAGCCCGCCATTCTACCTTATAATTTGCCCGTTTAATGCCGAAAAGCCTCTCAATCGCAGACTGCCGTGCCGAGCCAGATCGGCGGCATTGCCAAGCTTTTACGATCTTTTAGTGCGGCGTTGTGTAAACTTCTTCACCATTCCTCAACCAGACGATCGCGGCCCGCGCCGCGTTAATTGCCATGTCCCTGACTCTTTCAGACGTAAAACGGATCGCCAACCTGGCCCAACTCGATATGGACGAGGCGCACGCCGAGACCGCGCTCGGTGAACTGAATGGCATCTTCGCGCTGGCCGAGCAGATGCAGGCGATCGACACCGAAGGCGTGGCGCCGCTGTCACAGCCGCTCGCCGCTTTCCTCGGCAGCCTCCCCCTGCGCCTGCGCGAGGACGTCGTCACCGAAGAAAACCGCCGCGACGCCTACCAGGCGCCGGCGCCGAAGACCGAGGACGGCCTGTACCTCGTGCCGAAAGTGATCGAATAAGCCACTCCCCGACGAATCCGAACTCGAAGCCATGCATACTAAAACCATCAAACAGCTGTCCGAGATGCTGCACGCGAAGCAGGTCTCCGCCACCGAACTGGCGCAGCACTACCTGCAGCGCGCCCAGTCCAGCGACCTGAACGCCTTCCTGCACATCGACCCGGCCATGACCCTCGCGCAGGCAGCCTCCGCCGACGCGCGCCTGGCCGCCGGCAGCGCCGGCCCGCTGACCGGCGTGCCGATCGCCCACAAGGACATTTTCGTCACCGAAGGCTGGCGTTCGACCGCCGGCTCGAAGATGCTGGCCAATTACGTCAGCCCGTTCAACGCCACCGTCGTCGAGCGCTTCAACGCGGCCGGCATGGTCACCCTCGGCAAGCTCAATTGCGACGAATTCGCGATGGGTTCGTCGAACCAGAACTCGTTCTTCGGCGCCGTCAAGAACCCGTGGGACAAGCTGGCCGTGCCGGGCGGCTCGTCGGGCGGCTCGGCCGCGGCGATCGCGGCGCGCATCGCGCCGGCCGTCACCGCCACCGACACCGGCGGCTCGATCCGCCAGCCGGCCTCGTTCTGCGGCGTCACCGGCATCAAGCCGACCTACGGGCGCGTATCGCGCTTCGGCATGATCGCCTTCGCCTCCTCGCTCGACCAGGGCGGCCCGATGGCGCAGACGGCCGAAGACTGCGCCATGCTGCTCAATGAAATGGTCGGCTTCGACGAGCGCGACTCGACCTGCCTGACCGCCGCCCAGGGCAACATGCGCGAGGACTTCGCGCGCGAGCTGAACACGCCGCTGGCCGGCCTGCGCATCGGCGTGCCGAAGGAGTATTTCGGCGAAGGCCTGGCCGCCGACGTCGAAGCCGCCGTGCGCGCCGCGCTCGAGCAGTTCGTCAAGCTGGGCGCCACGCTGGTCGACATCTCGCTGCCGAAGACGTCGCAGTCGATCCCTGTTTACTACATCATCGCGCCGGCCGAAGCCTCGTCCAACCTGTCGCGCTTCGACGGGGTGCGCTACGGCCACCGCGCCAGCGAGTACAAGGACCTGGCCGACATGTACAAGAAGACCCGCGCCGAAGGTTTCGGCCGCGAAGTCCAGCGCCGCATCATGGTCGGCACCTACGTGCTGTGCCACGGCTACTACGACGCCTACTACCTCAAGGCGCAAAAGATCCGCCGCCTGATCGCCGACGACTTCCAGGCCGCGCTGGGCAAGACCTGCGACGTCATCATGGGCCCGGTCGCGCCGACCGTGGCGTGGGACCTGGGCGAGAAGACCGACGACCCGGTCGCCGCCTACCTGGCCGACATCTTCACGCTGTCGACCAGCCTGGCCGGCCTGCCCGGCATGTCGATCCCCTGCGGCTTCGGCCAGGGCGAAAAGAACGGCAAGCGCCCGGTCGGCCTGCAGATCATCGGTAACTATTTTGCGGAAGCGAAGCTGCTGGGCATCGCCCACCAGTACCAGCAGGTCACCGACTGGCACACGCGCGCGCCTGCCGGCGTCTGAACCCGCTAGAGAAGAAGAGAGAACACTATGCAATGGGAAGTCGTCATCGGTCTTGAGAACCACGTGCAGCTCACGACCAATTCGAAAATTTTCAGCGGCAGCTCGATCCAGTTCGGCGCCGAGCCGAACACCCAGGCCAGCCCGGTCGACCTGGCGCTGCCGGGCGTGCTGCCGGTGATGAACAAGGGCGCCGTCGAACGCGCGATCCGCTTCGGCCTGGCCGTCAACGCGAAGATCGCGCCGCAGTCCATCTTCGCGCGCAAGAACTACTTCTACCCCGACCTGCCGAAGGGCTACCAGATCAGCCAGTTCGAAGATCCGGTCGTCATCGGCGGCCAGGTCAGCTTCGGCTTCGAAAAAGACGGCAAGTTCGAGACGCGCACAATCAACCTGACCCGCGCCCACCTCGAGGAAGACGCCGGCAAGTCGCTGCACGAGGACTATCACGGCATGACCGGCATCGACCTCAATCGCGCCGGCACGCCGCTGCTCGAGATCGTGTCCGAGCCGGAGATGCGCAGCGCCCAGGAAGCGGTGGCCTACGCCAAGGCGCTGCATTCGCTGGTGGTGTGGCTGGGCGTTTGCGACGGCAACATGCAGGAAGGCTCGTTCCGCTGCGACGTCAACGTCTCGGTGCGCCCGGTCGGCCAGAAGGAATTCGGCACCCGCTGCGAGATCAAGAACCTGAACTCGTTCCGCTTCATCGAAGAAGCCGTGAACTACGAAGTGCGGCGCCAGATCGAACTGATCGAAGACGGCGGCAAGGTCGTGCAGGCCACCCGCCTGTGGGATCCGGACAAGAAGGAAACGCGCTCGATGCGCACCAAGGAAGACGCGCAGGACTACCGCTACTTCCCCGATCCCGACCTGCCGCCACTGGAGATTTCCGAAGAGTGGATCGCGCGCATCAAGGCCGACATGCCGGAACTGCCGGCGGCGATGCGCACGCGTTTCGTCAGCGACTACGGCCTGCCGGAATACGACTCGCTGATCCTGACCTCGTCGCACGAGATGGCTGCGTATTTCGAGGCTGTCGTGGCGACCGCCGGCAAGCAGAACGCCAAGGCGGCTGCCAACTGGCTGATGGGCGACGTCGCCTCTACCCTGAACCGCGAGAACGTCGCCATCGCCGACTCGCCGGTGGAAGCGTCGCAGCTGGCGCTGCTGCTGGTGCGCATCGCCGACGGCACGATCTCCAACAAGATCGCCAAGGAAGTGTTCGCGGCGATGTGGGAAGCGAAATCGAGCGACGAGAAGATCGCCGACGCGATCATCGACCAGAAGGGCCTGCGCCAGATTTCGGACAGCGGCGCGTTGGAAGCGATCGTCGATGAAGTGCTGGCGGCGAACGCCAAGTCGGTCGAGCAGTACCGCGCGGGCAAGGAAGCGGCGATCAACGCGCTGATCGGCCAGGCGATGAAGGCGTCGAAGGGCAAGGCCAATCCGGCGCAGTTGACGGAGCTGCTAAAGAAGAAGCTGGCCGGCTAAATCAGCGGCGCTTACAAAAACGGCGACCCGAGGGTCGCCGTTTTGTTTAGCGGGTCAGATCCAAAATGACCATGTCATTTTGACCCCGCGCGAGGTGCTTTAGTTCGGACCGCAGGCGTGTTTCGATATACCGATTGATCATGCTCGGTATGGATTCCCGCCTGCGCGGGAATGACGTATCAAAGTATGTTGGCCCTAAAGCTGTCATTCCCGCGCAGGCGGGAATCCATGCTGATTATGCAAAAAATTGCATAATTTTTACACCCCGTAACGCGCCCGATACGCCGACACCGCATCGCGATAGCGCGCCAGCTCCGGGTCGGCGCCTTCACGCGACAGATAGCTGAACAAGTCGTCGAGGTTGCCGATCGAGATGACCGGGATGCCAAACTCGCGGCTCACTTCCTGCACCGCCGAACTGGCCGACAGCGCGCCGTCGGCGCCCGAGCGCTCCATCCGGTCCAGCGCGATCAGCACAGCGCAAGGCTCGGCGCCGGCGGCGCGGATCATGTCGACCGATTCGCGCACCGAGGTGCCGGCCGAAATCACGTCGTCGATGATGACGACCTTGCCCTGCAGCTTGGCGCCGACGATGGTGCCGCCCTCGCCGTGGTCCTTCGCTTCCTTGCGGTTGAAGGCGAACGAGGTGTTGCGCCCCTTGCCCGCCAGCGCCACCGCGGTCGCCGACGCCAGCGTGATGCCCTTGTACGCGGGCCCGAACAGCATGTCGAATTCGACGCCGGAGTCGAGCAGCGTCTGCGCGTAGAACTGCGCCAGCTGCGCCAGCGTGGCGCCTTCGTGGAACAGGCCCGCATTGAAGAAGTACGGCGACAGGCGCCCCGCCTTGGTCGTGAATTCCCCGAAGCGCAACACCCCCGCCGAGACTGAAAACGCGATAAACTGTTGCCGCAAATTGTCCACGATGACCCCTGTCGATAAAAAAGTGGCTGTATTTTAATCCCGCGCCACCGCAAGCGCACGCGCCCTCCTTCTTTTGCCCACTGGAACCATGCCTAAAATTATCTCCGCGAACCTCAACGGAATCCGCTCCGCCCACAAAAAAGGTTTTTTCAACTGGATGGCGGCGCAGGACGCCGACTTCATCTGCGTGCAGGAGCTGAAGGCGCAGCACGGCGACATGACCGAGGAATTTCTGGCGCCCGGCGGCTATCATGGCCATTTCCACTATGCCGAGAAGAAGGGCTATTCCGGCACCGGCGTGTACAGCCGCACCAAGCCGGACGCGATGCGCACCGGCTTCGGCTGCGCCGAATTCGACGCCGAGGGCCGCTACACCCGCTGCGATTTCGGCAACCTGACCATCATTTCGGTGTACTGCCCGTCCGGCTCGTCGTCGCCGGAGCGCCAGGAAGCCAAGTTCCGTTTCATGGAAGTGTTCCTGCCGCACCTGCTGGAACTGAAGGCCGAGGGCCGCGAAGTGGTCATCTGCGGCGACTGGAACATCGCGCACAACGAGATCGACCTGAAGAACTGGAAGGGCAACAAGAAGAACTCGGGCTTCCTGCCCGAAGAACGCGCTTGGCTGACGCGCATCTTCGATGAGGTGGGTTTCGTCGATGTGCACCGCGGCCTGGACAAGCGCGAGGAGCAGTACACCTGGTGGAGCAACCGCGGCCAGGCCTGGGCCAAGAACGTTGGGTGGCGCATCGACTATCACGTCGCCACACCAGGCATTGCGGGCAAGGCCAAGGCGGTCGCGATCTACAAGGACGAGCGCTTCTCCGATCATGCGCCTTTGATCATTGAGTATCACGAAGATTGAGGCTAGCCTGTCGAGTTTTCTTACAGCATGATGACCATGACTTAAGGCGTCTCACTTAACTCATTGTTTCAATTATAGATTTTGGAACGGTGATTTCAGGCACGTTTTATGCTTTATGTGCAATACTTAACATAAGGAGTGAAAATGTTCAAAATGATCCTGAAAGCCCCCGTTGCCGCATTAATCCTCGCCAGCGCGGCCCCGCACGCAGCGCCTGTTGTTTTCGATCGCGGCTTGCCGACCGCTAACCTGAACGACAGTTTTGGCGCCAGCCGCAGCAACGTCGCGTGGGGCTCGAACCAGGCCACTCCGCCGAAGTACACCGGTGATGATTTCACGCTTGCCGCAGGTACGTGGAATATTAGTACGGTACGCGTCTGGGCCGTGATCGGGCTTACATCTAACAATTCGGCCTCGCTGATCGCCGACCGTTACAGCTCGATTTCGCTGTACGGCGGCGGCGCCGGTAATTCGCTCACAAACCTGATGTCGGGCAACACCACCGGCAACACCACGGACAACGCCAACATCACCATCAAGAAGGTCCAATACGCGGGCGGCGAGAATTACGAATCGTTCGGGAACCTGCTGAACATCTTCGAGATCGACTTCAACAACCTGAACTGGACGGTCACTGGCGGCGAACTTCAGAACTTCTCGGTCGCTGGTCTCGACAATACGGCGGAAACGACTTTCCGTCCGTTCTTCATGCACGCATCGAATGCGGCTGCCGGCGTCGCGCCCGCGGATGGCGCGGATAACTTGTTCAAGGAATTCGTCCAAAACGGCGCAAACCTCGACTTCGTCAGCACGGTCAATTCCAATGGCAACGGTTGGGACAAGTCGAGCGACATCAATGTGCAGATCGAAGCGAACGCCGTCCCGGAGCCGGCATCGATGGCGCTGTTCGGCGTCGCAATGGCCGGATTTGGACTGGCGCGTCGTCAGCGCCGCATCAAGGGCTGATCGCAAGCGCTGGCCCGGAAGCCGCGTCTCCTGACGCGGTTTTTTTACGCCTGGCGTCAGCGCGTTTGGATCAGAATGCGTTCGCTGCTGAAGCTGCGCTGCGCGCCAGTCAGCGGATCGGGGAAGGCAATCGAACGCGCCAGCAGCTGCAGCGGCCGCGTGAAGTCGTCGCCCTTGCACGGCAGCGCAACCGGGTAGAAGGCGTCGTTGACGATCGGCGCCCCCAGCGATGCCATGTGCACGCGCAGCTGGTGCTTGCGGCCCGTGTGCGGATGCAGGCGGTACAGCGCCAGCTCGCCGCGCATCTCGATCATCTCGACGATGGTTTCCGAATTCGGCTCTCCCTGCTCTTCCTTCATCAGAAAGAACTGGTCGGCATCGACCATGCGGCTCCGATGCAGATACGGGTAATCCAGCGCCAGCGGCGCGGCCAGCGCTTCGTACACCTTCTTCACGCTGCGTTTCTGGAACAGCGACTGATAGGCGCCGCGCGAGCGCTGGTTCGCCGAGAACACGACCACGCCGGCCGTTTCGCGGTCGAGGCGGTGGATCGGCGTCAGGTCGGGCAGCGCCAGCTTGTCCTTCAGCCGCACCAGCAAGGTCTCGCGCAGGAAGCGGCCGGACGGCGTCATCGGCACGAAGTGCGGCTTGTCCACCACCACCAGGTGCTCGTCCTGAAACAGCACTCTTTCCTCGAACGGGATCGGCGTCTCGGCATCGAGCTCACGGTAGTACCAGATGCGCGCGCCGGGCCGCACCGCGCTGTCGGGCTTTAGCGGCGTGCCGGCGCCGTCAACCACCTGGCCGCGCGCCATGCGGTCGCGCCACGACGCTTCATCCACCGCGGGAAACTGGTCGATCAGGAAGGCCAGCATGCCGTCCCAGCGGCCGTGCGGCAGCCACAGATAGCTGGGCGCCACGCCGCGCACGATCGGCAGCGGTACGAAGGCGTTTTTTTCAGCTTGCCGTCCCATCGCCTAGTTCGGAAGTGCGGTGGTGCGGTACGGCGGCAGCTGCGCCACGTTGGTGCTCCTGGCGCGTGCGTACACCGGGAGCAGCGCGTTCATGTGCTCGTTGATCAGCTCTATCCGATTCGCGCCGCTCGGGTGGGTCGACAGGAACGTCAGCGGCTGGCGCTTGTTCAGCGCGGCCATCTTCTGCCACAACGCGACGCCGGCGCGCGGATCGAAGCCTGCGCGAGAGGCCAGATCCAGGCCGATCAAGTCCGCTTCGCGCTCGTCGTCGCGCGAAAACTTCAGGGCGACGACCTGTCCCGCCTTCTGCGCGAGCGAATCCGTCAGACGCGGATCGAAGCCGAAGTATGCGGCCGCAGCGGCCCCGCCAAGCCGCGCGAGAATTTGCGTGCCAGTGTTCTTGACTTCCCGCGCGCGGCCATGCTCGCGCAATGCGTGGCTGATCTCGTGTCCCATGATCGCGGCGATTTCGTCGTCGGTGAGATTCAGCGTATCGATGATGCCGCTGAAGAAAGCAATTCGCCCGCCAGGCATGCAGAACGCATTGACCTGTTTCGAACCGAGCAGGTTGACCTGCCATTGCCATTTGACGGCGTCCGGATTCCAGCGCGCGGTGTACGGGATGATGCGCTTTGCGATCGCGCGCAAGCGGATCAGCTGCGGATTATTATCCGGCGCCAGCGCATGCTTTTCCTGCGCCTTCGACATCAGTTGCGCATACTGCAGTTGGGACTCGCGTTCGAGCTTTTCTTCAGACGCGAGCACGCGATACGACGGAAGCGGCTTGACCTGGATTCCATCCTGCACGACGGGCGCCTGCGCCGCGCCGGCGCCGAAACCGACGCACAGCGCGGCGGCTAAAACGATCTGTTTGAATGTCTTCATTGCTTGTTCCATGGTGCGATTTTGGGCAGCATCATCATCGCAGGAATCGCCAGCGCGAAGCACACGATAAAAAACACAAACCATCCGGTTTGCGCGACGATAAAGCCGGTCATCGAATTCATGAAAGTGCGCGGCACCGCGGCCAGGCTGGAGAACAGCGCGTATTGCGTGGCGGTGTAGCGCGGGTCGGTCGAGCGCGAGATGAAGGCCACCAGCGCGGCCGCGCCGAGCCCCAGGCTGGCGAACGATTCGAAACCGATCACGCCGGCCAGCAGCAGCGGATTGGGCCCGACCTGCGCCAGCCATGCGAAGCCGAGGATGGCCAGCGCCTGCAGCGCGCCGAACACCCACAGCGCGCGGTTGATGCCCAATTTGACCATCCACACGCCGCCCACCACGCCGCCAGCCAGGCTGGCCCACAGGCCGGTGGCGTTGGCGGCCAGGCCGATCTGCGTGGTGGAAAAGCCCAGGTCGAGATAAAACTTGGTCGCCAGCGCGGTCGCCATGCTGTCGCCGATCTTGTACAGCAGGACAAACGCAACGATGGTCAAGGCCTGGCGCCAGCCGTCGCGCGCGATGAATTCGCGGAACGGCAGCACGATCGCTTCCTGCATGTTCTTCGGCGGCGCGCCGTACACCTGCGGCTCGGGCGCCAGCAAGGTGCAGACCAGGCCAGGCAGCATGAAGGCGCCCACCACCCAGAACACGCTGGACCAAGGCAGGCTGTCGGCCAGGATCAGGCCCAGCGCGCTGGGAACCAGGCCGGCGGCCTTGTAGGCGTTGACGATCACCGCGGCGCCGAAGCCCTGCTCGTTATCGGCCAGGATCTCGCGGCGGTAGGCGTCGATCACGATGTCCTGGCTGGCAGACAGGAAGGTCATCAGGCCCGCGGCGCCGACGATCAGCGGCAGCTGCGTGCGCGGGTCGAGCATGCCCATGCCGCCGATCACGCCGAACAGCGCCAGCTGGGTCAGCGCCATCCAGCCGCGGCGCCGGCCCAGCCGGCCCACGCTGAAGCGGTCCATGAACGGCGCCCACAGGAACTTGAAGGTGTACGGGAAGCCGACCAGCGCGAACAGGCCGAGCGCCTTGATGTCGACGCCGGACTTGGCCAGCCAGGCCTGCATCAGGTACAGCATCGTAAACAGCGGCAGGCCGGAGCTGAAGCCGAGGAACAGCACCGCCAGCATGCGGGTGCTGAGCAGGCTGCGCCAGGTTGCGGTGGCCGGCACGGCGGTCATGGCCGCGCCTTTTTCCGCAGCCGGAACACGGCCAGGCTGCCGCGCAGGTTCGGCATCACCGACACCACGTGGCCGTCTTCGGCCAGCGCGACACGTTCGAGCACTTCGAGCCCGCAGTCGGCGGCCAGTTCCTCGAAATCGTAGATGGTCGCGCAGCGCACGTTGGGCGTGTCGAACCACTGGTAAGGCAGCGATTTGGACACCGGCATGCGTCCGCGCGCGAGCGCGACGCGGTGCGGCCAGTAGGCGAAGTTGGGGAAGGAGACGATGGCCTCGGCGCCCACCCGCACGATGTCGCGCAGCAGCGGCTCGACGTGCTGCATCATCTGCAGCGATTGCAGGCACAGCACGGTGTCGAAGGAATTGTCGCCAAACAGGCCGAGCCCCTTCTCCATGTCCTGCTGGATCACGTTGATGCCGCGCTGGGCGCTTTCGAGCAGCTTGTCGTCGGCGATCTCGATGCCGTAGCCGGTGCAGGCCTTGTCGGTCTGCAGGTAGCTCATCATGGCGCCGTCGCCGCAGCCCACGTCCAGCACGTGCGCGCCGGGGCGCACCCAGTGCGCGATGAAGGCCAGGTCGGGCCGCACGATGTTCAGTTCTTCAAAATTCATGCGCGCTCCGTTTCAGTGGCGTTGAGCTGGTCCCAGATTTTCTGGTACCAGGCGCGCACCATGTTCATGTAGCGCGGGTCTTCCAGCAGGAAGGCGTCGTGGCCGTGCGGCGCGTCGATCTCGGCGTAGGTGACCTTGCGGCGGTTGTCCACCAGCGCGCGCACGATCTCGCGCGAACGCTCGGGCGAAAAGCGCCAGTCCGTGGTGAACGAGGCGAGGTAGAACTCGGCCTTTGTGCCCTCCAGCGCCCGCGTCAGGTCGCCGTCGAACGGGCGCGCCGGGTCGAAATAGTCGAGCGCCTTGGTGATCAGCAGGTAAGTGTTGGCGTCGAAGTATTCCGAGAACTTGTCGCCCTGGTAGCGCAGGTAGGATTCGATCTCGAAGTCGATCCCGAAGTCGAATTTATACTCGTTGGTCTCGGCGGCGTTGCGCAGCTTGCGGCCGAATTTTTCCGCCATGTCGTCGTCGGACAGGTAGGTGATGTGGCCGACCATGCGCGCCACGCGCAGGCCATTCTTCGGCACCACGCCGTGCTCGTAGAAGTCGCCGCCGCGGTAGTCAGGATCGGACAGGATGGCCTGGCGGGCGACGTCGTTGAAGGCGATGTTCTGCGCCGTCAGCTTGGGCGTCGATGCAATGACGACGCAGTTGCGCAGGCGGTCGGGGTACATGATCGACCAGGCCAGCGCCTGCATGCCGCCCAGCGAGCCGCCCATGACGGCGGCGAACTGCGCGATGCCCAGCTTGTCGGCCAGGCGCGCCTGCGCCGCGACCCAGTCTTCCACCGTGACCACCGGGAAGGCGGCGCCGTACGGCTTGCCGGTGTCAGGATTGGTGTGCATCGGGCCGGTCGAGCCGAAGCAGGAACCGAGGTTGTTGACGCCGATGACGAAGAAGCGATTGGTGTCGAGCGGCTTGCCCGGCCCGACCATGTTGTCCCACCAGCCGACCTTCTTCGGGTCGTCCGCGTACACGCCGGCGACGTGGTGCGAGGCGTTCAGTGCGTGGCACACCAGCACCGCGTTCGACTTGTCCGCGTTGAGGGTGCCGTAGGTTTCGTACATCAGCGTGTAGTCCGCCAGCTGCGCGCCGCTTTGCAGGCGCAGCGGGTCGGCGAAATGCATCGCTTGCGGTGACACTATTCCAATGGATGCCATGAGACTCGCAAAAAAATTTAAAGGTGGACGGACGCCGGGGTGAAATAAGCCGCGGCATCAACTCCGGGGTCAGGTCCGGCGGACCTGACCCCATTTTGATTTCGCCACAAACCTCATCCCAGCATCGTCGAGATTCCCAACATGGGGTCAGGTCCGCAGGACCAGACCCCGACGACGCGCGCGCCGCCGACTCCTAGATAACTTGTAACTGGGCGACCGCTTCGGAGATTGCCGCCGGCTCCATCGAGCGCAGGACCTTGCGGGCCTGCGGCGTGATGGTGGCCAGGTCGCAGCCGAGGATCTCCTGCTTGACCGACAGCAGCTGCGCCGGATGCATCGAGAATTCGCGCAGCCCCATCCCCAGCAGCAGGCGGGTGAGCTTGACGTCGCCGGCCATTTCGCCGCACACCGCAACCTCGATGCCGGCCTTCTTGCCGGCCGCGATGGTCATGGCGATCAGCTGCAGCACGGCCGGATGCAGCGGATTGTACAAATGCGCGACCTCGTAATCGACGCGGTCGATCGCCAGCGTGTACTGGATCAGGTCATTGGTGCCGATCGACAGGAAGTCCATGCGCTTGACGAACATCGGCAGCGCCAGCGCGGCGGCCGGGATCTCGATCATGGCGCCCACGGGAATCGCCTCGTCGAATTTCTGGCCGGCTTCGCGCAGTTGCGCCTTCGCCTGTTCGATCATCGCCAGCGACTGGTCGATCTCGAAGGCGTGCGCCAGCATCGGGATCAGGAGCTTGACCTTGCCATGGGCCGACGCGCGCAGGATCGCGCGCAGCTGGGTCAAGAACAACTGCGGCTCGGCCAGGCAGTAGCGAATCGCGCGCAGGCCCAGCGCCGGATTCAGGGCGGTATGCTCGGTCGGATCGAGCGGCTTGTCGGCGCCGATGTCGAGCGTGCGGATGGTGACCGGGCGCCCCTTCATCGCCACCACCGCCTTCTTGTACTGCTCGAACTGCTCGTCCTCGCTCGGCATCAGGTGGCCGTGCCCTGCCCGCCCCATGAACAGGAATTCGGAACGGAACAGGCCCACGCCGGCGGCGCCCGCCTCCAGCGCGATCGGGCAATCCTCCGGCAGCTCGATGTTCGCCTCAAGCAGGATCGGCGTGCCGTCGCGCGTGACCGCCGGTGTCTTCTTCAGCTTGAGCAGCTTCTTGCGCGCCTTGAGCAGCGCGGCCTGGCGGGCCCGGTACTGCTCCAGCACCAGCGGGCTCGGATTGGCGATCACCACGCCGGCGTCGCCGTCGATGATGACCCAGTCGTCCTGCTCGATCAGCTGCGAAGCCTGCGACATGCCGACCGCCGCCGGGATGTCCAGGCTGCGCGCGACGATCGCCGTGTGCGAGTTCTGGCCGCCGACGTCGGTGACGAAGCCGATGAAGGAGCGGTCGCGGAACTGCAGCATGTCGGCCGGCGAAATGTCGTGGGCGACGACGATCATCTGCGGCTGGTACTCGTCGTCGGGCGTGCGCGCCGGCGCCAACTGGGCGGTCCCCATCAGCACCTTGAGCACGCGCTCGGCGACCTGCTGGATGTCGGCCTTGCGCTCGCGAAGATACTCGTCCTCGATCTCGTCGAACTGCGCCGACAGCTCGTCGATCTGCGTCACCAGCGCCCACTCGGCGTTGTAGTGGCGGGTGCGGATGATGTCGAGCGGCGCTTCGGAAATCATCGGGTCCGACAGGATCAGCGCGTGCACATCGATGAAGGCGCCCAGTTCGGTCGGCGCGTCGCGCGGGAGGTCAGTCCACAGCGCCTGCAGCCCGCGGTGCACTTCGGCGATGGCGTCCTGCAGGCGCCGCACTTCGGCCTCGACCTGCTCCTCGGCGACCAGGTAGTGCTTGACGTCGAGCGCGGCCGGCGTCAGCAGGTGCGCGCGGCCGATCGATATGCCGCGTGATACCGGGATGCCGTGAAGCGTGAACGATGCCATCGATGGTCCTTGGGGATAGCGCGGGCTGTACGGCGGCATTACTCGCCTTCGCCGAACTTGTCGCCGATGAGCGCCGTCAGTGCGGTGATGGCATCGCCTTCGTCGGCGCCGTCGGCCTCCAGCGTGACCTTGGCGCCCTTGCCGGCCGCGAGCATCATCACGCCCATGATCGACTTGGCATTGATGCGCCGGCCGTTACGGGTGAGCCATATCTCGCTTTGGTATTTTGCTGCGAGCTGGGTGAACTTGGCGGAGGCGCGCGCGTGCAAACCCAGCTTGTTGATGATTTCCAGTTCTTGTTGAATCATGTTTTTATCGTCTTTATCCCACAGCACTGCGCCACATCGGACGGCCAATGCGGCCATCCCCAAAAAAAACCTATTCCCCTCCGAGCCGGATCCGGTTATCGACCCGCACCGCGCCGCTTTGGGCGCCGGCCAGCGCCATCTCCACTACCACGTCGAGCGTGTCGCGGCGATAGGTGATCGCGCGCAGCAGCATTGGCAGGCTGATGCCGGCGATGACTTCAACGTGGCCGGGAACCGCCAGCGAATTGCAGCAGTTCGACGGCGTGCCGCCCTTGATGTCGGTGATGACCAGCACTCCGCTGCCGTCGTCGACGCGGGCGATCGCGGCGCGCGCCAGTTCGTTCACCTGGGCGGTGTCCTGGTCCGCGGTCACGTCGATCGCCTCGAAGTGCTCGGTCTGGCCGCGAAACACGTGCGCCACGGCGGCGATGAACGCCTGTCCCAGCGGCGCGTGGGTCAACAGCAAAATACCTACCATGTCATTTTTCCGATACCTTGCGCTCGACCGCGTCGATGAACATCGCCGCCACATCGAATCCGGTCTGGTCGGTGATCTCCTGGAAGCAGGTCGGGCTGGTCACATTCACTTCGGTCAGGAAATCGCCGATCACATCTAATCCTACCAGCAACAGGCCGCGCGCGGCCAGCGTCGGGCCGATGGCTTCGGCGATCTCGCGGTCGCGTTCCGAAATCGGCTGGGCGCGGCCCATGCCGCCTGCGGCCAGGTTGCCGCGCACTTCGCCGGCCTGCGGGATGCGCGCGAGCGCGAACGGCACCGGCTTGCCGTCGATGACCAGCACGCGCTTGTCGCCGTGGACGATGGCGGGGATGTACTTTTGCGCCATGATCGTGCGGGTGCCCAGTTCGGTCAGCATCTCGACCACCGAACCGAGGTTCATGCCGTCGTCCTTGATGCGGAAGATGCCGGCGCCGCCCATGCCGTCGAGCGGCTTGAAGATGACGTCGCCGTGCTCGGCGTGGAAGGCGCGCAGGCGCGCTTCGTCGGACGACACCAGGGTCGGCGAGGTGAAATGCGAGAACTGCGCGATCGACAGCTTTTCGTTGTGGGCGCGGATCGCCGACGGCTTGTTGAAGATGCGCGCGCCCTGGCTTTCCGCCAGGTCGAGCAACTGGGTCAGGTAGACGTACTCCATGTCGAACGGCGGATCCTTGCGCTCGATGATGGCGTCGAACTCGGACAGGCGCATGCGCTTCTGGCCTTCGACGCGGTACCACTCGTCGGCGTCGCCGGTCAGCGCGATGTGGGCGACGTCGGCGCTGACGATGCCGTTTTCGAGCGCCATGTCGCGCTGCTCGAACGCGTACAAGCTGTGCCCGCGCTTCGCCGCTTCGCGCATCATGGCGAAGGTGGAGTCCTTGTAGATCTTGAAGCCGGACAGCGGATCGGCGAGAAATGCGATTTTCATGGGCTTTCCATTAAGGCTAATGCACTGATTTTAGCTGGAAATGCCGATTGCCGCCGGATGGGCTGCCAAGCCAAAATGGGGTCAGGTCCGCAGGACCAGACCCCCTAGTAGACTTCGGGATTCGGATCGGTGCGCTCCATCTCGAGCGAGGCGGCCAAGAGGCCAAGGCGCGCGACCACGCCATAGACGTAGAAGCGGTTCGGCGCGGCGGTGCCCGGTTTGGCCTTGAGGTCCGGCACCGCGTGCTGCTGCGCGAACGCCAGCGGCACGAACTGCGAGCCCGGGGCATTGAGGTTCTGGTCGACGCCGCGCTCGGCGTGGATGCGGTAGAAGCCGCCCACCACGTAGCGGTCGATCATGTACACCACCGGCTCGGCCACCGCGTCCTTCATCGTCTCGAAGGTCGGCACGCCTTCCTGGATGATCACGTCGGACACCTGCACGCCGTCCTTGATCACCGACATGCGCGCGCGCTGATTGCGGCTCAGGTCCTTGAGCTCGTTGGCGTCCTTGACGGTCAGGATGCCCATGCCGTAGGTGCCGGCGTCGGGCTTGACGATGACGAAGGGCTTCTGGTCCTTGATGCCGTATTCCTTGTACTTCTTGCGGATCTTGGCCAGCAGGGTGCTGACGTTGTCGGACAGGCATTCGAGACCGTTCTCGTCGTCGAAATTGACTTCGCCGCACTTGGCGTGGAAGGGGTTCACCATCCACGGGTCGACGTCGATCAGCTTGCCGAACTTCTTGGCCACTTCGTCGTAGGCGGCCAAGTGGTTGCTCTTGCGGCGGATCGCCCAGCCCGCATGCACTGGCGGCAGCAGCGACTGCTCGTGGATGTTTTCCAGGATCGAGGGGATGCCGGCCGACAGGTCGTTGTTGAGCAGGATCGTACACGGATCAAAGTCGATCAGGCCGACGCGGCGCCCGTTGGGCGAGCGCACCAGCGGCTCGATCACCAGCATGTTGCCGTCGGGCAGCGCCAGCGGTGTCGGCTGGGTGATGTCGGGATTGAGCGTGCCCAGCCGCACATGCAGGCCGGTCTGGCGGAAGATCTGCATCAGGCGCGCGATGTTCTGCAGGTAATGCGGGTTGCGCGTGTGCGTTTCCGGGATCAGCAGCAGGTTGCGTGCGTCCGGGCAGTATTTATCGATCGCGGCCATCGCGGCCTGCACCGACAGCGGCAGCATCTCGGTGGCAAGATTGTTGAAACCGCCAGGAAACAGGTTGGTATCCACCGGCGCCAGCTTGTAGCCGGCGTTGCGCAGGTCGACCGAGCAGTAGAACGGCGGAGTGTGCTCCTGCCATTCCATGCGGAACCAGCGCTCGATGGCCGGCGTGGCGGCCAGGATTTTCTTTTCTAAGTCGAGCAGCGGGCCGGTCAGGGCCGTGACGAGGTGGGGAACCATGTAGGACGTCCTTCAGAACTTCTATGTAATGTAGAAACCGTAAATCGGGGCGAAACCGGCAATTTAAAGGACACAAATGCAAAAAGCGCCCCGCATGGAGGCGCCCGACGGCCCGCTCGCACGGGCCGGGATCAAGCCGGAATCAGGCGTGGTAGGCGGATTCGCCGTGGCTCGTGATGTCGAGCCCTTCACGTTCTGCTTCCTCCGGTACGCGCAGGCCGACCACCAGGTCCACCAGCTTGTAGGCGATCAGGGAGACCACGGCCGACCAGATGATGGTCGTGCCGATCGCCTCGGCCTGCACCAGCACCTGGCTGCCGATCGAATAGGCATCGGCCGACATCTTGTTGGTGGTGTAGTCGAAAATCCCCTGGCCGCCCAGTTGTGGCGCAGCGAACACGCCGGTCAGCAGCGCACCGAGGATACCGCCGACGCCATGCACGCCGAATACATCCAGCGAATCGTCGGCGCCGATCATGCGCTTCAGTCCGTTCACGCCCCACAGGCAGATGATACCAGCGAGCAGGCCAATGACCAAGGCGCCCATCGGGCCGACGTAGCCGCAGGCCGGGGTGATGGCCACCAGGCCGGCCACCGCGCCGGACGCGCCGCCCAGCATCGACGGCTTGCCCTTGGTGATCCATTCGCCGAACACCCACGAGACTGTGGCGCAAGCGGTAGCCAGCAGAGTATTGATGAAGGCCAGCGCGGCGACGTCGCCCGCTTCGAGCGCCGAGCCGGCGTTGAAGCCGAACCAGCCGACCCACAGCATCGAGGCGCCGATCATGGTCATGGTCAGCGAGTGCGGGGCCATCGATTCGCGGCCGTAGCCGACGCGCTTGCCGATCATGAAGGCGCCCACCAGGCCGGCGATGGCGGCGTTGATGTGGACCACGGTGCCGCCGGCAAAGTCGAGCGCGCCCTTCTGCCACAGCCAGCCGGCCTTGGCCGTTTCGGTGGCCAGGGTGGCGCCGTCCTTGATGGCGTCGGGGCCGGTCCAGAACCAGACCATGTGGGCGACCGGCAGGTAGCCGAAGGTAAACCACAGCACGATGAACAGCAGCACCGCGGTGAACTTGGCGCGCTCGGCAAAAGCGCCCACGATCAGGCCGCAGGTGATCGCCGCGAAGGTGCCCTGGAAGGCGACGTAGACGAACTCGGGAATGACGACGCCCTTGCTGAAGGTCGCGGCGGTCGAGAACGTGGCCTTGGCCGGGTCCCAGATGCCAGACAGCAGCGCGCGGTCGAACTTGCCGATGAACGGGCTGCCCTCGGTGAAGGCGAGCGAGTAGCCGTAGATGCACCACAGGACGATGATCACGGCGAAAATCATGAACACCTGCAGCAGCACCGACAGCATGTTCTTGGCGCGCACCAGGCCGCCGTAGAACAGCGCCAGGCCGGGGATCGTCATCATGATCACCAGCACGGTGGCGATGAACATCCAGGCGACGTCGCCCTTGTTCGGGACAGGCGCGGCGGGCACGGCTGCGGCAGGCGCCGCAACCGGAGCGGCCACCGGCGCGTTGACAACCGCCGGCGCGGCGATCGGCACCGTGGTCACCGCGGTCGGTTGGGCCGGCTTCGGCGCATCCTGGGCGGCGGCGCTGAAGGCGCCGCACATGGCAACGGCCACAGCCAGGCCGGACAGCCACTTGACGATACTTTTATTCATCTGGATTCCCCTTAAAGTGCTTCGTTGCCGGTCTCGCCGGTACGAATGCGGACGACCTGTTCCAGGTTGTACACGAAGATTTTCCCGTCGCCGATCTTGCCGGTGCGGGCCGCTTTTTCGATCGCTTCGATGGCCTGCTCGACGATCGCGTCGTCCACCGCCGCCTCGATCTTGGTCTTCGGCAGGAAATCGACCACATACTCGGCGCCCCGGTACAGCTCGGTGTGGCCTTTCTGGCGTCCGAAGCCCTTGACTTCCGTGACCGTGATGCCCTGCACGTTGATGGCCGACAGCGCCTCGCGCACCTCGTCGAGCTTGAACGGTTTGATGATGGCAGTGATCAGTTTCATGGCAACTCGCTTAGAAGGTTTTGGACACGGACAACACGGCGCCGGTCTTGCCGAGGTTCTTTCCTGAAGGGCTGAAGTAGGCGTCGGTGTTGGCATGGACCGCCGCCAGGGAAACGCTGCAGATGCCGAAGTCCTTGGTCACGCCGATCTTGTAGTCGGTGTAGGACGCGGCATCGTGGCGCTTGACCTTCTGGTGGCCCGCGTGCAGGTTCAGCACCAGGCCGGTACCTATGTCGATGTTGGCGCCGACGTCGAGGTAGCCGCTGTTCTTGCTGTCGGCGAAGCCGAACAGGTTCGTCGTCGAGTGCGAGTACTTGATGTAGCCGGGCCCGTAGCCAACCTGGCCGTAGAGCTCGAAGGTGTTGGCGCTCGGCGACAGCGAGTTCGACGGGTAGAGGTAGTAAAGGCCGCCGACGTCATAGGTGATGCCCTTGGCGATCTCGCCCTTCTTGCCGCCGTAGATGTCCCATTCGATGTTGCCGTCGCCGCCGGAATCCTTGATCCAGTGGATGGTCGAGGCCCAGGTGCCCAGGTAGAAACCGGTCGGATTGTTCACGTAATCGGCGCCGCCCTGCAACGCCGGCTTCAGGCGCGACTGCGAGATGCCCCGATAACGGTAATCGGTCGTCACGGCAGCGTTGAAGCTGACCTCATTGTCGGGCTTGGCGTCTTCCGCGCGGGCGGTCGATGCGAGCGAGGACAGGGCAAGAGTGATCGCTGCGGCAAGTTTCAACTGGCTTTTCAGGTGTTTCATGGCGATTCCCCTATTGGTTTTGAACGAATGGTGCGGATGCGCATTACAATCTTGCGTTGCGAAGCTCTACGGATTCATTAGCAGATTGCATGCCAGCCGAAATTCGCCCGGCGTCGCTTGTTTTTTCGCTCTTGCGTCCCCAAATTTACAGTTAACGAACAATAATTTTTGTGCAGCGCACGATCGCCGTTGGCGCGCGCACCGATTTAATGCCCTGGATGCACCACTTTGGTGCATCTTCGCGCTCGACAACAAGGAACCATCATGGACATGAACAGCTTTTTCAACGACTTGCAGGGCAAGATCCACAACGCGATTGAGAACTCGCCGGCCAAGGACATCGAAAAGAACGTCAAGGCAATGATGACCCAGGGCTTCTCCAAGCTTGACCTGGTCACGCGCGAAGAGTTCGACATTCAGGCGCAGGTGCTGGCCAAGACGCGCGCCAAGCTCGAGGCGCTGGAAGCGAGGATGGCTGAACTGGAAGGCAAGACGGCCGAGCCGACGCCGCCGAAGTAATTTCCGCCGCGCCGCGGACGACCGCCTGGCGTTGTCGCTGGCGCTTGCCGAAGGGATGGGGTCTGGTCCTGCGGACCTGACCCCGTTTTTGTCGCCGGCGCATCTCCACGACACTGCGCGGCCTCAAGAAAAGCTTGCCAAAATTAACACATTGGTGCACCATCGATCTGCTCGTTTAACGACCAGGAGACCGCTGATGATCAAAGTGACCGCGATGTATCCGCACACGCCGGACGCCCGATTCGACCTTTCCTATTACGTCGACAAGCACATGCCGATGGTGAAAGATCGATTCGGCGCAGCCTGCACGTCCTACACCATCGACAAGGGCGTGGCCGGCATGGCGCCAGGCTCCGCCCCCACCTACGGCATCATGTGCCATTTCTTTTTCGACTCGCTCGACGCCTTCCAGTCGGCCTTCGCGCCGCATGCCCAGCAGATCCTGGGCGACATACCCAATTACACCGACCTCACGCCGGTCATACAGATCAGCGAAGTGCTGGTCGGCTGAACTTCAATCGCCTCACTTCGCGGGGAATTCACATGGCGACATCGCTTGAAGGCCAGATCCGGCATTTCGTCGGCAGCAATCACCAGAATATCGTGGCGTTGTCGAGCGCCATCTCCGCCAACAATTGGGGCGCGGTGCGGTCCGTGGTGGACCGCGTGTCGAACCTGGAAGTCACCGCCAGCATCGCCAACCTGATCAACTCGTCCACGGCTGCGTTCGAGGATTTCGTCGCACGTTTGAAAGCGAAGTTTCCGCCCGACGCGATCAAGATTGTGTTTGGCGGCGTGCTGGGCGGCGTGGGCGGCGCCGCTCTTACGGAAGCCGCTGGCCTGGCCATCGCGCTGGGAATCTCTGTCGTGTCGGTCGAGATCATCGCCATCGCAATGCTGCTGTGGGGAATTTCGATGGCCCTGCCCGCGATCTGGCGCATGGCGCACGAGAAGCTGGCGCAGATGGACGGAAATTTCGTAGCCGAATGAGTCGTCGCGGCGCGCTGCCGGATTGAGCGTCAGCGGTTTATCCGCCCGTGCGTTTCGGCTTGTGGCCCTGCTTCGTCAGCCAGTCCATCACCAGCTCGCAGTGATCGCCCTGCACTTCGATCACGCCGTCCTTGACGGTGCCGCCCGAGCCGCACGCGCTGCGCAACTGCTTGCCCAATGCCGCCAAAGCGATTGCGTCGAGGGCGAGTCCCTTGACGACGGTGACGCACTTGCCGCCGCGCCCTTTGGTCTGGCGCGACACGCTCACCTTTCCATCACCCAGGATTACCGCTGACTGTCCCCCTTTGCACGTGCACTCGCCAAGCGCGCGCCGGCAGTCCGGGCACATGCGGCCGCTTTCGGTGGAATAGACCAGGCCAGTCGTTTTGCCGCTCTTCATGAACTATTTTTCTTCCCTTATCTGGAATCGGTTTTGGCCGGATTTTTGGCGATAAATTCCCTCGCCAACTGCTCGGCCGGGGAGAGCTGATCCAATGCGAGTTTCCCTAGAATTCTGATCACGGACTCCCTCGCATCATGCCCGATCTCGTTTTCCGCATCGTCGCGCGGCACATCCGCGAATTGCGTCGCAGCGCAGCGATACCAGGCGTAAGCTTCGACCGGACTCGGCGCCTCGCCCTTGCCGGCCTCGAGCGCCTGAGCCAGATGCCATTGCGATTCCGAATGGCCGACAACGGCAGCCTTCCGCCACAGCGCGACCGCACGAGCAGGATCCGGCTCGCCGCCCAGACCGTTGTAAAGAAGGAAGCCGAGGTTATTCAACGCGGAAGTCTCGCCCTGTTCGACTGCCATCAACCAATGCGCGCGCGCGGCCGCATAGTTTTTCTCACGATAGGCCTGCACCCCGAGGTTGTACTCTGTCTCCACCGCCTGCGCGGAAGCGCATCCGAAAAGCATGACAAGGAATGCCGCAGCGAATCGGCGAGGGGAAATCAAACGCATCGGCCTGCCCTTCCTTCGTTATCAAAAGAGATATGCCTTCAAGTATGACAGAGCCATGATCCCGAGCAAGAATAATCGGCATCGCGCACACTTCTGCCCCCTCTCAATCCCTGTCCCCCCAATGACTCTATGATGCAAGTGGCAAGTAATGAGCTTGCAAGAAAGCAAAATACGCGTCTTCACTAATCTAGCGGAGCTAGTCATGTCGGACAATGGTAGGTCTTTTACCTGGCAAACAGGGGTAGCCATCGGTAGCTTAGCGGTTTCACTCTCTGGGAACTGGATCCAATATCAGAACCTTCAGAGTAAGAAGACTGAGTTAGCTCAGGCACAAACGACTCTAGACGCAACTTTGCAAAAGATGAGGGATCAAAAGGATGCCAAAGACGCTAAGCGACGCGATATGGAACTAAGGATGAGTATGCTAGACCAAAAACTTGTGGCAGCCGAAGATGAAATACGGGTGGCCTCTGCTAACGTGGTATTTGGTCGGGATAAGGTTCTTGCAAGTGCGCAGATCAGGGATGCATATGCTCAAAAGGAAGCACTCATCAATGAGAAGAAGGCTCTCCAAGAAAAGATAGATAATTTGCCAATTGACTGAGCAGTACTATTGGCAAAGAACTCCAACCACACCCACGTCTGGCCTGGACCCCGTAAGGTTGGAGATCCGTCAGCGTGCCGCCCCTGTACGGCGGCAGATCGACTGGTCATTGCCTCATTTGAGTTAAACTATTATCTCAAAGGAGACAATCATGTCAAACTCCAAAGCTATGGAAAAACCCGCTCCGGCACGCACGGCAGTCGCAAAACGCGCCGCTGCGCCAATGGCAACGCCCGATGAAACCGCGCGGGTGGCGGATCGCGCTTCCTTCGTCCCGGCGAAATCCAAGGGAAGCGGGACGGACCTGATTGACACCAATGTCTTCCTTGGCACGAACCTGTATCGGATTGATCCGCACGCCCGCATTGCCGCGATACGCAAGGGTATTCCCGCCTCGCTGGTCGGAGAGCTTTCGTCGACGATGGGTATGAGTAAAGAACTCCTGCTCGTGAGCCTCGGCCTGTCCCGCGCGACCATCAGTCGTAAAGAGAAGGACCAGACGGCATTGTCGAAAGACGAATCCGAGCGTGTCCTGGGCGTCGCAACCTTGATCGGCAAAGTGCAAGCAATGGTGGAAGAGTCCGGCGATCCGATCGGCTTTGACGCGGCACATTGGGTTGCGGACTGGCTAACCAAGCCGCTGCCGGCGCTTGGTGGAGCCACGCCGGCGAGCTACATGGACACTTTCGAGGGCCAAAAACTGGTAGCTGAATTGCTGTCCATGAGCCAGAGCGGAGCCTATGCATGACGACGCCCCTGTGGCGCATTGCCGTCGAGGCGCCAGCCTATACGGCCAATGACCTCAGCGGCGCCGGTGCCAAGATGACGGGTGGACGCTGGAATAGCGTCGGCACGCCGCTTATCTACAGCGCCACAAACATCGCGCTGGCGACGATCGAAACGGTCCTGCATGTACGCAGTGGCGGCTTGCCCTTCAATCGCTTCCTGGTGCGGATCGACGTTCCCGACGATGTCTGGGCCGCGCGGGTCGTACTCGACCCGCTGCCCGGCGGATGGGACGCTGTTCCGCCCGGCATGACGAGCCGAATGACGGGTGACGCCTGGGCCGCGTCGGGCAGTTCGGCATTGCTGCTGGTGCCGTCGGTGAGCGTGCCTGATGAATACAATGTGTTGATCAATCCGCTGCACCCGGACGTGGCGTCCATCACCGCGACAACGATCAAGCGCTGGACTTACGATCCCCGTTTCTTCTCTTGATTTCGCCCCCCCCTGACGTTTCGTACCTTGATCGCGAAACGTGCGAGCAAAGCGAACACATTTGGTCACCCGCAAAACCGCAGGCGTCGAATCCCTCTAGGCTCATCAGGTTCCCATAATCCTCTGACGAATCCGATGAGTCTTGCAGTATTGCGTAGCCGCGCGCTGGCCGGCATGGAAGCGCCGCCTGTCAGCGTCGAAGTACACTTGGCAAACGGGCTCCCCAGCTTCACCATCGTCGGTCTTCCCGACACCGAAGTGCGCGAATCGAAGGACCGCGTGCGCGCCGCGTTGCTCAACGCCGGCTTCGATATCCCCAACCGCCGCATCACCGTCAATCTCGCGCCGGCCGATTTGCCGAAGGAGTCCGGCCGCTTCGATCTGCCGATTGCGCTCGGCATCCTCGCCGCCTCGCGCCAGATTCCCGACCGCGAACTGGATCAATACGAATTCGCCGGCGAGCTGTCCCTGTCCGGCGAGTTGCGGCCCATCCGCGGCGCGCTGGCGATGACGTTCGCGATGCACCGCTGCCGCGAGCATGCGGCCCGCGGCTTCATCCTGCCAATGGCAAACGGCGACGAGGCCGCGCTGGTGGCCGACGCCGTTATCTATCCCGCCGAAACGCTGCTGCAGGTCTGCGCCCACTTGAATGCCGGCGACCCCGCCACCCGCCTCGCACGGCATCGCAACAAGGCCGCCATCGCTGTTCCGGCCTATGCCGACCTGTCCGACGTGAAGGGCCAGCAGCACGCCAAGCGCGCGATGGAAGTCGCCGCCGCCGGCAACCACAGTCTTCTGATGGTTGGCCCGCCGGGCGCGGGCAAGACCATGCTGGCGTCGCGCTTCGTCGGCCTGCTGCCGCCGATGACGGAGGAAGAGGCGTTGGAATCGGCGGCCGTGCAGTCGCTCACGCGCGGCTTTTCCGCGGCCAGCTGGAAGATGCGGCCGTATCGAAGCCCCCACCACACCACCTCGGGCGTCGCGCTGGTCGGTGGCGGCGCCATGCCGCGCCCCGGCGAAATCTCGCTGGCCCATTGCGGCGTGCTGTTCCTCGACGAGCTGCCCGAGTTCGACCGCCGCGTGCTCGAAGTGCTGCGCCAGCCGATGGAGTCCGGCAGCGTGACGATCTCGCGCGCCGCGCATCAGGCCGACTTTCCAGCGCGCTTCCAGCTGCTCGCGGCGATGAATCCCTGCCCCTGCGGCTTCCTCGGCCACGCCTCCGGCAAGTGCCGCTGCACACCGGACAGCGTCGCGCGATACCAGGACCGCATCTCCGGCCCCCTGCTCGACCGCATCGACATGCAGATCGATGTGGCGGCGATGGCGCCGGCGGCCTTGAGCGCGGAGGCCGACGGCGAGTCGAGCGCGGAGATTGCGCGGCGCGTGGAGCACGCGTTTCGGTTGCAGCTGCAGCGCCAGGACAAGTCGAACCAGCGCCTCACCACGCGCGAGATCGACCGTCACTGCAAGCTCGATGCGGCCGGCGACAAGCTGCTGCGCGAGACCATGCTGCAGTGGCACTGGTCGGCGCGCGCCTATCACCGGGTGCTCAAGGTGGCGCGCACCATCGCCGACCTGGCCGGCACCCAGCGCATCGCGCGGGCGCACGTGGCCGAGGCGATCCAGTACCGGCGCAGTCTGCGAGAACGATGAGGTGGCGCCCCCATGCGGCCCCTGCTACTATCTGCGCATGCGCAAATCCTTGATTAAATCGGCAATATTGACATTGCTGGCCACCGCCGCACTCACGGCCTGCAGCCCTACCTACAACTGGCGCGACTACAGCAGCCAGGACGCTCCCTACCGCGTGATGTTCCCCGATAAGCCATCGGTCCACAAGCGCAGCATCGACATCGGCGGCGCGACGGTCGAAATGACGATGACGGCGGTCGATGTGGACGGCGCGATCTTCGCCGTCGGCAGCGCGCAGGCGCCGGATGCGGCGAAGGCGCAGGCGGCGCTGGCGTCCATGAAGACGGCGCTGGTGAACAACATCGGCGCGACGGTAACGCAGGAGAAGACGGCCGCCGCGGCGGCAGTGAGCGGCGGCAGCGGCACGCAAGGCGCCTCGATCGACATGGAGGCGACCGGTGCGCGGAACGGCGTGCCGATGAAGCTGATCGGCCATTTCGAATCGCGCGACAAGCGCTTCTACCAGGTCATCGTGATGGGCAAGGCGAGCAAGATCCCGCGCGAACAGGCCGACCAGTTCCTCTCTTCGTTCAAGCTGCTCTGACCCTCACCCCACCAAGGAATCGCCGATGAACAATGATGCGCCCGCAGCACTCCGTCTGACCGGTCTGTGCAAGAACTTCGGCCGGCCCGCCGTAGACCATCTCGACCTGACCGTCCGCCAGGGCGAACTGTACGCGCTGCTGGGCCCTAACGGCGCCGGCAAGACCACGACCTTGCGCATGGTGGCGGGCCTGCTGGCGCCGGACGCTGGCCGCGTCGACGTGTTCGGCATCGACCTCGCCGTGGACCCGGCCGGCGCCAAGCAGAAGATAGCGTATCTGCCGGACGATCCGATGCTGTACGCGAAACTGAAGCCGACCGAGTACCTCGAATTCGTCGCCGGCCTGTGGGGCATCGGCGCGGCCGACGCCGAGCCGCGCGCGCGCCAGCTGCTCGACTGGCTGGACCTGAGCAAGCACGCGCACGAGCTGACCGAGGGTTTCTCGCGCGGGATGAAGCAAAAGCTCGCGCTGGCCGGCGCCTTGATCCACGAGCCGCAATTGCTGATCCTCGACGAGCCGCTCACCGGCCTCGATGCGGCGGCGGCGCGCCAGGTCAAGGATCTGCTGCTCGATCATGTGCGCAGTGGCGGCACGGTGGTGCTGACCACGCACATCCTGGAAGTGGCCGAACGCCTCGCGCAACGCATCGGCATCATCGAGCACGGCCGCCTGATCGCGCAGGGCACGCTGGACGAACTGCGCGCGCGCACCGACGGCGGCACGCTCGAGGATGTGTTCCTTCAACTGACGGGGCAACCGTGAGCGCGCGTCCCGGCAGTTCGCTCTGGCTGCTGAAGCATGAAGTGCGGATGTTCTTCTACAACCTGAACGACAAGGTGTCGACGGGACCCGCGCGGCGCGGCATGGGCAAGAGCACGATCGCCATTCTTGTTCTGGCCAGCCTGGCGATTCACACGCTCGCCTATAAGCTACTGGCCGACGCGTCCGATGCCGATGCGCAGGTGCTGGCGATGCTGCCTGTCGTCGCCACCGCGATACTGATCGTATTGTTCAGCATGATGATCTCGGGCGCATTGGCTGCGAGCGTAAAGGCATTGTTCGAGCGCGGCGACCTCGATTTGCTGCTCTCTTCGCCGCTGCCGACGCGCAGCATCTTCGTGGTGAGGCTGGCCGGCATCACGATCGGCGTGGCCGCGCTGTATCTATTCCTGCTCGCGCCGTTCGCCAATGCGGGACTGGTGCTCGGCCAATTCCGCTGGCTGGCCATCTACCCCGTTGTGCTTGGCGTGGCGGCGGTGGCGGCATCGGCGTCGATGCTGCTGACGCTGGGCCTGGTGCGCCTGATCGGCGTGCGCCGCACACGCACGGTGGCGCAGGTGCTGGGCGCCATCTCGGGTGCATTCATCTTCCTCGCCTCGCAAGCTCAATCGCTGCTTGGCGTCGGAGGCCGGGGCAAGCTGGCTTCCTGGATCGGTCCGATGTTCGCGCCCGGCGCCGCGCTCGGTCCGGACAGCATCGCGTGGCTGCCGGGACGCGCGATCCTCGGCGCCCCACTTTCGCTGGTGGCCCTCGCACTCGCGGCCATTGCGGCGTTCGGATTCACCGCGGCCTTCACGCATCGCTTCTTCGTGCATGGCGTGCAGCAGGCGGTGAGCGTGGTGCGGGCGGCGACCGCGCCGGCAGGCGGGCCGCGCTTCCGTTTCGACCGCAGCCTGGCGCACGCGGTCGTTGCCAAGGAATGGCGGCTGATTGCGCGTGACCCGCAGCTGATTTCGCAGGTGCTGCTGCAGCTGCTGTACATGGTGCCGCTCGGGTTCATGCTGCTATTGAGGTCCAACCAGCCGCTGGCCGGCGTCGGCGGCGCGCTGACCTTTCTGTGCGCGTCGCTGACGGCATCGCTGACCTGGATCATTGTCTCCGCGGAGGAGGCGCCGGACCTGCTGGACGCGGCGCCCTGTAACTCGGCCACGATCCGGCGCGCCAAGCTCGCCGCCGTCGCGCTGCCGGCGCCGCTGCTGGTGGCCTTGCCGCTGTTATGGATGGCCACGCGCGCGCCCGGGGCGGCGATGTTGATGGCCGCCGCTGTCCTTATTGCTGTGGCCAGTTCGGCGCAGATTGCGCTGTGGTGCGGCCGGCCGGCCAGCCGTGGTGACTTCAAACGGCGCGGCCAGACCAACGCGGTCGGCAATATCATCGAATTGATGAGCGCAGCGTCATGGGCGGGGATCGCCTATTTCATGCTCGCCCTGGTCACCGGACAGGAGATCCCCAGTTCCTTCGGCATCATTGTCAGCTGCCTGTTCGGCACCGCCCTGCTCGCTCTGTTGTCCGGCTGGATGCGGCGCCGACGGGTTCGTTGAGAAGGGGCGCCGCGCGCACGCGTGCGGCATGACTGCGCGCGCAACTCGTGTTATCGTTTCGACATTGCAGCACACCTTAGAAAGTACCTATGTTAATTACGTTTACCTCCAAAGCAGCAGCTGAAGTCACCATGTACAAAGAGCACGCCAAGCGCATCCTCGATTTGCTCGGCAAGGACGTCGATCGCGGCGTCATCACCGCCGCCGAGGCGCCGCGCGCCGTCGATGTGCTGGAGAAGGAAATCGCCGAGACGCGCCTGCACACGGCGTCGGACGACGTCCAGCGCGACGTCAACGCGCATCACGGCGAAGTGGGCGACGACACCGATCACGAAGGCATGGAAGTGGTCAGCTTCGCGACCCGCGCCTATCCTTTGCTGGAAATGCTGCGCGCAGCCAGGAACGGCGGCTACGACGTCCTCTGGGGCGTGTAATGCCACAGCTGGTGGCGCTCCAGAGCCACCAGATCAGTGCCGCCGACGGCACGCTGCTGTACGTGACGGACTACCTGCTGCCTGCCGCGCAGGCACGCGGGAGCGTCGTCGTCATGCATGGACTTGGCGAGCATAGCGGCCGATACCGGCATCTCGCCGGCTTCCTGAACGAGTGCGGCCTGTCGGTGCGCTGCTATGACCATCGCGGACACGGGCGATCGCAAGGCAGGCGCGGCGACGTCATCTATGGCGACCCGATGCTGCAGGACGCCGAGATCATCATCGAGGATTTCTCGACACGCTTTGCCGAGCCGCCCTTCCTGTTCGGCCACAGCATGGGCGGCTTGTTCGCGACACGCTTCGCGCTGGCGGCGATGTCGCCGCTGCGTGGACTGATCCTGTCGTCCCCCGCGCTCGCATTGAGAATGTCGCCATTTCAGCACCGGATGCTGAAGCTGATGTCCGCGCTGGCGCCGTCGCTTGGAGTGCCGAATGGCGTGTCGGCGGGGCTGCTCTCCCACGATCCCAAAGTCGTCGCGGCCTACAAGGCGGATCCGCTGGTGCACCACCGGATCAGTGCGCGGCTGCTGCGTTCGATGCTCTCGTCGATCGACTACTGCCAATCGCACGCAGGCGCGCTGGCGACGCCGACCCTGATGCTGGTGTCGGGCGACGATCGGGTGGTCGACATTGAAGGGAGCCGGCGCTTCCTGCTGCGCGTGCCGCCGGGGATGGCAGTCATGCGCGAATACGACCGTCTTTACCACGAGATTTTCAACGAACCCGATGCGCAACAGGTATTCGACGATCTGAAGGGATGGCTCGAGCCTTTATTGGCCGTCCGCCAGCAGCGCTAGACGGGACCAGACTCCGATACCACACAGATTGCGCGGTCATCGCCCTCCTCGAACGTGCCCGCCGCCCTCCCGGTCGATCCGTCAAGGTCCAGCATCTGTCATCCCTTGACGCAAACCACCTGTTTGAGCGTGTGCACCACTTCCATTAGGTCGCGCTGTGCGTGCATCACGGCGTCGATATCCTTGTACGCCATCGGGATTTCGTCGATGACGCCGGCATCCTTGCGGCACTCCACACCCTCGGTCGCCCTGGCGTGATCCGCCAATGTAAACCGCCGCTTCGCCTCGGTGCGGCTCATGGTGCGCCCGGCGCCGTGGCTGCAGCTGTTGAAGCTCTCCTCGTTTCCCTTGCCGCGGACGATGAAACTCCTGGCGCCCATCGAACCGGGAATAATCCCCAGCTCGCCCTTGCGGGCCGATACCGCCCCCTTGCGCGTGACCAGCACATCCTTGCCAAAATGGCGCTCTTTCTGGACATAGTTATGGTGACAGTTGACGGCTTCCACGTGGGTTTCGAACGGCTTGGTGATCACCGTGCGCACTGCTGCGATCAGGTTCTGCATCATGACTTCGCGGTTCATGCGAGCGAATTTTTGCGCCCAGCCCACCGCCTCGACATAATCGTCGTAGTGGCGCGTCCCTTCGCTCAGGTAAGCCAAGTCCTGGTCGGGCAAATTGACAAAGTGGGTGCGCATGTCCTGCTTGGCCAGTTCGATGAAATGGGTCCCGATGGCGTTGCCCACGCCGCGCGAACCGGAGTGCAGCATGAACCAGACGGCGCCAGTCTCGTCGAGGCACACCTCGACGAAGTGATTGCCGCTGCCAAGTGTGCCCATGTGGCGATAGTTGTTGGTGTTTCGCAGCTTGGGCGTTCTCGCGCAGATGACGTCGAATTCATCCTTCAGCTGGCCCCACGCCGCATCCACCGCCGCCGGCGCGGTATGCCAGGATCCTTCGTCGCGGCCCCGATATCCGCGCGTTTTCGGCGTCATGCCGTGCGGGATGGCGCGCTCGATGGCGCCGCGCAGCTTGCCCAGATTATCCGGCAGGTCGTTCGCCGTCAGCGTGGTTTTCGCTGCCATCATGCCGCAGCCGATATCGACGCCGACCGCGGCCGGGATCACCGCCCCCAGCGTCGGGATCACGCTGCCGATTGTCGAACCTTTGCCCGGGTGGACGTCGGGCATGACGGCCACGTGCCTGTAAATGAAGGGCATCTTCGCGGTGTTTGCTAGCTGCAGCCTGGCAGAGTCCTCCACCGGTACGCCCTTGGTCCACATTTTCACGGGGCGGGCGCCCTCACCGCGCATGACTTCGTAAGTCTCGTTTTTCATCTCGGATCTACCGTGTAGCCCTGCGACCAGTGTACCCGCGCCGGCATGTCGAAGGTGCACCGCACGCCCGCAAACCTGGGCCCGACTCGGCGGGGCCAGGCCATCACAAAATCAGCAGACGAAAAAAAACCCAAGCATTTCTGCTTGGGTTTTTCTCTTGTAACTAGCCTGACGATAACCTACTTTCACACTGGTTGCAGCACTATCATCGGCGTAATCTCGTTTCACGGTCCTGTTCGGGATGGGAAGGGGTGGTACCGAGTTACTATGGTCATCAGGCATAACTTGTACAGGTCTTGCTCCCGACGGGGCAGCAATTCCTAGAATCTGGAAGAAGTAAGTTTTGTATTACATGGGTAATGAGTATGAATCAGAACAAGCCACAACGGTCTTTCTCATCTCTGTACCTGCTAAGGTTATAGGGACAAGCCGTACGGGCAATTAGTATTGGTTAGCTTAATGCATTACTGCACTTCCACACCCAACCTATCAACGTCCTGGTCTCGAACGACCCTTTAAAGAGCTCAAGGCTCTGGGAAATCTCATCTCAAGGCAAGTTTCCCGCTTAGATGCTTTCAGCGGTTATCTCTTCCAGACTTAGCTACCCGGCAATGCCACTGGCGTGACAACCGGTACACCAGAGGTCTGTCCACTCCGGTCCTCTCGTACTAGGAGCAGCCCCCTTCAAATTTCCAACGCCCACGGCAGATAGGGACCAAACTGTCTCACGACGTTTTAAACCCAGCTCACGTACCACTTTAAATGGCGAACAGCCATACCCTTGGGACCGGCTACAGCCCCAGGATGTGATGAGCCGACATCGAGGTGCCAAACTCCCCCGTCGATATGAACTCTTGGGAGGAATCAGCCTGTTATCCCCAGAGTACCTTTTATCCGTTGAGCGATGGCCCTTCCATACAGAACCACCGGATCACTATGTCCTACTTTCGTACCTGCTCGACTTGTCAGTCTCGCAGTTAAGCACGCTTATGCCATTGCACTATCAACACGATGTCCGACCGTATCTAGCGTACCTTCGAACTCCTCCGTTACACTTTAGGAGGAGACCGCCCCAGTCAAACTGCCTACCATGCACTGTCCCCGACCCGGATAACGGGCCAAGGTTAGAACCTCAAACAAACCAGGGTGGTATTTCAAGGATGGCTCCACGAGAACTGGCGTCCCCGCTTCAAAGCCTCCCACCTATCCTACACAGATTGGTTCAAAGTCCAATGCAAAGCTACAGTAAAGGTTCATGGGGTCTTTCCGTCTAGCCGCGGGTAGATTGCATCATCACAAACATTTCAACTTCGCTGAGTCTCGGGAGGAGACAGTGTGGCCATCGTTACGCCATTCGTGCAGGTCGGAACTTACCCGACAAGGAATTTCGCTACCTTAGGACCGTTATAGTTACGGCCGCCGTTTACTGGGACTTCAATCAAGAGCTTGCACCCCATCATTTAATCTTCCAGCACCGGGCAGGCGTCACACCCTATACGTCCACTTTCGTGTTTGCAGAGTGCTGTGTTTTTATTAAACAGTCGCAGCCACCAGTTTATTGCAACCCTTTCATCCTTCCACAGTAAAGTGGTCAAACTACCAGGGCGTACCTTTTCCCGAAGTTACGGTACCAATTTGCCGAGTTCCTTCTCCCGAGTTCTCTCAAGCGCCTTAGAATACTCATCTCGCCCACCTGTGTCGGTTTGCGGTACGGTCTCGTATGACTGAAGCTTAGAGGCTTTTCTTGGAACCACTTCCGATTGCTTCGAGACCGAAGTCTCTCGTCTCGACCCCTTGAATTCCGCGCCCGGATTTGCCTAAGCGCCTTCTATGAGTCAAAAACCGGGACATCCAACACCCGGACAACCTTTCGCGATCCGTCCCCCCATCGCATCATACGACGGTGCAGGAATATTAACCTGCTTCCCATCAGCTACGCATCTCTGCCTCGCCTTAGGGGCCGACTCACCCTGCTCCGATGAACGTTGAACAGGAAACCTTGGGCTTACGGCGTGGGGGCTTTTCACCCCCATTATCGCTACTCATGTCAGCATTCGCACTTCTGATACCTCCAGCATCCTTTACAAGACACCTTCGCAGGCTTACAGAACGCTCTCCTACCATATCCTTGCGGATATCCGCAGCTTCGGTGACTGGCTTAGCCCCGTTACATCTTCCGCGCAGGACGACTCGATCAGTGAGCTATTACGCTTTCTTTAAATGATGGCTGCTTCTAAGCCAACATCCTGACTGTTTTAGCCTTCCCACTTCGTTTTCCACTTAGCCAATCTTTGGGACCTTAGCTGGCGGTCTGGGTTGTTTCCCTCTTGACGCCGGACGTTAGCACCCGACGTCTGTCTCCCAAGCTCGCACTCATCGGTATTCGGAGTTTGCAATGGTTTGGTAAGTCGCAATGACCCCCTAGCCATAACAGTGCTCTACCCCCGATGGTGATACTTGAGGCACTACCTAAATAGTTTTCGGAGAGAACCAGCTATTTCCAAGTTTGTTTAGCCTTTCACCCCTACCCACAGCTCATCCCCTAATTTTTCAACATTAGTGGGTTCGGACCTCCAGGGCGTGTTACCGCACCTTCATCCTGGCCATGAGTAGATCACTTGGTTTCGGGTCTACACCCAGCGACTGTCGCCCTATTCGGACTCGATTTCTCTACGGCTTCCCTATCTGGTTAACCTTGCCACTGAATGTAAGTCGCTGACCCATTATACAAAAGGTACGCAGTCACGGAACAAGTCCGCTCCTACTGTTTGTATGCACACGGTTTCAGGATCTATTTCACTCCCCTCCCGGGGTTCTTTTCGCCTTTCCCTCACGGTACTGGTTCACTATCGGTCGATTACGAGTATTTAGCCTTGGAGGATGGTCCCCCCATATTCAGACAGGATTTCTCGTGTCCCGCCCTACTTGTCGCATACTTAGTTCCACACATCGCATTTCGTATAAGGGGCTATCACCCTCTATGGCCGGAGTTTCCAATCCGTTCTACTATGCGTCGTGCTAAATCATGCAGGCTCATCCCATTTCGCTCGCCACTACTTTGGGAATCTCGGTTGATTTATTTTCCTGCAGCTACTTAGATGTTTCAGTTCGCCGCGTTCGCTTTGCATGCCTATGTATTCAGCATGCAATGACCTAAAAGGCCGGGTTTCCCCATTCGGAAATCTGCGGATCAAAGTGTGTTTGCTCACTCCCCGCAGCTTATCGCAAGCTACTACGTCCTTCATCGCCTGTAATCGCCAAGGCATCCACCATGTGCACTTATTCGCTTGTCCCTATAACGTTAACCTCTCAGCCGACTAAGCCGAAAGACGCTACAGAGATAAGAAAGTACAGCGTTGTTGCTTGTTTTGATACATACAATCATTACCCTGCCAAACCGTTTTCACGGATTGACATAAAACTTTACTTCTTCCAGATTGTTAAAGAACGAAACAGCATTGACCTCTAAAAGATCAAACCTAAGCATCTTTGCTTACGTTTGCACTTTCAAGATTTGTAGAGTGGTGGAGGATGACGGGATCGAACCGACGACCCCCTGCTTGCAAAGCAGGTGCTCTCCCAGCTGAGCTAATCCCCCAAGGATTTACTACTGACCGCGTTGGTAGGGCTGGTTGGACTCGAACCAACGACCCCCGCGTTATCAACACGGTGCTCTAACCAGCTGAGCTACAGCCCCGACTTGGACACTGCTACTGTTTCTTCTAAATTCAACAGTCGATAAGAGTGGACGCTCAATGATCGGCATCTCTGCCTGGTGCAACTCTAGAAAGGAGGTGATCCAGCCGCACCTTCCGATACGGCTACCTTGTTACGACTTCACCCCAGTCACGAATCCTACCGTGGTAAGCGCCCTCCTTGCGGTTAAGCTACCTACTTCTGGTAAAACCCGCTCCCATGGTGTGACGGGCGGTGTGTACAAGACCCGGGAACGTATTCACCGCGACATGCTGATCCGCGATTACTAGCGATTCCAACTTCATGTAGTCGAGTTGCAGACTACAATCCGGACTACGATACACTTTCTGGGATTAGCTCCCCCTCGCGGGTTGGCGGCCCTCTGTATGTACCATTGTATGACGTGTGAAGCCCTACCCATAAGGGCCATGAGGACTTGACGTCATCCCCACCTTCCTCCGGTTTGTCACCGGCAGTCTCATTAGAGTGCTCTTTCGTAGCAACTAATGACAAGGGTTGCGCTCGTTGCGGGACTTAACCCAACATCTCACGACACGAGCTGACGACAGCCATGCAGCACCTGTGTTACGGCTCTCTTTCGAGCACGCCTCGATCTCTCGTGGCTTCCGTACATGTCAAGGGTAGGTAAGGTTTTTCGCGTTGCATCGAATTAATCCACATCATCCACCGCTTGTGCGGGTCCCCGTCAATTCCTTTGAGTTTTAATCTTGCGACCGTACTCCCCAGGCGGTCTACTTCACGCGTTAGCTGCGTTACCAAGTTAATTAAAACCCGACAACTAGTAGACATCGTTTAGGGCGTGGACTACCAGGGTATCTAATCCTGTTTGCTCCCCACGCTTTCGTGCATGAGCGTCAATCTTGACCCAGGGGGCTGCCTTCGCCATCGGTGTTCCTCCACATCTCTACGCATTTCACTGCTACACGTGGAATTCTACCCCCCTCTGCCAGATTCTAGCCTTGCAGTCTCCATCGCAATTCCCAGGTTGAGCCCGGGGATTTCACGACAGACTTACAAAACCGCCTGCGCACGCTTTACGCCCAGTAATTCCGATTAACGCTTGCACCCTACGTATTACCGCGGCTGCTGGCACGTAGTTAGCCGGTGCTTATTCTTCAGGTACCGTCATTAGCAAGGGATATTAGCCCTCACCGTTTCTTCCCTGACAAAAGAGCTTTACAACCCGAAGGCCTTCTTCACTCACGCGGCATTGCTGGATCAGGCTTGCGCCCATTGTCCAAAATTCCCCACTGCTGCCTCCCGTAGGAGTCTGGACCGTGTCTCAGTTCCAGTGTGGCTGGTCGTCCTCTCAGACCAGCTACTGATCGATGCCTTGGTAGGCCTTTACCCCACCAACTAGCTAATCAGATATCGGCCGCTCCAGGAGCATGAGGTCTTGCGATCCCCCACTTTCATCCTTAGATCGTATGCGGTATTAGCGTAACTTTCGCTACGTTATCCCCCACTCCAGGGTACGTTCCGATATATTACTCACCCGTTCGCCACTCGCCGCCAGGTTGCCCCGCGCTGCCGTTCGACTTGCATGTGTAAGGCATGCCGCCAGCGTTCAATCTGAGCCAGGATCAAACTCTTCAGTTCAATCTCTGTTTGTCGGACGTTTCCGTCCGAATTCGTCCCATTGGTCCGAATTCGCTCACTCAAAATACTGACAGGCCACTTCTTGCGAAGCGCCTATATTTCTTTTTTGTGAACATTTGATAATTTAAGTATTCAGTGACCGAAGCCACTGGCACCTTCATCAAACGCCCACACTTATCGACTGTTAATTGTTAAAGAACTTATTCGGTACTGCTTGCAGCTTGTTGACAAAGCGTTTTGTTTGTCAGCCGCGAAGAAGAAAGAGTATGAAGCGTTTCGCCTACAACGTCAACTCCTTTTTTCCTACACCGTCGTTTCCGACGCACCCAAGTTCTTGTTTTTGTTAACCAATTTCTCGGGGAGGCGAACTATAGCAAAGTGTTTGCAGGCTCGGCAAGGGGTTTTCCGCACATTTTCAGGATGTGTTTTTTTGCGACAGGTCGCGCAGGAGGTCACCCGCGACGGCCTCTTCATCAATCGCCCGCCCGGCTGCTCGCATTGCCACGCCCAACACTCCATCCCAGTCCGCCTCAACCCACGCATCGCCCAAGCGGCGCGCCACGGGAATGCGGTTGGCGCCGGCGTCGTAGTCGCAGGCGGAAAAGCGCCATGGCTTCGCGCCGAACTCGCGCATCACCAGATTGCCGATGGCGATGCCCGGCCAGTCGAAGTCGCCGTGGTAGCGCAGGACGGCGCCGGCATCCCTTAGTTGTCCAAGCAAGGCGCGCTGCGCGGCGGCGGGCATGCCGTCGGTGCACACGAGCGGCGCGCATTGCGGGCCCAAGGCGTCGGCGGCGATTGCCACCAGGTTGGGATTTTCACACACCGAGACCAAGCGGCCGGCCAGCTCCCATGCGGGCGCGGAGCGCAACAGCGCGCGCAACGACAGAAACGCCGGTTCTCCCGCCGTCACTCGCGCACCCGGCAGATTCAGGAACAGCGCCGGGCGCGCGAGCTCGTTGACCATGACCCCGGCGGCAGCCCAGGTTTCGCGCACGGTTTCGTCGTTGTCCGCCTCCTCCTCATCGGCGGGACGGCGCCGCAACGCCGACAGAACCAGCCGCGCAACCGGGCGTCCCGGATCGAGGCCGTGCGCATCGCCCAGGACGTCTGCCGCCAGATGCGAGCGTGCCTGGGCCGGCACCGGAAGACGGGCCAGGACACGCGCGGCCGCCAGGCACAGGCGCTCGGCGGACTCGGGGTCGCCGCCCGAAATCCGCTTGAGCATTCCCATCGCGCGGGCATCGCCCAACAATGCCGCCAGGCGCGGCTCGCCGCACAGCGCGGCCACCCGCTCCCAGCGCGCCAGCATCCCGGCTTTTTGCGCGCTGCGTTCGACGATCGGCCCGTCCAGCAAGTGAAGCGCGTCGCGCAGCGAGTCGGCCAGACCGCCATTGCGCAGTGCCGCGTCCAGATCATCGATGTTGAAACGCAGGCTGCCACCCTGCCTGGGACGCCGCCCGAGCAAGCCGCACAGCGCCGCGCGTTCGGCGGGCGTCAACTTTCCCAGGGTGACCACTCCGTTTCCGAAGCCCCGTTCATACCGGCCGCGCAGCCGCAGCCGCAAGCGCTTCAGGCCGGCGTCGCCGAGCAACCGTTGCAGACGTTCCTGGTCGGCCATCGGTTATACCTCCGAATCGGGGAAGCGGCGTGCGCCGTCTGGCTCCGGACGGCGCGCCCGGCCGTCCCAGCTCCAGCGCGACACGTACACCGCGTCGATGCCTTCGTGGCGCTGCAACTGGCAAATCGACACGCCCGGCAGTTCGGCATAGCAGGCCCATTCGCGCTCGCTGGTCATGACGAAATCGAGATCGAACTCGCGCACCAGCGCCATGCAATGGGCGCGCGCGGCGTCGTCGATGCCGGCGAAGGCTTCGTCGAGCAGCACCAGGCGTGGCGCATGCGGCGAGCCACCGTGGCTGTAAAAGCTGGAAACCGCCGCGAACAAGGGCACGGTCAATCCCAACGCGCGCTCGCCGCTCGATGCTGGCCCGGACAAAGGGCGCCACTGGCCGTCCTGCCAGCGCAGGACGCGGAAACGGTGCCAGCGCCGGTAGTCCAGCGCCCGCCCCAGCATCTCGAGCAGGCTGCCGCCTCCGCCCTGCTCGGCATCGGCACGCGCCCGCTCGCTGCTGATCCGGTTTTGCAGCATCGCGCCCACCACCATGCGATCCTGCTCCGACCAGGCGTCGAAGCTGGTGTTGAGCAGGCGCTTGCGCGCCGTGTCAAGGCCGACCGGCGCGCCCTCGCTCCCCGCCGGCAGCGGCTCCCATACCAGCTTGAAGCGCACTCCGGTCGATGTCGGGCGCTTCGCCAGTTCGGCGTTGATCGCGTCAAGGCGTCCTTCCGCATCCTGCAGCAAGCGCTGAATCGCGGCGGCCACCTCGGCCTGCAGGTGATTCTCCAGCACTTCGGTTTCCCGCGCCGTCAGCAGTTCCTTGCGCTGAGCGATTTCTTCCGTGATGCGCAGTTCGATCAGGTCCGGGCGCTCGGGACGGTTTTGGTAAATGATGGTGACCACCAGGCCGAAATCGGTGGTGTCGGCCTGGGCCTGGTGCCCCAACGCCGTCAGTGCGGACAGCAGGTCGGGGTAGTCGCGCGAGACCAGGTTCTGGATACGGTTCCAGTCCTCGTCGTCCGCGCTGACATCCTGTAAGCCTTGCTCGGCGCGACGCGCAATATTCAGCGCCGCTTCGATCGTCCACTGCGCGCTGCCGGTATCGAGCTCCGGCAGCGCGACCGCCAGAAGGCCGGTGGCCGCGAAGCGTTCCAGACTCGCGATGGCCTGGTGGCGCGCCGCGGTGCGCTCGTCCAGTGTGGCGGCGCCATCTTTGACGCGCTGCTCGCTGCGCGCCAGCTGTCCGCTGGCCGCGATCAGCGCCGTCGTGCCGTCGCGCAGCAGCTTTTCGCCCTCCTCGACCGCTACGCGGCTTGCGGCAAGGCGCTGCATCAGTTCCTCGACCTTGACACCGACCGTGGCGCGCAAAGTTTGCAGACGTGCCGCCATCTCGTCGAGCTCCTGGCCGGCCTGTTCGCGCCGCAGCCGGCGCCCGGCGACATCCGCGGCCGCTTCGCTCGCGCGCTCAAGCTGGCGCGCGTGCTCCGGCAGCGCGTGGCGCAAGTTGTTCACTTCGATCAGCAGCGCCTGGACGGCCGCCTCGAAGCGCATCAGCCCAGCTTCGGTACTGGCCAGCCCCCCGGCGTCCACCGGCAGGCGCAGATCCTCACCGTCCTGCAGCAGTTGTGCCCGCGCGATTTGCCAACGTTCGTCGGCGGCGGCCAGCCGGGCCTGCGCTTGTGCGAGCCTGTCAACGAGTGCGCGCCGCTGGCGTTCCAGGCCACTCGCGTTTACATGCGCGGCGCGCACAGCCTCGTCGGAGGGCGCAAGCCGCCACTCGTCGGCGGCACGCATCTGACGCACAGCGGCGTCTTCTTCCTGTGCGCGCGACGCCGCGAGCTTGCCGAGCAGGTCCGCAATCAGCGAAGTCAGTTCGTCGAGCCGGCGTCGGCGTGCCAGCGCGCGGCTGGCGGCGCCGATATATTCGGCTGCCGGTTTGTTCCATGCGCCGCGCAGGGGGCCGAGGCGAAACCGGCCGTCCGGCGCGACCCATGCCTCGGCGTCGACAGCCTCGCTTTCACCGCAGGCGATTGAGCGAAGCAGGCGCGCAACCAGTGCGGGATCTACCGGGGCGCCGGATGCAGGCTCGAGCCAGTCGGCCAGCGACGGGCTTTGCGATGTGCGCGCGACCAGCATGGTGTCGAAGCCATCGGGCGACAACAGCACGCCTTCCGGCGTAACCCAGGCGTCAAGCAGGCCGGCCGCTTCCAGCGCCGCTTCCAGGCCGGCGCTGGCGCCTGAGGCTTCGCGAAACTCGACCAGCTGCCAAAGCGGCGCGCCCGGTTTTGCGGCCGCCCGCGCTGACGCGTCGCGATGGTAGGGCGCGGGCGGGCGCTGGTCCTCGCCCCGATCGAGCGCTTCCTGCTCGGCGCGCAGCTCACCGAGTTGCGCTTCCAGAGCGGCGAATTGCTGACGCGCCTCGGCCAGCTGCAGGGCCAGGCGTTCACTGGCCTGCTGCTGCGCATGGAGCAAGGCCGCCAGCGCCGGATCTTCGCCTTCCAGCGCGCGCACCCAATCGGCCAGTGATGCCAGTACGGCGTCCGCATCGTCGAGGCGCAGTTCGCGCAACGTGCCGGCGTGGTCCTGCCACGCGCCGACCAGCGCGGCGCCGCACTGCTCTATCTGCAGTTCGGCAGCCGCTACTTGCGCCACCATGTCGGCCAGTTCGTCGGCCAGGCGATCACGCCCTTCACGGTCCTGCTGGCGTTCGCGTTCGGCAGTCTCTAGCGCCCGCAGGCGGCGCCGCAAGGCGGCCAGGTCGTCGCGCCGCCGCGCGGCCAGGGCCAGCAGGCTTTGCTGGATCCGCGCGACGGCGCCCGCGTCCGCCTGCGCCAGCAATTCGGGCGCGCCCAGCAGGGCTATCGATTCACGGCAGTCGTCGCGGTCGGCCAGGCCGGCGTCTGCCGCCGCCAGCGCCGCTGGTTCCAGCGCCCGGTCCAGCGCGGCGCGCGCGGCGCCTGCGCGCTCGCCGCTGCGGGCAGCTGCCTCGTCCTCGCGCCGCTGGCGCAGGAAGGCCTCCTCGAGTGCGGCCTGGGCCAGCATCATGTCGCGCCGGCGCAGGTCGGTGTGGCGCGCGGACTCCTCCAGCCGGTGGGCGTCGCGCATGGTCGGATCGGCCTGCAATTCAGCCAGCGCGGCGCGCTCCCGCAACAGCATTGCATCGGCGCTGGCGATCTGCGCCTGCAGCTTCGCTTCGGCCTGCTGCGCCGCCTGCAGCGCCGCACGCGCATCGTGCAGGTCGCGGCTGGCGTTGTCGAAGCCGGTTTGCGCCGTGCGCAGCGTGCGGGCGTGGCGCCGCGCGTCGATCCGCGCGTAGACCTGATAGCTGCGGTTGAACTGGGCGATGGCCTTGTGCAGCGCGATTAACTCCTGCAACTGCGCGCGGTATTCTTCGAGCTGGCTCATGGCCTCGGCCACGTCGCCGAGCAGGTCGTCCGGCAGGGGCGGCAGCGCTTCGGTCAGCGCGCCCGACAGGTTGTCCTCGTTCGGTTTCCTGGATAACTGCGGCTGGCGCAGCTGGATCAAGGTATCCATCAGCGCGCCATACCGAACTTCACCCAAGTGAAACAGGCGTTCGTCGACCGCGCGCCGGTAGGCGCCGGCGGTGTCGAAGACCTGGCCGTGGACGCCCAGGGCAGCGCCGAGCCGGTCCTTGGTCAGCACTGCGCGCTGCGGATTGATCAGCCACAGGTCTTGTCCCATGCGCTGCCGCTCGGTCATGAAGAACCAGCTGTCGACGCCGGTGCGCGCGGCCAGCGCCGCCATGCCGCATCCCAGCGTCAGATATTCCGGCTGGCCGTCGTCCGCCAGCCGCCCGAACTCGACCCAAGTGTAGCCAAGTCGGCGTTCGTGCTTACCGAGCAGCAGGTTCCACGCCATTTTTTTGCCCGCGTCGCCATCGGGCTCGATGCGCGACGACTTGAGCTGGGCGTCAAACAGGAATGGCAGTGTCAGCGACAAGACTTTCGACTTGCCGGTGCCATTATTGCCGCGCAAGAGCAGGTGGCCGTCACGGAACCAGAATTCCTCGCTGTCGTAATGAAATAGCTCGACCAGGCCCATTCGCAGCGGCTGCCAGCGCAAACGGGTCGGTTCGGGCAGGGCCGGCAGCGCGGCGGGCGTGGCCTGGTCCGGGGCGGTTAGAAAAAGGTCGTTCATTAAAAGAGCGTCGCCTGAGTGTCGGGGGCATCGGTGCCGGGCGCACCGGGAGGGGCCTTGCGGGCGATGATTTCGGTGTCGCCGAGGGAGAAACGGGCCAATGCCGGGAGGCCGCGCGCACCGCCGGCATCGTGCCGAATCAGGCGCAGCATGGCCAATCTGCCCAGCGCGTCGCGCGCCAGCTCGGCCTCGGCGCCCGGCTCGCGCGCCGCCTTGCGCCAGTAACGCCCGTACTCCGGGGCCGCCGCACGGATGAAATTCGCGACCTCGGTATCGGTCACGCAGCGGCCAGCCTGGCTGGCGCCGGCCAGGAACTCAGCGACCAGCAAGGTGACGTGGGCGGACGTGCCTTCGGCCGGCATGACGGCGTCGGTCAGCTCTCCGCCCTCGTCGACCAGGGCCAGGCCCTCGGCGCGCTGTTCCGGCGCCAGCCCGGTCGCCTCGCACAGGCGCGCCGCCAGCGGTCCGCGCTGCGACTGGAAATAGGCGAGCAGCGCGGGATCGTTCTCGAACTCGGCGAAATACACCACCGGGTCGTCCAGCAGGCGGCGCGCCAGATGGTGGCGCATGGCGCTGCGGCGGCCCTCCTCGCTGTCGGCGGTGTATTCGTCGACCAGGGCCCGCAAGCGCGCATCGAGGGTGGCCGGTGCGCTGTCGGCCGGCCAGGTCGAGGGACCGCGGGTTGCGGCCAGCAGGCCGGCCAGCACGCGCCGCTGCACGTCATACAGGGCGTCGCCGGCGCGCGCGACGAAGGCATCCTCGTCGCCGGCGACCCGGTGCAGCACGCCCAGCCCGAGCAGGAAGCGGCATACCGCGACCAGCTCGCGCCGCTCGTGCTGAGCGTCGAGCAGGAAGGTGAAGCCGCGCGCGGTCAGTTCCGGCTCGGCCGCCAGAGCCAGCAGCTTTTCGCCCAGCGTGCGCAAGGTGATTTGCGGGTCGGCCCGCTCCAGTGCGGCGCAGGCCAGGCAAAACAGCAGGTAGCGGCGGCGGTCGAACTGCGGCGCGCCCCGGCTGGCGTCACCGAGGTCGGCCGGTCGCTTGTACAGGCGCGCGCAGTCGCGCTCGACATGCAGGATCCAGCCGGTGCTTTGGGAGAACCAGTCGCGCAAGGCGTCCGCGTGGCGGCGCACCGCGCCAAAAGCCGGGTGCGCCGCCGTCATCAGTGGCGCCATCAGCATGGCGCGCAAAGCGTCGCGCCGCTCCTCGTCGTGGTGCCGGCTCAAGACATCGCGCACCGCGTGCGAATCGGGCCGCCGCGGCGTGGACGACGCGTTCATATCGCCTCCATCGTCGGCGTGATGGTGAGCAGGTGATCGCGTCCGGAAAAGGTGCCGAGGCCGGTCTCGATGCGGGCGTGGGAATCGGCGGCGAGCGGTTCGAGGCGGATCCGCAGCAAGCCGTCGGCGGTCTGGCGCGACACGCTTTGCTCAGGCGAACCCTGGGCCGACAGCGCCTCGCCGAGCAAGGACAGGAACAGGCGGAACGCGTGCGGATCGAGCTGCCCCAGCTGCGACAGGCGGATCGGGGCGCCGGTGGCCAGTGCGGCGCGCGCCGCCTCGACCTGGCTTCTCTCCTCGCTGATTTGTAAGGCAAGCATGGCGCGCTCGCCCGCGCGATCGCGTACGTGGGGCGCGGGCCCGCGCGCAGCCACCTCGCCGCGCTCACGCAAGCGCGGGTGAATGGCGACCGCCGGCGCCTCGGCCCAGGGCGTCGAGGCCGGGACCGGATCGCCGCGCGTCCCCGGCTCGCTGAGCAGGCTCAGATGACGGGCCGGATTGAGGGCGAAGGCGGCGCGCCACAGGCGGTGCGCGTCGGCGTCGCTGTCAGTCTCGGCGAACCAGCGCGCCAGGATGCGGAAGTCAGCCGAGCGGTCGCTGCGGCCGCTGCGGCGTTCGTTGAGCGCGGCCACCGCCGCCAGCAATTGCGGAATCGCCGAGCGTGCCTTTGCCCGCAGCAATTCCGACTGGGCCTGGATGTGGCCGTCGCTGATGAACCAGCGAGACAGGCCTTGCCAGCGTTCGCGCCAGCTCGCGACGCGTTGTTCGAACGCTGCCACCTGCGCGTCGTCGCCGCCAGGCGCCGCGTCGCGCGTTTCGCGCTGCGCGGCCAGTGCGAGCAAGGGTTCGATCCGGGGCGACAACTCGGCCAGCGCTTGCGCGATCGCGCCGGAGCGTCCCACCAGGTCACCCACGAAGCGCTGCAGATAGTCGATAAGCCTTTGCTTGAACGCCATGACAGCGTTGGGATCGGCTTGCTGCAATTCGATGGTGCGCGCCACGCCGGCCATGAAAGCCTGGGCGTTGTCGGCCAGGCCTTCGAACACGCGCACCAAGTCGCGCAGCACGCCGTGCACCTTGGCCGGGTCGATTACCGGCGCGGCCGCCAGCGCGCGCAGTGCGCCCAGTTGAGTCAGAATATCTTCGAGCGCGACCGTTTGCAATTCGCTGCGCCGCGCCAGCGCTTGCGCGAACGTAACAAGCGCCGACTCGACCGCCTCGCCGCCCAGCGACAGGCGATACAGGAATCGGGCGCGGTAAAAATCTTCGATGCTGGCCACCCGCGTCGTGTCCGGCTGCGATTCCAGGTTGCCCCAGTCGGCCAGTTGGGACAGCGCGAGCTGAATTTCCTCGATCGGCGGCGGCGCGCCTTGCCATGCGGCCTCCAGCCGTACCTCGTCCGGGCGAAGCTGCAGGCGGAACTGGCGTTTGGCGGCCGCAAAAGTGTCCATGATCTGGCGGTACAGCCGCGCCTTGTCCGCACTGACGTGGCGAAACAAATCTCCGGCGGCGTGCGGGATATGGTTCATCGGATTGGGCGACTGGTCGGCAAATCGACAACAATGCCATTGTAGCAGCCCCGCCGAAGCCGTCGGTGATGGGACAGGTCCGCAGGACCAGTGCCAGGATTGCTTTTCGACAGACGAAAAAAAACCCAAGCATTTCTGCTTGGGTTTTTCTCTTGTAACTAGCCTGACGATAACCTACTTTCACACTGGTTGCAGCACTATCATCGGCGTAATCTCGTTTCACGGTCCTGTTCGGGATGGGAAGGGGTGGTACCGAGTTACTATGGTCATCAGGCATAACTTGTACAGGTCTTGCTCCCGACGGGGCAGCAATTCCTAGAATCTGGAAGAAGTAAGTTTTGTATTACATGGGTAATGAGTATGAATCAGAACAAGCCACAACGGTCTTTCTCATCTCTGTACCTGCTAAGGTTATAGGGACAAGCCGTACGGGCAATTAGTATTGGTTAGCTTAATGCATTACTGCACTTCCACACCCAACCTATCAACGTCCTGGTCTCGAACGACCCTTTAAAGAGCTCAAGGCTCTGGGAAATCTCATCTCAAGGCAAGTTTCCCGCTTAGATGCTTTCAGCGGTTATCTCTTCCAGACTTAGCTACCCGGCAATGCCACTGGCGTGACAACCGGTACACCAGAGGTCTGTCCACTCCGGTCCTCTCGTACTAGGAGCAGCCCCCTTCAAATTTCCAACGCCCACGGCAGATAGGGACCAAACTGTCTCACGACGTTTTAAACCCAGCTCACGTACCACTTTAAATGGCGAACAGCCATACCCTTGGGACCGGCTACAGCCCCAGGATGTGATGAGCCGACATCGAGGTGCCAAACTCCCCCGTCGATATGAACTCTTGGGAGGAATCAGCCTGTTATCCCCAGAGTACCTTTTATCCGTTGAGCGATGGCCCTTCCATACAGAACCACCGGATCACTATGTCCTACTTTCGTACCTGCTCGACTTGTCAGTCTCGCAGTTAAGCACGCTTATGCCATTGCACTATCAACACGATGTCCGACCGTATCTAGCGTACCTTCGAACTCCTCCGTTACACTTTAGGAGGAGACCGCCCCAGTCAAACTGCCTACCATGCACTGTCCCCGACCCGGATAACGGGCCAAGGTTAGAACCTCAAACAAACCAGGGTGGTATTTCAAGGATGGCTCCACGAGAACTGGCGTCCCCGCTTCAAAGCCTCCCACCTATCCTACACAGATTGGTTCAAAGTCCAATGCAAAGCTACAGTAAAGGTTCATGGGGTCTTTCCGTCTAGCCGCGGGTAGATTGCATCATCACAAACATTTCAACTTCGCTGAGTCTCGGGAGGAGACAGTGTGGCCATCGTTACGCCATTCGTGCAGGTCGGAACTTACCCGACAAGGAATTTCGCTACCTTAGGACCGTTATAGTTACGGCCGCCGTTTACTGGGACTTCAATCAAGAGCTTGCACCCCATCATTTAATCTTCCAGCACCGGGCAGGCGTCACACCCTATACGTCCACTTTCGTGTTTGCAGAGTGCTGTGTTTTTATTAAACAGTCGCAGCCACCAGTTTATTGCAACCCTTTCACCCTCATGGAGTAAACCAATCAAGCTACCAGGGCGTACCTTTTCCCGAAGTTACGGTACCAATTTGCCGAGTTCCTTCTCCCGAGTTCTCTCAAGCGCCTTAGAATACTCATCTCGCCCACCTGTGTCGGTTTGCGGTACGGTCTCGTATGACTGAAGCTTAGAGGCTTTTCTTGGAACCACTTCCGATTGCTTCGAGACCGAAGTCTCTCGTCTCAACCCCTTGAATTCCGCGCCCGGATTTGCCTAAGCGCCTTCTATGAGTCAAAAACCGGGACATCCAACACCCGGACAACCTTTCGCGATCCGTCCCCCCATCGCATCATACGACGGTGCAGGAATATTAACCTGCTTCCCATCAGCTACGCATCTCTGCCTCGCCTTAGGGGCCGACTCACCCTGCTCCGATGAACGTTGAACAGGAAACCTTGGGCTTACGGCGTGGGGGCTTTTCACCCCCATTATCGCTACTCATGTCAGCATTCGCACTTCTGATACCTCCAGCATCCTTTACAAGACACCTTCGCAGGCTTACAGAACGCTCTCCTACCATATAGATCAAGTGATAAATCACGAGAAATATATCCGCAGCTTCGGTGACTGGCTTAGCCCCGTTACATCTTCCGCGCAGGACGACTCGATCAGTGAGCTATTACGCTTTCTTTAAATGATGGCTGCTTCTAAGCCAACATCCTGACTGTTTTAGCCTTCCCACTTCGTTTTCCACTTAGCCAATCTTTGGGACCTTAGCTGGCGGTCTGGGTTGTTTCCCTCTTGACGCCGGACGTTAGCACCCGACGTCTGTCTCCCAAGCTCGCACTCATCGGTATTCGGAGTTTGCAATGGTTTGGTAAGTCGCAATGACCCCCTAGCCATAACAGTGCTCTACCCCCGATGGTGATACTTGAGGCACTACCTAAATAGTTTTCGGAGAGAACCAGCTATTTCCAAGTTTGTTTAGCCTTTCACCCCTACCCACAGCTCATCCCCTAATTTTTCAACATTAGTGGGTTCGGACCTCCAGGGCGTGTTACCGCACCTTCATCCTGGCCATGAGTAGATCACTTGGTTTCGGGTCTACACCCAGCGACTGTCGCCCTATTCGGACTCGATTTCTCTACGGCTTCCCTATCTGGTTAACCTTGCCACTGAATGTAAGTCGCTGACCCATTATACAAAAGGTACGCAGTCACGGAACAAGTCCGCTCCTACTGTTTGTATGCACACGGTTTCAGGATCTATTTCACTCCCCTCCCGGGGTTCTTTTCGCCTTTCCCTCACGGTACTGGTTCACTATCGGTCGATTACGAGTATTTAGCCTTGGAGGATGGTCCCCCCATATTCAGACAGGATTTCTCGTGTCCCGCCCTACTTGTCGCATACTTAGTTCCACACATCGCATTTCGTATAAGGGGCTATCACCCTCTATGGCCGGAGTTTCCAATCCGTTCTACTATGCGTCATGCTAAATCATGCAGGCTCATCCCATTTCGCTCGCCACTACTTTGGGAATCTCGGTTGATTTATTTTCCTGCAGCTACTTAGATGTTTCAGTTCGCCGCGTTCGCTTTGCATACCTATGTATTCAGTATGCAATGACCTAAAAGGCCGGGTTTCCCCATTCGGAAATCTGCGGATCAAAGTGTGTTTGCTCACTCCCCGCAGCTTATCGCAAGCTACTACGTCCTTCATCGCCTGTAATCGCCAAGGCATCCACCATGTGCACTTATTCGCTTGTCCCTATAACGTTAACCTCTCAGCCGACTAAGCCGAAAGACGCTACAGAGATAAGAAAGTACAGCGTTGTTGCTTGTTTTGATACATACAATCATTACCCTGCCAAACTGCTTTCACAGATTGACATAAAACTTTACTTCTTCCAGATTGTTAAAGAACGAACAGCAATTAATCTCTAAAAGATCAAACCTAAATCCCGGCGCCATCTGCGCTGATTTACGTTTGAACTTTTGGTGGAGGATGACGGGATCGAACCGACGACCCCCTGCTTGCAAAGCAGGTGCTCTCCCAGCTGAGCTAATCCCCCGTGGGTAATACGCGCTAAAACTGGTAGGGCTGGTTGGACTCGAACCAACGACCCCCGCGTTATCAACACGGTGCTCTAACCAGCTGAGCTACAGCCCCAAATGCTGTTCTTTATCTTTATTAACAGTCGATAAGAGTGGACGCTCAATGATCGGCATCTCTGCCTGGTGCAACTCTAGAAAGGAGGTGATCCAGCCGCACCTTCCGATACGGCTACCTTGTTACGACTTCACCCCAGTCACGAATCCTACCGTGGTAAGCGCCCTCCTTGCGGTTAAGCTACCTACTTCTGGTAAAACCCGCTCCCATGGTGTGACGGGCGGTGTGTACAAGACCCGGGAACGTATTCACCGCGACATGCTGATCCGCGATTACTAGCGATTCCAACTTCATGTAGTCGAGTTGCAGACTACAATCCGGACTACGATACACTTTCTGGGATTAGCTCCCCCTCGCGGGTTGGCGGCCCTCTGTATGTACCATTGTATGACGTGTGAAGCCCTACCCATAAGGGCCATGAGGACTTGACGTCATCCCCACCTTCCTCCGGTTTGTCACCGGCAGTCTCATTAGAGTGCTCTTTCGTAGCAACTAATGACAAGGGTTGCGCTCGTTGCGGGACTTAACCCAACATCTCACGACACGAGCTGACGACAGCCATGCAGCACCTGTGTTACGGCTCTCTTTCGAGCACACCTCGATCTCTCGTGGCTTCCGTACATGTCAAGGGTAGGTAAGGTTTTTCGCGTTGCATCGAATTAATCCACATCATCCACCGCTTGTGCGGGTCCCCGTCAATTCCTTTGAGTTTTAATCTTGCGACCGTACTCCCCAGGCGGTCTACTTCACGCGTTAGCTGCGTTACCAAGTTAATTAAAACCCGACAACTAGTAGACATCGTTTAGGGCGTGGACTACCAGGGTATCTAATCCTGTTTGCTCCCCACGCTTTCGTGCATGAGCGTCAATCTTGACCCAGGGGGCTGCCTTCGCCATCGGTGTTCCTCCACATCTCTACGCATTTCACTGCTACACGTGGAATTCTACCCCCCTCTGCCAGATTCTAGCCTTGCAGTCTCCATCGCAATTCCCAGGTTGAGCCCGGGGATTTCACGACAGACTTACAAAACCGCCTGCGCACGCTTTACGCCCAGTAATTCCGATTAACGCTTGCACCCTACGTATTACCGCGGCTGCTGGCACGTAGTTAGCCGGTGCTTATTCTTCAGGTACCGTCATTAGCAAGGGATATTAGCCCTCACCGTTTCTTCCCTGACAAAAGAGCTTTACAACCCGAAGGCCTTCTTCACTCACGCGGCATTGCTGGATCAGGCTTGCGCCCATTGTCCAAAATTCCCCACTGCTGCCTCCCGTAGGAGTCTGGACCGTGTCTCAGTTCCAGTGTGGCTGGTCGTCCTCTCAGACCAGCTACTGATCGATGCCTTGGTAGGCCTTTACCCCACCAACTAGCTAATCAGATATCGGCCGCTCCAGGAGCATGAGGTCTTGCGATCCCCCACTTTCATCCTTAGATCGTATGCGGTATTAGCGTAACTTTCGCTACGTTATCCCCCACTCCAGGGTACGTTCCGATATATTACTCACCCGTTCGCCACTCGCCGCCAGGTTGCCCCGCGCTGCCGTTCGACTTGCATGTGTAAGGCATGCCGCCAGCGTTCAATCTGAGCCAGGATCAAACTCTTCAGTTCAATCTCTGTTTGTCGGACGTTTCCGTCCGAATTCGTCCCATTGGTCCGAATTCGCTCACTCAAAATACTGACAGGCCACTACTTTCGTAGCGCCTATATTTCTTTTTTGTGAACATTTGATAATTTAAGTATTCAGTGACCGAAGCCACTGGCACCTTCATCAAACGCCCACACTTATCGACTGTTAATTGTTAAAGAACTTATTCGGTACTGCTTGCAGCTTGTCGACAAATCGTTTTGTTTGTCAGCCGCGAAGAAGAAAGAGTATGAAGCATTTCGCCTACATCGTCAACTCCTTTTTTCCTACACCGTCTTTTCAGACGTCCCCAAGTGCTTGTTTTTGTTAACCAATTTCTCGGGGAGGCGAACTATAGCAAAGCGAACTCGGCCCTGACAAGGCTTTTTGCGGCGTTGCAACAACGACCATGGCGCTTGGCGTTCAACCGCCGCTTGACTTGCCGCGCATCTGGGAAGACATTGAAGGCAAGGCAGCAACCCAGGTGATTAGACTATCAATTTGCGTGTTCATTCCTGGAGCACGTGTAACAAGGTGGAACTTCGGCATCCCGACGAAAGAGTCCCGTGACGAGGGCTCACATGGAGACAACGGATCATGCACCAAGTAACTGCGCAAGGCCGGAAAGGGGCGAGTCCGCTGTCGCCCGCTTCAAGTTGGGATCACGACATGCCGGTCATCATCGAATCGTCGCACCAGCGCTCGCGTTCCTACGGTCTGGGTCCCGACACTCGGCCCGACTTCAGCCCGCTGGCACGCAACGACCTGTCGCTGCTGATCGAACAGAACCGGCTGCTGCATACGCACGCGGCGCCCGTGATGGAGGCGCTGTACCAGCAGATCGTCAACACCCACCACATGGTGATTCTCACGGATGCGAAAGGCGTCATCGTCCATTCCCTGGGCGACGACGATTTCCTCGCAAAGGCCAGCCGCGTTGCGTTGCAGCCGGGCGTGGCCTGGTCCGAGCAGAGCAAGGGCACCAATGCGATCGGCACCGCGATCGCGGAGCAGGCGCCGGCGCTCGTGCACGCGGACCAGCACTACCTGGCCGCGCACCACTTCCTGACCTGCTCCGCCGCGCCGATTACCGACCATCAGGGCAAAGTCATCGGAGTCCTGGACGTGTCCGGCGACCAGCGCAGCTTCCACAAACACACCATGGCGCTGGTGCGGATGTCGGCGCTGATGATCGAGAACCAGCTGTTCTCGGCCAGCTTCGAAGATGCGATCACGCTGCACTTCCATGCGCGGCCCGAATGCATCGGAACGCTCATGGAAGGCATCGCTTCGTTTACGCCTGGAGGGCGCTTCCTGTCGGCGAACCGCAATGGCCTGTTCCAGCTTGGGCTGTCGTTCCCGGCGCTGCAGTCGCATACCTTCAGCTCCCTGTTTGGCATACCGGTGTCGGCCATGTATGACCACTACCGCCACCCCGCCCCCGGGCTTCTGCAGCTTTCCATGCACAACGGGGTCCGCGTCCACGGGCGCGCCCAGCTGCGGGTGATGAGCGAGGTCCGTGCGTTTTCAGGGCCGGGCGAGCGGGTTAGTGCGCGACGCCGCCCCGGGCTGAGCTGCCTGAACACCGGCGATCCCCAGCTCGAGCAGGTCATCGCCAAGGTCACCAAGGTGCTCGGTCACGACATCCCCATCCTGGTGACGGGCGAGACCGGCACCGGCAAGGAACTGCTGGCGCAGGCGATTCACAGCGACTCGCCGCGTGCGACAGGCCCGTTCGTGGCGGTCAATTGCGCGTCGATCCCGGAAACGCTGATCGAATCGGAGCTGTTCGGCTATGAAAACGGCGCCTTCACCGGTGCGCGCAAGAAGGGATCGATCGGCAAGATCGTGGCGGCGAACGGCGGCACCCTCTTCCTCGACGAGATCGGCGACATGCCGCTCGGTCTGCAGGCGCGCCTGCTGCGGGTGCTGCAGGAACGCGTGGTGACTCCGCTCGGCGGCGGCAAGCCGATCGCCGTCAACGTCGAATTGATATGCGCGACTAACCACAATCTGCGCGAGCGCATCGCCAAAGGCCTGTTTCGCGAGGATCTCTACTATCGGCTGAACGGCCTGGTGGTCAAACTTCCGCCGCTGCGCGAACGCACCGACCTCGAGACGGTCGTCAAGAAGATCCTGGCGAGCGAATCGAACCACGGACACCACACGGTGTCGGACGAAGTGCTGCGCATGTTCGTGCGCCACAAATGGCCGGGGAACTTCCGCCAGCTGACCAACCTGCTGCGCACCGCGGTGATCATGGCCGGCGACGAGCTTGAAATCGGCCTGCGCCATATGCCCGACGACTTCCTCGACGACATCGACATGCAACCGGCCGCCGATTCCGACAAGATGATCGCCGCTGGCGCCAACCTCGAGGAAATGGAGCAGTCGATGATCGTCAGGACGCTGGGCGCCCATGGCGGAAACGTGTCGGCAACGGCGCGCGCGCTTGGGGTGTCGCGCAACACCATCTACCGCAAACTGCCGCACCTGAAATAGGAGCCTGCCGGCGGCCCGCTCTATCGTTCGCGCCGATCCACCGGCTGGTTGCTCAAAAGGCGAAACTCTTCATCGGTGAACAGGCGCGAACGCGTGAGAAAGCGCCGCCCTGTTCCGTTATCGAGGGAGAACATGCCGCCGTTACCGGCGACGACATCGATGATCAGCTGCGTATGCTCCCAGTACGCGAACTGCTCCAGTCCCATGTAGAAAGGCGCGCCGCCCAGGTTGCCGAGATAGACGTCGGTGTCGCTGAGATTGAATTCGCCAGCCGGATAGCACATCGGCGTGCTGCCGTCGCAGCAGCCGCCGGACTGGAAAAACATCAGCGGCCCGTGCCGCCCGCGCAGCTCGTCGATCATCTGCAGCGCGGATTCGGTCGCAATCACCCGGTCAAGCGTCTGAGTCATGGCGCGCCCCTTTGGTCAGAAGAAGCCCAGCGCTTTCGGGCTGTAGCTCACCAGCAGGTTCTTGGTTTGCTGGTAGTGGTCGAGCATCATCTTGTGGTTCTCACGGCCGATGCCCGACTGCTTGTAGCCGCCGAAAGCGGCGTGCGCCGGATACAAGTGGTAGCAGTTGGTCCACACCCGCCCGGCCTGGATCGCGCGGCCGACCCGGAATGCGCGCGATCCGTCGCGCGTCCACAGGCCGGCCCCCAGGCCGTACAGGGTGTCGTTGGCGATGCGCAGCGCGTCGGCTTCGTCCTTGAAGGTGGTCACCGACACCACCGGCCCGAAAATCTCCTCCTGGAAGATGCGCATCTTGTTATCGCCCTTGAACACGGTTGGCGTCACGTAGTAGCCGCCGGCCATGTCGCCGCTTTGCATATTACGCGCGCCGCCGGCCAGCACTTCGGCGCCTTCCTGCTTGCCGATGTCGAGATAGGACAGGATTTTTTCCAGCTGCTCCTGCGACGCCTGGGCGCCGATCATGGTGGCGGTATCGAGCGGATTGCCCTGCTTGATCGCAGCGACCCGGGCCAGCGCGCGCTCGATGAATTTTTCATAGATCGACTCCTGGATCAGGACGCGCGACGGGCAGGTGCACACCTCGCCCTGGTTCAGCGCGAACATGGCGAAGCCTTCGAGGCACTTGTCGAAGAAGTCGTCGTCGGCGTCCATCACGTCTTCGAAGAAGATGTTGGGTGACTTGCCGCCCAATTCCAGCGTGACGGGGATCAGGTTCTGCGCGGCGTAGCCCATGATCAGGCGCCCGGTCCCGGTTTCGCCGGTGAAGGCAATCTTGGCGATGCGCTTGTTGGACGCCAGCGGCTTGCCCGCTTCCAGGCCGAAGCCGTTCACGATATTCAGCACGCCTGGCGGCAGCAGGTGGCCGATCAACTCGACCAGCACCATGATCGACGCCGGGGTTTGCTCGGCCGGCTTGAGCACCACGCAGTTGCCGGCTGCGAGCGCCGGCGCCAGCTTCCACACCGCCATCAGGATAGGGAAATTCCACGGGATGATCTGGCCGACCACGCCGAGCGGCTCATGGAAGTGATAGGCGTAGGTTTCATGGTCGATCTGGGCGACCGAGCCTTCCTGGGCGCGGATGCAGCCGGCGAAGTAGCGAAAGTGGTCGATCGCCAGAGGGATGTCGGCGGCCGTCGTTTCGCGGATCGGCTTGCCGTTGTCGATGGTTTCGGCGGTCGCGAGCAGGGTCAGGTTCTGCTCCATCAGGTCGGCGATCTTGTTGAGGATGTTGGCGCGCTCGGCCTGCGAGGTCTTGCCCCAGGCGTCCCTGGCTGCATGCGCGGCATCAAGCGCCGCTTCGATGTCCTCGGCGCCCGAGCGGGCGATCTCGCAGAACGGCTGGCCAGTGATCGGCGTGATGTTGGGGAAGTACTCGCCCTTCACCGGCGCGACAAATTTGCCGCCGATGTAGTTGTCGTAGCGCTGCTTGAACGGGTTGGCGACGCCGAGTTTGCTGATGTCCGCGAGATTCATGTCATCCTCTGATTGGTGTAGTTATCGAGCCGCCGCTGCCGGCGGAGTGTGTTGGCCACACCCGGTATTTCGCAACTACCGTGCCAGCACACCGTGGGCAACGCTGTCATAGCGGCGCAATGCAGCGCGCATGCCGGCGTGTCTGTCACACCTGCTCCAGAATGGAACAGGTGTCACGCGACGACTCACCGGATCATCACGTCTAAGGCAATTCGCCGGTATATTGCTGATGGAGGATCGGGACCGGCAGGCGCGAGCGGCGACCAGCTGGCCACGATTCCAATCAATGGAGACCCGTCATGCCGCACCCGTTTCGCCTGAAGGCCATCGCCAGCCTGTTCGCCGCCAGCGCCCTGGCAGCATCGGCTCGCGCCGCGGATACGCAGCCTCTGGTCGACGTGGTGGTGATCAGCGCCAGCCGCGTCGAGCACACCAGCTTCGACCTGCCGGCCGCCATCGACGTGGTCGGCGCCGCGCGGATTCGCGACGGCCAGATGCGGGTGAATGCTTCCGAGGCGCTTGCCGCAGTGCCTGGGCTGGTGGCGCAAAACCGCGGCAACTACGCCCAGGATCTGCAGATCTCGTCGCGCGGCTTCGGCGCCCGATCAGCGTTCGGCGTGCGCGGCGTGCGCCTGGTCAGCGACGGCGTCCCGGCCAGCATGCCGGACGGCCAGGGCCAGCCATCGGCCTTCAACCTCGACATGGCAGAACGCATCGAAGTGCTGCGCGGGCCGTTTTCGGCAATCTACGGCAATCACTCCGGCGGCGTGATCCAGCTGTTCACGCGCGACGGCCAGGGCCGGCCCACACTGGATCTTTCCCTATCCGCCGGCAGCGACAGCGCGCGCAAGGCCGACATCAGCGCCCAAGGCGCCAGCGGCGCAATCGGCTATGTCATCGACGCCTCCCGTTTCGAGACGGACGGCTTTCGCACGCACAGCGCCGCCACGCGCGACCAGGGTTTCGCCAAGCTGACCATGCGGCCCGCCGACGGCGGCAAGCTGACGCTGGTGGCCAATTCGCTGCGCCAGTTCGGGACCCAGGATCCGCTCGGCGTGAGCTGGGCCACCTACCAGCGCGATTCGCGTGCCGGCGAGATCGATGCGACCGATACCGCGACGCCCCAGCGCACCTTCGCAGAACGCTACGACACGCGCAAGAATATCGAGCATCAGCAGATCGGGATGGCCTACGATCAGCACTTTGGCGATGACCGCCTGCACGTGATGATTTACGGCGGCAACCGCCGGGTGACGCAGTACCAGCCGTTTTCGAAAGGCTTTCAGGCGCCGGCGACGCATTCGGGCGGAGTAGTGGACTTCGATCGCGATTTCTACGGCGCGGATGTGAATTGGGTCGCGGTGCGGCGTCTGGGCGGCGGCAAACTGACGGCGACGGCCGGAATCGACTACGGCCATTCGAACGACGACCGCAAAGGCTATGAAAACTTCATCGGCAACCAGTTCGGCGTGCAGGGCGCGCTGCGGCGCGACGAGCAGGACCTTCTGTCCAGCCTCGATCCCTACCTCCAGGCGGAATGGCAGGCCGGCCCCTGGGTACTCACCGCCGGCGCCCGTCACACGCGCATGACGGTGAGCGTGGGCGACCGTTTCCTCGTCAACGGCAACGACAGCGGCGGCGTCGAATATCGCCACACGACGCCGGTGATCGGGGCGCTCTACAAGATCGGCACCACGCTCAATGTGTACGCCAGCGCGGCGCGCGGCTTCGAGACGCCGACCTTGAACGAACTGTTCTACTCGGGCGTGGGAGGAGGATTCAATTTCGGGCTGCGCGCCGCGGAAAGCACGCACGTCGAAGCTGGCGTGAAGGCGAGCATCGGCGACCACACGCGCGTCAACACCGCGCTGTTCCAGGTGCGTACCACCGACGAGCTGGTGGTCGACAGTTCGTCCGGCGGGCGCACCAGCTACAAGAACGCGGGCAAGACCCTGCGCCAGGGCGCCGAACTGTCGCTCGACACCACGCTCGCTGGCGGCTTCACCGGGCGCCTGGCGCTGACCGCGCTGCGCGCCGTGTACGATCAGGGGTTCGGCAACGTGCAGGCCGGCAGCCGTCTGCCGGGCGTGCCGAATGCGAACCTGTTCGCCGAGCTGGCGTGGAAGGATCCGGCCGGGCGCCTCGGCGCCGCGGTGGAATCGGTCGCGAACAGCCGGATCTATGCTGAAGATGCGAACAGCGAGATCCCGGCGCCGGGCTACGCAATCATCAATGCGCGCCTGACCGCCAATGAGCAGATGGGCGCATGGCGCTTCAAGCAGTTCGTTCGGGTAAACAACCTGGCGGACCGAAAATACGTTGGGTCGTTGATCGTCGGTGACACGAACAAACGCTATTACGAGGCCGCGCCGGGCCGCAACTGGATGCTCGGCGCCAGCGTGGCGCACGTGTTCTAAATCGTCGCGCGGCCAGGTACGGCAGTCACCGAGGGATACAGCTGTTCCAGCGTGCGGGCCGCAACTGCCGTCACAAGCTGATCTAGCCGCGCCTTGGCCTTGACCGCATCGGGCTCCATGCGGGCCTCCCGCCAGGCAGGGCCGAGAACGTCGTCGTGCATCGCCACCGCGCGTTCGACTTCGGCCTGCCAGAAGGCCGGCGCCTCGCTGTCGACAAAATTTCCGCGGCCGCGGCCGAAATGGGCGACCGCGAGATAGCGCAGGATGCTGGACACCAGCAGCGACTTGAGGAAGTCGTCGGCGAACTGCACTGTCGGATGGTTGCGGTCGGTGCTTGCGTTGAAGCCCCAGGCGGCGCCGGCAAACGTGAGCGCGCCCACCAGGCCGCCCAGCAGCGCGCCGCCGCCGAGCGTCAAGCCGCCCGCCATCAGGTCGGCCGACAAGCCCGTTGCGGCGCCCGAGACGATGGCGCCGATCAGGCCCGCCTGCGCCTTGTCGACCGGGGCGCGAATGGCGAAATTCTGCCGCACCCGCGCATTGATCTTCGCCGCTTCGCCCGGATCGAGCTGGTGCAGCGCCAGCAGGCGTCCGGTGGCCGCGCCGACTTGTCCATTGAGGCGTTCGAGCATGGCGGCCATGGCCTTTTCCGCGCGCTTTTCGGCGTCCTTGCGCAGGCCGACCGCATTCATCGCCGAACGCAGCACGCTCTTTTTCTCCTCCTCGACCGGTTCGTTGTCGCGCGCCGCGGCCAGCAACTGCTGCGTGGTGATGTCCATCGCGCGCCGGAAGCGGTCGGTGTTGTTCGCCTCCCAGGCGGCGAACAGGCGCGCATACCCTTCCCGGCCGGCCGGCTCGATCAGCTTGCCGACCGCTTCGTAGAACACGCGCTCATGCACCCAGCAACGCGCGAAGGCGTCCAGCGCGAGCACCTCGCGCACGATCGGGTACTGGGCCAAGTGCTGCTTCCAGGTGGCCTGCTCGGCCAGTTCCTCCGGCGCGGGACGCGGTGGGCCCATCTGGTTCAGCAGCACCACGACCGGCTTGCCGAGCCACTCGAGGATCTTCATCTCGGCTGGCAGATAGCCGGCGTCGCGCGGATGTTCGGACGAATTGACCAGGTAGAGCACCACGTCGGCCGCGTCGCGGGCGGTGCGCAGCGCATTTTGGCTAAGCCAGAAAGTGCGGTCGCGGTAGCGGTCCACCACCTCGCGCAGGAACCAGCCGATCGGATTGCCAGCCAGCGCGAGCCGGCGCAGCAGGCGCACGGAGTCGCCGAAGCCAGGCGTGTCCCACAGCTGCAACGAGTCGCCCTGGCTTGTTGTCAGGAGCGTGTGCGATTCGGCGAACACTGTGACATGGGCTGCGTCGCGCACTTCGCCAACATCCATTCCCACCAAGGTGCGCGCCAGCGTGGTCTTGCCATTGTTGGTGTGCGAAATCAGCGCGAACTGGATCGTCACCCCGCTCATGCCGCTTGCTCCAGCGGGCGCGCGTGCGGATCGAGCAGGTTCACCACCGTCGCGCTGGCGTGGTGATGCGCACAGAACTGCTGCCACAATATGATGCGCTCGTCGATCCGGCTTCTCCCCGCCTGCGCGCCGAGCCGCTCGGCCAGCGACGATTCGTCGATAAGCACCATTGTGCGCGGCGATTGGCGCACCAGGTGTTCGATGAAGGCGCCGTGATTTTCTTTCTCCGGCGTCGCGGCAAGGTTGAACAAGGCTGCGGTCAGGCTGACGTTCGCATCGCCGAACACATCGCCCGGATCATCGCCGTATGCGCTCGATGGGCGCAGCATCACGCTGGCCTGCTCGCCGAGCAGCATCGCGGCCACCGTCGCCAGCCCGCGGTCGCGCGCTTCGTCCAGCGTGAAGCTGTAAGGCAGCACGCGCAGCACGCCGGGCGGGCCGCCCATCTTGCCGCGCAGCCTGCGAAAGTATGGCTCGTCCAGGTCGAGCGGAAAGTGCCTGGCCATGCGGCGCGCGCGCCAATGGGCCAGCGCCGCGAGGGCGAGGCGCGGCAGCACCACCAGCAGCATCAGCGTCGCGGCGTACAGCAGCACCCAGCGCCGGCCGCCGGTCATCGAAGGTGCGTGAGAAAACCGCAACGCCTCGATGTCGGCCACGGAAAATCCCGGCAGCTGAAAAACCCAGGTGGCGGGTGCGAACAGGACCGCCAGCACCGCATGCACCTGGGGCGCGTCGAGAAAGGTGCTCTCCCAGCCGGCGACATACTGCGTCAGCAGGCCGCGCGCCAGCAGCGACACAATTGCGCCGGCCGCGAACAAGGCTGCGGCCAGGTGCATCGTGCGCGCAAGACGCGCGTGTGTGAGCCTGGCGCTCAGGCGCGTCCATTCGGCCATGAACTCGACCAGCGCCGCGGTCAGCGTCGAGGGCAGCTTGCGCGGCAGCGCCGCCCTGCCGGCAGCCAGCCGGCGCAGCATGCCCGCGCTGGCCCAGCCGCTCTTCGATCCCGGCACCAACAGCCACGCCAGCAGCACCAGGTACACGACCAGGTTCCAGCCGATGATCGCGAGCAGCGGCGCGGATAACAAGTCGACGCGATGCGGATCGCTGATGCGGTCGACACCGGCGCCGACGATCAGCGCGAGCAGCGGCAGGCCGGCCGAGAGCAGCGTCCAGCCCGTGCCGCGCTCCTGGAATGCGCGGAACGGCGGCATGCGCTCGGCCAGCCGCTTGAGTATCAGTTCCGCGCGCTGCTGCAGAAAATGGTCGGGCGTGACCGCCGACTTGCTGTCCGCCGCAGCCCACTCCGCCAGTTCCTTCGCGCTGCGGCTGGCGTACAGTCGGTCGTCGTCGCTGAGGATCTCGTGGTTCCGATCCATCGTCTCGATTGCGCGCACCAGCACGACATCCCTCGCCACCTTTTCGTTCATGTCCGTTCCGGGTTGGATACAACGACAATATTGATGTGCCAATTGTGCCGTACTTTGGCCGCGCATGGTGCGGCGGCCCGGCTTGCATTTGTCGCAAGGCCGTATAATGGCCGGGTTTTGTGCCCGCCCATGGATCTCGATGCATCCGATTTTCCACGACCCGCGCCAACGGTCGATCCTGGTCGTCGGCGCGCTCGCCGCGCTCGCCATTTGTAGCCTCGGCCTGTCCGGCATGACCGGCTCGGTCGGCGTCGCGCCGTCCGAACTGCCCGGCGCCCTATCCCAACTCCTGCACGGCCGCGCCGATTCGATGGCCGCGACCTTGCTCGAACTGCGCCTGTCGCGCGCGGCGGTGGCCTTCGTCACAGGCGCCGCCCTGTCGCTGGCCGGCGTGATGATGCAGGCGCTGCTGCGCAATCCGCTCGCCGACCCCTATGTGCTGGGCATCTCGGCCGGCTCGTCGGTCGGCGCGCTGGTCGCACTGCTGACGATGGGCGCCTTGTGGATGGTCGATGCATCGGCGTTCGCCGGCGCGGTGGCCGTGTCGATGATGCTCTACCTGCTGGCGCGGCGCGACCTGGCCGGCGGGTCCGCCGCGGCGGGCGGCGCATCGGTGCTGCTGCTGACCGGCGTGATCCTGTCGTCGGCATGCATGGCGATGGTGACGCTGCTGCTGTCGATCGCGCCCGAAAGCCGCCTGCGCGGCATGGTGTTCTGGATGATCGGCGACCTCGCCGGCGCGCCAGTGCGCGTGCTGCCGTGGGTGGTGCTGGGCGGCGCGCTGCTGTTCGCATTGCGCAGCGCGCGCTCGCTGAACGTGCTTGCGCTGCACGCGGAAGCCGCGGCGACGCTCGGTGTGCGGGTCGGCGCGCTGCGCAAGGGATTGTTCTTCTGCTCCGGCATCCTCACTGCCAGCGCCGTCACCAGCGCCGGCAGCATTGGCTTCGTCGGCCTGATCGTGCCGCACGCCTGCCGCTTCGCGATCGGGCCGGATCACCGACTGCTGGTCCCGGTCGCCACGCTCGCCGGCGGCACCTTCCTGGTGCTGGCCGATATCGTGGCGCGCACCGCGCTGGCGCCGCAACAGCTGCCGGTCGGCGTGGTCACCGCGCTGGTCGGCGCGCCGTTCTTCCTCTACCAGCTTCACCAGCTGCGCCGCTCATGATCGCTACCGAATCGCTTTGCCTGCAAGCCGGCGCGCGCGTCCTCGTCGATCAGCTTAACTGGCGCGTGAGCGCCGGCGAGTGCTGGTGCGTGATCGGCCGCAATGGCGCCGGCAAGAGTACCCTGATGCGCACGCTGGCCGGACTGCGCCAGCCCGATGCGGGCCGCGTGAAGATCGCCGGCCGTCCGCTTGCCGACTGGCCGCTGGACGAACTGGCGCGCCAGCGGGCGTATCTTCCGCAAACGCGCAGCGATGCCTTCGCCTACCGCGTGCTCGAAACCGTGCTGGCGGCGCGCCACCCCTATCACGGCCAGCGCTATTGGGAGGACAGCGACGATCACGCGATCGCGATGGCGGCGCTCGCGTCGATGGAAGTGGCGGAACTGGCGCAGCGCGACGTGCGCAGCCTGTCCGGCGGCGAGCGGCAACGCGTGGCCATCGCCGCCATGCTGGCGCAGGACACGCCGCTGCTGCTGCTCGACGAGCCGGCCAACGCGCTGGACCTGGCGCACCAGGTGGGCATGATGCAGCTGATCGCGAAGCTGTGCCGCGAGAAGGGCAAGACGGCGGTGATGATCGGGCACGACCTGAATCTCGCCGAGCAGGCCTGCAGCCATGCGCTGCTGCTGATGGGAGACGGCTCGTGGGAAGCCGGTCCGATCGGCCAGGTCATGACCGCGCCTACGGTCAGCCGCTATCTTGGCCATCCGGTCGACATTGTCGTGCACGAGGGCCGCCGCATTTTCGTTCCGGCGCGATGAGCATGTATGCATGCCATAGTAACAACATGTTACTCACTTAAACGCAATGATGAGGAAACGGTAATATCGCTTGTCACCATCACCGGGGAACCCGATGCTCGACCACCGTTTGACCGTACTTTGCTTGTGCCTGCTCGCTGTGCCGGCATGGTCGCAGAACGAACCGCCCCCGCCAGTCGCTGAAGGCGAGAAAATCCTGGTCGTCGGCCAGCGCCCTGGCCCGGGTCTATGGAAGGTCACCAAGGACGACCACGTGCTGTGGATTTTCGGGACCTATTCGCCGCTGCCCAAGAAGATGACGTGGCGATCGGCGCAGGTGGAGAAAATCATCGCGCAATCCCAGGAATTCCTCGGCTCTCCCTCGGCCGGCATCGGCGTCGGATGGGCAAACTCCTTCAATATCGTGACAGCCCTGCCATTCGTGATCGGCTTCAAGAAAAATGCGGATGGCGCGCATCTGAAGGATGTCGTTCCCGCCGATGTCTACGCCCGATGGACGGTGCTGAAAGCGAAATATATCGGCGACGATTCCGGCATCGAGTCCGAACGGCCGATCTTCGCCGCCGGTGCGCTGTTCGACAAGGCACTGGACAAGTCCGCGCTGGGAAGCGACCGCGAGGTGCAGGAGCAGATCAAGAAGATCTCCAGGCAAAACAAGATCAAATTTACGGCGACGGGATTCTCGATGCAGCTTGAGAATCCCCGCGGCGCACTAAGGGATTTCAAGAAGTCCTCGCTCGACGACCTGGCCTGCTTCACCAAGACGATCGACCGGCTCGAGACGGATCTCGAGGCGATGCGCGTGCGTGCAAACGCGTGGGCGGTGGGCGATGTCGAAGTAATGCGCAAACTGACCTATCCGGACCAGGTGGAAGCCTGCAATTCGGCCGTGTTCAACAGCGCGTGGATGATAAAAACGCTGCCGGCCGCAGGCGCAATCGAGCAGCGCCTGCGCGATTCGTGGGTGGCCGCGGCCGAAAAAGCCCTGGCGACGAACCAATCGACGTTCGCAGTGCTGCCGGTAGCCCAAATCCTCAATCCGAACGGCATGGTCGCGGCATTACAGGCAAAGGGCTACCAGGTCGAACAGCCGGATTGAGCGGGCCACTCATTTACGTTTTGGCCGTGGCTTTCTTCTTGCGGCGCCTCCACAGGGCGCCCCCTCCAAACAGACCGGCCGCGCCGATGGCCGCAACCGGCAGCGGCACCACCGACGTCGCCGCAGGCAGCGCCGTTCCGCTCTCGCGCAGCGCCGCGGGGAACGGCCGCGGCGCTACCGGCACGACCTTCCACTTCGCATGGTCCGCCGGCACGCGCGCCATGTACTCGTCGAAAGAGAACGCCGGGCTGGAACCGGCTACACGGCTCGAAGGAATCTGCGGAATCTTGACCAGGATGATGGCGTCGACGTCTTCCGCGAGCTGCTGTTCGTATGGCGTGCGCACTCTCGGCTTCGCGGCCATGGCGCCGACCAGCTCGAGCAGATCCGCACCGGCCGCCTCGAACGCGATGCCCGGATAAAGACGCGTGGTTTCCTCCGTCAGGTAATCGTAGATGCTGCGGCCCTTTTTCAGGCTCGCTTCCTTCGCGGCGACGTAGGCGTAAGCCCCGAGCGCCTTGATGTGGCCCGTCGCACCACGGGTGGGCACGTTCCAGCCCAACGCACGGAACACATCCATGCTGATCCCCGCACAGTTGTTCGCGGCGTGCGCATAAGTGAGGTCGTGCCGGTAAAAGTGGTTCATGGTGCGCTGGACGCCACCCTGGTAGGCAACCGCGGTGCGGTCCTTGTTGAGGATCGCGACCAGCATGTACGAGGGCCGGTAATACTGCTGCCCGCTGTTCAGGTCCATCAGGTAGTTATCCATCGGCAGGGTCGCCGCGACGATGCCCTTCTCGCTTACCGAATCGAGGTTGTAGAAATTGTTGACGGCCCAGTCGGCCCACTCGCCTTTGGCGCCGAAGCGTCCGGTGGCGATGGCGAAATGCCCTCCCATCGCCTCGTCGTCATCGCCTTGCGCGCCGTTCAGCATGAAGCCGAGGACCGGCTTGCCGGCCAACTGCCGGCCGGCGCCGGGCGAGCGTTCCCACACCAGGCGGCTCGACAGCGTCCCGTCGCGCCCGAGGCTATCGTCACGAACGAAGCCGCGCAAATCGGCGATGCCCGCCAATGGTTTGAGCGGCAGGCGGACGGCGTCGATCGCGTAGTCGGTCGGCCAGATGGTGCGCGCGACGAAGGTTGGCTTGCCATTTTTTTCGGTCATGGCGCCGCGCATGCGCAGAGGGCGCTGATTGAAATACCGGATCGTCGACGCATCGGCGTAGGACCGGTTGGTGGACAGCTTCGGCGTCAGGGCCAGGGCGATCGCCTGGCCGCCGGCGGGAGTCACGGCGGCGCCGGCGGAATCGATGGCCGCGCTGTCGATGATCTGAGGAGAGCCGATCCAGGTCACGGATGGGTACACAAGCTCGCGCGCCGGGGCGGTGGCGGCCCACTGGCGAACATCGTCATTGCGATCGAGCTGCGCATTCACGCCGGCAGCGACCGCGGCCGATGCGGGGGCGGCGATCAGATCGTCCTCGAAATACCATAACGATTGGCGTGAGCTGGCGCAGTCGCGGCACTTCCCGTTGGTCAGCCTGAGTCCGCCTGCATCCAGGAGGCCGATGCGTTCGCCGGCCAACGCGTCTTTCACGCCGCCCGGTAGCGCGTGCGCGTGCAAGCTCGCGGAAAACAGCACGATACTCGCAATGGGAATCGATCGGAACGGAGTCATCTGCGGCGTCCTTTCTGAAGAGAAAGTCAGATAGTGCCTGCTTTCTCAGGAAAGAGCTTGATTTGAAGCATTTCCGACCGGGTCTGGCCCGCAAGCGGGAGCACTTTCCCCCAAAACCGCCAGACGAAAAAAAACCCAAGCATTTCTGCTTGGGTTTTTCTCTTGTAACTAGCCTGACGATAACCTACTTTCACACTGGTTGCAGCACTATCATCGGCGTAATCTCGTTTCACGGTCCTGTTCGGGATGGGAAGGGGTGGTACCGAGTTACTATGGTCATCAGGCATAACTTGTACAGGCCTTGCTCCCGATTGGGCAGCAATTCCTAGAATCTGGAAAAAGTAAGTTTCGTATTACTGGGTAATGAGTATGAATCAGAACAAGCCACAACGGTCTTTCTCATCTCTGTACCTGCTAAGGTTATAGGGACAAGCCGTACGGGCAATTAGTATTGGTTAGCTTAATGCATTACTGCACTTCCACACCCAACCTATCAACGTCCTGGTCTCGAACGACCCTTTAAAGAGCTCAAGGCTCTGGGAAATCTCATCTCAAGGCAAGTTTCCCGCTTAGATGCTTTCAGCGGTTATCTCTTCCAGACTTAGCTACCCGGCAATGCCACTGGCGTGACAACCGGTACACCAGAGGTCTGTCCACTCCGGTCCTCTCGTACTAGGAGCAGCCCCCTTCAAATTTCCAACGCCCACGGCAGATAGGGACCAAACTGTCTCACGACGTTTTAAACCCAGCTCACGTACCACTTTAAATGGCGAACAGCCATACCCTTGGGACCGGCTACAGCCCCAGGATGTGATGAGCCGACATCGAGGTGCCAAACTCCCCCGTCGATATGAACTCTTGGGAGGAATCAGCCTGTTATCCCCAGAGTACCTTTTATCCGTTGAGCGATGGCCCTTCCATACAGAACCACCGGATCACTATGTCCTACTTTCGTACCTGCTCGACTTGTCAGTCTCGCAGTTAAGCACGCTTATGCCATTGCACTATCAACACGATGTCCGACCGTATCTAGCGTACCTTCGAACTCCTCCGTTACACTTTAGGAGGAGACCGCCCCAGTCAAACTGCCTACCATGCACTGTCCCCGACCCGGATAACGGGCCAAGGTTAGAACCTCAAACAAACCAGGGTGGTATTTCAAGGATGGCTCCACGAGAACTGGCGTCCCCGCTTCAAAGCCTCCCACCTATCCTACACAGATTGGTTCAAAGTCCAATGCAAAGCTACAGTAAAGGTTCATGGGGTCTTTCCGTCTAGCCGCGGGTAGATTGCATCATCACAAACATTTCAACTTCGCTGAGTCTCGGGAGGAGACAGTGTGGCCATCGTTACGCCATTCGTGCAGGTCGGAACTTACCCGACAAGGAATTTCGCTACCTTAGGACCGTTATAGTTACGGCCGCCGTTTACTGGGACTTCAATCAAGAGCTTGCACCCCATCATTTAATCTTCCAGCACCGGGCAGGCGTCACACCCTATACGTCCACTTTCGTGTTTGCAGAGTGCTGTGTTTTTATTAAACAGTCGCAGCCACCAGTTTATTGCAACCCTTTCACCCTCATGGAGTAAACCAATCAAGCTACCAGGGCGTACCTTTTCCCGAAGTTACGGTACCAATTTGCCGAGTTCCTTCTCCCGAGTTCTCTCAAGCGCCTTAGAATACTCATCTCGCCCACCTGTGTCGGTTTGCGGTACGGTCTCGTATGACTGAAGCTTAGAGGCTTTTCTTGGAACCACTTCCGATTGCTTCGAAACCTAAGTTTCTCGTCTCAACCCCTTGAATTCCGCGCCCGGATTTGCCTAAGCGCCTTCTATGAGTCAAAAACCGGGACATCCAACACCCGGACAACCTTTCGCGATCCGTCCCCCCATCGCATCATACGACGGTGCAGGAATATTAACCTGCTTCCCATCAGCTACGCATCTCTGCCTCGCCTTAGGGGCCGACTCACCCTGCTCCGATGAACGTTGAACAGGAAACCTTGGGCTTACGGCGTGGAGGCTTTTCACCCCCATTATCGCTACTCATGTCAGCATTCGCACTTCTGATACCTCCAGCATCCTTTACAAGACACCTTCGCAGGCTTACAGAACGCTCTCCTACCATATCCTTGCGGATATCCGCAGCTTCGGTGACTGGCTTAGCCCCGTTACATCTTCCGCGCAGGACGACTCGATCAGTGAGCTATTACGCTTTCTTTAAATGATGGCTGCTTCTAAGCCAACATCCTGACTGTTTTAGCCTTCCCACTTCGTTTTCCACTTAGCCAATCTTTGGGACCTTAGCTGGCGGTCTGGGTTGTTTCCCTCTTGACGCCGGACGTTAGCACCCGACGTCTGTCTCCCAAGCTCGCACTCATCGGTATTCGGAGTTTGCAATGGTTTGGTAAGTCGCAATGACCCCCTAGCCATAACAGTGCTCTACCCCCGATGGTGATACTTGAGGCACTACCTAAATAGTTTTCGGAGAGAACCAGCTATTTCCAAGTTTGTTTAGCCTTTCACCCCTACCCACAGCTCATCCCCTAATTTTTCAACATTAGTGGGTTCGGACCTCCAGGGCGTGTTACCGCACCTTCATCCTGGCCATGAGTAGATCACTTGGTTTCGGGTCTACACCCAGCGACTGTCGCCCTATTCGGACTCGATTTCTCTACGGCTTCCCTATCTGGTTAACCTTGCCACTGAATGTAAGTCGCTGACCCATTATACAAAAGGTACGCAGTCACGGAACAAGTCCGCTCCTACTGTTTGTATGCACACGGTTTCAGGATCTATTTCACTCCCCTCCCGGGGTTCTTTTCGCCTTTCCCTCACGGTACTGGTTCACTATCGGTCGATTACGAGTATTTAGCCTTGGAGGATGGTCCCCCCATATTCAGACAGGATTTCTCGTGTCCCGCCCTACTTGTCGCATACTTAGTTCCACACATCGCATTTCGTATAAGGGGCTATCACCCTCTATGGCCGGAGTTTCCAATCCGTTCTACTATGCGTCGTGCTAAATCATGCAGGCTCATCCCATTTCGCTCGCCACTACTTTGGGAATCTCGGTTGATTTATTTTCCTGCAGCTACTTAGATGTTTCAGTTCGCCGCGTTCGCTTTGCATACCTATGTATTCAGTATGCAATGACCTAAAAGGCCGGGTTTCCCCATTCGGAAATCTGCGGATCAAAGTGTGTTTGCTCACTCCCCGCAGCTTATCGCAAGCTACTACGTCCTTCATCGCCTGTAATCGCCAAGGCATCCACCATGTGCACTTATTCGCTTGTCCCTATAACGTTAACCTCTCAGCCGACTAAGCCGAAAGACGCTACAGAGATAAGAAAGTACAGCGTTGTTGCTTGTTTTGATACATACAATCATTACCCTGCCAAACTGCTTTCACAGATTGACATAAAACTTTACTTCTTCCAGATTGTTAAAGAACGAACAGCAATTAATCTCTAAAAGATCAAACCTAAATCCCGGCGCCATCTGCGCTGATTTACGTTTGAACTTTTGGTGGAGGATGACGGGATCGAACCGACGACCCCCTGCTTGCAAAGCAGGTGCTCTCCCAGCTGAGCTAATCCCCCGTGGGTAATACGCGCTAAAACTGGTAGGGCTGGTTGGACTCGAACCAACGACCCCCGCGTTATCAACACGGTGCTCTAACCAGCTGAGCTACAGCCCCAAATGCTGTTCTTTATCTTTATTAACAGTCGATAAGAGTGGACGCTCAATGATTGGCATCTCTGCCTAGTGCAACTCTAGAAAGGAGGTGATCCAGCCGCACCTTCCGATACGGCTACCTTGTTACGACTTCACCCCAGTCACGAATCCTACCGTGGTAAGCGCCCTCCTTGCGGTTAAGCTACCTACTTCTGGTAAAACCCGCTCCCATGGTGTGACGGGCGGTGTGTACAAGACCCGGGAACGTATTCACCGCGACATGCTGATCCGCGATTACTAGCGATTCCAACTTCATGTAGTCGAGTTGCAGACTACAATCCGGACTACGATACACTTTCTGGGATTAGCTCCCCCTCGCGGGTTGGCGGCCCTCTGTATGTACCATTGTATGACGTGTGAAGCCCTACCCATAAGGGCCATGAGGACTTGACGTCATCCCCACCTTCCTCCGGTTTGTCACCGGCAGTCTCATTAGAGTGCTCTTTCGTAGCAACTAATGACAAGGGTTGCGCTCGTTGCGGGACTTAACCCAACATCTCACGACACGAGCTGACGACAGCCATGCAGCACCTGTGTTACGGCTCTCTTTCGAGCACACCTCGATCTCTCGTGGCTTCCGTACATGTCAAGGGTAGGTAAGGTTTTTCGCGTTGCATCGAATTAATCCACATCATCCACCGCTTGTGCGGGTCCCCGTCAATTCCTTTGAGTTTTAATCTTGCGACCGTACTCCCCAGGCGGTCTACTTCACGCGTTAGCTGCGTTACCAAGTTAATTAAAACCCGACAACTAGTAGACATCGTTTAGGGCGTGGACTACCAGGGTATCTAATCCTGTTTGCTCCCCACGCTTTCGTGCATGAGCGTCAATCTTGACCCAGGGGGCTGCCTTCGCCATCGGTGTTCCTCCACATCTCTACGCATTTCACTGCTACACGTGGAATTCTACCCCCCTCTGCCAGATTCTAGCCTTGCAGTCTCCATCGCAATTCCCAGGTTGAGCCCGGGGATTTCACGACAGACTTACAAAACCGCCTGCGCACGCTTTACGCCCAGTAATTCCGATTAACGCTTGCACCCTACGTATTACCGCGGCTGCTGGCACGTAGTTAGCCGGTGCTTATTCTTCAGGTACCGTCATTAGCAAGGGATATTAGCCCTCACCGTTTCTTCCCTGACAAAAGAGCTTTACAACCCGAAGGCCTTCTTCACTCACGCGGCATTGCTGGATCAGGCTTGCGCCCATTGTCCAAAATTCCCCACTGCTGCCTCCCGTAGGAGTCTGGACCGTGTCTCAGTTCCAGTGTGGCTGGTCGTCCTCTCAGACCAGCTACTGATCGATGCCTTGGTAGGCCTTTACCCCACCAACTAGCTAATCAGATATCGGCCGCTCCAGGAGCATGAGGTCTTGCGATCCCCCACTTTCATCCTTAGATCGTATGCGGTATTAGCGTAACTTTCGCTACGTTATCCCCCACTCCAGGGTACGTTCCGATATATTACTCACCCGTTCGCCACTCGCCGCCAGGTTGCCCCGCGCTGCCGTTCGACTTGCATGTGTAAGGCATGCCGCCAGCGTTCAATCTGAGCCAGGATCAAACTCTTCAGTTCAATCTCTGTTTAATGTCCTTGCGGACAGATCGCTCACTCAAAATACTGACAGGCCACTACTTTCGTAGCGCCTATATTTCTTTTTTGTGAACATTTGATAATTTAAGTATTCAGTGACCGAAGTCACTGGCACCTTCATCAAACGCCCACACTTATCGACTGTTAATTGTTAAAGAACTTTGTTCGGTACTGCTTGCCCTGCGTTTCGATGAAGCGTTGTGTTCATCAGCAGAGAGGCGAGATTATGAAGCATTTCGCCGATCCTGTCACGCCCTTTTTTTCGTGTGCCGCTTCGGTCCGAGACCTCCGCTACACCTTCAAAGCGCCCCGCGATTTGCGGGGAGGCGAACTATAGCAAACGCCGAAATAGCCTGCAAGGCTTTTCTGTCACAACAGCCAATCGATCGGCAGCCACGACAGGACCTGCACAGCCACCCTGCGCCAGAAGCTCGCGCCTGGTTCGGTGTCGTGGCGGATTGCGACGCCTTGCTTTCGCTCGATCCAGTACAAGCGGCCATCCGGAGCCAGGCGCACTTCGTAGGCCCGCTCGGCGACACTGCGATCGAGCGTCGCCGCCAGTTGCCGCGCCATGGCGGGGCTGTCGATCACCAGCCCCATCTCCGTATTCAGGCGCGCCGATCGCGGATCGAAATTGAAGGACCCGACAAATACGCGTTCGCCATCGACCGCGAAGGTCTTGGCATGCAGGCTCGATCCCGAACTGCCCAGCGAGCCGGCCAGCCTGGGGCCGACATCCTGCGGCCAGGAGCGGCGCAATTCGTAAAGCTTCACGCCGGCCGCCAGCAAAGGCTTGCGCCACTTGGCATAGCCCGCATGCACCGCGGCGACGTCGGTGGCCTCCAGCGAGTTGGTCAGCACGCGCACCGCGACTCCGCGTACGGCAAGCGCCGACAACGCTTCGGTGCCGGTTTTCCCAGGCACAAAATACGAGGACACCAGATCGACGCTGCGCGCGGGTTCGCCGATCGATTCCCTCAGCTGCGGTCCGACCCGGCTCTCCCGCGCCTCCCGCTCCAGCGCCTTGGCGGGATCGTCGCTGACCAGGCGGGTCGCAGCCCACTCGAGCGGAAGGTGGCGTGCGACCAGCTCGGCGACGAAGTTCGATTCGCGCATCGCCACCAGATAGGCTTGCGCCGCCGGCGCCGGTTCGATCGATGCCGAGGCGACCGCGGCATCCGGCGCGGCGACGATCAGCTTCAGCGGATACGCCGACGCGCTGTTCCAATAACGATCGAAATCGTCCGATACCGATCGCACCACCGGGCCGACGGCCAGCACATCGAGGTCCGAAAACAGCACGTCGCCGGCGGCGCCAAAGTATTCGTCGCCGATATTGCGCCCGCCGATGATGGTCGCCTGGCCATCGATGGTGAACGATTTATTGTGCATGCGCCGGTTCAGGCGCGCGAAGTCGGTGAGATAGCCGAGCAGGCGCGCGCGCCGCATCGCAAACGGATTAAACAGGCGCACTTCGATATTCGGATGGGCGTCGAGCTGCGCCAGAGTGGCATCGAGCCCGGACGTGTTGTTATCGTCCAGCAGGAGCCGCACCCGAACGCCGCGGGCCGCAGCGGTGCGCAAGACATCGAACAGCAGCGCGCCGGTAATGTCGTTGCGCCAGATGTAGTATTGAATGTCGAGGCTGCGCGTGGCCGCATTCGCCAGGACCGCCCTGGCGGCGAACGCATCGCGTCCGTCGGCCAGCGCGTACACCCCGGACTGCCCGGGATGGGCCGCGACCAGCGGCGCTACCGCCATCCCAAGCGGCGCGCCCGCCGTGTCGGTGAATGCCCTCGATGCGCCGCGCCCTTCCAGCGAAGGCAGGCCGGCGCAACCGGCGCTCAGGATCGCGGCCAACAGGCCGGCAGCAAGCCACCGCGCGCGCATGGGTGGCCTGGCGTCCGGCTACAGCCCGCCGAAGTTCGGCGGACGCTTGGCCAGGAAGGCCGACATGCCCTCCTTCTGCGCCGGCGTGCCGAACGCGGCGTGGAAATAGCGGCGCTCGTAGCGCACGCCTTCGGTCAGGGTGGTCTCGAAGGCGCGGTTGACGCTGTCCTTGATCGCCATCGCGACACTGACCGACATCGACGCGACAACCGTGGCCGCCGCGATCGCCTCTTCCATCAGCTTGTCAGCCGGGACCACGCGCGACACCAGTCCGGTGCGCTCGGCTTCCGCGGAGTCGATCATGCGCGCCGTCAGCAGCAGGTCCATCGCCTTCGATTTGCCGATGGTGCGCGGAAGGCGCTGCGTGCCGCCGGCGCCGGGCGTGACGCCGACCTTGATTTCAGGCTGGCCGAAGCGCGCGCTGTCGGCGGCGATCAGGAAGTCGCACATCATCGCCAGTTCGCAGCCGCCGCCCAGGCAGAAGCCGGCCACCGCGCCGATCACCGGCTTCCTCACGTTGAGGATGTGCTCCCAGTTGCGGCCGATGTAGTTGTCCGGGTAGGTGTCGGCGTAGGTGTACTCCGCCATCGCCGCGATATCGGCGCCGGCTGCAAAGGCCTTTTCGCTGCCGGTCAGGACGATGCAGCCGATGTCCTTGTCGGCATCGAACTTGTAGAGCGCGTGACCGAGCTCGTTCATCATGTTGTCGTTCAGGGCGTTGAGCGCCTTCGGACGGTTCAGGCGGATCACGGCCACGCGGCCGTGGGTCTCGATCAGCAGGTCTGTGTATTCCATGGGCTATCCCCTCTTATGTTTGTGAAGAAGTCAATCCGCGATTGTAGCCGGTCAGCGCGCCGCGGCCTTCGGCAGCAGCACCCATATCTGGCCGCGCTGCTTCATCAGGCCGGCGCTGTCCGCCGCATCCTTGCCGAAGCCGTAGAAGAAGTCGGCCCGCACCGCGCCGCGGATCGCGCCGCCGGTATCCTGCCCCATCATCAGGCGCTGCATCGGCGCCTCGCTGCCGGCGCGCGTGGTCGCCAGCCAGATTGGCGCCCCGAGCGGCAGGAACTGCTGGTCCACCGCCACCGAGCGCGCAGGCGTCAGCGGCACGCCGAGCGCGCCTTTCGGGCCGACCGACGGATCGGGCAGACGCTCCTCCTTGAAGAAGATGTAGCTCGGGTTGGCGTTGAACAGTTCCTGGCGGCGCTCCGGATGGCTGGCGATCCAGGACTTGATGCTCTGCGCGGACACCTGCGCCGCCGGCAGCTCGCCCTGCTCGACCAGCCAGCGGCCGATTGCCTTGTACGGATGGCCGTTCTGGTCGGCGAACGCCACGCGCACGATTTCGCCGGTGTCCATCAGCTGCACGCGGCCCGATCCCTGCACCTCGAGGAAGAACGCCTCGACCGGATCGTCCACCCACAGCAGCTCCTTGCCCGGCATGACGGCGCGCTCGATCTCCGCGCGGGTGTTGTACGGGACCACCTTCTTGCCGACCAGCCGGCCGCGCAGGCGCATGTTCTTCAGCTCCGGATACACGCCGCCCAGGTCGACGGTCAGCAGATCGTCCGGCACCTTATACAGAGGGGTCTGGAACGATCCGCCGCGCTTGCGGGCGCCGCGCAGCATCGGCTCGTAATAGCCGGTGATCAGGCCCGTGTCGGCGCCGTCGGCCGCACGCACCTGGTTCGGCACGAAGCGGCTTTCGAAGAAGGCGCGGATCGCGGCGCCGTCGGCCGGATCAACGCCAGCCGACGCGGTGCACGCCTCGCGCCAGTCATCCTTGCGCACCAGGACCTTGCAGGAGTTGACGAAGGCCGGCCAGGCTTCGCGCAGGTCGTCCTGCTGCCAGCCGGGCAGCGCTTCGAAGGTGGTCGGCGTCATCAGCGGCGTGGCAACCGGAGCCGGCGCGGGAACCGCGGTCGGGCCCACAGGCGTGGGCATGACCACCGGCGGGCGCGGCTCCGGTTTGGGCGGCGCCGTGGTGCAGGCTGACATTGCGAGGGCGACGGCGCCCAGCGAAGCGAGTAAACTGCGGCGAGTAGAAATCATAAGGATAATTATGTGGCTATTAATTCTGGAAGCAGGCGTGGCGATGTGCCTGCTGGTGTTTATCGTGTGGTGGACCATGTACCAGGGGCCGAAGCCCGGCCACGACGAATCCGAAGACGAAAAGCGCTGATCAGTGCAGCGTGTGCGGCATGGTGAGCACGAACTCCGGGATCGTTGCCTCGAACCGGTGGCCGTCTTCAGCGACGCAGAAGTATTCGCCGGTCATCGAGCCTTGCGGCGTCGCCAGCTGGGTGCCGCTGGTGTATTCGAACTGCTCGCCCGGCTGCAGCAGCGGCTGGTGGCCGACCACGCCGAGCCCGCGCACTTCCTGAATATGGTTGTTGGCGTCCGTGATGACCCAGTGTCGCGAAATCAGCTGCGCGGCCACGGTGCCGGTGTTCTTGATCGTGATCGAATAGGTGAACACGTAATTGGTGCGGTCCGGGTCGGACTGCTCCGGGATGTATTGAGTCCTGACGGAAACAGTAAAGTCGTAGGCGGCCATCGCGTTTCCTCGTATTGTTGTTGATTAGATGCATCGGCAGCGTGGCCGGGACATCCATCATACATTGCACAACAAAACCGGCTGGCGCGCAAGGCAACGGCCGGCAACAGCGTAAAATAGCGCATTCCATTTTTTTGCTTTGCACTTTGCCATGACCAAATTCCAGATCGCCCCCAGCATCCTGTCCGCCGACTTCGCCCGTCTCGGCGAGGAAGTGCGCAACGTCGTCGCCGCCGGCGCCGACATCATCCACTTCGACGTGATGGACAACCATTATGTGCCGAACCTGACCATCGGCCCGCTGGTATGCCAGGCGATCCGCCCGCACGTGCAGGTGCCGATCGACGTGCACCTGATGGTCAAGCCGGTCGACCGCATCATCCCGGACTTCGCCAAGGCCGGCGCCGACATCATCACCTTCCACCCTGAAGCGTCCGAGCACATCGACCGCACCCTGCAGCTGATCCGCGACAGCGGCTGCAAGGCCGGCCTGGTGTTCAACCCGGGCACCCCGATGCACTACCTGAACCACGTGATGGACAAGATCGACATGATCCTCATCATGTCGGTGAACCCTGGCTTCGGCGGCCAGTCGTTCATCGGCGAAGCGCTCAAGAAGCTGACGATCGCGCGCCGCATGATCAACGAATCGGGCCGCGACATCCTGCTGGAAGTCGACGGCGGCATCAAGGTCGACAACATCGCCGCCGCAGCGGAAGCTGGCGCCGACACCTTCGTGGCCGGCTCGGCGATCTTCGGCCAGCCCGACTACAAGGGCGTGATCGACGCGATGCGCGCCGAACTGGCCAAGGTCGGCAAGTAAATGAAAGCCGGGCACGCGGCGATCCGCGGCGTGATCGTGGACCTGGACGGCACCATGCTCGACACGGTGCCGGACTTCCACGTGGCGATCAACCGCATGCGCGCGGACTTCGGCCTGGACGCCATCAGCCACGAGCGCATCGAGCAGCTGGTGGGCAAAGGCTCGGAGAACCTGATCCGCGGCGTGCTGGCGATCGATTTCGATGGGGCCGGCGTGGAGCAGCGCATCAGCGACGCGATGGCCGCCTACCAGCGCCACTACCTCGCCATCAACGGGGACCACAGCGCGCTGTACGACGGCGTGCTGGCCGGCCTCGATGCCATGAAGTCCATGGGCCTGCGCATGGCCTGCGTGACCAACAAGCCGATCGCGTTTGCCGCGCCGCTGCTGGAAAAGAAGGGCCTCGCGTCCTATTTTGAAGTTGTCTACGGCGGCGAGTGCCTGCCGCGCAAGAAGCCCGACCCGATGCCGCTGCTGCAGGTGTGCGCCGATTTCGCGCTGCCCCCTGGGCAGGTGGTGGCGATTGGCGACTCGTCGAACGACGCCGAAGCGGCGCGCGCGGCCGGCTGCTTCGTGCTCACTGTGCCATATGGTTATAACCACGGGCAGCCTGTACACGAAATCGAATCCGATGGTATAGTGGAATCGCTGCTGCAAGCGGCAACCCTGATAAGTTCGCATAACCACACCGCAAACTGACGCAAACACACATGTTTTTCACCAAAAAACACACTGTCAACCAACCCGGCGCCCTTGAGGCCTGGCTTTGGCGACGCTGGCAATCCTGGGCTAAGTAACCCCCGTCGATTGCTGCCTGCGCTCGCGCGCCGGCAGGTTTTTTGAAACCCAACGCTGCCATCCCTCCCCCGGCGGCCTGGAGAAAAGCATGACCGAACTCGAATTCAAATCGTTGGCCAACGAAGGCTACAACCGCATTCCGCTCATCTCGGAAGCGTTTGCCGACCTCGAAACCCCGCTCACGCTGTACCTGAAGCTGGCCCAGACCCAGAACACCGGCAAGAACACCTTCCTGCTCGAATCGGTGGTCGGCGGCGAGCGCTTCGGGCGCTACTCCTTCATCGGCCTGCCCGCCAACACGGTGCTGCGCAACTTCGGCACGCGCACCGAGATCGTCAGGAACGGCAGCGTGATCGAGACCCACGAAGGCAATCCGCTCGACTTCATCGAAGCATTCCAGGCGCGCTTCAAGGTGGCGCTGCGTCCGGGCCTGCCGCGCTTCTGCGGCGGCCTGGCCGGCTACTTCGGCTACGACACCGTGCGCCACATCGAGCGCAAGCTGGCGGGCAGTGCGCCGAAGGACGACCTGGGCCTGCCCGACATCCAGCTGATGGTCACCGAAGAACTGGCGGTGATCGACAACCTGTCGGGCAAGCTGTACCTGATCGTGTACGCCGACCCGACCCAGCCCGAGGCCTACGCGAAAGCGCGCCAGCGCCTGAAGGACCTGCGCATGATGCTGCGGCGAGGCGTCGATGCGCCGGTCACATCGAGCTCGGTGCGCACCGAGGCGATCCGCGACTTCGACAAGGCGGACTACCTGAAGGCGGTGGCGCGCGCCCACGAATACGTGATGGCCGGCGACCTGATGCAGGTGCAGATCGGCCAGCGCATCCGCAAGCCCTACGTCGATTCGCCGCTAACCTTGTACCGCGCGCTGCGTTCGCTGAATCCGTCGCCGTACATGTACTACTACAATTTCGGCGACATGCAGATCGTCGGTGCCTCGCCCGAGATTTTGGTGCGCAACGAGACCGCGCCGGACGGCGGCAAGAAGGTCACGCTGCGCCCGATCGCCGGCACCCGTCCGCGCGGCAGCACGCCCGAGCGCGACGCCGAACTGTCGAAGGAGCTGCTGGCCGACCCGAAGGAAATCGCCGAACACGTAATGCTGATCGACCTGGCGCGCAACGACCTCGGCCGCATCTCGCAGACCGGCAGCGTCAACGTCACCGAGCGTCTGGTGGTGGAAAAATACTCGCACGTGCAGCACATCGTATCGAACGTCGAGGGCAAGCTGAAAGACGGCATGTCCAACCTGGACGTGCTGCGCGCCACCTTCCCCGCCGGGACGCTGACCGGCGCGCCGAAGGTGCGGGCGATGGAGATCATCGACGAACTCGAGCCCACCAAGCGCGGCATCTACGGCGGCGCCTGCGGCTACCTGAGCTTCGGCGGCGAGATGGACGTGGCGATCGCGATCCGCACCGGCGTGATCAAGGACGGCATGCTGTACGTGCAGGCGGCAGCCGGCATCGTGGCCGATTCGATCCCCGAGATGGAATGGCAGGAAACCGAAAACAAGGCGCGCGCGGTTCTGCGCGCGGCCGAACAGGTCCAGGACGGCCTGGATGGAGAGCTCTGACATGCTGCTGATGATCGATAACTACGACTCGTTTACCTACAATCTGGTGCAGTACTTCGGGGAGCTGGGCGAGCATGTGCACACGGTGCGCAACGACGAAATCACGCTGGCCGACATCACGGCGATGAATCCGGACCGGATCTGCATTTCGCCCGGGCCGAAGACGCCGGCGCAGGCGGGCATCTCGGTCGATATCCTGCGCGAATTCAAGGGCAAGCTGCCGATCCTGGGCGTGTGCCTCGGCCACCAGGCCATCGGCGCCGCGTTCGGCGGCAACGTGATCCGCGCCAAGCAGGTCATGCACGGCAAGACCTCGCTGATCGCGCACACCGGCGTCGGCGTGTTCAAGGGCCTGCCAAGCCCGTTCACGGTGATCCGCTACCACTCGCTGGCGATCGAGCGCTCGTCGCTGCCGTCCTGCCTCGAAGTGACGGCGTGGACCGACGACGGCGAGATCATGGGCGTGCGGCACAAGGAGTTCGACATCGAGGGCGTGCAGTTCCACCCCGAGTCGATCCTGTCCGAACACGGCCACAAGCTGCTGCAGAACTTCCTCGAACGCTGACACCACCGGAAACCGCCATGAAGATCACCCCACAAGAAGCCCTGCTGCGCTGTATCGAACACCGCGAGATTTTCCACGACGAGATGCTGCACCTGTTCCGCCAGATCATGTCGGGCGAAATGTCGCCGACCCTGGTCGCGGCGCTGATCATGGGCCTGCGCGTGAAGAAGGAAACCATCGGCGAGATCGCCGCGGCCGCGCAAGTGATGCGCGAATTCTCGACCAAGGTGCCGATGGCCGACACCACCAACCTGCTCGACATCGTCGGCACCGGCGGCGACGGCGCGCACACCTTCAACATCTCGACCGCGTCGATGTTCGTCGCCGCGGCGGCCGGCGCGCGCGTGGCCAAGCACGGCGGACGCAGCGTGTCGTCCTCGTCCGGCAGCGCCGACGTGATCGAATCGCTGGGCGCCAACATCAATCTGAAGCCGGAGCAGATCGCCCAGTCGATCGCGCAGACCGGGATCGGCTTCATGTTCGCGCCCAACCACCACGCGGCGATGAAGCACGCGGCGCCGGTGCGGCGCGAACTGGGCGTGCGCACCATCTTCAACATCCTCGGTCCGCTGACCAATCCGGCCGGCGCGCCGAACATCCTGATGGGCGTGTTCCACGCCGACTTGGTGGGCATTCAGGTGCGCGTGCTGCAGCGCCTCGGCGCCCAACATGCGGTGGTGGTGTACGGACGCGACAACATGGATGAAGTGTCGCTCGGCGCGGCCACCATGGTCGGGGAGCTGATCGACGGCGAAATCCGCGAATACGAAATCCATCCGGAAGACTTCGGCCTGCAGATGATCGCAAGCCGCAACCTGAAGGTGTCCGATTCGGCCGGGTCGAAGGCGATGATGATGGAGGCGCTGAACGGCGAGCCGGGCGCCGCCTACGACATCGTCGCGCTCAACGCCGGCACCGCGCTGTATGCAGCGGGCGTGGCCAGTTCGATCGAGGACGGCCTGGCCAAGGCGCGCGCGGCGATCCAGTCGGGCGCGGCGCGGGCGAAGCTCGCGCAGTTCGTGCAGGTCACGCAGCAGCTCGGCCAGGGTTGAGCGCCATGTTCGGCATCCATGACCTTGGCGTGTTCGTCGTTTCGGGACTGCTGCTGAACATCATGCCGGGGCCGGATTCGCTCCTGATCATGACGCGCAGCGCCACCCAGGGCGCGCGTGCCGGCTGCACGGCGGCGCTGGGCATTGGCGCCGGCACGTTTGTGCACATCTTCGCGGCGGCGCTGGGACTGTCGGCGATCCTGTCGACTTCCGCCACCGCCTTCAGCGTCGTCAAATACATCGGCGCCGCCTACATCCTGTACCTGGCGTTCGGGCTGGTGCGCAGCAAGCCGCGCGACGCGGTGGCGCCCGTCGCGCTGGCGCCCCTGCCCTACTCGAAAATCTTCGCGCAGGGCTTCCTGACCAATGTGCTGAACCCGAAGGTGGCGCTATTCTTCCTCGCCTTCGTGCCGCAGTTTATCGACGCCGACGCGCCGCACAAGGCGGTCGCCTTCATCATCCTGGGCTGCATCTTCAACATCAATGGCATGTTGTGGTGTAACGGCCTGGCGCTGTTCACGGCGCGCGCCAGCTCACGCCTGAAACTCAATCCGCGCGCCTCGCTGTGGCTGAACCGCGCCACCGGCGGCCTTTTCGCATGGCTCGGCGTCAAGCTGGCCCTGTCCAAAATTACTTGAGTAGTCAACTATGTCCGATATCCTCAACAAGATCCTCGCCGTCAAGGCCGACGAAGTCGCCGCCGCCAAAAAATACCGCGGCCTGGCCAGCCTGCGCGGCGAGGTCGAAGGTGACGCCGGCCTGCGCGCCGGCCTGCGCGGCTTCGAGGCGAGCCTGCGCCGCCATATCGCGGACGGCCGCGCCGGCGTGATCGCCGAAGTGAAGAAGGCGTCGCCGTCGAAGGGCGTGCTGCGCGCGGATTTCCGGCCGGCGAACATCGCCGAAACCTATGCGCGCCACGGCGCCGCGTGCCTGTCGGTGCTGACCGACGTGCACTTCTTCCAGGGCTCGGTGGACTACCTGAAACAGGCGCGCGCCGCCGTGGACATCCCGGTGATCCGCAAGGACTTCATGATCGACATGTACCAGGTGTACGAAGCGCGCGCGATGGGGGCCGACGCGATCCTGTTGATCGTCGCTGCGCTCGATCATGGCCTGATGGCCGAATTAGAAGCCTGCGCAATGGAACTCGGCATGGATGTGCTGGTCGAAGTACATGATGGCGATGAGTTAACGGCGGCGCTGAAACTGCGTTCGCCACTGGTCGGCATCAATAACCGAAACCTGCGCACCTTCGAGACTTCGCTCGACACCACGATCGGCCTGTTGCCGCGCATTCCGGCCGACCGGCTGGTGGTGACCGAGTCGGGCATCATGGCGCGGGAAGACGTCAGGCGCATGCGCGACGCTGATGTGCATGCATTTTTGGTCGGCGAGGCCTTCATGCGCAAACCCGACCCCGGGATGGAACTTGCCAGGCTGTTCGACTGATCATGAAACCCGTAGTGAAGTACCAGGCAGCATGCGCGGGCATGCTGCTGCTGGCCGCGTGCGGCCATCAACCGCCGGCGGCCGTGCCGGCGCCGGCGCCGGCGGTAGCTGAAGCGCCGCATGCCGCGGTGGAGGCGCCGGTTTCCGCGCCCGCACCGCTTCCGGGCCAGCGCACCTCGTTCGACAGCGTGGACGCATACAAGGCCGACGTCGCCGAGCAGATCATGCGCCTGAACGCCGCCCACACCTTCAGCGGCAAGCTGCCGCCGATGCTGCCGGCGGTCGTGGTGCTGAGCATCACGGTGGACCACACAGGCACGCCGACCAAAGTATCCGTGCAGCGCTCGCGCGACGACGATGCTTCGAAAGTCGCGCTGGCGTCGGTGCAGCGCTCGGGGCCGCTGCCCAAGCCCTTCAATCTCGCTAGCGGGCCCGGCCAGTCGCTGACGTTTTCCGAGACCTTCCTGTTCAACGCCGATTACCGATTCCAGCTGCGGACGCTGGCGCCGGTGCAGTAGGCGCATCGCGGCGAACAAAATGGGGTCAGGTCCGCAGGACCAGACCCCATTTTTCCGTTCGTGCTACATTAACAATTGGTTAATCACCGCATGAGCCCCTCACAATGATCGACGCCCCCGCCAGCCCCGATATCCCGGAAGCCGACGTGCCACACGTCGTGCAGGCCGACCGGTTCTACATCGTCGCGAAGCGGAAATTCACGATCCTGTTCCTCGCGACGATGGGACTGTATTCCATCTATTGGATGTACAAGCAGTGGTCGTGCTACAAGGTCAGCTCCCCGCCGGACGCGAAGGAGCGCAAGTTCTGGCCGGTGGCGCGGGCGATTTTCGGGATCTTCTTCTTTCATTCGCTGTTCCGGCGGGTCAGGGCGCACGCGGGCGGATCGCTGGACGAATGGGAGAACGGCGCGCACGCGACCTTCATGGTCATCCTGATCCTCATCGCCAGCGTGCTCGACAAACTGGCGCGGAAATCGATCGGCTCGCCGGTGACGGATTACCTGTCGATGGCGATGATCTTTCCGCTGTGGTTTTTCTATTTCAAGGCGCAGTGCCTGATCAATGAAAGTTGCGGCGATCCCGAGGGGACACGCAACAGCAGGCTTACCGGAGCGAATTACGCGTGGATTGCGCTTGGCGTGGTGCTGTGGATTTCCGCGGCAGTCGGCATTGCGCGGCCGGCGTGAGCAACATGGGGTCAGGTCCGCGGGACCAGACCCCGATACGCGGCGGCCGCACACTTGGGGTCAGGTCCCGCGGACCTGACCCCGTCTTTTTTACGCGCTCGGGCGTTTGAGCTTCTTGTCGCTGCCCGTCACTTCAAGCGCGATGCCGGGAACGCGGTCGCCCATCAGCTTCACATTGAACGTCATCAGCTCGTCGCGCCGGAAGGCGTGGACCTTGACCGTGTCGCCGACGCTGTAGCGGCCCAGCAGCGAGTCGAGATTGGACGGATTGCCCGCCACCCGCACGCGGTCGAGCGCGGCCAGCACGTCGCCGGCCGACAATCCCGCCCGATGCGCCGCGCCGCCTTCGTGCACCTGCGTCAGCTTGCAGTCGGCGCCGTCGCGGCCGGTGGCCACATCCAGCGACGGCTTCGCCACCTTGCGTTCGTCGGCCAGCTTCACGCCGAACGGCGCGTACAGCTTGGCCAGCGGCAGGTCGTCGGTGCCGCGCACGTAGCGATCGAACAGCGGCTTGAGTTTCAGGCCGCTGATTTCGTCGAACAGCGCTTCGACTTCCGCTTCCGTGACGCCGCGCGCTTCCGCCGCATAAAAGTCGCGGCCGAAGCGCTGCCACAGCGCCAGCATCACGTCGTCCAGCGTCTTCTTGCCGCTGGTCTTGGCGCGGATGGTCAGGTCGAACATCAGCGCAACGAGCGAACCCTTGGTGTAGTAGCTGACGATGGCGTTCGGCGCGTTCTCGTCCTGGCGGTAGTATTTGCTCCAGGCGTCGAAGCTCGAATCGGCCACGCTCTGCTTGGTGCGGCCGCTGCCGCGCAGGACGCTGGCCACCGTCTTGGCCTGCAGCTTGAGATAAGCCTCTTCGGTGACGAGGCCAGCGCGCACCAGCATCAGGTCGTCGTAGTAGCTGGTGAAGCCTTCGAACAGCCAAAGCAGCGGGGTGTACGTTTCGGCCTGCAGATCGTATGGCGCGAAGGCGGCCGGTTTGATGCGCTTGACGTTCCAGGTGTGGAAGTACTCATGGCTGCACAAGCCCAGGAATTTCAGGTAGCCGTCGGCCGCCCCCAGCCGCTTCGGCGTATTCGCCACCGGCAGGTCGGCACGCGCGCAAATGAGCGCGGTGGAGGCGCGGTGTTCGAGGCCGCCGTAGCCGTCGCCGACCGCCAGCGTCAGGAAGACGTAGCGATCCATCGGCGCCTTCTTCGATTTCGGCTCGAAAAACGCAATCTGGGTTTCGCAGATCGCCTTCAGGTCCGCCTGCAGGCGCGCCATGTCCAGGTTCGGCACGCGGCCGGTGATGACGATGTCGTGCGGGACGCCATGCGCCTTGAAAGTGGCCAGCGCGAAGTCGCCCATTTCGACCGGATGGTCGATCAGGTCGTCGTAATCGGCGGCGATGTAGGTGCCGAAGCCGTAACGCTTCGCGCCCAGCTCGGGCAGCGAGGTCGCAACGCGCCACGATTTCGCGGCCGGGTCGTGCGGACGCTGGATGTCGACCTGGTGCGCCATGTGCTCCTGCCCCAGCACGCGCAGGTACACGCTGGTGCCGTTGAAGAAGCCGTGGGTCTGGTCGAGGTGGGCGGCGCGCACCGACAGGTCCCAGGCATAGACTTCGTAGCTCACCGTCAGCGGACCGTCGACGGGCGCGGCGCGCCACGAATGCTTGTCCACCTTGGCCAGCGCAACCGGCTTGCCGTGCGATTCGGCGCGGATGCGGATGATGTTGCGCGCGAATTCGCGGATCATGTAGCTGCCAGGGATCCAGGCCGGCAGCGCGAACACCTGTCCGTCAGGCGACGGCAAGGCGACGGTCACGGTCACATCGAACAGGTGGCCGGCCAGGTCCCGCGGCACGATGGTGTACTGGATGGCGGGCTGCTTTTTTGGGTTTGTTTTTTTCATGGTGTGTTTTCTCCCGCTGAGGAGTCGCTAGTGTAGCCGGATTTTTCCGGCAGCTACAGGACGGACGGCTGGTCGATGTCGGCGAAGATGCCCGGATCGTCCACCGGCACTTCGGTCACCGGATGCAGCTTGAGCACGCCGCGCGCGCCCTGGTCGCCTTCCAGCGCCAGCAGGTCGTCAAGGCATGCATGGCCGAACGCCACCGGATTTCCGCGGCGGCCGGCAGCGACAGGCGCCGCGATGGCCGCGCCGCGGGCCACCGCATCGGACAGCGCCCGGATGGTCGCTTCGCTCACGTGCGGCATGTCGCCCAGGGCGATCAGCCATGAGCGCGCGGCGGGCAGGGAATGACGCACCGCGTGGACCAGCGAGCGCGCCATTCCCTGATCGGCATCGGTGCAGACGGTCACGTCGCAGCCGGCCGCACGCAGCAGCGTCGCGACGTCGTCGTCGCGCACCACCGCGATCACTTTCGGCAGAACGGCGAGTAGCGAACGCGCACTGGCGACGACGACTGGCTCGCCGCCGGCCAGCGGCTGCAGCAGCTTGTTGCGCTGTCCGGATGGATCAAAGCGACGGCCCCTGCCGGCTGCAAGCAAAATGCCGACAGGGGTCATGCGAGGCTTACGCCGCCGTCAGGTCGAAGGGCAGCTTGCGCAGGCGCTTGCCAGTCAAGGCGAAGATAGCGTTGGCGAACGCCGGCGCCAGCGGAGGGACACCCGGCTCGCCCATGCCGGTCGGCGCGTCGCCCGATGGCACGATGAACACATCGACGTGCGGCATGTCAGGCATGCGCGCCACCGTGTAGTCGCTGAAGTTCTGCTGTTCGACGACGCCGTCCTTGAGGGTGATCGCCGCGCCCGGCAGTGTGGTCCCCAGCGCCATCAGCACAGCGCCCTGCACTTGCGCCTCGATGGTCAAGGGATTGACGGCGAGGTTGCAGTGTACGCCGGCCGTCACCTTGTGCAGCTTCGGCACGCCCTTGACCACCGATGCTTCGACCACGTAGGCGACGACCGAATTGAACGATTCGTGCAGAGCGACGCCGTACGCGCGGCCCTTCGGCAGCTTCTTCTTGCCGTAGCCGGACTTCGCGACCGCGAGATCGAGCGCGGCCAAGTGGCGCTGGTGCTTCGCGCTGATCAGCGTCTTGCGGTACGCGACCGGATCCATACCCGCGATGTGCGCGGCTTCGTCGATCAGCGTCTCCATCACGAACGCGGTGTGGGTCGAGCCGACCGAGCGCCACCACAGCACCGGTACATTGGCTTTGGCGGTATGCGCGGTCAGGTTCAGGGGAACGTCGTACGGCGCCCCCATTCCTTCGACCATCGTGCCGTCCACGCCGTTCTTGACCATGAACGCTTCGAACGGCGTGCCCGCCATGATCGACTGGCCCACGATGGCGTGATCCCAGGCGACGATCTTTCCATGCTCGTCGAGCCCGATATCGGCGCGGTGCACATGCGACGGCCGGTAGTAGCCGCCGCGGATATCGTCTTCGCGGCTCCAGATCACTTTCACCGGGCCTGTCTTGCCGGCGGCGCGATACGCCTTGGCGACATTGACGGCTTCGACGATGTAGTCGGAGGTCGGCACGGCGCGCCGGCCGAAGCCGCCGCCGGCCATCATGGTGTTGACCGTCACCTGTTCCGGTTTCAGGCCCGTGGTCGCGGCGACGGCAGCGTGGTCGGCGGTCTGGAACTGGGTGCCGGCCCACACGGTGCAGCTGTTGGCGGTCAGATCGACCACGCAGTTGAGCGGCTCCATCGGCGCGTGCGCCAAATATGGAAATTCATAGATGGCCGATATCTTCTTCGGCGCCGCGGCCAGTTTCGTGGTGTCGCCCTTGATGGCGACGGCGCCGGGCGTTTTCGTCATCGCCAGGAAATCGGCCATCTGCCTGCTCGAATTGACCTTCTCCAGGCTGCCGGTATCCCACTCGATGGCGAGCGCATCGCGGCCCTGCTTCGCCGGCCAGTAGCCGTCGGCGATCACCGCCACGCCGCGGCCGCCGCGGTCGGTCAGCACTTCCAGTACATCGATCACACCCTTGATCGCCTTCGCCTTGCCGGCGTCGAGTTTGGCGACCCTGGCGCCGAACACCGGCGGACGCGCCACCACCGCGACCTTGGTGTTCGGCGGCATGAAGTCGATGCCGAACTGCTGCTTGCCGGTCGACTTTGCGCGCGCATCGATGCGGCGGGTCGGCTTGCCGATCACCTTGAAGTCCTTTGGATCCTTCAGCGCCACTGTGGCGGGGACAGGCTGCTTCATCGCCGCGTCGGCGAGCGATCCGTAGCTGGCCTTTTGGCCGGCGGGCCCCATCACCACGCCCTTGGACGTGGTGCACTGCTCCGGCCTGACTTTCCACTGGTCGGCCGCGGCGGCGATCAGCATCGCGCGGGCCTTGGCGCCGATTTCGCGGTACTGCAAATAGGAGTGCGCGACGCTGCCCGAGCCGCCGGTCATCTGCATGCCGAACGCCGGATCCTTGTACGCGTCGCCGGCCGGCGCCAGTTCGCCGCGCATCTGCGACCAGTCGCAATCGAGGTCCTCCGCCAGCAGCATCGGCAGCGAGGTATGCACGCCCTGGCCGAATTCAAGCCTGTTGACCATCACGGTGACGCTGTTGTCCGGCGCGATGCGCAGGAAGGCATTCGGCGCATAGACCGGTTTTGGCGCATCGGCCGCGCGCGCGAACTTGTTCGCCCCGGGCATGAAGAAGCCCAGCACCAGGCCGCCGCCGGCGACCGCGCCGGCCTTGATGAAACTGCGGCGCGACATGCCGCCGTCAAGCGGGCGCACCAGCGCCTCGGGATTGATCCATTCGACTCTCACGATCGCTCTCCTCAGGCCAGGGTTTTCGCCGCGTCCTTGATGGCCGCGCGGATCCGTTGATAGGTGCCGCAGCGGCAGATGTTCCCGCTCATCGCGCCATCGATGTCGGCGTCGCTCGGCGCCTTGTTGGTGCGCAGGAGCGCGGTGGCGCTCATCACCTGGCCGCTTTGGCAGTAGCCGCACTGCGGCACGTCGTGCTTCACCCAGGCGTCTTGCACCGCCTTGCCGACCTTGTCGGACTCCATCGCCTCGATCGTCGTGATTTTTTTTCCGGCGACCGACGAAATCGGCGTGATGCACGAGCGGATCGGGGCGCCGTCCAGATGCACGGTGCAGGCGCCGCACAGCGCCGCGCCGCAGCCGAATTTGGTGCCCGTCATATGGAGGTTGTCGCGCAGCGCCCACAGGACCGGGGTGGATGGATCCGCGTCCACTTGCATGTCGCGGCCGTTGATGTTCAGTGTGACCATGTCGTTCCCCTGGTTTTGGCGCTGCGCGTCTGATTTATTTTTATATCAGGGTCTGACCCCGCGAGATCAGACCCAAAATCTTACTGCTTGATGCTGGAGAGCTTCGCTTCGAGCGTCTTGGCGTCCACTGCGCCTGGAATGCGGCTGCCATCGGCGAAGAAGATCGCCGGGGTGCCCTGGATGCGCAGCTTCTGGCCCAGCGCGAGCACCTTGTCGTTCGGCGTGGTGCAGTTGGCCGGCGCGGCGGGAGCCGCTTTACCGGAGATCATCCAGTCGTCCCAGGCCTTGGCGCGGTCCGGCGCACACCAGATGTTCTTCGACTTGACGAAGGAATCGTCGGACAGAATGTTGAACATGAAGGTGTAAATGGTGACGTTGTCGATTTCCTTCAGCGTGGTCTGGCGCAGGCGCTTGCAGTAGCCGCAGTTCGGGTCTTCGAACACGGCGATCACGCGCTTGCCGTCGCCCTTGACCTGCTTGAGCGCCGACTCGAACGGCAGGTCGGAGAACTTGATCTTGTTGATCTCGTCGATGCGCGCCTTGGTCAGGTCCTCGGTGGTCTTGGCGTTGTAGACGTGGCCGATGATCAGGTACTCGCCCTTCTTGTCGGTGTAGAGGATGTCGCCGGCGGCGCGCACTTCATACAGGCCCGCGTATGGGGTTTCCTTGACCGAATCGATCTTTACGCCGGGACCGAGGCGCGGCTCGACGACCTTCTTGATGTTCGCTTCGACCGGCGACTCGGCGCCGGCGCATGCTGCCACCAGGGTGGCGGCGAGCAGCACCGCGATTTGTGATTTACGCATTATTTTCCCGTCTTCGTTACTAAAATGTTCATTTGCCCATCGCCTGGGCCATCAGCCGACGCTTGAGCATGGGCAACTTATCCAGCAAGTTTAGCCCCAAATTGCGCACCACGCGCACCGGTTCGAGATCGGTGCCAAACAGGCGCGCCAAACCGTCGGTGGCGAGCTGCATCAGCAGCACGTCTTCCTTGCGCGCGCGGGCGTAGCGCGCCAGCACGCGCTCGTCGCCGATGCTGCGATGGCCTTCGCGCGCGGCGATGGTGTCGAGCAGCGCGGCGACGTCGGCGAAACCGAGGTTCATGCCGTGGCCGGCCAGCGGATGCACCACGTGGGCCGCGTCGCCCACCAGCGCCACGCGCGGCGCGGTGATCGCGTGCGGGCGGATCAGCGCCAGCGGCAGGTCCTTCACGCACTCGGGCTGCAGCGGCCGCAGCGCGCCCAGCTTGTCCTCGCTCAGCACCGCCAGGCGCACCGCCAGTTCCGACAGCGTCTCGCGCATCAGGGTCTCGGCCAGCGCATCGGGAGCCGACCATACCAGCGAGACGCGGTCGCCGGGCAGCGGCAGCAGCGCGACGATGCCCTCATGGCCGGTGAACCACTGATAGGCGACGCCGTGGTGCGGCTTCTCGCAGCTGAAATTGGCGACCACGGCGCGCTGGTGGTAGGAGCGGTAATCGAGGCCGATGTCGCAATGGCCGCGCACCCAGGACTGGCCGCCGTCGGCGCCCACGATGAGCGCGCTGGCGATGACGGCGCCGTCATCGAGCGTGACGGTGGCGCCGTCCGCATTGGCGGCAAGGCCGGTGGCGCGGCCGCTGACGATGTTGACGTTCGGTGCGAACTTGAGCGCGGCGTCCAGCGCCTGGTTCAGGTTGCGGTCCTCGACGATCCACGCCAGCGAGCCGACGTGCGCGCCGAATGCGTCGAACGCCAGGTCGCCCGGCTGTTTGCCGTCGCCGTTGATGACCATCGACTCGACCGGCGCCACGCGGGCCGCGTCGAGCGCGCCCCATACTTTAAGAGAAGACAGCAGCGTGTGCGCAGTGTGGTTGACGGCATAGACGCGCACGTCCCAGGGCTGTTCGGCGCCAAGCTGCGGCGCGGGCGGCTGGGGGGCGGACGGCGGAATGAGCAAGGTGACGCGGTGGCCGGCCTGGGCGAACCCGAGCGCGGTGGTCTTGGCGATCGCGCCGTTGCCGACGATGCAGACGTCGCTGTCGTGCCGCGCGGTGGAGGTAGGTTGGCTGTTCATCCGACGCATTATAGCGGCTTGAAAGGCGGCGGTTTTGCGCCGACCGGCAGCAATTATTAAAGAAGTTGTCGCCCGGACTTGCAAAGATGGGTTGGGCTGTCTATAATCATGCCTCTTGGCCTGGTAGCTCAGTCGGTAGAGCAGAGGATTGAAAATCCTTGTGTCGGTGGTTCGATTCCGCCCCGGGCCACCAAGAATTATGTTCAGCCCGTCTCGGGTGAACGCAAAAACCGCATTTCTCATAGGAGAATGCGGTTTTTTTACGTCCGCATAAGTCCGCCACGGTCCGCCAACTTCCAGTCACTTTTTGGGGCAACATCAAGAGCAGTTGCCCCAGCCCGGATAAAGTTGCCCCAACCTGGAGGTGTGACATGCCCCTGAACGACTTGGCGATACGCGCGGCAAAGCCAGCCGACAAGAACTACCGGCTGTCCGACAGCCCAGGCCTTTACCTTGAGGTAGCCGTCAGCGGCGGTAAGTGGTGGCGCTTCCGATACCACTTCGACGGAAAGGAGAAGCGCCTATCCCTCGGCGTATATCCGAAGGTCGGCCTAAAGGCAGCGCGCATGAAACGCGATGAAGCCCGCCAGCTGTTGGACGATGGCGTCGACCCCGGCGCGCAGCGCAAAGCGAAGAACAAGGTGACTTGCAGGGACGGAGATCCTGACAGCTTCGAATCCGTCGCACGCGAGTGGTTCGCGAAGTTCTCTCCGAATTGGGCCGAGTCGCACGCGGTGCGGATCATTCGTCGGCTGGAGCGCGATGTCTTCCCCTGGATCGGATCGAAGAACGCGGGGCAGATTAGTCCTGCGATGTTGCTGGCGGTCCTGCGCCGCATCGAGGAACGCGGCGCCATCGAGACGGCACACAGGGCGCGTGAAAACTGCAGCCAGGTGTTTCGCTATGCCGTGGCCACGCAACGCGCCGAGCGCGATCCTACGGTGGATCTGCGCGGCGCAATCCCGCCGGCGAAGGTACGCCACTTCCCCGCCGTGATCGAGCCGGACGAAGTGGCCCTGCTGCTGCGAACCCTGCACGGCTATAAGGGAAGCTTCATCGTGTCGTGCGCGATGCGCTTGGCGCCGTTGGTGTTCGTCCGGCCGGGAGAATTGCGCACAGCGAAGTGGGCGGACATCGACCTCGCAAACGCTCTGTGGCGCTTTACCTCCAGCAAGACCAAGACACCCCACATTGTGCCGCTTTCACGCCAGGCGATCGCCATCCTCTCGGAACTGCGGCCGCTCACAGGGACGGGCATCTACGTCTTCCCCTGTGGCAGAACGACCGACCGGCCAATGAGCGACAACGCGATTCTCGCCGCCATGCGTCGCATGGGGATCGAGCGTGACGTGATGACCGGGCATGGCTTTCGCGCGATGGCGCGGACGATCTTGGACGAAGTGCTGGGGGTTCGTCCAGATTTGATCGAGCACCAGTTGGCTCATGCCGTGCGCGATCCGCATGGCCGCGCCTACAATCGCACCGCGCATCTTCCGGAGCGTACTGCGATGATGCAGCAATGGGCAAACTATTTGGACACATTGCGCTCGGGTGAGGTTGCCCAATAATTGAGTTCGACGGTTGGAGCTGGTCGCCAACGGGTTTAAATGCAAAAAAGCCACCTCGAGGGTGGCTAATTTGCTAAATCGGCATAGAAGTGCAGGGTAATGACCACACTTCCAAGTAGCGACAGAATCCGAGCACTCCCCCACCCTTTGAAACCAGTCTTACGATTGGATTTATTTGCCATGGTGGGCTCCTTTACAAGTAGAGTTGAGTTTTTTACTACGCTTCTTTGATCCTTTATGGTTGTCACTATGGGGAATCGGACCCCGCCGTGTTACACCTTCAGCTGTAATGCTTGCCTTTGCTTTGAAATTGATATTAAGGGAAGCGCTGAATTCGGCTGCTGCAAGTCTATGCCGACTTAAGCCGTGAGAATATAGCATGAGACGAGCGAAATGTCCAGGGTTGCCGCCAAAATTGGTTCATCGCGATGGCCCCCGCTCGCGCTGCGCGGTTCGGCCGGTAATTTGAGGCTCGTTAAGCTTGTTCCTTTCCTGCGCGGGCGGTGCGACAGGGCGGCCGTTGCTCACCTCAAGAGCGTCGACTAGTTTTTTACCGCTTTCCGCGACCGCACCACCCGCCGTGCGCGCAATCACGAACCTGCTCGGGCCGCGGTCCCTCAATGCCGCCGTGTGATTCGTCAGACCGGCAAGGTACCCATACGGGTTGATGTCGCTGCCGGTCTCACAAAGTTTCAGGTGGCGTCTTGCGCCGGCCAAAATGGCGGCCCGAATGTTATCCGTTACCGGCGTATCGGATAGCTTGATCCATGCATCATATTCGTTCGGACTGGTCTCCAAGGTGACTGCCGGCGAAAGTCCCAAGGCTCGCACCTTCACCAGCGTTGCTCGATCGAGATTCGAGATCAGAATGAGTCCATGCGGGTCCGAGGGACGAAGCCCGATATCATGACCCAGCGCGTTCATTCGCTTCAGCCAAGGAACGCTGCGTCGCAACTCCTGCCGAGACCAATTCCGCTCCATTCGCGTTCCTCGCGCGACGTTCGTAATTCGCACATCAAAGTGCTCAATCCCCATCGCTGCTATTTGCCTTTCGATGGCTTCAAGGCTGCGATCTCTGGCTTTAGCTGACGCACGATCTCCCCCACGTCCACCTGGTTGTTGATTATCGGCGGGGCCAGCCAAAGCCAGAATACGCTCACGAGGATCGCGCTCGTCACTCCCGTCGCCAGCGCGATCAGATGGCGGCTCCAGATCGATCTCCGGCTCTCCTCGGCTAGGCGGCCGGCCGCGATGTGCGCCATCGTCGAAGCCTTCTCCAAAGACGCCGTCGCGGCTTGCGTCTCTCTCTGAAATTGTTCGCCGAGCTGACGGCTGCGCTGCCCGATTGTCGACAGTGTCTCGGTCGTCTCGACCGCCAGCGCGGCCATCGATCGCGCCAACGGCTCGAGCATCTCCGCCAATTGCTCCGCGCTCTCGATGCGCGCCCTCCGCAATGCTGCGATCTGCTGCCCCATTTCCGCCAATCGCGCTGCGTTCGATGCTGCGGCTAACTGCTTCAAGGTCTCGCTCTTTGACATACCCTACTCCTAGCTTCGATAGTCCGGCCGGGCTGTAGCGCTTGCCCAGATCGCTCCCTTTCATCATGACGCCATCCAGGCGGTACGAAAGGCCCGACAACTTCGATCCCTCTAACTGCGTTACCGGCAACAGGTCCACACCAGCTGCTTCGAGTCGCGACGCGTATTCCGTGAAGCTTGGGCAGCCCCGCGCCGCGGCATCACAAAGCTGCTGCAGTTGCTGGCGCGTCGACGGAATGCCGGTGCGCAGCCCCTCCTCTATCTCGCCACGTGTCGCCGCATGTCGCTCCGCTTGGAACGACAACGCTACCTGGCGCAGTCCCATGTCTCGCTCCACTTCGCGCATGATCAACTGCTGGCGGCGGTAGTCGTGACTGTCGCTCGTGACGTCGCCGTTGAATTGAATGCGATTCACGATCAGGTGAATATGCTCATGGTCCGTATCGACGTGGCGCGTGGCGACGTACTGATTCTGGTCCAGACCCATTCCATTCAAATAGCGGTGGGCTATTTGCGTCCATTGCGTGTCATCCAGATGTTCGCCAGGTGCGGCAGACAACGAGACGTGCAGTACCGCTTTGCCAAGCCCCGGGCGCAACTTCCTAATCTCGCCAAACTCCGCGGCCAGGTCGCGTGCATTGCGGCCTTCCATATTGGTGTCGATGATGCGGCTCTGGTCCTTCTCCAAGTCGTATTGAAGGACCCCACGAAATCCAGTCCCCTTCACTGCCTTAGCGATCATGGTCTGCTTCGATCCCGAGCAGGGCCAGGCGTAATCGCTTGGTCTCTGCGCCGATGGCCATGAGCAGCGTCTTTGCAACGGTGACTCTCGCGCCTTCATTGGCAAGCTTGGCCAGCTGATTGATGTTTGCGGACAGCCTGGCCAATTCGGCGTACTGCTCGCGATTAATCGCAGCGACCGGGGGAGATGGCAGGCGCCGTGCAAGGGCCGCCTCGCGCAGCCACTGGGCCGGCGCCATGTGCATTCGTGCGGCTTTGGCCCGCAGCATTGCGTACTCGCCGGCTGAAACACGGACGCCGATCGTTGCGCTGCGAACAGCTGCGGGGTCGCCCTTGGGACGGCCGCCGGCGGATTTGGGCGTGGAGACATCGGGCGGCATGATGCGCGGACGGATGATTTTTATTTTGGGTTCTGGCGAGCGCAGCGAGAGATGGCCCCGCAGGGCAAGCCGTTTGAGCGAAGCGAAAACATGGCTTGCTCCTAACCAGCGACTCGTCGACCACCACTGTAATCGGACTGCACCGGTGGCTGATGAGCTGCATCAAGCGGCGTTAGCAATTCCACAACAGCAAATTTCCCGCGGGCGACACTTGCGCTATTGACACCGCCGACAGAAAATCACGCGACGGCCTCAACACGAAGCCGGGTTCAAGAGGCAGCAATGATCAGATCACATGTGATCTCGCCAAGCTGTCCTTTCTCCCGCACAGCATGCGAACGCAAACGCAAATTCATTCGACGGCCTAAGGAACACCATGCGCCGTCCGGCATCGCCCAGCGGACGGTGCTCTCGAGGAGCACCGTGATACGCGGGGGTGCGCCCTAACGGGCTTCCTCGCCTTCGCTCGGCTCGAATCGCCCCCGCGGGCAGATTTACCGGTACAAGAGTTTGCAAAGTCGAGTACGGCAGAAACGCCTACCTGCCGGATCGTTCGTCGCCCGCGCCTATTCTCTCCCCGCCAACGGAATCGAATTAAAACTGCAGAACCGGCAGGTAAGACCGATTGCGTACAGGTGTTGAAGGAAACACCGAAATTTGAGTCGGTAAAAACACCGTTGGATTAGTAACATCAGGCTCGATTTAGCATCTCCAACAAGACCAGCGATTTACCCAAAAGGCAACAAATGACGTAGACTGAAGCGTGCCGAACTTCCGCTTCCGGCCAGAAGCAGACGATCAAACTCGCCAAACCAGCTTTTGAGGATTTTAGTACGGGAAGAGTCTCCGTTCTCGCGGGCGTGGCACACGATATTGCGCATCATGCGGCAAGCGGGTTGAGCTATATTTCCCCTCATTTAGCGTTAGCTCTGCGGGAGGCAGGACTTCAAACGACAAGCATTGAACTTTTAGTCGCTGAACCCTATCCCGATCATATTGCGGAACTCCGCCCGCTTCGACTCGCGTTGGCATCGCTCCACTCAACAACCCTTGCGATATTGCGCAAGCATGAGTTTGAAGAAGCAGATGTGTCGTCGGTGGTATTGCATGCAACCCCGGCGCCTTGGGGTGTTCAAGGGTACTCCCTGCACACCAGAGTTATTATTAAAGCGCGTGCCGGGCGGTCATTCGATTCAGGCTGGCTGAGCGGCACTTGAATGTCCGCTTCGGGCCAGAAGGCGCCGGTGCCGCTCAACAGTGCGAACGGGTACAAGCGGCCAGGAGCCGTCATTCGATATTCAAGGTGACTTCGTGTCCGACCGAATAATTTATCTCCATCTGGAACCTGAATCATCGCTCCCCGAAATCGCCAACGAGCCAACTCGGATGGTCGTAATTGCTGATGCGGAAGTGTCGCCCGAGTGGCAGTCATTGGTAAGCGATTGGATTGTTCGGTCTGGCTGCCTAGGCGCGGGGAACCGAGTGCAGTTCTTGGGATGACTCAGTAGACTGGGCGAATATCGATAAGTATAGCGAGGAACCAATTCCGGATGACGGTTTCGTCACAACCACCTGGCACACAGATGAGCCATTGGAGGAAGTTTTTTGGTTTTCCAAGAACGTCGCAGTCCATTCGATCGTCGATCTACAACGTACGATACTTCTTCACATTTCCACGGCGCAGTGTGAGGATCAACTGATCAAAGCGTATGAAACTGCATGACCGCCCGCTTCGGCGGAAGCGGACACAGCCAGCCGGGTGTTGAGTACAATAGTCAGCAAACGGCCAGAAGCGGACTTAGAAAGACAAGGAGACCAATGATTTCTCTCGACTGCTCAGGCGTGCATTTTGGTTCGCAGCTCGACGAGAGGCATATGTTTGAGTGGGCAACCCAGATTCCTGGCGTTCTTCGGTGGGAACAAGATTCATTGGTTGTCAGAACGAACCTCTCACAGGCGTCCCTCAGAGACCTGTTAGCTTTGTTCAGTCGCTATCAAATACCGATGGCTCAACTTGCTCAATTCCGAACGACCAAGAATGAAAATTGGTTTGCCGCACCCCAAATGTACTGGCATGCTCGCGTGTTCGGTGAGGCTGCCCTTTAATCGCGTTGCTGCGCGAGGTCCCCTATGGGTCGGAAGCGGAATTTAGAGAACGGCAGCGATCAGCTACCGATTTAGCCTGTCGCCGCAACCCTGCGTTGTAATTGATGCGCTTGTCGATCATTTTTCTTATTTTCATAGACATCTTTTACAAGTATCGCCGTACTGAGCACTGTACATCGACTTGAAAAATCTCCCTGTGGCATCTAACATGAGTAAGGATTCGACCGACGTTGGAAGATGAATTTCGTGAATCGAATTTGCTAGAGAGTTGGTAATTGGGGCAACTTTGATGGGGCAACTCACTATGGAACACGATCGTAGCCTTAGAGCGGGCTTGCGTTCGGTTGCGCCCCGGGCCACCAAGAACAAATAAAACGCCACCATCGGGTGGCGTTTTTGTTATTGGAACGCGCATTCCGCCGCCAGTGCGCGCAGCACCGTTGCGGCGTGTGGCGCGTAGCCGCTAAACGCTGGCTACTCCAGCAGCATCCGCCCCTCCACAATTGAACCAGTGGCGACTCCCTGGCGCGCCCCTTGGCTATCGTAATCGACCACGTCTTTCCTGGTCGCGGGGTCGGTATGCCAGATCTTCAGGCTGAAGCGCCCTCGGTCGCCCGGATTCGCCGCTGCGCCTGCCGTCGTGGCCAGGGTGAACTTGTAGCCGCCGGCGCCATTGACCGCGCCGCTGCCCTCGAACTGTCCAGTCACTCCCTTCAGCGCTACCGTTCTTACATTGTTGCTACGAAAACTCAGCCCGGCAACGTCAAAGTGCAGCTGCGCTTTGCTGCCCGTGAGCTGTGCACTCATGTTCAATGGCCCGGCGAAACTAAAGCTCGCCCTGCCGGCCTGGATAGGTGCCTTTTTGACCGCCCCCTGCGGCGACATGACCACGCCGCTGCCCCCAACAAAGCCGCCGGACGGCTCGTAGACGATGACCTTGCGGCTGACCGCCGCGCTGTTGCCGGCTTTATCGACCACCGTGGCCCGCACCGAATAGATGCCCGGCGCGGCGTAACTGTGGCTGGCCGTGGCATTGCCGGCGCCGCCGCTCTCGCGCACTTTGCCGGCCTGGCCGCCGCTGCCGTCGCCCCAGGACCAGGTGACGCCGCGCGTGCCGACCAGGTCTTCATCGGCAAAGCTGACCGATGCGTCCAGCGGCGCGCCCACCTTCACCAGGTCGGCCGCCGCTATCGGGCCGAGCGCGTGCGGCCCCTTGCGGCCGTCGACGGGCTGCAACAACACCAGCCCGGCGTTCGAGGTTGCCACGATCGCACCGTTGTCGTTGATCACCACTGCCGCGTCCACCACGAGGCCTACGGGAGCGTTCCGCAGGCGCTTGTTCAGGTCGACCATGCCTTGCTTGGCGGTCCAGAGAAACGCGCGGAAATCGCCGCTCTTGTCGCTGGCCGAGCCAACTATTTGCCCGTAGTTGTTGATGCCGAGGGCACGCGAGGACGCTCCGCCAAGCGTGCCGATATCCACCATTCCGCCAGACCGCGTCCATGTCATCGCATGCTGATCGCCGCTGGCGAGATTGATGACACCGGTCACGTGTCCATCAGAGCTCATCGCCAGCACAAACGATTCTGTGCCCCCCGCCGTTCCGAGATCGAGCATGCCATTCGCGCGGGTCCACAAGGATGCGTGGTAAGCGGTGGGACTGCCCGGCACAGGGACAGCGATCGCGCCGCCGACTTGCCCCTTGGCGTCGACTGCGACAGGCAGGGCTGCGACGCTGCCCGCAGGGGAGATATCGATCAGCCCGCGCCCCGGCGTCCACACGAATGCGTCCAGGTTCAGGTCGGCGGTGGACGAAGTGCCTGCTATGAGGCCCGGATCGTTGAGCGCTACGGCGTTGGAGAAGCTGTCAATTCCTGGCGTGAACGCGCCCAAATCTTCCATGCCGCCAACGGCGCTCCACCGAAACGCACGCGTGGGAGTAAATGGCACCCCGTCTGAATTGCCGACCACAACGCCGCGGTTATTGATCGCATTCGCACCTGAACTGTCCCGCTGCGGGAGGGTGCCAAGATCGATCAGGCCGCCGGCGCGGCTCCACACGAACGCATGGCCGAAACCGGCCGGGGTCGTGGAGCTGCCGACTACCTGCCCCGCGTTGTTCAACCCGACCGCATAGGTGGTGCCACCGCCCAGCGTGCCAATATCCCGGGAGGCTTTGCCGTCATAGAAGAACCCTGCAACGCCGACGTCGGTTTGCAGCGAGAAAGACACCTGGCCACTGTCATTGATTGCCGGCAGCGTGGCAATATCCCCCGCGCCGAGGTTGATGACGCGATAGGTCGTCGGCGCGGCAGCGCGAATGTCGGCCCCCGCGTCGGCCTGCGTTGGGGCCTGCCCGGCGCCGGCCGCACCTGCGATCGCGAGGGCCGCAAGCAAGCACGGCAGCAACCAGATCGAGCGCCGTCCTGTTCCTTCTGTTGAACTCATGGATCGCATTTTTTTCCCCAGGTGAAGGATGAAGAACCCGTCTTCGGCAGCCGCGTTGCGGTGTCCCGACAGCACAGGATAATCATGCTCCGACCGAGGATCGGCGCATGGATGCGCCCGTACCCCGATAACCGCGATGCGCGTGATCCGAAATACAGGACGCTTCACTTTGACCCGGAACTGCAGGGCTGAGTTCTGCGCGCGCCGATGAGCTTCGTCAACGCGGAGCGGAAAATGGCTTGAGTGCGGGGTCTGGGAGAGGGCAGCGCGGCGCATCGCCGGCAACGCAAAAGCGGTGCGCAAATGTGTACCCGAAAGAAGCTTTGGTTCGCTGGCACGCTTGCCGTCAGGGACAAGACTCCCGGCGCATCGCTGAGATTCGAATGATCGCGTTCGATACCAACGTCGTTGCCGCGTCGTCAACCACCATTCAATAATTGCTCCAGCGCGGGCGCTTCCGGGGCCCGTGCCCGAGATCGCTCGTAGACATCGCCGATCTCACCCAACGCGCGCATTAGATCGAGGACATAGCGACCGTGATAATCATGATCCTCATCCGATAACTGATCGCCCATCTGCGCTTTATGATGATCAATATCTCGTTGCAGAGCCTTAATCGCAAGCATCAGTGAATGCACTGAAATATCCATCGCCCACTCCAATTATTCTGTTTCGATCGCCCCCTGCCACGAACTCATATCCTAGACAATTGTTTCCGATCATGAAGTGTACTTCGCTTGTTGCTGCGTACGCTTGACTGGAGGTTGCACGGGTTCATCCAGAGCAAAAGAAGCTCCCAACACCGTCCACTGTATAATCCCTTCGATTGGCGCAGGGATTCGTCCGATGCATCCCGCCAGTCAAGCAGCACCTCGCGCGACCGGAAAGGTCCCATTGAAATATCTCCCCCGTAAGACCACTGGACCGCATGTCCTTCTACATCGGTTGTACGCCCGCACGGGCTCATGCACCACGACGCCGCCAAAATTCACCGCCCCCGTCGCCAAGGACCGCGCGGCGCAGGCGTATCCGATCCTCAGCATCAGGATCAAGAACGAACACGACGTCTTCGCCTCGCGGCAGCGCGCGAAACAGATCGCGGCCTTGCTGGGGTTCGCGATGCTGGACCAATCGCGCATTTCGACCGTGGTCTCCGAACTGGCGCGCAATGTCTTTCAGTATGCGGGGACGGGCGCCGTGGCTTTCTCAATCGTGCAGCCGGGCGCGATCCAACAGCTGGTGGTGACGGTGCGCGATGAGGGACCAGGCATTGCCGATCTCGATGCGATCATCGAAGGCCGCTACCGCTCCGCCGCCGGACTGGGCGTGGGCATTCTTTCGGCGCGCCGGCTAATGGACCGCTTCGAAATTAAGACCGAGGCTGACGTCGGCACGGAAATCATCGCCGCCAAGACCCTGCCGGCAAACGCGGCGCGCGTCAGCGATCGCACCATCGAAACACTATTGGCGCAACTGGGAGAACTGCCCAACAACCTGGCGCTGTCCGACGCGCGACAGCACAATCGCGAACTCGAGACGGCGCTCGGCGATCTGCACACGCGCCAGGAAGAATTGATGATCGTCTCGGCGCGCCTCGAAGAGACCAACCAGCGCATCGAAACGGTCAACGCGGTGCTGGCGCAGAAAGCGCGCATGCTGGTGGCGGCCGACGACAGCAAGAACGAGTTCATGTCGATCCTCAGCCACGAGCTGCGCGGCCCCTTGTCCGCCGCCGGCATGGCGGCGCAGGTGCTGCTGGCCGGCCCCTCCGCGGAGCGCGCGGCGCAGGTCGGGAAGATCGTCGCGCGCCAGGTCGGGCACATGACGCGCCTGGTCGAAGACCTGCTCGATATTTCGCGCATCAGCCGCGGCCAGGTGCTGATCGAACGCGCCGCCATCGACGTCAATGAGGTCATCAACGATGCGATCGAACAGGTCACGCCATTTGCGGGCCGCAAGGATCATACCCTCCACATTGCCATCCCTTCGACGCCATCGATCGTGCACGGCGATCGCACGCGCTTGCTCCAGGTGGTGGGCAACCTGCTGACCAACGCCGTTCGCTATACCCCGGAGGGCGGCCGCATCTCGCTGAACCTCCAGGTGATCGACCGCGTCGTGGTCATCACGGTCGCCGACAACGGCATCGGCATTGCGCCGGACCTGATGCCGAACCTGTTCGAACTGTACGTCCAGGCGGAGCGGCCGAAAAACGGTCGAGAAGGCGGACTCGGACTCGGCCTGGCGCTGGTCCGGAACTTGGTGGAAGCGCACGATGGCACCGTGACTGCCGAAAGCGCCGGCGTCGATCGCGGAAGCTCGTTTTCGGTGCGCCTGCCGATGCCCACACTCTGAGCTGCGAAGCTGGTTACGGCGGCCCAGCGAAGACTGCGGTCGAATACGGCGCCAGCACCTGCCATCCGAGGCGCTCGTACAGCGCCCTTCCCTCCGCGGTCGCGACCAGCAGCCGTTCGACCACGCCGGCTTCTGCCGCCAGGGCGTCCAGTTCGCGCATCAAAGCGCTGCCCAGCCCCTTGCGGCGATGGGGCGCGAGCGTTTCGATGCGGTCGAAGATCGCCGTTCCCTGATTCAGCACGACATACCCTGAAGCCGCCGCCTGGCCATCCGCGTCGGCGATGCGCACAACGCCCACGCCGTTTTCCTTTCCCACGAAAGCGCGGTAACCAGGTGGAAGCGCGCCCCGCCTCTCCATCGCCGAAGGACAGCTCATCACATAGCGCGCAGCGTCAAGTTGCCAGTGCGCGGGCAGCGCGCGCCGCATGGCGTCCGCATCGACCGCGGCCTTCAGGTGGATGAAAGGAGCGTGGATGCGCGCCGCGCATTCCTGCAGCGCGCGGCCGGCATCGACGAACACGTGGCGGCGCAGCTGATCCGGCCAGCCGACTTCGACCACCAGTCCGCCGCCGGCGCGCGCAGGCAGCGGCAGTCCCCGCGACAAGCTCCATCCCGCCAGCCAGCGTTCGAGCAGATCCAGGTCGACGCTCATGGTTCGCCTCCTTCGTCGCTGCTTATTGAACGCTGGCTGAACGAACCTGCACCAGTTTCTCGCGCGCCGATCCCATGAAAATCACGTACGCGGTCAGGGCAATCTCGAACCCGTACGCCACGCGCTCGGCGATCAGCAGCGCGTTCGGACCGGCGGCAAATTCGATGTTCGAGTAGATTTTGCACAGGTTCAGCACCATGTGCAGGACGATGACAAGCCACAGGCTGCCCGTGCCATAGCGCACCGCCGCGAACATCGCACCGGACAGGCAGGTCGCCGCCGCCCACCACATCGCGTGATTCCAGTTGCCGTCCATGAAGCCATGCATCAGGTGCATGGCGCCGAACAGGACACCGGAGATCACGATGGCCTGCCAGCGCGGAAGGCTCAGCAGGATCGCGAATATGACGCCGCGGAACAGCAGTTCCTCGCCAAACGCGTTGATGAACTGGATCAGCACTTCGGGAGCGAACGGATGCTGGTCGTTCGCATGAAAGCCCATCGACGCGAACAGGACGCACAGCAGCATGCTGGCGAAGAAGACGTGGCCAGGCCGCGCCTTGCTCCATTCAAGGCCGACCTGGCGCCACAGCCCGAGCGCCTGCGCCATCGCCAGCGGAAAAATCACGGTGGACGCGAAGGCCACCAGTTTGACCTTGCCGAAAGCGGCCGCGGGCGCGAAGGCGATTCCCGCCTGGATGATGAGTCCCGTGATCAGGAACTGGAGGCCGGCGCACAGCACGGCGGCAAGGACGGGACGCTGTGCTGCAATTTGACGGAGGGACATGATCTTCACCTTATTGTTGTAATTGATGAGCGATATTTTGTCTGCACGCGCCGTTTTTTTCCCGCGATGTGCGACAGATTGCAGAATTGAAGGAATGGGCCGTCGATGGCATGGCATTTTCCAAAACCAGCGCCAGCGGCCATAATCGTCATTCCGAATTCGATGGAGTCCACCATGATCGTGCGTGACCGCCCTTCCGGGCTGCGGCTGTTCCTGACGATGCGCGGCTCGATCCTGGGGCGGATCTGGAAAAGCCTGCTGGTGACCACGCTGCTGGCGATCGCCGTGACCTGGACCGGCGGCGCGCTGCTGCACCACAAAATCACGCTCACCACGATTCCCTTCACACTGATGGGATTACCGCTGGCGATTTTCCTCGGCTTTCGCAACAACTCCGCCTACGACCGATATTGGGAAGGACGAAAGCTGTGGGGGGATGTGGTGCTCAAAAGCCGCAATCTCGCGCGGCAGTGCCTGAGCCTGATCGACACCGGCGTGCCGGTCGAATGCGCGCTGACCGATGTTCGCGCGCGCATGATCTACCGGGCCATCGCCTACGCCCACGCGCTGCGCCACCGCCTGCGCGAGACCAGCGCCGCCGGGGATCTGAAGCCCCTGCTGGCGGCGGGCGAGTGGGAGGATTTGCAGAAGGCGTCGAACCAGCCACATTTCCTCATGATCCGGATGGGCGCGGACCTGCGCGACTGCATCCGCGCCGGCCAGGTGGACAGTTGCCTGGCCGCGTCGATCGACACGACCATGTCGGGACTCGTCGGCTCGGGCGCCGCGTGCGAGCGCATCAAGAACACGCCCATCCCGTTTTCGTACACCCTGCTGCTGCACCGCACGGCCTACCTGTACTGCTTCCTGCTTCCGTTCGGCCTGGTGGACACGATAGGCTTCATGACGCCGTTCGTGGTGGCGATCGTGGCGTACACCTTCTTTGGGCTGGACGCGCTGGGCGACGAGATCGAGGAACCGTTCGGGGCCGCCGCCAACGACCTGGCGCTCGATGCGGTCTGCCGCACCATCGAGATTGACTTGCGCGAAGCGCTAGGCGACCCCGACGTGCCGGCGCCGCTGAAGCCGGTGGATTACTTCCTGTCGTGATACCGGGGCCTGGTCCTGCAGGCCTGGCCCCATTTTGCCTCTACCACATCAGATCATCGGGGATCTGGAATGCGGCGTACGGATCGTCCTCCTCCACCGCGGTGCTGGCCTTCTTGACCCGCACCACCAGCGCAGGATCGCGCTCTTCGATCTTGTCGGCGATAACCCGCGGCACCAGCTCGGTGGTGTCGCCGAGGCGCACGATCACCAGGCGCCCTGCCTTCAGGTGCTCCTGCACCGCCGCCGACACATAGATCCGCTCGATTTTGGTGCCGTGGGTGAAGTTGTAGGCGATGTCGCCTGCGCCCTTGCTCTGGCGGTTCTTCTGCACCATCTGCGCGATTTGCGCGGCGATCGCCTTCTGATTGGCGGCCGCGTCGCGCTGGGCATTCGCTTCGCGCGCGCGCTCGGCGTTCTTGCGCTGCATCTCGAGGGCGGCCAGGCGCGACTCCTCGACGGTCTGCGTGCCGGTGCGCCGCTCGACCTTCTTCTGCTTGCTCTTTTCCTGGTTGGCCTGCTTTACCTTGTTCTTGTCGACCAAGCCGGCTTTCAGGAACTGCTCTTGTAACGAAACCATTTTGCTACTCCGTGATTGGATTTTCCGACAGCATAGCAAAAGATGGCGGCTACACCAGGGTCTGACCCCGCGGGGTCAGACCCCAGACCCACGGTCCGAGTTACCAGAAGATGACGCGCTGCTCCGGCGCCAGGTACATCTTGTCGCCCGGCTTGACGTCGAAGGCCTCATAGAAGCCCGGGTGGTTGCGCAGGCTGCCGTTGACGCGGAATTCGGCGGGCGAATGCGGGTCCGACTTCACTTGCGCGATCAGCGCCGGATCGCGCGCCTTGCCGCGGCGCGCCTGGGCCAGCCCCATGAACAGGCGCTGTTCGGCCGTGAAGCCGTCGATCACCGGCGCCGGCTTGCCGTGCAGGGAGATCTTGTAGGCGCGCGTGGCCATGATGGCGCCGGCATTGTCGGCGATGTTTTCGCCCAGCGTCAGCTCGCCGTTCAGGGTGTAGCCAGGCAGCGGGCTGTAGGCGCCGTACTGATTCACCAGCACCTTGCCGCGCGCGGCGAACTGCTTGCGGTCTTCGTCGCTCCACCAGTTGCGCAGGTTGCCGTCGCCGTCGAACTGCGCGCCCTGGTCGTCGAACGCATGGCTGATCTCATGGCCGATCGAGATGCCGACCGCGCCGTAGTTGATCGCCGGCTCGGCGTTCGCATCGTAGAGCGGCGATTGCAGTCGCGCCGCCGGGAACACCACTTCGTTCATCTCCGGATTGTAGTAGGCGTTGACGGTTTGCGGCGTCATGCCCCACTCGTCGCGGTCGACCGGCTTGCCCAGCTTGTTGATGTCGAAATGGTGCGCGAACTCGCGCGCGCGCATCACGTTGCCGACCACGTCGTCGCGCGCGATCGCCAGCGCCGAGTAGTCGCGCCAGCGGTTCGGGTAGCCGACCTTGACCTTGATCTTGGAAAGCTTCACCTGCGCCTGCTTCTTGGTCGCCTCGGTCATCCAGTCCAGCGTCTCGATGCCTTCCTTGAACGCGGCCAGGAAGTTCTGCACCATCGTTTCGACCTGCTGCTTGCGCTCGGCCGGGAAGTGATGCTCGACGTAGGCCTTGCCGACCACTTCGCCCAGCGAACGATTGACTTCGGCGATCGCGCGCTTCTGCAGCGGACGATTGACCTTGGCGCCCGACAGCACCGCGCCGCGGAACGCGAAGCTCTCGTCGACGAACGGCTGCGACAGGTACGGCGCGTAGGCGCTGATCAGGCGGAATTCGAAGTAGGACTTCCACGCATCGAGCGGCGTCGCCTTCACGACGGCGTCGAGGCGTTGCAGGTAGGTCGGCTGGCTGACGATCAGCGAATCGACCTTGCCAGCCACGCCGGCGCCCTTGAGGTAAGCGGTCCAGTCGATGCTCGGCGCCAGCGCCTTCAGCTGCGCGATGCTGACCTTGTTGTAGGCCTTGACGGGATCGCGGTTCTCGACCGCGCTCCATTGCGCTTTCGCGATGTCGGTCTCGAGCGCGACGATCTGCGCCGCTTCGGCGGCGGCGTTGGCGTGGCCGGCCAGCGCCAGCATCTTCTCCACGTGCGCCTGGTACTTGGCGCGGGTGTCGGCCAGCTTGGCGTCGTCCGGCGTGATGTAGTAGTCGCGGTTCGGCATGCCCAGGCCCGACTGCGCGATATCGACGACGTAGCGGGTCGATGCCTTGTTATCCTGGTGGACGCCCATCTCGAACGGAGCGCCCACGCCGATCTTGCCGAAGCGGGCGGCCAGCGCGCCGAGCTCCTTCTTGTCGCGCAGCGCCGCCACGCGGCCCAGCTCCGCTTTCAACGGCGCCAGGCCTAGTTCATTGCGGCGCTGCTCGTTCATGTAGCTGGCGTAGAAATCGCCCATCTTCTGGGCGTCGGAGCCGGCCTTCTTGTTCTTGTCCTGGTCCGCCTGCTCGATCAGCGTGCGGATCTGGGTTTCCACCGTGTCCTGCGCGATGTTGAAGGCGCCCCAGCTCGCGCGGTCCGACGGGATCTCGACGTCCTGCAGCCACTTGCCCTGCGAGTAGCGGAAGAAATCGTCCTGCGAGCGCACGCTGCGGTCGATCGACGCCACATCGACGCCGGAAATCGGCGCGGCGGCGCTGGCCGCGACGGTCGCCGACGGAGCGGCCGCATTGGCGTACGCCATGCCGGCCAGCAGGCCCGCGATCACGCTGCTGCACAAAGTTCGTTTCATTATATTTTCTCCAATATGATTCAAGGCCGGGCACCCCCAGCTTGCAAGGCAGGCACTGTAGCGGATCGCGCACCAGCCCGCCAGTTTGGCGCGACAGAGTGCAGTTTTGTGGGAACAGGCGGATCGGAGGGCGGGGTCTGGTGCTGCGGAGCGACGGGGACGCCGAGTCCCCATGTTGCTGTTACGTCGCACTTCGAGATGGGGTCATGTCCGCAGGACCAGACCCCCACTCCACTCTTACTTGCGCTGCGCCGCGCTCTCGTCCCGCTTGGCGCGGAATTCGGAATCCTGCGACCAGTTCGGCCACGCCTTGGAATTGGCGAGGTCCGCGCCGAGCGCGTACAGGATCTCCAGGTCGCGCGCCATGCCGGTGAAGCTCCACTTCGCGCTCCACTCGTCCGACGGTTGATGGTAGTGATTGGTCGTGTAGCCTTCGATCCAGGCCTTGCCGGCCTTGACCCCGCCATCGACCCAGTCGTTCCCGGACCCGAACGAAATCGCCGGCACGCCTTGCCTGGCCATCGGGAAGTGGTCCGACCGGAAGAAGTAGCCCGCTTCCGGCTTCGGATCGGGCGAATACACCAGGTTCCACTGCTTCGCCTTCGCCGTCAGCTGGTCGAGCAGGTCCAGCTTCGCATTACCCGAGATGGTGAAGTTGCGCGACGGCCCTTCCGGATTCAGCCCATCCATGTTGATCATGGCCGCGGTCGCGGCCAGCGGATACAGCGGATTGGACGCATAGTATTCCGATCCGAGCAGGCCCTTTTCTTCCGCCGTCACCGCCAGGAACACCACGCTGCGCTGCGGCGCCGGCTGCTTCGCGAAGCCGCGCGCCAGTTCCAGCAAGGCCGCCACGCCGGTGCCGTTGTCGATCGCGCCGTTGTAGATCCTGTCGCCCTTCGCATCGGGCAGGCCAACGCCGAGGTGATCCCAGTGCGCGCTGTACAGCACGTACTCGTTCGGGCGCTCGCTACCTTCGCGCAGCGCCGCCACGTTCTTCGACTTGATCACCTGCGCATCGACCGCGTAGTGCGCCGACAGCGTCACGCCTTTCAGCTCCACCGGCTTGAAGTCGCGGCTTTGCGCCTGCTTCTTGGCGGCGTCGAAATCGAGGCCGGCGCGCTTGAACAGATCGGCGGCCGCATCGCGCTGGATCCACGCTTCCATCGCGCCGTGCGCCTTGGCAGGCTCCTTGCGCACGATGTCGTACATGACGTTGGTGTTGGAGTTCTTCACCGTCGCCCAGCCGTACGAGGCCGGCGCCGTTTCGTGCACGATGATCGTGCCGAGTGCGCCGCGCCGCGCCATCTCTTCGTATTTATAGGTCCAGCGGCCGTAATAGGTCATCGCCTTGCCGCCGAATTCGCCCTCGCCCGTTTCGAAATCGGGGTCGTTGATCAGCACCACCGCCAGCTTGCCCCTCAGGTCGGCGCCCTTGAAATCGTCCCACTTGCGCTCCGGCGCCGTGACGCCGTAACCGACGAACACCAGCGGCGCGTTCTTGAAGTCGACCATGCGTTCGCCGTTCATCGCCGCGCGCACGGCCATCTCGGCGCCCTGCGTGTACGACTGGCTGCGCTTGCCGTCGTTGACGGTCAGCTTGACCGGTCCCTTGATCTCGAACCGGCCCAGCGGCACGTCCTGGGTCCAGCCGCGCTTGCCGTCGACCAGCTCGCCGCCCGGCTTGAGGCCTGCCGCCTTGAACTGCGCGATCAGGTAGGCGACGGTCTTGGTTTCGCCCGCGGTGTGCGGTCCGCGGCCCTCGAATTCATCCGAGGCCAGGACCTTGACGTCCTGCGACAGGCGGTGGGGGTCGAACCTGGGCGCGTCGGCGGCGCCGGCGCTGGCCGCGGCACAGGCAAGAAGAACGAGGGTGGCGTTTTTCAAAAGGTGTCTCCGATTAAAATTGGGTGCACACAGTATCTTCGTTGGCGCCTCAGCCGTCAAACTAGAAAAAAGGGATGTCCCAGGCGCGATTCGCACAAATAAAACCCGCCCATATGTTTCCGGCTGGATTAACATGTTACTATTAAGTAATAGATAACGAGTCGCCGAATAAGCCTTTATATCGACGACAACAGTGCGGACCGCGCTTCAGGATATTGCGCGGCGCGTGGACCAACGGGACAGAAATATCCATGAAAAATCCAGGTTCACACTGGATGCGCCGCTATGTGCTGGCCATCGAGTGGTTCATTCCGCCAGCGGCGCGGCGCTCGCCCGAGTTGCTCAGCCGCGCGCAGAATGTGGTCAACGCCGCGCTGATGGCGGCGCTGTCCGGGCCGTTCTACGCGCTGCTCTACTATCTCCTCGGATTCCCCGTCGCCACCGTCGAAATCCTCGCCTGCTGCGCCTTCATGTTCGCCGCGCCCTTCCTGCTGCGCGCGCGCGGCAGCATCTTCCTGGCGCGCGAGATGTTCGTCAGCGCCGCCTTCTTCAATTTCGTCTGGCTCAGCTACCACCTGGGCGGCGTCAGCGCGCCGACCACCAGCTGGCTCATCACCCCGCCCGTGGCGGCGATGCTCATTGGCGGCATCGGCACCGCGATGTTCTGGCTGGCCATGAGCTGCGCGGCAATCATCGCGCTGCACGTGCTGCCGCTGATGGGCGTGGCGCTGCCGCCAGTGCCGGTCGAGAACATGGCGCTGCTGCGCATCCTGTGCGAACTGGGACTGTTCGTGATCGTCGTGAGCTTCGTGCTGCTGTTCGAAGTGACCAAGACGCAGGGCTTCGTCAAGCTCGAAAAGGCGCTCGACTACATCAACGCGCTGGCCATCCGCGACGAGCTCACGGGCAGCCATAACCGGCGCCACCTGCTCGAACTGATCGAACGCGAGCAGCACCGCAGCGCGCGCGCCGGCCGGCCGTTCTGCGTCTGCCTGCTCGATATCGACTTCTTCAAGCGCGTCAACGACACCTACGGCCACTCGGCCGGCGACACCGTGCTGCGTACGTTTGCCCACGCCGTCGCGGCGCAGGTGCGCGACATCGACTCGTTCGGGCGCTACGGCGGCGAAGAGTTCCTGCTGATGCTGCCCGAGACCCGGCTCGATGCCGCCTGCCTGCTGGTCGAACGCATCCGCGCGCACGTCGAAACGCTGGCGTTCCCCGATATCCGCGAAGAGCTTTGCCTGTCGGTGTCGATCGGCGTGGCCCAATACCGCGACGGCGAAACGATCGCGCAGATGATCGCGCGCGCCGACGAGGCGCTGTACCTGGCCAAGTCCGGCGGGCGCAATCGCGTGGTCTGCAACAGCGGCCACCTCGCCGTCCGCGCGGGAAGGACCGCCCCCGAATTCGTCATCTGAGCCGCGCCCTCGGCTAGAATGACCGGCTGGAACTGCCGGAGAAGGCCGATCGATGACGCGCCCGAACAAACTGCAATCGCTGCTGCTGGCCGAGCTGCGCCATTTGACTGCCTTCCATCCCAGCGACCGCGTATGGCAGATGCCGTTCGCCGCGGCGCTCGCGTCCGGCTTGCCCTTGCTGATCGGCGCCTGGTTCGACCACATGGCGTACGGACTGGCGTCGTCGCTCGGCGGCCTGGTGTTCCTCTACCTGCCCGCCACCCCGCTGCACCACCGGATGGTCGCGGTGATGGCCTCGTCGTTCGCGCTGACCGGGTGCTACACGCTCGGCGTGATGAGCCATTTCTTGCCCTGGTCGATGATGCCGGTGCTGGTGTTCACCGCGATCATGGCGACCATGGCCTGCCGCTTCTACGGCGTGGGCCCGCCGGGCAGCCTGTTCTTCATCATGGCCGCGGCGATCGGCGCCTACTCCCCGCTCGATGTGATGCAGCTGCCGACCTTCGTCGGCCTGGTCGCCCTCGGTTGCCTGCTGGCCTGCCTGGTCGGCTTCTTCTACAGCCTGTTCATGCTGCGCCGCCACCCGCCCAAGCCCGTGGAGCCGCTGCCGCAGCCCGGCTTCGACTTCCTCGTGGTGGACTCGGTGGTGATCGGCCTGTTCGTGGGGATCTCGCTGGCGCTCGCGCAGGCGTTCCGGCTGGAGAAGGCTTACTGGGTGCCGGTCAGCTGCCTGGCGGTGATCCAGGGCCAGTCGCTGCGCGCGGTATGGAACCGGCAGCTGCACCGTGTGACCGGCACCGCCATCGGGCTGCTGCTCGCCTGGGCGATCCTGCTGCTGCCGCTCGATAAATGGACGGTCTCGCTGGCCATGATGGCGCTCGCCTTCATCGTCGAAATGACCGTCGTGCGCAACTACGGTGTCGCCGCCATCTTCATCACGCCGCTGACGATCCTGCTGGTCGAAGCGGCCACGCTCGGCCAGGGCAAGGCGCACGCGCTGATCCAGGCGCGCTTCTTCGATACGGTGCTGGGCTGCTCGGTGGGCTTCGCCGGCGCCGTCTGCCTGCACAGCCCGCGCTTTCGCGCAGTCGCCGCGGCGATGCTGCGCCGGCTCGTGCCCTGAGCCGCTCTATTGCCTTGCGCCCTCTTCCGTGGGACGATGCGCTCCTGACTTTTTCGGGAGTGCGCAATGCGATTCGGCGGCAAACTGGTTTTCCTGGCGGCGTTCATCAGCGCCGGCGCGGTGGCGCAAACGGCGTCTCCCGAAGTGCGCAAGTTCATCCGCTTCGACCAGCCGCTGATCGCGCTGGCCGACGTGACGGTGATCGACGGCACCGGCGCCCCGGCCCGTGAACACCGCACGGTCATCCTGAAGAACGGCCGCATCGAGGCCATCACCGACGCCGCGCAGGCGCCGCCGGCCGGCGCCCATGTGATCGACCTGGCGGGACGCAGCGTGATGCCTGGCCTGGTCGGCATGCACAACCACCTGATGTACACCGCGTCGATCAACATGGACGAAGACGACAAGATCCCGCCGCCCGGCTTCTTCGTCACCGAGCTGGCGTTCAGCGCACCGCGCATGTACCTGGCGGCCGGCGTGACCACCATGCGCACCACCGGCAGCATCGAACCGTACACCGACCTGAATATCCGCCGCATGATCGATGCGCAGCAGATCCCCGGGCCACACATCGACGTCACCGGCCCCTACCTGGAAGGCCGCGACAGCTTCTTCCCGCAACTGGCCCTGATGGAAGAAACCGGCCAGGTGCGCAAGACCGTCGCGTTCTGGGCCGGCCAGGGCATGACCTCGTTCAAGGCCTACATGAACATCTCGGCGCCGGTGCTGGGCGCGGCGATCGACGAGGCGCACAAGCACGGCACCAAGGTGACCGGCCACCTGTGCGCGGTGGACTGGCGCCAGGCCGCGGCGCTCGGCATCGACAACCTCGAACACGGCCCCATCTTCACCGACAGCGAATTCGTCTCCAACCGCAAGAAGGACGTGTGCCCGTCCGGCGCCGCGATTGCCGCGTCGTGGGAGTCGCGCGACCTGGCCAGCGAACCGGTGCAGGCGCTGATCCGCGACCTGGTCGCGCGCAAGGTCGCCGTCACGTCCACGCTGCCGGTGTTCGAGTCGTTCGTCGCAACCCGGCCGCTGCTGTCGCGCCGGCAGATGGCGATGATGTCGTCCGAATCGCTGCGCAGCCATCTGGCGGCGCGCGCCGCTGCCGCCACCGCGCCCGAGCGCGCGGCGAAGGCGGAAGCGGCGTTGAAAAAGGAGATGGCGTTCGAACTGGCGTTCGTGCGCGCGGGCGGCCTGCTGCTGGCCGGCCCCGACCCGACCGGCAACGGCGGCGTGCTGCCCGGCTTCGGCGACCAGCGCGAACTGCAGCTGCTGGTGGAAGCGGGCTTCACGCCGGTCGAAGCGATCCGCATCGCCACCGCCAACGGCGCGCGCTACCTGGGCCGGCTGGACCGCATCGGCACCATCGAGCCGGGCAAGCAGGCCGACATCGTGGTGCTAAAGGGCGATCCGTCCCGCCGCATCGCCGACGTCGAGAACGTCGAAATCGTCTTCAAGGACGGCGTCGGCTACGACCCGGCGAAGCTCAACGCATCGGTGCGCGGGATGGTCGGCATCCGCTAGCGGCCGCATGCCGGGGTCTGGTCCTGCGGACCTGACCCCATTTTCAGCGCAGGCGCCGCTTGCCCTGGCGTCGAATCGGAGTAGGATGAATTGTCCTCAGACCGAAACGGAGCCAATATGTCGATGCGCCAATTTCCCCGTGCCTGGATGATGTCGCTCTGCCTGGTCGCGACGGCGGCCTCGGCGCTGTCGCTGGCCGACCTGTCGAACCAGGACGCCAGCAATGGCCTCAAGGCCGCGCTGGAAAAAGGCTCGCTGGCGGCCGTGGCCAAGCTCGGCGTCGAGAACGGTTTCCTGAATAACGACAAGGTAAAGATCGGCCTGCCCGGGCCGCTCGAGAAAGCGCGCCCCCTGCTCAAGATGACCGGGCGCGGCCAGCAGCTCGACGATCTTGTGGTGGCGATGAACCATGCGGCAGAGGCTGCGGTTCCGCTGGCCAAGCCGATGCTGCTAGACGCCGTACGGTCGATGTCGGTGACCGACGCCAAAAATATCCTGACCGGCGGCGACACCTCGGTGACCGATTTCTTCCGCGCCAAGACGGCGCCCCAGCTCACCGTCAAATTCCTGCCGGTGGTGAAGAAGGTCACCGACCGCTCCGACCTGTCGGCCAAGTACAACGGCGTCATGCGCCAGGCCGGGCCGCTCGGCGTCGGCGGGCAGCAGGCGACGGTCGAGGACTACGTCACCCAGCGCGCGCTCGATGGCCTGTTCACCATGATCGGCGAAGAAGAGAAGGCGATCCGGCGCGACCCGATCGGCAGCGGCAGCAAGATCATCGGCAAGGTGTTCGGCGCGCTGCGCTAGCCGCCCCCGCAGGCAGTCCGAGGGCGGCCCAGTGCAGCGATAGTTGAGAGGCCAAACCAAAATGGGGTCAGGTCCGCCGGACCTGACCCCGGCCCTTGGTCTGCGGCTTGAACTATGTCGCAGGCAGGCCCAGTGCCGCGAAGTGCAGCACCCATTGCCGCTTCGGGTCCACGCCGATCAGCGCCGCGGCCTCGTCGTCGTAAAACGCACCCACCGGGCACGCCGCCAGCCCGTGCGCGACCGCACCCAGCAACCAGCGTTCGCCCACCATGCCCGCTTCCAAGTAGCCCTGCCGATAGCCGCGCGCGCCCTCTCCCAGCATCGGCGCGCGCTCGGCCGACAGCACCAGCACCACCGCCGCGCCGCCAATGACTTCCTGCGACAGCGCGGCCGACTGCGCCGCGGCCGAAAAGTCGCCCGCGCGCACGCGTTCGAGCGCGTGACGCGCGAGATAGCGGTAGACGCCGGGCTCCAGGCCGTCCACGCGGTTGACGACAATGTGGATGCGAACCGCGTCCGACAGCTGCGGCGGCTGCGCCATGCCGGCCAGAATAGCCGACAGCGCGGCGAGCGGCACCGGGCCGGCATGGAAGCGGCGCTGGCTGCGGCGCTCGCCGATCGCACGCCGCAGCGGCATGGCGGCCGGCCGCGGCGCCGGCAGCGCGATCGCATTATCAGCGTCCCGGTCCGCGGCCAAGCGCAGCGATGTCGCCTGCTGCACCGCGCCCCTCACGCCAAGCGCGCCAGGCGCCCCGGCCGTCGTCCCCACCAGGCGCGGCGCCGGCGCCCGCGCTTCGCCGCGCCGCAAGGCCATCGCCGCCAGCACGCCCTCCTCCACGCCGTCCACGCCCACCGCGCGCGCCAGCTGCGCCTCGTCGAAGCGCGCGACCGGCTCCGCCTGCATCCCCGCCGCGCGGCCAGCGAGGCGCAGGTTCTCCAGAAGGTGGCCGGTGTCGGCTGTCACGTAACGGTAGGCGCGGTCGCGGTACTTGTAGCCGGTGCGGCGAAACACGGAGGTGGCGACGATGGTGGCGTCGGCGTCCGCCAGCGCGGGCGCCGGGCCGATGGCGTCGAGGCGGTGCTGGTCGGGATCGTAGTGATACACGCCGGCCGGAAGACCATCGACCTCGCGCGCCAGCACATACAGTTCGCTCGAAAACAGCGCGCCCGAGGAAGGCGCCGCGCGCAGCGCATTGCCGCCGCGCTGCGCCGTGACGCCGGCCGACAAAAACAGGATGTCGCCCAGTTCTGCCAGCCGCAAGGGCGCCATGCGTGGCCGCACCGTGCGCAACGCCTCGCCCAGCGACGTCGATCCGACTTCATCGCGCGGCAGCGCAATGTGGCGCGCGCCGGGATAGGCCTTGAACATGGGTGGCGGCGCGCCCCAGTCGATCCCTGGCGCGCGCGCGAACACGCTGCGGCGCGAATCGGACGACAGCTCGTGATAGCGCACCATCGCGTCGGCCGCCGGCAGCGGCGCGGCGGTGTCGCCGCCCTGGCGCGTCCCGAGCAGGAACGCCGCAACCAGCGCTGCCGCCGTGACCAGCGCCTTGAACAAGCCGTCGCCGGCTGCCGACGCGTGCGCGCGCTTCGGTCCGCGGAGCCAGCGCCACGCCAGCGGGAAGTTGAACCACAGGTGAATCGAGACCAGCAGCACCGTGCAGTAGCCGAACAGGTAGTGCCAGTCGAAGACGGGCAGCTGCTGGTTGGCCACCCAGAAAATGCCCAGGCCCGCCGTGGTGAGCAGGTAGGCCATCAGCAGCAGGCTGGTTTGCACGTTGAACGACTGGCGCGACGGCAGCCGTCCGCGCGCGGCCGCCAGCGCCAGCAGCGCGCCGTACGCGATCAGCGGCGCGAGAACCCAGGCGATTTTCGGGACCATGGCCAGATGATCCCGTGGTGGACGGCGGCGCTACAGGTCGACCATCGTCTCGAAGCCGCCGTAGATCATGCGCTTGCCGTCGAACGGCATGTTCTCGGGCTTCATGACGTCGGCAAGGCGCGGGTCCTTCATCACCTTTTCGTTGATCGCATCGCGTTCCGCGCGGTTGTTATATTCGATCCAGGAGAACACCACCACTTCGCCCTCTTCCAGCTTCACGCTCTGCGGGAACGAGGTCCACTGGCCGGGTTTCACATCGTCGGCGACGCACTCGCGAAACCGCAGCGCGCCGAATTCCTTCCACACTTCCCCGCACCGCTGCGACATGGCGCGGTAGGCATCGAGCTTTTCCCTTGGCACCGGGACCACAAATCCGTCTACATATGGCATGGCGATTCTCCCTGATTGTCCGTCGATCGAATGGAGAGTCTAGGTTAGCAGCCATTGACGAAAAGGCAAGTGGCCGCTGCCGTGCGCGCGCTGGTGGAGTCAACGGTGTTTCCCTTGAGATTTTTGTAGATTGGTTGCATGATGACTTTTCATCATCTTGCTCAATCACCACGGGAAAACACCATGAAACAACTCTTCATTGCTTGTATCGCGTTGTCGATGTCCGCCGCCGCATTCGCCGCCGCACCGGCCGTCCAGACCGCGCAGCAATCCAAAATGGCGACCTGCAACGCCGACGCGGCCGGCAAGAAAGGCGACGAGCGCAAGACCTTCATGAAGGAATGCCTGAGCGCGAAACCCGCCATGACGGCGCAGCAGGAAAAAATGAAGGCCTGCAATACCGATGCCGCCGGCAAGAAAGGCGACGAGCGCAAAGCCTTCATGAAGACCTGCCTGAGCGACAAGCCAATGACGCAGCAGGAGAAAATGAAGGCCTGCAATACCGAAGCGACCGGCAAGAAAGGCGACGATCGCAAGGCCTTCATGAAGACCTGTCTGAGCGCGAAATAGTCCTCAGGGGTCTGGTCCCGCGGACCTGACCCCATCTGGCTTGCGATCATGATCAAATCCATGCTCTTCCATATACTTGGCGCCGGCCGTGCGTTGACGATTGTCCCGTCAGCGCCCGCGGCGCCTCGACAGAAACCCCACACCATCGGCGTGCATTCGAAGGTCAGCTACCTGGCCTTCCTGCCAAAGACCTACTCACCGACCGGCGCCGGGGTGCCGCTGATTATTTTCCTGCACGGGTCCGGCGAGCGCGGCACCGACCTGAACAAGGTGAAGGCGTGGGGCCCACCCGCGCTGGCGGAAAAGGATCCGGACTTCCCGTTCATGGTGGTATCGCCGCAGGCGCCCGACGGCGAATGGTTCCACGCCATCCTGCTCAAGGAAATGCTCGACGAGGTGCTGGCCAAGTACAACGTGGACCGCAGCCGGGTCTACCTGACCGGCCTGTCGATGGGAGGATACGGCGCCTGGGACCTGGCGATCCGCTATCCCCATTATTTCGCCGCGGTCGCGCCGATCTGCGGCGGCGGCAACGCCGTGATGGCGGGCGCGATGAAGCGTGTGCCGACCTGGGTGTTTCACGGTGCGAAGGACGACGCGGTGCCGGAGTCGGAATCGGCGCGCATGGTGGCCGCGCTGAAGGCGGCCGGCGGGGATGTGAAGTACACGGTGCTGCCGGATGCGGGCCACGTGGACGCCTGGGTCTACGCTTACGGTCCCGAGGCCGGGCTGTTCGACTGGTTCCTCAAGCACCGCAAATGAAGTCGCTCCTGCGCAGGCAGGAGCCTATGCTGAAGGTGAGCACACTCAGCATGGGTTCCTGCCTCCGCAGGAATGACGGGCTCTAACGTCCCATGCCCGCTTGCGCGGCGAGCGTGCCCAGCTGCCCATACAGCGGCAGGATATTCGCCTTGTCATCCGGATAAACGCGGTTCGACAGGAACACGTAGAAGGTGCGCGAGGTCGGATCGACCCACAGGATGCAGCCGGTGAAGCCGGTGTGGCCGTAGCTGCCGATCGGGAACAGCGCGCCGCGCGGGCGCGCGAACGGCGAATCGATGTCCATGCCCATGCCGCGCAACTGCGCGATGCCCGGCGGCGACTGCACCGTCGTCAGCAGCCGCACGCTCTCGCGCGACAGCACGCGCACGCCTTCCAGCTCGCCGCCGGCCAGCAGCATGCGGGCATAGCGCGCCAGGTCGTGCGCGGTGGTAAAGACGCCGGCCGATCCCGCCACGCCGCCCATCCGGCGCGAGGTCGGGTCATGCACCACGCCCTGCAGCACTTCGCCATGCTCCAGTTCCGGGTGCAGCGCCTTGTCCTCCACCTTCAGCGGCGACACGTGGGTCGGCGCGATCCGGCTCGCCGGGAACCGCGCCAGCGGCAGGTAGCCGGTGTCGGTCATCTTCAGCGGCGTGAAGATATTGCGTTGCGCGAACTCGTCGAGCGGCATGCCCGAGACCTTCTGCACCAGCTGACCCAGCAGGATGAAATTGATGTCGGAATAGCGGAACGCCGTGCCGGGCGCGTCGGTGATTTCACGCGCGCAGGCGAGCGCGTGCGCCGCCGCCTGGCCTTCCCACGCCGGCAGTGCCGGAATGCCCGCCGGCAGGCCGGAGCTGTGGGTCAGCAGGTGGCGGATCGTCATGCCGTCCTTGCCCTTGCCGCCGCATTCGGGGAAATAGCGGATCAGCGGCGCTTCGAGGTCGATCTTGCCCTGCTCGGCCAGCAGCAGGATGGACGGCGCGGTCGCAACGATCTTCGACAGTGAGGCGGCGTCGTAGATGGTGTCGGGGCGCACTTTTGGCGCATTGCTATCGTAGCTGACCGACCCGTACGCTTTCTCGTACGACTCGCCGTTGCGCTCGAGGTGGAATACCGCGCCCGGCATGCGCTTGTCGGAAATCACCGTCTCGATCGCGCGGTCGATCTCGGCGAAGCGCGCATGGTCGAGTTGCGGGCCGGCCGCGCCGGGCAGCTGGGCGCAGCCGGCGGCCAGCAGGGTGGTCGATACGCTAGCAATCATGAGCGCGCGTTTGGCAAGGTGCGTACATACAGTCATCGTGGACAGCCTGAGTTCTTCAAGCGCAATACTGTATCAGACCTGTGGTAAATTTCCGCAACCCATCACTTGCCCGCCTCCCATGAAAAAGACTTTGATCGCTTGCGCCTGCCTGTTGTTGACCGCCTGCGCCAGTCCGCCGGTACTGACCGAACGCACCCTCGCTTCCGGCGCCGAGCGCGCGCCCGAACAGCTTGCCGTCGTGTTCGACAAGGCCGACCTGGCGCTGCGCATCGAACCGTCCTCGCGCACGATCCGCGGCGACGCCACCCTGACCTTCATGGCGACGGCGCCGCTGTCGCGCTTCGTGCTCGACCTCGACAACAACTTCACCATCGACGCGGTCGCGGTCGATGGAGTGGCGGCCGCGTACAGCAATCCGGACGGCCGCCTGGCGATCACCCTGCCGCATCCGGTCGCGGCCGGCGCGCAGTTCGGCGTGCGCGTGCGCTGGCATGGCGCGCCGCACGTGGCGAAAAAGGCGCCGTGGGACGGCGGCTTCGTCTGGTCCACCACGCCGGACGGCCAGCCGTGGGTGGCCAGCGCCGTGCAGGGCGAAGGCTGCGACCTGTTCTGGCCCTGCATCGATCATCCGCAGGGCAAGGCGCGCGTGATCGATCAGCACATCACCGTGCCGGCGCCGCTGGTGGCGGCCGGCGCGGGCGTGGCGATGGGCATGGACGAAGCCGCCGGCTGGCGCACGTACCACTGGCGCGCGAAGAACCCGAGCACCTACGGCATCTCGGTGAACGTCGGCCCGTACAAGCTGCTGTCGGAGGACTACCGCAGCCGCTTCGGCAATACCATCCCGCTGCGCTTCTGGTATCTGCCGACCAGCGAAGCGAAGGCGAAGGAGCTGATGAAGGAATTCACGCTGGTGCTCGATTTTTTCGAGAGCAGCATCGGCCCCTACCCGTTCGGCGACGAAAAGATGGGCGTGGTCGAAACGCCGCACCTGGGCATGGAGCACCAGACCATCAACGCCTACGGCAACGGCTACGCCAAGACCATGTACGGCTACGACGAACTGCTGCAGCACGAGTTCGCCCACGAGTACTTCGGCAACCAGGTGACCAACGCCAACTGGGACGACATGTGGATCCACGAAGGCCTGGGCAGCTACATGCAGCCGCTGTACATGCAGTACCTGCGCGGCGACCAGGAATTTTTCTCCACCCTGATGAAGATGCGCTCGACCGTCTCCAACAAGGCGCCGATGGTGTCGGGCAAGCCGCGCGCCGAGGAAGACGTGTACGACCAGAAACGCGGCGGGCCGGGGCAGGACATCTACGTCAAGGGCGCGCTGGTGATGCACACGCTGCGCGGGCTGGTGGGCGACGAGGCGTTCTTCCGCGCGGTGCGCGAGCTGGTGTATGGTACCGATGCGCCGGCGCCGGGCAAGAATGCGCCGCGCTACGGCAGCACGCGCGAGTTCATCGGCTTCGTCAACCAGGCCAGCGGGCGCGACCTGAACTGGTTCTTCGACGTGTACATGTACCAGAAGGAGTTGCCGGAGCTGGTGGCTACCCCAAGCGACGGCAAGCTCGCGCTGCGCTGGAAGACGGAGGGCGACAAGCCGTTTCCGATGCCGGTCGACGTGCGCATCGCCGGCAAGGTCCAGACCGTCGAGATGAAGGATGGACAGGGCAGCGTGGCGCTGCCGGCGGGGGCGACATGGACGCTCGACCCGCATTCGAAGGTGCTGCGCAGGCTGCAGCATATCGAGCAGTTCCAGGAGTACGAGAAGGCGAAGAAGAAAAAGACCAGCTAGAAGTGAACAGCATAGGCTGAGCAGATACCAGACATAAACGCGTCAGATGTCGGGCAGCATCCCAAATCGGACCTTGGGGCTCGCTGAAGGGCCGAGCTCAAATTATGGTTGATGGGCGGCTCGATCGACGAAACTCGAGCAAACTGTTCGTGTAAGGCCAGATCACTCCCTTGGGAACAATACGCCTATGTTGATAAAGCGCTCCATTTCGTTGGCGCCCTTTGGGCGAAGGCCTGCAGCCTGCATCGCCGCATACCAATTCACTAGGGCGTTCTGACTTTCGCTGAGATCATCTCTCGGCGCAGCGCCTACAAATTGAACCCACAATTCAATTTCTTGAACGGTAGTTTCGCGTTTCCCAACGAGTGTTTTGGCGGTCTGGATTAGGTTGCGAGCAAGCTCTTCGTCGATCACCTCCAACGGTATTGACCAGTGCTGATTGCCAAGGCAGTCTGTGTAGAATCCAAGTTGCTTAATTTGGTCAAGAACGAAGGGGTGCTCCGCATCTTTTTCGAAGAGGGGCCGCAGATCATCAAGCTTTCTTGCCCCACTAGCTGCGAGGTCAGGCAGAATCCAAAGCGCATTCTTGTGAGTGTGCGAGCGATAGCTTTTCCAGGCTGCCGCAACTTCGTCCTTTGAGGTAGCTGTTGAGAGTTGCCTCAAAATAGATACCTTGCCCGCCTCTTCAATCGAAAGCGAAGCTAGAGAGGCAGCGGATGGAACTCGGCCTGAATTCAGCAACACCTCGGCATCCTCCACAAGACGCAGAGCATTTGCGTTGGCTGCGTTTATTCCTGCGGCGATCTCCGTGGCAGACAGTGCTCCTCGATACGCTTGAAGTTTCTTTGAAGCCATGGATTTCTAACGTGGTTGGTCAGCGGAAGCCTTTGGAATTAAGCGACGTGCTGCTGCCTGGCTTGAATGAGTTCTTAGCCCTTTGCCCGGAAGCTAAGGCTTTTCCCTGTAATGTGACGAGCCCCCAGGTAGCCGGAAAAGCTGACGCGGTGAGCAGGCGTACGCGTACCCTGCACGTTAAGGAGCCTATGCCCTTCGGTAAGAGCGTGATCGATCAGCGCCTTTTCAATCAGACCGATGCACTTCTTTGTACTCTGTCCAGGTTTCGGTGAGAACTCCCCTAGGATCAGTACCCGCCTGCCACTTGCGGCCTTCTTTATTCCGTTCATCAGGCGGGTGTTGGACCTGAAGTGCTGCCATGCACGCGCCCCGAGCTTCTCCGCTTTCCCGATGTATAGAGGACACACCTGGTTATCGAAAATTCTGGCAAACATATACACGCCTGGCAAGTCGTGCCAATCTTCTAGCCCTTCAGCCACATAGATGAGGTTCTGTCCGTCGCCGTCGAGTAAATTGATAGGCGCTTGCCACTTGACACTCAAATCCATTGATCTCTCCAAAAAGAACTAACGTCACTGCTCGGCGGCGGCCCGCCAGCGCCTTCCACCGAAGTCAATTGTTGGGTCGACATAGTTAGGCGCTTCCAAGAAATGCCATCGCCTGCTCAATCGCTGCTTCGGCCGAAGCGCGATCGGTCCACCCAAGATTGGTGAAGACAACCCAAATACGGAAATCGTCCGGAGCTGTCGTAAACTTTCCGTTCGCCACTGGATATGAACGCTGAAGATTCACCGCTTCTTCAATATATGCCGAAGTGCTGAAGCGACCGCTCTTCGGGTCTAGGAGTGCATCGATTCGGAATCGACGGGTTTCACCACCGTACTGTTGGAAGAATACGACTGACTTTGCGACTTCGTAGAACTCGGAACATCCGCTGTAGCTATTCGGGTTTATCACACTTCATCCTTAAATAAATTTTCTTGTTGAGCTCAACGTTAGACCGCGCAGGCGCCGATAGCGGACCCCGTCACCTTACTTGTTCTTTCCCTCAGGCCTAATGACTTCCACAGAACCGCCGTATCACGGCCAACGCCACCCGCTCCGTGGTTAGAGTCGCTATACATTCCTATACATTCAAAATGCCGGAATAACGGCGAATAGCTGAATGATCATCCCCCCGCGCCCATCCACCGCGCTTGTCAACCTCGCTTCCCCATCCCGGCACAACGCGAATGAGCCAACGAACAACGGTGTCAAGTCTGCCATTCAGACACGGACTGGTCAGTATCACCCGTATAGGTCCATCTGCGCGATGTGCCTTGCGCAGTCGGCGCTAATTGGCAGTGTTGAAGCACCTGAGATGACAGAGGCCCTGTCGGAATGGCAGGCATGACCCCATTGCTCTTGTGAGCCCCTATTAACGGTTTTCGGAAAATTAAGAACTCATCTACGTCAGGGCGCCACTACGCCCATTTTAATAGCGATTTTGAGATTATTTGCATAATCTGGATCCCCTCTAGCCAACTCCCTTTCCGATCGATCGAGCATTTGTTCTTTAGAGCTCAGCAGTTGTGGCAACGCCTGGAATTGTCGCGACCGAAATTGAACATCGACCGGAATATTCTGCGCGTCTTTCGCGATGAACAGATTGTTTAAAATATTAACCATCGCACGCTCTTTCGAGACCGGACACGACACCGCAATCTGGCGAATTTTTGCAATTTCGTCCCTATCTTTAAAGGAGGAGAGAATAGATTCATCGGGGAAACAGACGAGCTCGCCTAACGGCATACTTACAGCCACCAAATCGGCTTTATACGAAATCATCCGCGCAATCTTTCGACGCCGCTCGGCATGGTTTTTAATTTCTGGGGCACGGATTATTGCATCGTTCAGCGCATAATAAATTCGCCTAATTTTCCCAAGGCCTTTTGCAAATTGCGCAATGGAAGCTAGCGATAACTGAGCAGTGTCGTGCAAGAGACCCCAGCCCTCTGTTCCATAAAAAATATAGACGATACAAGACTCAACTTTATTTGTATAAAAGCCATCAACTCCGTCATTGTAATTTGAACAACCGGCCCCGTCCTGGGAGATAGCTACATACATTCTCGTGTCCTCACGTTTCGTAGATTGGGTCTTGCTTTTTTGATTGGGAAGTGTCCTAAATGCGACAGCGAATCGACAAACTATCCCCGGAGTGTCGAAGGATGGGCTTACTAACCGCAATTAGAGAGCCCACCCCGGTGCTTTAGCTTTGGACGCTTACCTTATTTCGTTCCCATCAGCGTCGATCTTGTGCACTTCGCCCAGCTTCAGCTCGCGAATGCCCGGCTCGACCTTGCTCATGTCACCGACCACCACCCACACCAGCTTGCCCGGCATGAACGACTTAGCCGCCAGCGCGTTGGCCTGCTCCGGCGTCATCGCCATCACCGTGCCGGTGAAGTTGTTGTAGTAGTTTTCCGGCAGCTTGTACTGCAGGATGGTCGAGTACGCATTGCTCAGCTGCGAGGCCGATTCGAACGAACCCGGCAAGCCGAGCGTCTCGTTGGTCTGCGCATCGAGCAGCTCGGCCGCGGTGATCGGCTTGGCGCCGGCGATGTAGCCATACTCCGACACCAGTTCATGCAACGCTTCGCGCGTCTTGTCGGTCTGCACCGGCGAGCTGCTGACGAACAGCCGCTGGCCCACCGCCGGCGGCAACTGCGAACGCACGCCATACGACCAGTGCTTGTCTTCGCGCAGGTTCATGTTGATGCGCGAGCTGAAGCTGCCGCCGAAGATGTTGTTGACCACGCCCAGCTGCACCGCGTCCGGCGAGTTGCGCGGCGGCGCCAGCTGCACGCCGTAGATCACGCTCTGCAGCGCGCCCGGGCGGTCCATCAGGTACACCACGGTCTTGGCCGGCTGCTGCACTTCGACCACGTTCTTCTTCGGCACGTCGCCCGCCTTCCAGCCGGCAAACGCCTTCTCCAGCAGCGGAGTCAGCTCGGCCATCGTGGTGTCGCCCACCACCAGCAGGGTCGCGTTGTTCGGCTTGAACCAGGTGTGGTGGTACGCCACCAGGTCGTCGCGCTTGATCTTCGCAACCGCCGCTTCGGTGCCGGTGCCGGTCATCGGCAGCGAGTACGCATGGCCCTTGCCATACAGCAGGCCAGGAATCACGCGCAGCGCCATCGCGTTCGGATTGACCTTTTCGCGCTGGATCGCCGCGAGCTGGTCCTTCTTCAGGCGGTCGATCTCGTTCTGCGCGAACGCCGGATGCAGGATGATGTCGGCGTACACGTCGAGCGCCTTGGGCATCGTCGCCTTCAGCACGTCCATGCGCACGGCGGCGCCGTCGAGGTTGCTGGTGGACGAGAAGTTCGCTGCCAGCGCCTCGAACTCTTCGCCGATCTTCAGCGAGCTGCGGGTCGGGGTTCCTTCGCCCAGCATGCGCATCGACAGGCTGGCCACGCCCGGCAGCTCGGCCGAATCGGACGCGTAGCCGCTGTCGATCATCATGTTGAAGTTGACCACCGGCGCGGTATGACGCTCGGCCAGCACCACTTGCAGGCCGTTCGACAGCGTCGCCTTCTGCATCGGCGGCAGGTTCAGCGACTCCGGCTTGCCCATCGCCGGCTCCTTGCTGCGGTCCAGCTTGGCGGTGGTGGCCAGCGTGGTCGGGAACGGCTGCACCTCGAGCAGGAAGTCGCCGTCGCTGAGCCATTCGTTCATCGCCTGCTTGATCTGCGCCGGGGTGGCCGCCTTGATCGCCTTCAGGTAATCCTTGTAGCAATCCGGATTGCCGGTGTAGGTCTGGCACGAGGCCAGCAGGTCGCTCTTGCCGCCGAAGCCGCCGATGCGCTCGACGATGCGGGTGTAGCGCGCCAGCGACGCCGTCTTGGCCAGCTCCAGCTCGGCCGCGGTCGGGCCGGTCTTCATCAGGCTGCGCAGCTCTTCGTCGGCCGCCACTTCCAGCTTGTGCAGGTCGACGCCGGGACGCGCGGTCAGGGTCAGGCTGAACTGACCGGCGATCTCGGACGAATCGTCTTCGGCGATGGCCGCGGTGGCCAGCTGGTCCTTGTACACCAGGCGCTTGTAGAAGCGCGAGGTCTTGCCGCCGCCCAGGATGTGCGCCGCAAGGTCAAGCAGCGGCTCGGTCGCGGTGTGCGCGCCCGGCACGTTCCACACGCGGTACAGGCGCGCCTGAGGCACGCGGTCCTGCACGATGGTGCGGTGGGTGCCGGTGCGCTTGGCGATCCACGCCTCATGCTTGGCCAGCGGCGGGCCGGCCGGAATGTCGCCGAAGTATTTCTCAACCTTCTGACGCGCCGCTTCCGGCGTGATGTCGCCGGCCAGCACGATGGTCGTGTTGTTCGGGCCGTAGTTGGTCTTGAACCACTCCTGCACGTCGGTCATCGAAGCCGCGTCCAGGTCCTTCATCGAACCGATCACGGTCCACGAATACGGGTGGCCGGCCGGATAGGTGTTCTCGGTCAGCAGCTGGTACGCCACGCCGTACGGCTGGTTTTCGCCTTGGCGCTTCTCGTTCTGCACCACGCCGCGCTGCAGGTCCAGCTTCTTCTGGTCGAGCACGCCGAGCAGGTGGCCCATGCGGTCGCTCTCGGCGAACAGCGCGTAGTCCAGCATCGAGGTCGGCACGTTTTCGAAGTAATTGGTGCGGTCCTGGTTGGTGGTGCCGTTCAGGTTGGTCGCGCCGATGCGCTCCATCGCGGTGATATAGGTCTTGTTGAAGTTCTCGCTGCCGCTGAACATCAGGTGTTCGAACAGGTGGGCGAAGCCGGTCTTGCCGACCTTCTCGTTTTTCGAGCCGACGTGATACCAGGTATTGACGGCGACGATCGGCGCCTTGTGGTCCTCATGCACCAGCAGGGTCAGGCCGTTCTTCAGCACAAACTTGGTGTAGGGAACGTCGGGGATCGCGATGTCGACCTTGCCGGCAGCCGGCGCCGCGGCGTAAGCCAGCGGCAACATGGCGAGGGACGCCGCAATAATGCCGGCGCGGATAAACGTGGTCATGCTGTACCTCCGAAATGAACAAATGATGTCGGCCAATGCCGTGCGTCATTTTATTGCCATTTCGCCTAGGCAACTAGGAAATCTTTATATGCATACATCAGGTTCCGGCGCTGCGCACCTGCGCCGCAATCTCGAACGAACGCAGCCTCGCCTGGTGATCGAAAATTTGCGACGTGATCATCAGTTCGTCCGCACCGGTGCGCTGGACGAACGCCTCCATCGCGGTGCGCACCGTCTGCGGCGACCCGATCGCCGAGCACGACAGCACCTGCTCAAGCATCGCGTACGCCTGCGGATCCAGGTTCTCCAGATAGCCGGGCTTGGGCGGCTGCAGCTTGCCCGGCCGTCCCGTGCGCAGGTTGACGAACGCCTGCTGCATCGACGTCGCCAGCAGCCGCGCCTCGTCGTCGGTGTCGGCGGCGAACACGTTAAAGCCCAGCATCACGTACGGTTTGTCCAACTGCGCGGATGGCCGGAAGGTCGCGCGGTACAGCTCGATCGCCTGCATCATCTGCTGCGGCGCGAAGTGCGACGCGAACGCATACGGCAGGCCCAGCGCCGCGGCCAGTTGCGCGCCGAACAGGCTCGATCCAAGAATCCACAGCGGCACCTTGAGCCCGGTTCCCGGCACCGCCTTCACCTGCTGGCGCGGCGCGTCGGAAAAATAATCCTGCAGCTCCACCACGTCCTGCGGAAATTCGTCGGCATCCGATCCCAGGTTGCGGCGCAGGGCGCGCGCGGTCACCTGGTCGGAGCCCGGCGCGCGGCCCAATCCCAGCTCGATGCGGCCAGGATACAGCGACGCCAGCGTGCCGAACTGCTCGGCGATGACCAGCGGCGAATGGTTCGGCAGCATGATGCCGCCGGCGCCGACGCGGATGGTCTTGGTGCCGCCCGCGATGTGGCCGATCAGCACAGCGGTCGCGGCGCTGGCGATGCCTGGCATGCCGTGGTGCTCGGCCAGCCAGAAGCGCTGGTAATTCCAGCGTTCGGCGTGCTGCGCGAGGTCGAGCGAATTGCGGAAGGACTGGGCGGCGTCGCTGCCTTCGGCGATGGGGGCCAGGTCGAGTACGGACAAGGGAATCATGGTTTCTCGCTGCGAAAAGTAGATCAGGCATTCTATGCCCATCCATTCTTTCGTGTTGGCGAGCCCCCTGACGCGTTGTACCTGCGCAGGCAGTTACCCATGCTGAGCGAAGCAAAGAGTGCAAGTAAGCTCGGTATAGGTACCTGCCTGCGCAGGTACGACACAGTGCGGGGCTATTTCCACGCGGCCATGAACTGCACCGATATGTTATCGGCTGTATACTGAACGCCAGCGAACAAGCGTGAGGAGATACCCATGTCCATGAATCATCGCCGCTCATTTCTGAAAAGTTCCGCGATGCTGGCATCGGCGCTGACCGTCCCGGCCATCGGCCGCGCGGCCGATCTCGCCATGCCCAACGAGCGCACACTGCGCATGTACAACACGCACACCGGCGAATCGTTGAAAAGCACGTTCTGGGCCGAGGGCAAGTTCATCCCCGACGCCATGGCCGACATCAACAAGCTGCTGCGCGACCACCGCAACAACAAGATTGCCGAGATGGACCCGAAGCTGCTGTTCCTGCTCGACCAAGTCAGCCGCCAGGTCGCCGGCAGCCACGGCGTGGTCCACATCATCTCGGGCTACCGTTCGCCCGAATCGAACCAGTTGCTGCACGAGACCACCAACGGCGTGGCCAAGCACAGCATGCACCTCGACGGCAAGGCGATCGACGTGCGCATGCCCGGCACGGACCTGGCGATGCTGCACAAGGCTGCGCTGCACGCCGGTGGCGGCGGGGTCGGCTACTATCCCGACTCGCAATTCGTCCACATGGATACCGGCCGCCTGCGCCACTGGTAATGTCATTCCGCGCACTTTCTTTCGCCGCGCTCGTCGTGTTTCATGCGGCTGCGGCAGCATCGGGGTCTGGTCCTGCGGACCTGACCCCATCTTCAATGTCATCTGCAGCGATTAACATCGGGTCAGGTCCGCAGGACCAGACCCCGGCGCCGATTCCAAGCGTCACCGTGTCCGCCACGCGCGACCCGGTCGACAAGTCCTATCGCAAGATGATCAAGGGCATGGACCGCTTCGAACGCGAACATGCGCTCGCGCCCAATGCCACCCTGCGCTTCACGCTGCTGCCGCGCATCTCGCGAACTAAGATGACCGGCATCACCCTGCGCGTAGCCGGCGACAACATCACGATTCCCGTGCCGGTGGCCGAGGACAACAGCTTCGTCCTGCCGCGCAATGCGCAGGCGCTGCGCGAGGACGCCGCGGTGCTGGCCAACCGCAAGACCAACACCATGACCTGGCGCGTGGCGGTGCACACGCCCGGCCTGCCCGAAGGCGTCCGGCGCCTCGGCGACCTGCGGCTCGAATGCAAGGTCGGCATGGACGCCGGCCTGATCTCGAACAGCGCGCCGATCTTCGGCTGGCTGTCGAACATGCTCACCGATACCGACAAGGTCTGCGCCGACCCCGAGGGCAACTACCTGTTCTTTGCCGATCGCCCGATCTTCGGCGTCACGCTGCGCCACGGCGAGCGCACGCTGGCGCTGCCGTTTGCGCTGCTGTACGCCGCCGGCCAGCAGACCGCCGAGTCGCTGCCCTACTGCGACTGCCAGGTGCTGCTCGACCGCAGCTACTACGCGCCGGTCTGGGACAAGTCCTGGCCTGACGACACCCTGGTCGAGTTCGACTACATCGACAAACCGCCGGGAGAGGCGCCATGAAGCGGCTTGCGCTGGCGATGTGCGCGCTCTTGGCCGGCTGCGCCGTCACGCCCCAGGCCCCGCCCGGCACGGTGCTCAAGGCGCCTAACGCCGACCAGGCGGTGCAGGCGGGCGTGACCACCAAGGCCCAACTGCTCGCGCAACTGGGGCCGACCACCTCGATCCGCTTCGACAGCGGCGTCGAAGTGTGGCGCTACCTCACGCCAGGCGCCGGCGGCAATTACGGCGAGTTCGTCGTCGTCATCGACCCACATGGCATCGTATCGAAAACACGGCGGGCGGAGACCGTGTATCAGTGGCCACCTAAAAAATAGCAGATGGGGTCTGGTCCTGCGGACCTGACCCCAGCCTTTGGTCCGCGCCGCCGAATTTTGCCGAGGCGCGTAGAATGAAGAAACCTCACCGAAGCCCTGGTGTCTAACCCATTTAGGGACAGGCAGAAGTTTCATGGGCGCACACATCGTACAGTTCTACGAAGACGACACCTTCCTTATCAAGGGCTTGGTCGAATTCGTGGGCTCCGCACTCAAGGCCGGCGACACCGCAATCGCCATCGCCACCGGCGACCATCTGGCGCGCCTGGAAAAGGCCCTGCGCGGCCGCGGCCAGCTCGATGACGGCGCCGCCGCAACCCAGGGCCAGTACATGCGCCTGGAAGCCGACATGGCGCTGCCGCTGTTCATGGAAGACGGCCACCCCGACGAAACGCGCTTTCGCGACACCATCGGCAACGTCATCCTCGACGCCAGCGAATCGCACGCAGGCAAGCTGTTCGTGTTCGGCGAAATGGTGGCGCTGCTGCGCACCCAGCCGCGCTGCCAGCTGTGCCCGCCCGTCAAGCACGACGCGGCCGTCCACGTCGAGCGCTACTTCAACAACCTGATGCGCCATTTCGACTTCACGCTGCTGTGCGCCTATCCGCTGTCGGCCTTCCCTTCGGCCGAAGACATGGCCACCTTCCACGAAGTGTGCGCGCTGCACACCGACGTGGTGCCGGCCGAAAGCTACGATCCGCACACCGAACGCGAGTCGCTCCAGCGCACCATCGCCGGGCTGCAGCAACAGGCCCATGCACTGAGCCGCGAGGTGCACGACCGCCAGATGGTCGAGCAGGCGCTGCGCGAAGTGAACGTCGACCGGCTCACCGGCCTGCCCAACCGCAACGTGTTCCAGGACCGGCTCGACATCGACATCAAGAAGTCGCAGCGCAGCGGCCTGCCGCTCGCGCTGATGTTCATCGACCTCGACCACTTCAAGGAAATCAACGACACCCGCGGCCACGAAGCTGGCGACCTGCTGCTCAAGGCGGTTGGACGGCGCCTGCAGGGCCATGTGCGCGGCAGCGACACGGTCGCGCGGCTGGGCGGCGACGAGTTCACCATCACGCTGGCCGACCTGCACGACATGGCCTCCGTCACCGACATCGCGCAAAAGCTGTGCGAAGACCTTTCGCGGCCATTCATGGTCGGCGACGAGCTGGCCTACATTTCGGCCAGCATCGGCATTACCATCTTCCCGCGCGACGCCGACAACGCCGGCGACCTGCTGCGCAACGCCGACCAGGCCATGTACCGTTCCAAGGAGCGCGGACGCAACCGCTTCACCTACTTCAAGAGCAGCATGCAGGATGCCGCGCAAAGCCGGATGGCGCTGTCCAACGAGCTGCGCCGCGCGGTCGAGGCCGGCCAGCTCGAGGTGTACTATCAGCCGATCGTCGACATGAACACCGGCAAGATCCGCAAGGCCGAGGCGCTGGTGCGCTGGCGCCATCCGGACCGCGGCGAGATCAGCCCGGTCGAATTCATCCCGATCGCCGAGCGCACCGGCCTGATCTCGAGCATCGGCGACTGGGTGTACCAGCAGGCGCTGGCCAAGGCGCGCGACTGGCGCCACCGCGAGCCGCAGCTGACCATCAACGTCAACGTGTCGCCGCTGCAGTTCTACGAGGGCAACGGCGAAAATTGCCGCAAGTGGCTGGCCGAAGGCCACGCTCAGGGCAGCGCGGCGACCGTGCCCGAGATGGGCCTGGAAATCACCGAAGGGCTGCTGCTGTCCTCGGACGCCGACGTGCTCAAGCAGCTGCTGGCGTTTCAGCAGGCCGGCATCAAAATTTCGCTCGACGACTTCGGCACCGGCTATTCGTCGCTGTCCTACCTGCGCAAGTTCGCGCTCGACTTCCTCAAGATCGACAAGTCCTTCGTCTACAACCTCGAATTTGACGCCGCCAACGTGGCGCTGTGCGAAGCGATCATCGTGATGGCGCACAAGCTGGGCCTGCGGGTGATTGCGGAAGGCGTCGAAACGCGCCAGCAGGCCGTGCTGTTGCGCGAAGCCGGCTGCGATTTCGCCCAGGGCTTCCTGTTCGGCCACGCCGTGCCGGCCGCCGATTTCGAGGCGCTGCTGCCGGCCTAACCGAAGTGGGGGGTCTGGTCCTGCGGACCTGACCCCATCTTTGCATTCCGGCACATCAACAGTACAATCCGCGGGCGATAAACTCCTGCCCAATCGAAACTGATGACCAACAACGCCTCTCCCGAAGCCGTCGTCCAGCGCCAGCTAGACGCCTACAACGCCCGCGACATCGACGCCCTGCTCGCGACCTACGCGCCCAATGCGCGCCAGTTCGGCCACCCCGCCACCCTGATCGCCACCGGCCACGCCGAAATGCGCGACAAGATGGCCGTCCGCCTGGCCGAGCCGAACCTGCACGCGCGCCTGCGCCAGCGCGTCGTGATGGGCAACGTCGTGATCGACCACGAGGAAGTCACCCGCACCTTTCCGGAAGGCACGGGCCGAGTGGACATGGTGGCGATCTACGAAGTGGTGGACGGCCTAATCCAGACCGCCTCGGTCCAGGTCAGCAACAAGCGGCTGGATCCGGCCGCGGCAGACTAAGCCGGCATCGCCGCACGCCACCACACCTGGGTCCGACCCGGCGGGTCAGACCCTTCAGCGCCACCTCGCATGATCCGCCTGAGATGCTAGCGCGCGCCGCGCGCCTCTGCGCCGCGTAAAATGGGTTCAGGTCCGCAGGACCAGACCCCGACATTCGCTGGGAGGCTGTGATGCTGGTCGATCGCGCGCGCATGATGGTGTTGATACTGCTGGTGTCGCTCTCCGCGTGTGGCGGCGGAGGGGGCGGCGCCGGCGTCACCGGTCCGGACGCGCCACCCTTGCCGGCCCCAACGCCGACTCCGCTGGCCTTGTCGCTGAGCACGTTCGTCAGCGGCCTCGACAACCCGATCTTCATGGTCTCCCCGCCGGGCGACCAGCGCCAGTTCATCGTCGAGCGGCCCGGGCGCATCCGCATCCGCCAGAACGGCGCGGTGCTGGCCGTTCCCTTCCTCGACATCAGCGCCCGCGTGGCCGTCGCCGGCGAAGGCGGCCTGCTGTCGATGGCCTTCGATCCGCAGTTCGCCACCAACGGCCGCTACTACGTCTATTACACCGACGCCGCCACCGACATCGTCGTCGAGCGGCGCAACGTCTCGGGCAACCCCAACCTGTCCGATCCGACCTCGGCGCTCGAGATCCTGCGCATCCCGCACCCGAATTTCACCAACCACGTCGGCGGCCTGTTGGCGTTCGGGCCGGATGGCTACCTGTATCTCGGCACCGGCGACGGCGGCGGCTCGGGCGATCCGCCGCGCAATGCCCAGAACCTCGGCAGCGCGCTCGGCAAGCTGCTGCGCATCGACGTCAGCGCGGCCACGGCCGGCGCGCCCTACGCGATTCCCGCGTCGAACCCGTTTGCCGGCCAGGCCGGGCGGCGCGGCGAGATCTGGGCCTACGGCCTGCGCAACCCGTGGCGCTTCGCCTTCGACGCCGGCCGGCTGTACATTGCCGATGTCGGCCAGGGCCTGCGCGAGGAAGTGGACATCAACGCGGCGTCGCTGGCGGGCCTGAACTACGGCTGGAATATCTTCGAAGGCGCGATCTGCTACAACGCCTCCACCTGCAACAGCGCCGGCCTGACCGCGCCGGCGTTCGACTACGGCCATGATGCGGGCGCCTGTTCGATCATCGGCGGCTACGTCTACCGCGGCAAGGCGATTCCCGAACTGTCCGGCCGCTATTTCTATTCCGATTACTGCGCCGGCTTCCTGAAAAGCGTACTGTATTCGAGCGCCGGCGTCTCCGAGCAAACCGAATGGTCGGTGGCGAAAATCGGCAATGTCGTCTCGTTCGGCACGGACGCCGACGGCGAGCTGTATGTCATCGGCGCCAACGGCACGATCTACAAAATCGTTCGGGCCGGCGGATGACGGGGTAGAATTGCGGGCATGGCACGCTTACATCTCGACTTCCCCGAAGACCAGTACTATTACTCGACGCCGCTGACGGTCCGCGTGACCGACATCAACGGCGCCAATCATCTGGGCAACGACTCGATGATCTCCATGATCTCCGAGGCGCGCGCGCGTTTCCTGTTCGAGTTCGGCGTGCCCGAAACCGAACGTGACGGCAGCGGCATCATCGTCACCGACCTGGCCACGACCTACCGCGCCGAAGCGCATGCGCACGACCAGCTGCTGTTCGAGGTTGGCGTCATGGACTTCAACAAGTACGGGGGCGACATTACCTTCCGCATCACCCGGCCGCGCGACAAGAAACTGATCGCGATGGCCAAGTCCGGCTTCGTCTTCTTCAACTACAAGGTCGGGCAGGTGGTGGCCATGTCCGACGAATTCCGCTCCAAATTCCCCCGCGTGAACTGGCTGGATTAACTGCGGCTCGGGGTCCCGTCCTGCGGGACGACGGGGACGCCGAGTCCCCATATTGCGTTTGGCTGAGGCCGAAAATGGGGTCAGGTCCGCAGGACCAGACCCCTACCCGCAAAAATAGTTGGAACTTTTCGGCGTGCAAATGGGAATACCATTGAGAGCCACGCCATGACAACGACCACCGCCCCTTCCGACACCGAACTGCTGCGCCAGGCGCGCGCAGGCGCCGCCGCCTCCTTCGAGGCGCTGTACCTGCGCCACCAGGGCCCGCTGTTTCGCTACTGCGTGCTGCGCTGCGGCTCGGCCGACACCGCCGCCGACATCGTGCAGGAAGTGTTCATGGGCCTGCTCACCAACACCCTGCGCTTCGACCCATTGCGCGGCGCGCTGCAAAACTTTCTGTTCGGCGTCGCGCGCAACCTGGCGATGAAGCAGGACCGTCCCGTCGCCGCGCCCGACGACGAGGACGGCGAGCCCGCCGGCGACGACGCCGAGCCCCTGTATCGCATGCTGTGCAACGAGCAGGCCGCCGACGTGCGCCGGGCGCTGGCGCAACTGGCCCCACATTACCGCGACGTGCTGATCCTGTTCGAGATGCACGACCGCTCCTATTTAGAGATCGCCGCCATCTGCGGCATCGACGTCGGCACGGTGCGCTCGCGCCTGTCGCGCGCGCGCGCCGCCCTGGCCCAGCGCCTCGGCGCGCACCGCCCCGCAATCAACACCGCCGCCTGAGAGGCACGCCATGAACGATTCCGATACCCGCGACCCCGCCCTTCCCTCACCGTTCGACGCCCTGCGCGCGGAGATGGCCAGCCTCAATGCGCCGCGCGGCGTGCACAAGGAACTGATGGCCGCTTTCGCCGCGCAGCACAAGCCGCGCCGCTGGTATGAGGTCGCGCCGTGGCGCATCGCGGGCGCCTTCGGCACCGCCGCCGCAGTGCTGCTGGCGGTGCTGGCCGTGCCAAGGGCGCCGTTCCAGCCGGCCCGCGACGACAGCGCCTTCATCGCGCTCGACTCCTTCGAGCGCATCGCGCAGGACCCGGCGCCGCGCATGCTCGAGACCACCGTGCCGCGCACCGCGCTGGCCGCGCTGGGCGTGCCGGTCAATCCCGAAAACGCCGGCGACATGGTGCAGGCCGAAATGCTGGTCGGCTTCGACGGCCACCCGCTGGCGCTGCGCCTGGCATCCGAATAACCCCCACCCACCCAAGAGGATCGACATGAACCGCACTAACTTCATTCTTGCCGCACTGCTGTCTTCGCTGTTTGTTCCCGCGCTGGCGGCCGAATCGGACGCCGACACCGGCCAGGAGACGCGCGCCGTGACGCGCGAAGTGCGCGAGCTGCGCACGTTCGATCCCGCCGCGTTCGCCGGCGCCGGCATGCGCTGGCCCGGCAAGCCGGTCAAGAACCTGCCTTACAGCGCCGAAGTCGTCACCGAGCGCGTGCAGAACCTGGCCGACGGCAACCAGATCACTCACAAGACCACCTCGATGACCTACCGCGACAGCGCCGGCCGCACCCGCCAGGAGATGCGCGACCCCAAAGGTGAAGTGCGCAACATCACGATCCATGACGCGGTGAGCGGCGCGACCTACATCCTGAACCCGCGCGAAAAAACCGCGACCCAGATCGCGCCGAACAGGCAGCTGGGCGCGGCGGCGGCCGAAGCTGCGCGTGCGCGCATCGAAGCGCTGCGCAAGGAAGGCAAGCTGCCCGAAATTAAGGAGCGCCGCGAGATCATCATTCGCCACTCCGCCGAGCAGGGCGAGGACGTCAAGATCGACATCGAAAAGGCGGAAGGGATGAAGATCGAGGGGCGGCACAGTTTGCAATTTGCACCTGGCGGCGACATGCAGATTCATCTCGGCGCGCTGGCCGGCGCCTTCGGTGATTCGAAATGGTCGTCCAAGGCGACCAGCAAGGACCTTGGCACGCGCGACATCGACGGCATCAAGGCCGAAGGCAAGGTGCGCAGCTACGAGATTCCGGCCGGTGAAGCGGGCAACCGCAATCCGATCGTGGTGACGGACGAAACCTGGTTCTCGCCCGAGCTGCAGGTCACGGTGCTCACAAAACACAGCGATCCGCGCAGCGGCGACAACGTCTATCGCCTCGCCAGCATCAAGCGCGAAGAACCGGCGGCGGCGCTGTTCACCGTGCCGTCCGACTACAAGGTCAAGGACGTGATGGCCAACGTGCAGCGCTTCATCGAAAAGAAGGCGCCCTGAAGAAAAGAGGGCAGGTCTGCCGGACCTGCCCCTAAAGCCGTTAAGTTAAGGAATAAATTAGCACTGCACGGAGGGCATTAGCCCAAAAACCGTCGTATCTGCGCAGGCAGGTACCCATGCAGAGCGTGCCTTACCTCATCGGCATGCTCGGTGTGGGTACCTGCCTGCGCAGGTCGACGGCTCCACTTAACGGCATCAGCCCTGCCGCTAGCCGTGCCGGCCGATGCCGAATTTTTCCTTGAACCAGTCGTCGATCATGCGCTTCTCGTAGCGCAGCGGCTCGCCGTCGAAATACGGATTGATGTGGTCCATGTACATCATGTCGCGCAGCTGGTCCTCGCCGCTGTTGATGACTTGGCCGTTCGACTCCAGGCTGTACCGGATCACCATGCGCGGCCAGTCGGCACGCCCGCTCAGCACGCGGATGTCGTCGCCATTGCGAAAATTGTGGCGGATCCGCCCCGCCAGATCCAGGTCCAGCACCTCGATGCGCAAATCCTGGCCCGGCGGCAGCTTCTTGCTCATCTTGGCGAAGTGGTCGCTCAGCTCTTTCAGAACCTGCTCCCGGTCCCAAGACGCAATCGGCATATCCCCGTAATTTTCGGGATGCGCAAACGTCACCGTCACGCCCGCCGACGCGCCGCCCGCCGCCAGCAGTAACAGGCCCGCCAGGGCCACGCTCTTCACTATGGTGTTCATGTCGATTCCTTCGTTCGCTGTGGAGGGACTCCCCCAATTGCCAATATACGCCGATTGCGGGCCCGGGTTTGTTTCCTGACAACGCAGCTTTGTATCCAAATGTGAGTCCGCGCACCGGCAGGCTGCGCGATCCCATCCAGAATGGCGCGAAAGGAGGCTCAACCATGCCAGAAGGACCGTCGCTTGTCATCCTGAAGGAGGAAACCGCGCGCTTCGAAGGCCAGCACATCGTCAGCGCCGAGGGCAACACCACGGCCGTCGATCCGGCCGGGCTGATCGGCCAGCCGATCCTGTCGCTGCGCACCTTCGGCAAGCAGTTCATCATCGAAATGCCCGAGATCGTGCTGCGCGTGCACTTCATGCTGTTCGGCAGCTACCGCATCGACGAGGCCAAGGACCGTCCGCCGCGCCTGGCGCTGGGCATGGAAGACGGAGGCGCGCTCAATTTCTATGGCTGCTCGATCAAGGAGGTCGATCCCGACCTGGACGCGGTGTACGACTGGAGCGCCGACGTGATGTCCGACCGGTGGAACCCGGCGAAGGCGCTCAAGAAGCTGCGCGCCGCGCCGGACACGCTGGCGTGCGACGCCCTGCTCGACCAGAACATCTTCGCCGGAGTCGGCAACATCATCAAGAACGAGGTCCTGTTCCGGATCAGGGTGCATCCCCTGTCGCCGGTCGGGGCGCTGCCCCCGGCCAAGCTGCGCCAGCTCGTTGCCGAAGCGCGCAACTACAGCTTCGACTTCCTAGCATGGAAGAAGGCCTTCGTGCTGCGGCAGCACTGGCTGGCGCACAAGAAGACCATTTGTCCACGCTGCGACATTCCGTTCAGCCGAGGCCACCTCGGCCATACCAAACGGCGCAGTTTCTACTGTGAGCGTTGTCAGAAACGCTACCCGGCGGTTCGGGGCTGACTGGGGTGTTGCTTTTGGATTCGAGCCCTTGCTCAACGGGAAACGTATTTAACAATGTTTGTTGTTTTCAGGCATTTCTCATACTACAATCGCCTTAAACCCTGCCATCAGGCAATTTTCTCCTCGTATTGACTCAACGGTATCGGAATTCGCCACATGTCTTTTCTGTCGTCCGCCGCGCCCAAGCTCGCCCCTTGGAAAGTCCTGCTTGTCGACGACGAGCCCGATATCCATGACGTCACCAAGCTGACGCTGTCGCGCTTCCGGCTCGACGACCGCGCCCTGACCTTCCTGCACGCCTACAGCGGCGCCCAGGCCAAGGAAATCCTCGCGCGCGAGACCGACATCGCGCTGGTGTTCCTCGACGTGGTGATGGAAAAGGAGGACAGCGGCCTCGAAGTGGCGCGCTGGATGCGCAAGGACCAGGACAACCAGTTCACCCGCATCGTGCTGCGCACCGGCCAGCCGGGCCAGGCGCCGGAAGAACGCGTGATCGTCGACTACGACATCAACGACTACAAGGAAAAGACCGAGCTCGATCGCACCAAGCTGTTTACCACCACCTTCGCCGCGCTGCGCGCCTATCGTGACATCATGAAGGTCGAGGAAGCCCGCCGCGCCCAGCACAATTATCGCGAAGGCCTCGAGCGCGTCATCGCCGCCTCCGCCCACATTTTCCAGCAGCGTAACCTGAAGGACTTCGCCAGCGGCCTGCTGCAGCAAGTCGTCGCGCTGCTGCGCCTCGAGCAAAGCATGCTGCTGCGCCTGTCCGGCGCCAGCGTCATCACCGGCGAGACCGAGTACGAAGTGCTGGCGCAGATCGGCAACCTCGGACGCGAAGTGATCTGCCCGGAACTGATCGCGCAGCTCGACGACGCGCGCCGCAACCGCATCTCGCGCCTGCATGGCGACACCTACGTCGGCTTCTTCCCCAACGCCAGCGGCAAGGCCTCGCTGCTGGTGCTCAAGGGCGTCGAGGAGATTTCGGACATCGACGCGCAGCTGCTCGAAGTGTTCTGCTCGGGCGTCGCCATCGCCTTCGACAACATCCTGCTGAACCAGGAAATCACCGATACCCAGGCCGAGCTGATCCTGCGCCTGGGCGACGTGGTCGAATCGCGTTCGCACGAAGCGGGCAACCACGTGCGCCGCATGTCGCAGGTGTGCCACCTGCTGGCGCAGGCCTCGGGCATGAGCGAGGACGAGACGGCGGTGCTGATGCACGCGGCGCCGATGCACGACATCGGCAAGATCGCCACGCCCGATTCGGTGCTGCTCAAGCCGGGCAAGCTCGATGAAGCCGAGTGGGAAATCATGAAGCAGCACCCGAACGTCGGCCTGTCGATCCTGGACGGCTCGTCGCGCCCGATCCTCAAGGCTGCCGCCGTGATCGCGCACCAGCACCACGAAAAATTCGACGGCACTGGCTATCCGCAGGGATTGAAGGGCCAGGACATCCACCTGTATGCGCGGATCGTTGCGGTCGCCGACGTATTCGACGCGCTGTGCCACAAGCGCTGCTACAAGGAGGCGTGGCCGATCGAGCAGGTCACCGGCCACCTGCGCGAAGTGGCGGGGCGCCACCTCGATCCGAAGTTCGTCGAGCTGCTGATTGCGAATATCGACAAGGCGGTGGAGATTAACCGCCGCTGGCCTGATTAATTAAATTGATCTTGCATGCGGCGCGGACCAAAGGCAGGGGTCAGGTCCGACGGACCTGACCCCGGTTTTGTCGGCGCCGCGTCACGAAGAGAGGGTTCAGGTCCAGCGGACCCTGAACCCTTTTTCATTACGCCGCGCGCCTTTCCTGGCGCCGGCTGCGCGGGAACCGCAGGTGATATGCCAGCCCCTGCCCCGGCGCGCTCTCCACCTTCACCGTCCCGCCCAGCGACCCTGTCACCAGGTTGAACAAAATGTGCGCACCCAGCCCGCTGCCGCCGCTGCCGCGCCGCGTCGTGAAGAACGGGTCGAACAGCTTGGCCAGCGTGTCCGCATCCATGCCGGCGCCGTCGTCGGCATAATCAAACACCACCATCTCGTCGTCCAGCGCCGCGCGGATCGTGATCGCCCCCGGCCGTTCGTCCTCGAAGCCGTGCACCAGCGAATTCATCACCATGTTGGTGACGACCTGCGACACCGCGCCGGGGAAGCTCTCCATCAGGATCTCCGCCGGGCAGTCGATCTCCACCTTCACCGGCCGGCCCTTGAGCTTCGGCTGCAGCGACAGCAGCACTTCGTGCAGGTAGGTCCTGAGGTTGAAGTTGCGGATATCGTCGGACGACTGGTCCACCGCCACCTGCTTGAAGCTGCGCACCAGCGCCGCGGCGCGCTGCGTGTTGGTGGTCATGATGCGCAGCGACTGGTCGACGATGTCGAGGAAGGACTCCAGGCTCTCCTGCGTCATCGCGCCGGCGGCGAGTTCCTCGCGCGTGAGCTTCAGCTCCTGCACCAGGTGGCTGGTCGCGGTCACGCAGATCCCCAGCGGCGTGTTGATTTCGTGCGCGACGCCGGCCACCAGCCGTCCCAGCGAGGCCAGCTTCTCCTGGCGCACCAGCTCGGACTGCGCTTCCTGCAGCGCCACGTTCTTCTGCTCTAGCATCGCGGTGCGCTCGTGCACCGCCTTCTCCAGCCGGTCCATGCTTTGCAGCGATTGCAGCGCGTTCGAGACGTGATTGGCCAGCAGCGCGAACAGCGCCTGGTCTTCGTCGCTGAAGGTGTGCTCGGGCGAGTAGCTCTGGATGACGATCGCGCCCAGCGCCTGGTGCTGCTGGTCGAGCAGGGCGCAGCCCATCCAGTGTTCGGCCGTGCTGCCCATGCCCCAGCCCTCGCGCTCGGGATGCGCGGCCAGGTCCTCTTCGGCCGTCATCACCAGGTTCTTGCGGTTCAGGATCACCCACGCCGTCGGCGACTGGTCGGACGAGGCGAGCGTAATGACCTGGTCCGGATCGGGCGTGTCGTCCACCTCGTCGACGAAATAGACGAAGCGCACGCCGCCTTCGTCGTTTTCTTTCAGCGCGACGTAGAAGTTCGCCGCGTACATGATGCGGCCGAGCGAACGGTGCACGGCGCGGATGAATTCGGTGATATCGCTGCAGGTGGTCGACATCTGCCCCAGTTCGAGCAGCATCGCCTGGACGGTCTCCAGGCGATTGAGACGGCTTGCTTCCATCGTGTTCCTCTTGTTAATGCACGGGGGAAATATTAGCAGTTCCCCGCCCGGATCGGCTCCGGCCGTTTAACAAAAGGAGCGAAAGTGTGGCTTTTCAGCGCGGCGCCGGGAAATCCTTTTCCACCCAGTCGGACGCGCTCGATGGCGACAGCTTGAAGTTGGGCGGCGCCTTCACCTGGGCGATGCGCTCGCCCATCTCGTCGAAGGCGCTGAGCAGCGCGTAAGGATGCTCGTCGTCCGGGATGATGTCGAGCGTGACCTTCAGCTCGCCGCCATTGGCGAATACGATGACGCTCTTGTGCAGCTGCGCGTGCAGCTGCTGCTCGTGGCGCCGCAGCACTTCCGACGCGGTCTTGACCAGCGTGTTGAACGCGCTGGTGTCGAGCGGTTTCGGGTTCTTCTTGTCGCGCCCCATGGTCCAGGGGCCGACCAGCGCCGGCTCCGGCTCGCCGTCCTTGATCATCGCGACGGCCCAGCCTTCGTCGTCTTCATTCTTGATGACCTTCGCGGTCCAGCCGTTGCCCTTCCACAGGCGCGGTTCCTGCACCGGTTCGTCTTCGTCCGGCTGGTGTTCTTCTGCGTGGTCCGTCATGTGTGCGCTTTCAAAATCTCAAGGCGCCATTCTACCAAATGGGGTCAGGTCCGCCGGACCTGACCCCGTTTTTGTCGGCGCCGCGGAAGATGGCGCGCTGGCCCGTCACACCCGCTGGCGCGGACCTGGCGGCGGCATGACCGGCCTGCCGATTGGCGGCAGGCGCGGATCGATCGCCGGCGCAGGCGTTTCTCGGTTGAAGGGATTGATGATAATCGGCGGTATTGTCGGCGGCGCCGATGGCGGCCCCTTCGGACCACCCAGTGCGAAGGCTTGCATACGCTGTCCCGTCCTTAAAGCAGGCCCTCAGTATAGGCAATGAGGCAGGTATTTCAAGGCCAAATGCCGCGCCGCGCAATTCGTCGCCGCTTTCGCCGCGCCCGACCCGCGTAATTTGCAGTCTGTCGCAATCCGATGGCCCGCCATGGGGCGCGCCGATACAGTGCATGCATACCCAACCGGATTTACTTCACACAAAGAGGCCCTGGAATGAAAAAAATCGCCCCCGTCGTCATCCTGTTCCTGTTCGCCCTGCTGGCCTGGAACGTGTTCTCGCATACGTCCGGAATGACCTTCGATATCGACGGCGAGGAAATCGGCGGCCCGCTCGGCGCCGTGCTCGGCCTGCTGTTCGCCGGCGGCGGCATGATCGTCGCGGCGCTGGTGATGTTGTTCGTCGGCGCCGTGCTGGCGGTGGTGTTCGCAGGCCTGGGAGTGATGCTGGTGTTCGGGCTCGCCATCGCAGCGCTGGTAATCACCGCCGCGATCTCGCCGCTGCTTCTGCCGATCCTGATCCCGGTCGCGATCATCTGGTTCTTCATGGGCCGCTCGCGCCGCAACCGCGTCAAGGCGCAGGCCGTTTAAGACCGCTTCAAATGCCTTCGATCAGCCGCATCGCGAACACGATCGGCAGGCCGGAGGCAATCACCCGGCGCGCCGCGGCGCCATGGTCGTAAGGCACCCTGAAGTAGGTCAGCTCGCGCGTGACATCGTCGTACAAGGCATAGCACGCGCTGCAGTTGCCGTCGCGCGGCTGGCCCACCGCGCCCGGAATGACCAGGTGCTGGTGCTGCGGCCGGATCACGATGCGAGCGCCGGGCTCCGGCGTGTGACTCCCCATGCGGCCGTCGTCGGCACGCCGGAACAGCGAGGGCTTGTGCACATGGCCCGAGAACACCATCTTGCAATGCGTGGCGCGCAGGCTGCGCTCGGCCTCTTCGATGCCGGTGACGTATTCCCACTTGATCGGGTCGAGCGCGCTGGCGTGCACGAACAGCATGTTGCCGCGTTCTTCCGTCAGCGGCAGTTCGCGCAGGAAGGCCATCTGCTCCGCGTTCAACTGGCCCCGCGTCCATTCGATCACCTCGCGCGCCTCGGCATGCATCTGCGGGCGCGTCTCGCGCGTGACCGAGTAGTCGTGGTTGCCCTGCACCGCCACCGCGCCGCGCGCGACATATTGCATCACCGTGTCCACCACCCACGCCGGATCGGCGCCGTAGCCGACGAAGTCTCCGGTGAACGCATACTGGTCGGCCTTTTGCTGCTCCGCGTGCGCGAGGCAGGCGCTCAACGCTTCGCGGTTGGCGTGCAGGTCGGTGAGGAGGGCGAGGCGCATGGCGGCGTGAAATACGGTGATGGCGCCCTGCGTGCTGACGCCAGGGCTGGGGCTGAATCATACCACGGCGGCGCCGAGCAAATTCCTTGAACGAACTCATCCGACCGCTGTTGAGATAACTCAAACAACCCGCGATTAGTCAACCGTGCGCGATGGGCCGCCGGCCCGACGCTGGCATATTTGAACAGCCAGCAGCCGTCGTCTTGCGATTGTCCGCAGTGCATTCTTAGCCGGGAGCCCACCATGCGCCACTTAAATTTTGTGCTGGTTCTGTTCGTTGCCGCGATGCTGGCGGCGTGCGGCGACAACGGCAGCCGCGCCGGCGATCAGACGCTCAAGACCAAATTCAGCGCCCAGATCACGTTCGGCGACAGCCTGGCCGATGTCGGCACTTACGCCGTCGGCCCGATCGCCGCGGCGGGCGGCGGCAAGTACACCATCAACGGCAACAACGTCACGCTCAACCCGGCCCTGACCGGAACCACCTGGTCGGAACTGATGGCGGCGCAATTGAGCCTGCCCGCGCCATGCGCCGCGCAGACCGGCCTGGACGGCGACCCCGCCCAGGGCTTCTCGGTTCCCGTGGTGAACCACGCCGGCTGCTTTGGCTACGCCCAGGGTGGCGCGCGCGTGACCAACCCCGTCGGCCCGCGCAACAAGCTGACCGGCTCGCCGCTGGGCCAGCTGACGGTGCCGGTGGTGACGCAGATCGCCAACCATCTGGCCGTCTCCGGCGGCCGCTTCAAGAGCGATGAGATCGTGTTTCTCCTCGCCGGCGGCAACGACGCCTTCATCCTGCTCGACCAGCTGGCCGCGGGCGCACTGGCGGCCGGCCAGGCGGCCGGGGCATCCACCTTCGCCAGTTCCCTGGTTGCCCAGCTGGCGGCCGGCGCAACCGATCCTGCCTCGGCCTCTGTGGCAATCGGCACGGCGCTGCAAGCCGAGTCGGCCCGTCCGGGCCACACCGACGCCAGCGTGGTGCAGGCGGCGGTGACCGCGGCGGCCCAGCAGCCCGGCAACGCCGCGGGCGCCGATCCCGCGGTGTACGGGCCGATGGTCACCAAGGCCCAATCCAACGCCGCCGCGGCCGGCGCTGCCGCCGGCGCCAAATACGCCCGCGACAACGGGCCTGCGGTCGTGACCGCGATGGGCACGGCGGGCGCCGAGCTGGCCGCGCTGGTGAAGAACCGGATCGTCGCCAACGGCGCCAATTTCGTCGTCGTCAACGCGCTGCCCGACATCGCCATCACGCCGGGCGCGCTGGCCCAGCCGGCTGAAACCCGCGAGCTGATCAAGGCGATGGTCGCCAGCTTCAACGACCAGTTAAAGGCCGGCATCGCCGGCGACGCGAAGATCCTGTTTGTCGACCTGTACGCCCTCACCCACGACGAGTCCGCCAATCCGGCGCCATACGGGCTGACCAACACCACCATGGCCGCCTGCGGCGCCAACGCGCTGGGCGGGGCCTCGCTGGTGTGCAACGGCGGCAACCTGGCCGCCGGTGACGTCAGCCACTTCATGTTCGCCGACGACTATCACCCGACGCCGTTCGAGCACCTGCTGGTGGCGCGCTACATTTCGCAGCAGATGATTGCCAGGGGCTGGATCTAGGCGGGTGGGCGGCCGATGCGGTCAGGCGGGCGACCTTGCACGCTTGGACCTGTCCCCTGCATCGTCCACGGCGCCGGAAGACCAGGGTCAGGTCCTAATGCCGTTAAGTCAAGGTGAACATTGGGCGCTGCTCGCAGAATCGGGGTCTGGTCCTGCGGACCTGACCCCATTTTGATTTCGCCGCAAACTATCGAGACAAGGTGTTTCGTTACCCCAAAACCCTTTTGTGCTCTCGGTGCCATCGAAATTCTCAACATGGGGTCAGGTCCGCAGGACCAGACCCCGACGATGCGCGCGCTGCGGAGGCTTAACTTAACGGCACTAGGGTCAAGTCCGGCGGACCTGCCCCCATCCTGGACCGCCGCATGCGCTTCGTCCCGTTGGCGATCAGCCGGCGCCTTCGCTGGCGGCAAACTGCGCATAGCCGCGCGCGCGCAGTTCGCACGCCGGGCACTTGCCGCAGCCGTAGCCCCACGGGTGCAGCGCGCCGCGCTCGCCCAGGTAGCAGGTGTGGGTCTGCTCGCGGATTAAGTCGACCAGCGCCATGCCGCCAGCCTCCTTCGCCAGCTCCCAGGTCTGCTTCTTGTCGAGCCACATCAGCGGCGTCTCGAGCTTGCTGCGCGTGGCCATGCCGAGGTTCAGCGCCACCTGCATCGCCTTCATCGTGTCGTCGCGGCAGTCCGGGTATCCGGAGAAATCGGTCTCGCACATGCCGCCCACCAGCACGTTCAGGCCGCGCCGGTAGGCCAGCGTCGCCGCCACCGTCATGAACAGCAGGTTTCGGCCCGGCACGAAGGTGTTCGGCAGGCCGTTGGCCAGCATCTCGATTTCCACATTGCTGGTCAGCGCGGTATCGGAAATCTGGCCGATGATCGACAGGTCCACCATGTGGTCTTCGCCCAGGCGCGCGTTCCATTCCGGCTTGATGGCGCGCACGCCGGCCAGCACGGCCGGCCGCACCGTCAGCTCGATCGCATGGCGCTGGCCGTAGTCGAAGCCGATGGTCTCGACGCGCGCGTAGCGCTCGAGCGCCCAGGCCAGGCAGGTGGTGGAGTCCTGGCCTCCGCTGAACAGGACCAGGGCTGAATCGGTATGCGACATGGGATAGGGTTCCAGAGTGTTAGGCGTTCGCCATCATTTTCAACGATCCGGTAAGATGCGCTCAGCATTTACCGAATGGAGCGCCATGTTTCTCGCAAGACCCGACGACAGATCCGCGCACGCGCCGGCACGACCACGAATTTTGGCACAGATCGGGTTGACCGTGTTCGGCTTGCTGGCGGCGTCAGGCGCCGTGGCGCAGGGCGTGCCCTACACCGTCCGGATCGACGCGCCGCGCGCGCTCGAGCAGCTGCTGCAGGAGAACCTCGACCTGGTGCGCTGGCGCGGCAACCCGCGCCTCGACCGCGACCAGCTGCAGCGCCTCGTCAAGAACACGCCCGACCAGGTGCGCACGCTGGTCGCCACCGAAGGCTATTATTCGCCCGCCGTGTCCGCGGGCCTGGACAACAGCGGCGGCCAGCTGCAGGCGCGCGTGATGGTCGAGCCGGGCCAGCCGGTGCTGGTGGGCGACCTCGACCTGGTGCTGCAGGGCTTCGAGCCGATCGGGCCGGAGGCCGTCAAGTTCGACCCGCAGGCCCTGCGCGCGAGGTGGAGCCTGCCCACCGGGGCGCGCTTTCGCACCGCGGACTGGGAACAGGCCAAGCGCAACCTGCTGCGCCAGGTGATGCAGGTGCGCTATCCGCGCGCCCAGCTGGTCGAATCGCAGGCCACGGTCGATCCCGAGCAGCACCGCGCGCTGCTCAAGGTGGTACTCGACAGCGGACCGGAAGTGCATTTCGGCGCCCTGCGCATCGAAGGCCTGAAGCGCTATCCCGCCACCATCATCACCAACCTGAACCAGATCAAGCCGGGCGAGGAATACAACGAGGCGTCGCTGCAGGCTTTCCAGGCGCGCCTGCAGGACACCGGCTACTTCAGCGGCGTTGACGTCAGCGCCGACATGGGCGCCATCCTCGACGAGAACATCGAGCAGATGACCGGCGAGCAGCAAGGCGCGCCGAAGCCTGCCGCCGCAAGTCCCGTGACGTCGCCGGTGCTGGTGCGCGTGACCGAGAACAAGCAGAAGAACGTCTCCGCCGGCCTGGGTTATTCGACCAACACCCATAACCGCGCGCAAGTCAGCTACGACGACCTGTCCGTGTTCGGCCTGCGCTTGAAGAGCAATATCATCCTCGAGTCGCTGCGCCAGAGCGCGCGCGCCGACTTCTACTTCCCCACCAAGCCGCAAGGCTACAACGACAGCATCGGCGCCGGCTTCGAGCGCACCGACCTGGAAGGCGTGCGCCTCAGCGTCTCGACGCTGGCCGCCCGGCGCGCCTGGGGCTCGCCGCTGCTCGAACGCAGCCTGACGCTGGAGTACCTGAGCGAGCAGCGCAACGTCTCCGGCCAGGCGGTGACTACCAGCAGCAAGAGCATCCCGCTCACCTACAGCATCACCAAGCGCGCGCTCGACAACCTGCTGTCGCCGACCGACGGCTACGTCATCAACGGCACCATCGGCGGCGCCGTGCTGCCGGTGCTGACCGACGAACGCTTCGTGCGCGCCACCACCCGCTTCGTCAACTTCCGCCCTACCGGCTCCTCCGGCACGCTGATCCTGCGCGCCGAAGCGGGTGCGGTGGCGTCGAAGCGCAAGGTGGGCGTGCCGAGCACCTTCCTGTTCCGCGCCGGCGGCGACCAGTCGGTGCGCGGCTACGCCTACCAGGAGCTGGGCGTCATGGAGGGTAATGCGATCGTTCCTGGCCGCTACCTGCTGACCGGCAGCGCCGAGTACCAGTACTGGTTCAAACCGCCGTACGGCGTGGCGGTGTTCTACGACGCCGGCAACGCGGCCGACACGCTGAAGGACCTGCATCCGAAATCCGGCTACGGCATCGGCGCGCGCTGGCGCAGCCCGGTGGGCCCGATCAACGTCGATGTCGCCTACGGCCACGCCGTCAAGAAGGTGCGCCTGCACTTCTCGCTGGGATTCACCTTCTGATGGCCGCCCACGACACCCCCACCGGAAAAGCGCTGCCGCCAGTGCGCCCGCGCCGCTGGCCGCGCCGGCTGGCCATCGCCGCTGCGATCACGGCCGCGCTGCTGGCCGGCGCCTACTGGTACGGCGGGCGCGAAGCGACGCTGCAAACGCTGGCGCAGCGCGTCGCCACTTCCAGCAAAGGCGCGATCGCCCTTACCGGCGTCACCGGATCGCTGTACGGGTCGATGCACATTGCGCACGCGGTCTTCAAGAGTCCCGACCAGCAGATCAGCGCCGACAACATCGACATCGACTGGTCGCCGTGGCAGTACCTCTCCAAGGGCGTTGCGATCAGCAAGCTGCGCGCGGCAAGCCTGACCTCGAAGGCGCTGCGCGACACCGGGCCGGCAAAAATGCCCGTCTCGCTGACGCCGCCGATGGAACTGGCCATCGCCGACGGGCAGATAGCCAAGGTCGAACTGATCCCGCTCGGGGCCAGCGCCGGCACCGTGCTGGCTGACGTACGCTTCAAGCTGCACGGCGACCGCAAGGGTTGGCAGCTGCGCGACGCCAGCGCGATCACGACGCTCGGCATGGTGAAGGCCGACGGCAGCATCGGCGCGTCCAAGCCATTCGGGCTGGATGCAAAAGCGAGCCTGACCCAGTTGAAACCGCAAGGAAGCGGCAAGCCTGCCCAGCTGAATCTGCGCGCCAGCGGCGACCTGACGGCCACCGAGCTGGCGGCCGAGGGCCAGTCGGGTGCGGCTTCAGGCGATGCAAAATTCTCGCTGTCGCCGTTCGCGCCGGTGCCGCTGCGCGCGATGACCATCAACGGGCGCGGCATCGACCCGGGCTTCTTCAATCCGGCGTTGCCAACCGCCGACCTGTCGATCGCGGTGGCGGCGAAGGTCGCAGCCAACCGCGACGTCAGCGGCAGCGTTGCGCTCGACAACCAGGGCCCGGCCGGCACAATCGACCACCAGCGCCTGCCGCTGCGGGCGATGCGCGGCAAACTGGGCGGCAGCCTGGCGCAGCTCGACATCAGCGACGTGCTGGTGGACTTCGGCGCGGCCGGCAAGTTCACCGGCAGCGGCGCGGTCGCGCGCACCAGCGACGACAAGGGCATCGGCACCGCCGAATTCGTGCTGCACACCGACCGCATCGACCTCAAGTCCCTGCACAGCCGGATGAAGTCGACGAAGATCGCCGGCGACATCAAGCTGTCCAACGCGGGCAACAGCCAGATGCTCATTGCGAAGCTGGCCGAGAGCGGCCTGCGCCTCGACGCCCGCGCGACGCTGGAGAATAATCTGTTGACGATCGACGAAGGCCGGCTGGCGGTCGGCGCCGGACATATCGACTTGCTCGGCAACGCGAGCCTGACCGGTGACCGGGCGTTCAAGGTCAGCGCCAGCGCCGCGCATTTCAACCCGGCCGCGCTGGGCGACTACCCGGCCGCTGACCTCAATGCCGACCTGCGCGCGGGCGGCCACGTCGCGCCGGCATGGAAGGTCGCGGCCGATTTCGCGCTGCGACCCAGCCGCCTGTTCAACCAGCCGCTGTCGGGCAAGGGCAAGCTCGATGCCGATGCGGCGCACGTCAGCAATGTGGACGCCGCGCTCGCGCTGGGCCAGAATGCGATCGACCTGCGCGGCAGCTTCGGCAAGCCCGGCGAACGCCTGTTGTGGAGCATCGACGGCAAGCAGCTGTCGGCGGCGCGCAGCGATTTGTACGGCGCGCTCAAGGCCACCGGCGCGATCACCGGCACGATGGCGGCGCCGCGCACCAGCTTCGTGGTCGATGCGGATGGCCTGGGCTGGACGCCGGCCGCGCGCAAGTCCGACAACGGCGCGCTGCACGCCAGCGGCGATGCCTGGCTCGATGCGCGCGTGGTCGAGGTCAAGGCCAGCGGCACTGCGCAGCGGCTCAATCCCGCGGCGTTCGGCTCTCCCCTCGCCGGCAGCATCAACGGCGCATTCGACGTGAGCGGGCGCCTCGGCGCAGACTGGCGCGGCGCGCTGAACCTGCACCTGCAGCCCTCGACGCTGGCGAACGCGCCGCTGTTCGGCTATGCGAAACTGGCGGCCGACGCGCAGCACGTGTCGAACGCCGACGTCGATCTGCATGTGGGCCCGAACGTCGTCAACGCCAGGGGCAGCTTCGGCGCCGGCGGCGACCACCTGGACTGGCGCATCGACGCGCCCCAGCTCGCGGTGCTCGGCCCCGATTTCGGCGGCGCGCTGAAAGGCGCCGGCACGGTGTCGGGCAGCATGCAGGCGCCGGCGCTCAAGCTCGCGCTCGACGGCCAGAACCTGCGCCTGCTCGGCAAGCACCAGCTCAAGTCCCTGCGCGCCACCGCGAGCGTGGGCAGCGGCCAGGGCGCGGCCGATCCGCTGGTCAGCGACATCGAGATCGCCAATTATGCGAGCGGTGCGATGCGCATCGCGAACGCCCACCTGCAAACGAGCGGCACGCGCGGCGCGCATGCGCTGCGGCTGACCGCGCGCGGCGACAGCTTCGACGCGCTCGCCGAGGTGCGCGGCGGCTGGAACGGCGGCGCCTGGACAGGCACGGTCGACAAGCTGCAGAACACCGGCCGCTACGCCCTCACGCTGCAGGCGCCAACCGCGCTGCGGCTGGCCGGCGCACCGGGAACCGGCGTCATGGGACTGACGAAGCCCGAGCAGATCTCGCTGGCCAACGCGGTGATCAAGCTCCCCGAAGGCACGGTGTCGATACAGTCGCTCGACAAGAACGGCGCGCGCTGGACCAGCAAAGGCGTCGCTGCGGGCGTGCCGCTGACCTACCTGTCGCAATTCTCGCAGGGCATGCGCGACAACCTGGCGGGCGACCTGACGCTGGGCGCGCAGTGGGCGCTCGACATGCAGGCCGTGACGGGCGCCGCGGCGGCGCTGAACGGCATGCTGCACGTGTTCCGCGAAAAGGGCGACCTGGTCGCGGGCAGCGAAGTGCCGGTGGTGCTGGGCCTGCGCACGCTCGATGCACGCGCGGATGTCGCCGGCGGCGCGCTGCGCATGCAGCTGGATCTCGACGGCGCGCGCGCCGGCCACGCGCGCGTGGACGCCACCGCGCGCATGATCGACGGGCGGCTCGGCAACGACAGCCCGCTCAAGCTCGACGCCAGCGCCGACATGGGATCGATCGCCTGGCTGGCCCCATTGACCGGCCAGCCCGCGCTGGAACTCGATGGCACGCTCAAACTGAACCTCACCGGCGCCGGCACGGTCGGCGCTCCCACCCTGAACGGCAGCGTCAATGGCGACAGCCTCGCGCTGCGCTGGGCCGACCAGGGCGTCAAGCTGCGCAACGGCCAGCTGCGCGCGAAGCTCGCCGGCGACCAGCTGGTGCTGCAGCGCCTGGCCTTCGACGGCGCCACCGGCCACGCGGCGGCCGACGGCGCGGTGCGCTTCTCCGGCGGAGAGGCGACCATGAACCTGAAGCTGGTGGCCGACAAGCTCGAAATCCTGTCGCGTCCCGACCGCACCCTGGTCGTCACCGGCCAGAGCACGCTGGTGCGCGACGCCAGGCACTTCACGCTGGATGGCAAGTTCAAGGCCGACCGCGCGCTGGTCGAACTGGCGCCGCAGGGCCGGCCAGTGCTGTCGGACGACGTGGTGGTGCTGGGCCGCGACAAGGCGGGTTTGGTGCCGAAGGACGCCAAGCCGCAGATGCCGCTGACCGTCGATCTCGAAGCCGACCTGGGCGACTCGTTCCGCCTGCGTGGCCTGGGCGCCGACGCCGAGCTGGCCGGCACGGTGCGCCTGCGCGCCTCGGGCGGGCGGGCCCCGCGCGTCAACGGCACCATCCGCGTCGTCAGCGGCAATTACGCCGCCTACGGCCAGAAGCTGGCGATCGAACGCGGCGTCATCACCTTCAACGGCCCTTACGACAATCCGTCGCTGAACATCCTCGCGGTGCGCAAGCGCCCAGAAGGAGAGCAGCTGACCGAGACCAATGTCGAAGCCGGGGTCGAAGTGCGCGGCACGGCGCTGGCGCCGGCCGCCAAGCTGGTGTCCACGCCGTCGGTGCCCGACAGCGAGAAGCTGTCATGGCTGGTGCTGGGGCATGGAATGGAAGGCACGTCGGGCAACGAGGCCGGCGTGCTGAGCGCCGCGGCGGGCGCGCTGTTGGGCGGCAAAGGCGGCGGCTTCCAGTCGCGCCTGGCCAATTCGCTCGGTGTGGACGAACTGGGACTGTCGCAGGCGAAGGGGCTCGAAAGCACCGTGGTCACGGTCGGCAAGCGGATCTCGGCGCGCGCCTACATCAGCTTCGAGCAGGGAGCCACCACCGCGTCGAGCCTTGTCAAGCTGCGCTACAAGCTCAATCCGCGCATCACGCTGCAGCTGCAGACCGGTACCAACACCGCGCTCGACGTGCTCTATTCGTGGGCCTTCGATTAATGCAGCACTGACGGATTCGGATCGGGCACCTGGTCGTCGTTTTGCGGAGTATGGATCGGCGGATGGTGCGGATGGGGATTGTCGAACGGCTCGGGCGTGGGCTCGTCGGCGGGCACCGGGTCCGGTGCGCGGTGCGCTTCGATAACTGCTGGAATCATCATGGTCGTCGCTCCTGTGGCTGGAACGTTGACGTTACCACAAGAGTGTCGTTCCTGCGCAGGCAGGAACCCATACTGAATCAGCACAGCGTTGACTCTGGCTCAGCATGGGTTCCTGCCTCCGCGGGGGCGACTGTCTTGAGGGCTACGGCGTCGCGTTCTTCACGTATTTGTCGAGCCAGAGGTTGGTCTCGTACAGCATCTGCATGATCGATTCGCGCGCGCGGTAGGCGTGGCTTTCGTTCGGCAGCATCACCAGCCGCGCCGTGCCGCCCAGCCCTTTGATCGCCTGGAACATGCGCTCGCTCTGGATCGGGAAGGTGCCGGAATTGTTATCCTGCTCGCCGTGGATCATCAGCAGCGCGTCGCTGATCTTGTCGGCGCTATTAAATGGCGACATCGCGTGGTACACGTCCTGCGCCTTCCAGAACGGCCGCTCCTCGGACTGGAAGCCGAACGGCGTCAGGGTGCGGTTGTAGGCGCCGCTGCGCGCGATCCCGGCGCGAAACAGGCGCGTGTGCGCCAGCAGGTTGGCGGTCATGAACGCGCCGTAGGAGTGGCCGCCGACGGCGATGCGGTGGCGCTCCGCCACGCCGCGCCGCACCACTTCATCGACCGCCGCCTCGGCGTTGGCCACCAGCTGCGGCAGATAGGTGTCGTTCGGCTCCGCTTCGCCGGCGCCGACGATCGGCATCGAAGGATTGTCCAGCACCGCGTACCCCATCGCCAGGAAGGCCGCCGGCCCCCAGAAGCTGACCGCATTGAAACGGTACGGCGAGCCGGTGGTCTGGCTGGCCGCGCTGGCGCTCTTGAACTCCTGCGGATAGGCCCACATCAGCAGCGGCAGCGGGCCGTCGCGCTTCGGATCGTAGTGCGGCGGCAGCATCAGCGTGGCGGTCAGGTCAACGCCATCGGCGCGCCGGTAGCGGATCTGCTCCTTTTGCACGTCCTTCAGTTGCGGCGTCGGATGCGCGAAATGCGTCAGCGCGGTCAGCTGCGCATCGCCGGTTTTGGCGAGGTCGCGCATAAAGTAGTTGGGCCGCTCGGTGGGCGATTCGCGCGTAGTCAGCAGGCGCATGCCGTCGTCGCTCAGTACGGCCACCGCATTCTCGTAGTACGGCGCCTCGCTCTGGAACAGGCGCTCCTTCTTCTTTGTCTCCAGGCTGAAGCGGTCGATGAAGGGCCGGTCGCCCTCGTGCGACGCGCCGGCGCCGTCCAGCAGGATGCTCGTGCCGGGGCCGATCAGCAGGCGCGGCAAGCCGGCGGCGTCGCGCCGCGTCACCGGCCGGCCGGGATTGTTGTAGCGGTCTTCCGCCGAATAGTCGAATACCAGTTCCGGCATCGTCTCCGGATGGTCCGGCGCGATGCGCCAGGTCTTGATCGCGCGCGTCTTGTACCAGCTCTCCGACAGCAGCGCCAGGTCGCCGCGGCCCCACTGCACGCCGTTATAGCGCGAGCCCAGTTTCGCCAGCACGACCGGCCGGCCGGCGAATGGCGCGGCGTGTGCGTAGACGATGTCGCGAACGTCGGCCGCCTTCGCCGGATCGCCGCCGTCCTGGGCTTCGGCCCACACCAGGGTGGCGGGTGCATCGACGCGCCAGCTGACCTCGCGCGCGCCTTCCTGCACGGCGTCGTTCCCCGCCGGCAGTCCCTCCACCAGCGGCCGGTTGGCCACCAGGTGCACCGGCTTGCCGGCGAGGTCGCGCACATCGATTCGGCGCGCGAAGGCCGACGCCGGCACCATGTACGAGAACGGGCGCCGCAGCGCCTGCGCCAGGATGTATTTGCCGTTCGGCGAAACGCGCGCGCCGATGAACAGGTCCGGCTCGCCGGCCGGCGAGATCTTGCCCGCCAGGTCCACCAGCGCCAGCTGGACCGTCGCGTAATGCTCGAACATGCGCGCATCTTCTTCGTTCCTGAGAAGGTCCGGATAGGTACGCAACTGGCGCGCGTCGCCGCCCGCGCCGGTGTCCTGGATGCTCGGCCCGGCCGGGATGCCGGTCGCAGGCGGCGCCTTCCCCAGCGACGCAGGCTTCAGGTGTACCAGCAGGCCGCTGGAGTCGGGCAGCCAGCTGAAGCCGCAACCGGCGACGTAGGACAGCGGCTGCGCCGTCAGCCTGCGCGCGGCGCGGATGGCGACGTCGATCAGCCATAGTTCCACCGCCGAACCCTTGTCCGCATACGACACGTGCGTGAATGCGATATGGCGCTGGTCCGGCGACCACGCCAGGTCGGCCATGCGCAAGTCCTGCGGCAGGCCGCTCACCGTCGATTCGGCCTGGGTGCCCACATCGAGCAGCGTGAGGCCGGCGCCGAAACTGAAGCGGCTCGGCGAATAGCTGCGCGGATTGATGCGCAGGCCCGCCAGCTTCAGCTCGGGCTGGGCGACTTCGACGATCGACGGCAGCGCCGGGGTGGCGACCAGCGCCGCCAGGTTTCGCTTCGGCGACAGGCTCAGTGCCGGCGCGCGCGGCGCATCGACAATCGCCTGCAACGGCGCTGGCGGCAGCTGGTACCGGGCGTGTTCCGGAACGACGGCGGGAAGTGGTTTACGCATGCTGGCCTCGATGGATCGGATCGAGTCAGTATATGCCTATGGCCGCGCCTGCGTACCCGGATTACAATGGCGGCTCGATTGCTTTCCCACTTCAAGGATCACCGCAATATGTCACCATCAGCTCCGATCGTCGCGGCAGTACTCGTTCCCTTCGTCATGTGGCGCGTCTATCAGCGCATCAAGCGGCTGATGGTGCGCCAGCATTCGCAGGCATGGCGCCACTGGGTCGGCGTAGTCCTGTTCCCGCTGATCGTCGTCATGCTGACCCTGACGGCGCTGGCGCATCCGCTGTCGCTGGCCGGCATGGCCGCCGGAATCGCCGGCGGCGCCGTGCTTGGCGTGATCGGGCTGCGCAAGACCGTCTACGAAAAGATCGGCCCCGATTTCTTCTACACGCCCAACGCGCATATCGGCATCCTCGTCTCGATGCTGTTCGTCGGCCGCCTGCTGTACCGCTTCTACGAGTTCTACGTGATGGGCGTATCGCATTCGCAGGATTTCGCCAGCAGCCCGTTGACGCTGACCGTGTTCGGCGTGCTCGCCGGCTACTACACCACCTATGCCGCCGGCATCCTGCGCTGGCGGAAAAGCGCTTCCGCGCAAACGAACTGAAATCGATGAACGTTACCACCCTCACCCTGCTGGTCTTGACGCCGTTCCTGGTCTGGCGCATCTACTCCCGTCTGCGCACCGCGATGGCGCGCCAGCGCTCGATCATGTCGCGCCACTACACCGGCCTGTTCGTGTTCATTGCGATGGTGCTTGTGCCGGCGTCGGAACTGTTTTCGAAGCCGGCGATGCTGGGATGGCTGGCGCTCGGCACGGCGGCCGGCATCGGCTACGGAGTGTGGGGACTGAAGCAGACGCGCTTCGAAGAGACGGAGGATGGGTATTACTTCACGCCGCCGGCGCGCCTGGGCATCCTGATCGCGATGCTGTTCACGGCGCGCATCCTGTACATCGGCTTCGAGCTGTATGCGAACCAGGGCAGCCATGTGCCGGCGCCGCATTTCACCGACAGCATGGTGACGATGCTGGCGGTGGGACTGACCGGGGGATACTTCGGGACGTTTTCGGCGGGGCTTGCGCTGTGGCGCTACAGGATTCGCAAGGCGATCGACAAAGCTTAGCGCCGCGGCCCAAAGGCTGGGGTCAGGTCCGGCGGACCTGACCCCAGGGTTGTCCCCGGCGCTGGCGGTATTGCACATGTTTATGGCGATACCGCCAAAATGAAAAAAGGGCAGATCCACCGGACCTGCCCTTTTTTTACGCGGCCGTCTTTTCCGGCGCCGCCCGCCGCTGCAGCACGAAGATCGGCTGCGCCCACGGCGTGTCCTTCTTCTTCTTGCTGGTGATGAGCGTCAGCTCGGACGGATCGTAGACGTCGGTGTTGTGCGTCAGCGGCGTCGTCATCAGGTACTGCGCCTCGGTGTTCTTGAGGAACTCGCCGACCAGCTGGATGTTGCGGATGTCGAGGTGGGCGAACGGTTCGTCGATGAACACGAAGCCGCCGGAACCGTCTTCCGATTTCAGCAATCCGATCAGCAGCACCAGCGACTTCATCACCTGCTGGCCGCCCGACGCCTCGCCGTCGTTCATCCCGATCTGGTCCTTGCCGTCGAACTTGAAGCGCACGTGCAGGCCGGCCTGCGACAGCTGCACGTCGTCGTTCTCCAGCCGCACCGGGTCGGCATGCACGTCGATGCCGGCCAGCTCGCCCAGCTCCTTGATGTTCTTGGAGTAGGTCTTGATCGTGTAGCGCAACCGGTCCATGTACGCCATGCGCGCATTGGTGGTCGCTTCGATCGCGCGGTTGTTCTGGTAGCGCCGCTCGTCGGTCTCGCTCTGGCGGCCGTGCAGCTGGTCGCTGAGGCGCTGGTGCTGGTCGATCACGGTCGCGTCGAGCTCCCAGTCGTCACGCGCCAGGCTGTGCTGCAGCGAATGAACGCGCAGGTCCACTTGGTGAGTGTTCTTGTGCTCGGCCACCAGCGATGCGCGGCGCGCCGGGCGCTTCCAGCTGTGCGGCAGATGGCGCCAGCTGCGGCGCAGCTCGACCAGCACCTTGGCGTGCTCGTGGCGCTGCTCGATCTGGCGCTTGTGGCCAAGGCGCATGCCGGCTTCTGCTTCGGCCAGCGCCATGCGCGCGTTCTGGCACACCGTGTCGGCGCGGGTGCGCGTGACGGTGGCGGCCTTGGTCAGGCCCTGAAGTTCGCCCAGGCGCGATCCGACTTCGAGGCGCTCGGCCTTCAGCGGCGCGCTGCTGCGCACCGCTTCTTCGAATTCGGCATGGCGCGCGGCCAGTTCCTTGGCCGCGTCGACGCCGGCGATACGCGCCTTGAGCGCGCCCACTTCCGCGGCCAGCTTGCTGACCGCGAGGGTCAGCTGGTCTTCCTGCGATTCGAGTCCAGGCAGCGCGCGCTGCAGCGCTTCGAGACGGCCAGTGCGGCCGGCCTGGCCAAAGCGGTAGCGCGACGCTTCGACGAACAGCGAGCGTCCGCCGCGGCGTTCGCGGTGATACGCATCCGGCGTGATCCACTCCTCCGAATTGGCCATCTTGAAGCCGGCGTCCACCGATTCGACGCGCTCGATTCGCTCGAGCTGGTCGATCAGCCAGCCAGGGGCCGGCGCCGAAAAGCGCACCACCGACAGCAGGCTGCCGTCCTTGCGGATCGGGGCGTCGATGCAGTCCGGGACGATGAAGTGGCGATAGCGTTCCTGCTCCGCCAGGCGGTAGGCGGCCGGCGCGTCTTTCGCGCGCTCGAGCAGCACCACCGACGCGTAGCCGCCAAGGACACCTTCGACCGCGCCCTGCCACTTCGCATCGGTCACTTCGACGATATCGGACAGCATCGCGTGCGGGATGTTCGCGTCGCGCAGCGCGCGGCGCATGGCGCGCACCGGCTCCGGCTCCGGCATTGCGCTCTTGCCCTGCAGCGCGGAGATGGTGGCCTGGTCGGCGGCGATGCGCGCGGAGATCGCGTCGCGCGCCTGCCGCTGCCTGACCATCTCGGCTTCCTTGGCCTCGAGCTGTTCGGACACCTCGGCGATGTCGGCGCCGGAATCGGCGGCCAGCTTCTGCAGGCGTTCCTTCTGTTCGAGCAGGCTGTCGAGCGGCTTGAGCTTGCCGTTGACTTGCGCCAGGCGGCTGGCCAGCACGGTCGCTTCCTGCTCGAGCAGCATTTCCTGTTCCTGCGCGTCGGTCAGCGCGCGGGTGAAGTTCGCCAGCGAATTGCGTCGCTCGGCGATCTGCGAATCGGCCTGCGCCATCGGCTTGCGCGCGTCGCGCAGTTGCTTGCTGGCGGCGGCGGCCTTCTCGCGCGCTTCATGGTATTCGAGGCTAGGCAGCACTTCCTCGAGCAGGTTGCGGCGCTCCTTGTGCAGGTCTTCCCACTGGTGGTAGTTGGCCACGCGCAGGCGCAGGCCTTCCAGGTTGGTGCGCGAGGCTTCCAGCTCCGTCTCGAAGCGCTTCAGTTCCGTCTCGGTGTCGCGCTGGTGGCGCTTGGCTTCGTCGTAGGCGTCCAGCACTTCCTTGTCGCCGAACACCTGGAACACCAGATCGAGCAACTGGCGCGGCGCGTATTCGCACAGCTTGTCGGTTTCGCCCTGCTCGAGCGCCAGCACTTTCGCCATCGCCGGCGACAGGCCTGCGTTGGCGAGGCGCTTGCGGTAGTTCTCCACGCCGAGCCAGTCGGTCGCTTCGGTCACTTCCTCGATGTCGATATTCCCGGGCCGCATCAGGTACTGGCGCTTCCAGTCGCCGCCGTTCTTCTGGATCTGGCAGAACAGCGTGACTTCGTCGTCGCTGAAGAAGCCCGAGCTGCGGAACGGACGGTTCGACAGCTGGCGTCCCGTGGCCTTGTTGTCGACCACGGCGCGAATCCACGCGGTCTGCTGGCCGGAGTGGCGCGCGTAGTGCTTGTAGGTGCGGCCCATCGAGCAATCGAGGCCGAACAGGGTGCGCAGCGCGTCGAGCAGGGTGGTCTTGCCCGAGCCGTTCTGGCCGGCGATGGTGATGATCTTGGCGTCGAGCGGGATGTTCTTGATCCGCTGCCAGTAATCCCAATGGACCAGTTCTAGTGATTTGATGTGGAACATGGCTCTCTCAGATGGTGGTGTCGTCGGCGTCGGCGGCAACGTCAATGTCAGCGGCAACGTCAATGTCAGCGTCCGAAGATGGGGTCAGGTCCGCAGGACCAGCCCCCGGCTCTTCATCGAGCTCGGTCGAAGATGGGGTCAGGTCCGCAGGACCAGACCCCGGCTCCGCGGCGGTCTTGCGCGGCACGGCGACGGTGATCGGCGAGCGCTTGAACACGTCGGCCAGCGCGCCGTTGATGATGCGTTCCTTCAGCACGTCGGTGTCCATCATCAAGTCGAGCAGCGGGCCTTCCAGAATCAGGTCGCCGCGCCGTTCGATGAAGCCGAGCTTCGACAGCGTGCCCAGGTTCATGTCCATGCGGGTCTTCTTGCCTAGCTTTTCGCCGAAATCGGCCAGCAGCGCGGTGTAGGAGATGCCGATCGAGGTGTCCTCGGCGCGCGGCATCGGACGGTCCTTCTCGAACATGTCGTTCTGGTCGTCGTCGGCGTTCTGGTGGGTTTCCTGGCGCTCGCGCTTGGGCAGGATGATCTGCGCCCACAGCACCACCAGCAGCGCCACGCCGTCGCGCGTGAGGCCGAAATTATTGTTCTGCCAGATGTCCTTGGCGCCGAAGATCTTCGGTTCGACGGCGCGGTGCAGCGCCAGCGTGACGTGGTCGGCGTACACGTTGTCGAGCAGCTTGAGGCCCGATTCGAGCAGGCGCTTGTCCACTTCGGCGCGGAACAGTTCATCGGACAGCACGCGCTTGACCATCTTGTCGTCGCGGCGCAGGGTCTGGTGCGTGAGCAGTCGCGCAATCAGGATTTGGGAATCGTCATTCATCGGCCGGGCCGCTTTCCAGGTCAAGTGAGAGGGTGGCGATCGACATGGCGGCGACGTGCGGATCGTTCAGCGCGACCATGTCGTCGGTCGGCGCGAAGGTGATCGGCAGGCGCGCCAGTTGCGCGGTGGCGCCCTGCAGTCTCGCTTCGGCGGCGTCGCCGAGCAGTGGCAGCAGCGAGGCGCGGTACGAGGCGATCGCGAAGGTGGCGGGCAGCAGCGAATCCTGGATCGGCACCGATTTCGGGCCGATTTCCGAGAAGCTGGGGAAGTTGCCCAGGTTGGCGAAGTCCGACAGGCGCGCCAGCCAGTCATCGAGTTCGGCCTGGATCGCCGGCGAATCGTTGACGGTCAGCGGCGCGTCCTCGCCGGTCGGCAGTCCGGCAGGGCCGGCCACCGCGTGGCGCTCGGCCAACAGTTCGGTCTCGGCGACGTCGATCATTTCGGCCGGCGTGGCGAACAGCGGCACCACCGGGCGGTCGATCGCGTCCTGCGCGAGGCTCGACAGGTCTTCGTGCGCCAGCAGCCAGCGCTTGACGTCGGTGGTGGACAGGCCGGACTGGCCCAGGTGCACGCGCTGGCGCTCGATCTGGTTCAGCGCGCGCGAGAACATGCCCTGCATGTTCAGCAGCGCGCTCTGGGCGCGGCCGATGGCCTGCGCCGCCTTGTGGGTGGCGCCGTCGGCGCGCTCGTCGGCCAGGATCGCACGCAGGATCTCGGAGCCCTTCTCGACCCAGTCGCAGGCCATGTGCCACTTCGACTGCGAGGTGCGCAGGCGGAATTCGGAGCCGGACGCGATCGCGTCGCGAAATTCTTCGGTCAGGTCCACCAGGCGGCCCAGCAGGTGCTTGAGCTGGTCGACCGTGACGCCGCCGACGGCGTGGGCGCCGGCCACCTGCGACAGCAGGAAGCCCATGTCGGCGTCGTCGCCGTTGTCGGCCTGGCCCATCGACAGCAGGGTCTCGAGCGCGGCGAGCACGTTGCGCGCCATCGGCGTGACGCGGTACACGGCGCCCTGCGCGTCCCACGCCAGCAGGCCGTGAGTGCGCAAGCGCGTCAGCACGGTCTCCAGGCTTTCGGGGATCAGGTAGGCCAGCCTGGTGTTAATGTCGGCGCGCGAGAACGCGGAGACGGAGCTGTCGGCGGCCAGTTCGCGCAGCACCAGCAGGCGAATCAGCACGCCGTCGGAGCCGCCGTGGAACAGCGCGGTAAACGCTTGCAGCGTCGGCTGCGCGCGCTTCAAGTGGAAGACTTGTTCGATTTCGTCGGCCGAAATGCCGGCGTGGAAGTGCGCCTGCAGCGAGTCGGCGTCGTCGTCCTGCCCAAGTGTCAGTGAGTCTGCGGCCAGCGCCGCACCTGCCAGTGTTTCGATCATTGTGTTCCGGGTACCAGTGTCGTTCGCGTGGACGAACACCAGTTCGCTCGCGGGGCGTCAGTATATCAGCTACCGCCGCGCCAGCCGCCGAAAATGCGTTGTCAAAAAGAAATGTTGACGCTAAATGTGTTACGCGGCGCCGACAAAACCGGGGTCAGGTCCGGCGGACTGTTTTGTAGGGAGACATGGGTAACACTTTGTCGGGGGACATGGGTAACACTTTTATCATCATCGTAATTTCCAATAATTGTGGAGCCTACGATGCCTTGGATGGAGTGTTCTCAGATGTCCTCACGACTTGAATTTGTGCGGTTGGCTCAAGCTCACGACGCCAATATCTCAGCGCTTTGCCTAGCGTTTGGTATCAGCAGGAAGACGGGCTACAAATGGCTGCAGCGCCATGAAGAAGGCGGCGCCGATGGTTTGGAAAACCGTTCGCGCCGTCCTTCCAATTCGCCAGGGCAAAGCAGCAGGAGTGTAGAAACGACGATCGTCGAACTGCATCGTACGTATCCATGCTGGGGTGCGCGTAAGCTGAAGGCGCTTCTGCCACACGGTTTTCCAGACATTCATCACTCCACAATCGATTCCATCCTTCGCCGCAATGGCTGTGACCTGGTCCCTTTAACCAACTCCGGCAAGCTTGCGTTGACCAGGTTTGAGCACGAAGCGCCGAACTTGCTCTGGCAGATGGATTTCAAAGGTCACTTCCCGCTTACTGACGCTGCAGCGAAACGCTGTCACCCGTTGACCGTTCTCGACGACCATTCGCGCTTTAATATCTGTCTGATCGCCTGTTCTGCAGAGTCGGGCGAGCAGGTACAGACTGCCTTGACCCAGGCATTCAGGAAGTATGGCTTACCTCAGCGGATCACTTGCGATAACGGCCCGCCGTGGGGAACGGCCGGACGCGGCACCGTGTCGGCACTGGAGGCCTGGATGATACGACTCGGTGTTCGCGTCGGCCACAGCACGCCATACCATCCGCAAACGCAAGGCAAGGACGAGCGGTTTCACCGCACCTTAAAGCGCGAATTGTTGGAGCGCTACGGGTTCAACTCGATCGAACTTTGCCAAGCCAGTTTTGATCGCTGGCGCGACGAGTACAACCTGATTCGGCCCCACCAGGCTTTAGGGCAATGTCCACCCGTTTCACGGTACTCGGTCAGCGGACGCGTCTTTCCGGAGACTTTGCCGACGATTGAGTACGAACTCGAAGACGAGGTACGAATGGTGCGGCGCACCGGCCGAATCAAATACAAGAGCGACGAACACTTCATCGGCGAGGGATTGAAAGGACAGCCTGTGGCGGTGCGCCAGTCCACTACGGATGGAGTCGTGGACGTCTTCTACTGCAGTCAGAAAATTCGCACGCTCGACCTGCGAAAAACCGCCTAAAATCGGATTTCATGTGTAACCCATGTCCCCCGACAAAGTGTTACCCATGTCCCCCGGCCATACACGGACCTGACCCCAGACCTTGGGCCGCGGCTCGTGTGAATATAGCAAGATGGGGACTCGGCGTCGCCGTCGCTCCGCACGCCCAGATCCCGGCGCCGCTTTACTTTCTGGCAATCTTTTCCAGCACCTGGTCGACGAATTCCTCTTCGTTGTCGGTGAAGCGCAGCCGCACCGGGTACCACTCGTGCGACGGCGCCAGCCAGATGTCGAGCGACTGGTCTTTCGAGTCCGGCGGCGGCAGCCGCAGTAGGTGCAGCGCTTCGACCTGGCCGATGCCGGTGCGCAGCGTTTCCTTCTTGACCACCCTGAACGTCCACGGCTCGGCGTCGCGCCGTCCGGCGACGAAAAACACCCACTCCGATCCCGCGACGAATTTTTCGGGCTGGGCCCGGGCAATCGCCACCAGCTGCCATGAGACGCTGGCACGGTCCTGCTCGCCACCGAGCAAGGGATAGGTTTCCTTGCTTTCGGTGAAGCTGATGGTCTTCGCCGCGCGGTCGAAGGTGGTGGTGTACGGATCGTGCCGGATGCGCTTTTCGGTGAACGTGACGGGCGCCAGGCCGAAGCTGTCGATCGCGCCCTCGCTCCGGTTGTCGATGATGGTGCCGAACAGCATCGCCTTGGTGACCGACCGGACGGCGTATTTGCCGCCGCCCGCGCGCCAGCCGACGGTGGCTTCGCCGGCGATGGAGAAGCCTTTCTGGCGCGCCTTGATCGAATACGTCAGTTCGGCCGACGGCGCCATCTCCACCGGCCGCTTGATGACGATGTGCTCGGCCGCGCCGGCGCCCGCCAGCATCAGGGCCAGCAGCGCGCCGCAGGCAAGGTGTTGCAATCGTTTCCGCATCTTCAGCTTCCCACATCCATGGTTTGTATCTTGTTGACCGTCTGGGTCGTCACCGCCCCGCTCGCTTCCGTATTCCTGATCCGCACCGGCAGCCAGCCCAGCGCCGGCGCCAGCCAGATGTCCAGCCGCGATCCGTAGGCGCCGGCGCGCGGCGGGCGCGACAGGTGCAGCGCGTGCATCCTGCCCAGCCCGGTGTCGATCACTTCCTGCCCCAGCGCGACGAAGCGAAACACGCTGGCGTCCTTGTCCTCGCCGACCAGGATGTCGATGCCGCCGTCGAGCTGGCTGACGTCGGCGCGCGCTATCGCCGCCAACTGCAGCGGCACCGTCGCCTTGTCCTGCGCGCCCGGCAGCAAGTCGTACGAGGCCGGCGAGGCCGAAAACGTGATGCGCCCGTCGCCGAAGCGGGTGGCCGTCTGCGCCTTGCCGCGGCGCTTTTCCGTCATCGTCTCCGGCACGAAACCGGCCGCGCCTGCCTTGCCAACGCTTTCGAGCACCAGCAGGTTGACCCGCACCAGCACGCGAATGCCCGCCTCGACCGTCATCCGGTAGCGGCCGCCCGACAGCGTCCAGGCAATCGCCTGCTCGCCATGCCAGCGCGCGCCGTCGGCATCGGTGCGCTCGACGTCTAGCATGATCCGCGCCGACGGCGGCAAATCGACGCGGTATTGGCGCGGCGCCGCGGCGGCCGGCGCTGGAGGCGCGGCAACCGGCTCAGCCGCAGGCGTTTCCGGGTCGGCAGTTGCCGTCTGAACAGATTGTACGTCGGATAACTTTTGGGCAGCGCCCGGCTCAACGGCCTCGGCCTGCACGATCGTTGGCGGGGCCGGCGGGGCCGGTGCGCGGCGCTTAGGAACGAGCGGCTTTGGCTTCGGCGGCGGCTCGGGGCGACGCTCCGGCGGCGCCACGGCGACCAGGCGCGTTTCGACGACGGTCTCGCCGCCCAAGTTGGCCGCCCGCAATTGCGGCATGATCCACCACAGCGCCAGCACGTGCACCACGCACGTCGCCGCGCCAAGCGCCAGCGCACGCCGATGCCGGGCGGTAATCAATCCAATGGTCATACACCCAGTGTAACGCGATCCACATTCTTTGAAGCGGTGTTAATTATCTGCTACGCTGATCACTTAGCCACCGGAGACCAATCATGCAGAATCCTCAATCACCGAACATGGCAGGCGCCGGCGCCATGACTGACACGCTCGACTTCGTCAAGAACCTGTGGGGCAGCATGAGCGTGCCGGGCATGGCGATTCCCGGCATGGGCGCTCCGGCGCTCACCGTGGACGAGCTCGACAAGAAGATCGCCGACCTGAAGGCGGTCGAAACGTGGCTGAACATGAATACGGCGATGCTGCGCGGAACCATCCAGGCGCTCGAAATCCAGCGCGGCACCATCGCATCGCTCAAGTCGATGGGCGCCTCGTTCGCCGAGGCGATGCACCAGCCGAAGGGCGAGGCCAAGGACGACAAGGCCGAGCCGAAAGCCGGCGCGGCGGCGCCGTCGATGCCCGACCCGGCGCTGTGGTGGAACGTGCTGCAGGATCAGTTCAAGCAGGCGGTGGCGAGCGCGGTGTCGTCGTCCGAGGCGATGACCAACGCCACCACGATGGCGCAGGAAGCGGCGGCGCGGATGGCGGCGGCGCCGGCGGCATCCGCGCCGAGCGACACATCGAACGGCGCCAAGCCGCGGGCCGGCAAGGCCAAGCCGGACAAGGATTAAGCCAGGCGCAGGATGCGGATCGAGTCGATCAGGCCGTCGGCCTGGCGCTTGACCGTGGAAATCGAGATCAGCCCTTCTTCGGCCAGCTGCCTGGCCTGGTCGTGGGCGCCCTGGAACGATTCCAGGGTGTCGCCTTTGGCCGCAACCGGACGGATCCAGGCAGTGCTGCCAACCTTCATTTTTTCATAGACTTCGTGAGCGATGTCGCGCATGCCTGGTGCCCCTTCCTGGAAATGAGTGACGGTGTGACCCGCAGGGTTAGCAGTTTAGCACCAGCGCAGGCGGTGCGCGGCACGCTAGCGGACGCTTGGCTTGTGGTACGTGCGCGAGGCCAGTACCCATACTGAGAGGGCAAATCGGAGTCGGCATGGGTACCAGCCTTCGCTGGTACGACGGCGCGTTTATTCTGCGGCCGGCGCCAGCCTGGCCAGCTGCTCCATCATCTGCGCGAAGCGCTGCTGGCCGGGCTGGACCCGGTCCACATGCATCAGCACGTCCGTGGTTTCGGCGGCGAGCTTCTCGTCGTACCCCAGCTGCTGCATGTGCGAGATCAGGATGTGCGCCGCGTTGAACAGGATGCGCAGGTTGTTGGGCAGCACCTTGCGCGCATGACGCATCCACTCCACCGCTTCGGCCAGCTTGCCGGTCTTCCACAGCAGCACGCCCTGGTTCATCAGGTCGGACGCTTCCTTCTTCGACGAGCGGATCAGCGCCATGCCCTCCTCGCCCATGCGCGCCTTGTCGAAGATCTTCTGCACCTCCTCCAGCAGCAGGGTGTTGTCGTGGTTGTTGCGCGCCACGTAGCACAGCAGATCGACCGGCGCCTCCTTGACCCCGACCGCCAGCAGCAAGGTCGCCATCTCCAGGCACAGCCGCGTCTCCGGCCGCGCCGGGTTGGTGTTCAACAGCACTTCGAGGTCGTCGCCGGCCTTGCGCGCGCGCCGGAAGTCGCCGCTCTCGTGGTAGACCAGGCCCTCGGTGATCTTGGCGCGCATCTGGATGTGGTCGTCGTTTGCAAATTCACGCTGCACCGTCAGCAGCAGCTGCAGCGCTTCCTTGGTCTCGTTTTTCTGGCCGCATACCCGCGCCAGCCCCAGGTAGGCGTCGGCGCTCTTCATCACCGAATACTCGCCGATCGCGATGCACTTGCGATACGCCTTCTCCGCCATGCCCAGGTTGCCCAGCTTGAAGCTGACCTCGCCCAGGCTTTTCTGGCGCGGCACCGAGTTGGGCGACAGCCTGGCCGCCCGTTCGAGCACGTTGCAGGCCTCCTCGGCCTGCCCCATCTGCTGGTAGGACAGCGCCAGCTGGTCGTAGGCGTCGATGTAGTAGCGGTTCTCGGCGATGACGGCCTGGAACACCTGGCGCGCCTGTTCGAATTCGCCGTTGGCCATGCGGATCTTGGCCAGCCCCGAGCGCGCCCACTGGTATTCGCGCTCCTGCAGCACGCGCTCGTAGGCTTCGCGCGCCTTGTCCGGCTCGCCGCTCTTGAGCATCAGGGTCGCCTTCATGCGCAACAGCTCGATCTGGTGGATCTTGTCCACCTCGATCTGGGCGTCGCACAGTTTGGCAGCGCGCAGGTAGTCCTTTTCGGCGTACGCCAGGTCGATCATGCGGAACACCTGCTTCTTGTGCCACACGCGGTTCAGCCGCGTCAGCAGCACGCCCTCGGTAATCGGTTTGATCAGATAGGCGTCCGGCTGGTGCTCGGCCGCGCCCATCACCGATTCGACGCTCTTTTCGGCCGACACCATCATCCACACGCTCGACGGCAGCAGGAAATTGCGCGCGCGCGCCTCTTCCAGCACCTGCTGGCCGTTCTTGCCCTCGCCCAGGTTGTAATCGCACAGCACGACGTCGTAGCGGATCCGCGACAGCATGCCGATCGCCTCGCCGCCGCTGGCCGCCTGGTCGATGTTCTTGGCGCCCAGGTTGCGCAGGCTTTCGCGCAGCAGCTGGCGCACGCCGATGAAGTCGTCCACCACCAGGTAATTCTTGCCGGCCCAGTCGACCGTGGCGATGCCGGTCGCCGTGGTATCGAACGGCGAATGCGCGCTCATGGCAGGGTCAGCACGAAGCAGCCGCCGCCCAGGGCGCCGCCGTTTTCCAGGCGCAGGGCGCCGCAGCGGCCGCGGTGCTTGTGCATGCGCGCCACTTCGCTGGAAAAATACAGGCCAAGGCCGGTGCTGTTGGTCATGAAGTTGACGCTGCTGGCGGCCGAGACGCCTTCTTCCAGCATCGCCGCGGGATAGCCGCCGCCGTTGTCCTCGACGCGCAGCTCGAGGCAGCCATCGACCACCGCGATCGCCAGCCGGATCCGGTCCACCGTGTAGTTGACGGCGTTGTTGATGGCGTGGCCCAGCACGCCGATGATCAGGTCTTCGTCGAAGTGCCACACCAGCGCCGGGTCGGCGTCGACGTCGAGCGCGATGCCGCGCGACTTGAGCAGCACGCGCTCGGCCGCGACCACCTGGTCGACCAGGTGGCCCACCGCCAGCGGCTGCATGTCGAACGGGTAGTCGGGCTTGCCGACCTGCTTGTACAGCGCCAGCAGTTGCATCAGGTTGTCGTTCAGGCGCTTGGTCTGGTACAGCGCGCGCGCCATCTGCGGATAGGCCGGGCCGATCGCCGGGGTGGCGTCGTCGAGCAGCGATTCGAGCGTACCGGAGAGCACGCTGATCGAATTTTTCATGTCGTGCGCGGTCGAGGCGAGAAACAGGAAAAGGTCGTTCGCGCCGGAAGTGTCGTCAGTCGTCAAGAGGCCTCCAGCGAGCGGGAACCGGTGAAAATTGTTGCCATGGGACAATTATACGCGGTTCCGCAAGCATGCCTGCCGATTGCATCAGACCTTGTTGTATTACGATCCGCCGCGCCGCGCGCGCAGCAGGAAGCGGCCCGGATCGAGCGCCTCGGCCAGCTTGGCCTCGAGCGGCAGCGGTTCGTGTTCCAGCGCGGCGGCCAGCAGTTCGGCCGCCAGCGGCGCCCAGGTCAGGCCGCGCGAGGCGTAGCCCAGGAGTCCGTAGAGGCCGGGCTGGCGGGGCAGCTCGCGCAGGCGTTCGGCGCCCAGCGCGAAATCCGGCTCCGGCAGCGCGCCCACCAGCGGCAGGCGGTCCGGCGCCACCGAGCGAAAGCCCACGCGTCCGGCCAGCGGCGCGTCCTGCGCCAATTCAGGATCGGCCAGCATCGAGCGCACCTTGTCCAGGTTTTCCAGCTGGCTCGAGGCGCGCAGCGCCGGATCGTCGTCATCGTCGTAGCTGGCGCCAGCGCTCTTCACCCCGCCCGACACCGGCGTCACATAGGCTTCGCGGCACAGCACCAGGCCGAGGTCCGGCAGCGCTTCGGGCGCGAGATGCGTGACTTGGCCGCGCACGCGGTCCAGCGGCAGCGCGGCCGTCTGCGCGAGCTGGCCCGCGCCGGCCGCGACGATGACAATCGGGGCGCGCGCGATCTCCTGGCCATCGGCGCCGCGCACGCGCCAGGCGTCGCCGTCGCGTTCAAGGCTGACGCTGCCCGCGCCGAAATGCGCCTTCAATCGCGGGCCGCAGGCGCCCAGCATGGCGCGGCAGGCGCTGGCCGGGCGGATCCAGCCGCCTTGCGGGAACAGCCATGCGCCATGGGGGGCCAGCGCGCCGAAGCGGGAGCCGGGTTCGAGCCACTGCGCGTAACCGGGCGGGAACTGGCGGGCCGCGGCGATGGCGCGCTGCAGGCCGGCGTTGGCCGCGTCCTTCGCGGCGAGCAGCACGCCGCAGGTGGCGCCGTCGATCGCCGCGCCGACGCCGCCCAGCCGGCTCCAGTAGTCGCGCGCGAACAGGAAGGCGGCGCGCGACAGGCGCGAGGCGACGTTGTCGTCCTTTGACAGCAGCGGCATGGTGATGCCGGCCAGGTTGCCGGATGCTTCCATCGCCGGCTCGGCGTGGCGCTCCACCAGCGTAACCTGCCAGCCGCGCGCGCACAGGCGCTCGCACGCGGCCGCGCCCGCGAGGCCGGCGCCGATGACGATGGCGCGGCGCTCCGGTTCGGGCGGCGCGGGAGGGATGGGTTTGCGGGTGGCGAAGTGCGCGGTCCAGCAAATGGGGTCAGGTCCGCCGGACCTGACCCCGGAATCGCCGACATCGGGGTCTGGTCCTGCGGACCTGACCCCATTTTTCCAGCCCGTGGAGGACAGTTCGGCAATCTGGTCGTCGCTCAGGCCCTCGGACCACAGCACCGCGTCACGCGCCAGCAGCCGGGAAAGCGGCCGCGCGAATCCCTCGCCTTCCCCACCGTGCAGCACCACCGCGTCGATGCGCGCGCTCAGTTGGGCCAGCGCTGCCTCCATCGGCGCGTGCAGCAAGTCGAGTGTGACCGCATCATCCTCTTGCAGCACGCGCTGGAATCCCGGCAGTTCGCCCGCGGCCAGCGCGATCACATGCAGCCGCTTCGGCCGCTGCGGATCGGCGCGCCACGCCTCGAACAAAGCGGCGCCGCCATCGCACTTTGAGTCGAAGATGACAAAGCGCTCGCGCCCGCGCCAGTGCGGCCGAAAGTCCACGTCAGCCAGCGCGGAGGAAGCACGCCGGATCGTGGTCGTCCACCATGCCGATGCCCTGCATGTAGGCGTATATGATGGTCGAGCCGACGAATTTGAAACCGCGCTTGGCCAGATCCTTGGAGATGCGATCGGACAGCTCGGTCTTGGCCGGCCGCGCGCCGTGCGGCCAGTGGTTGACGATGGGCGCGCCGCCGACGAAGTCCCACATGTACTGGTCGAGCGTCAGGCCTTCGTCGCGCAGGCGCAGGTAAGCCTGCGCATTGGTGATCGCCGCGGCCACCTTCAGGCGATTGCGGACGATGCCTGGATTGGCCAGCAGTTCGGTCACCTTTGCGGCGTCGTAGCGGGCGATTTTTTCCGCGTCCCAGCCATCGAAAGCGGCGCGGTAGTTGTCGCGCTTGTTGAGGATGGTCTCCCAGCTCAGCCCCGCCTGCGCGCCCTCGAGGTTGAGCATTTCGAACAGGACGTTCTCGTCGTGGCAGGCCACGCCCCATTCGTGGTCGTGGTAGTGGAGGTAGCGGGGATTGGCCATGTTGGCCCAGCTGCAGCGGGTGGTAGTCATGGGCGAAAGTATAATTCATCGCACCGCCCATCGGGCCAGGCCCACCATCCTCCATCCCACTATCAAGGCTCCATGGACGTTTCTTTCCTCCTGCCCGTTCTCGCCGATGTCCTGCTGGGCATCGTGCTCGGGCTGGTGGGAGGAATGCTGGGCATCGGCGGCGGCCTGATTGCCATCCCCATCCTTGGCTACCTGTATGGCATGGACCAGCACCTGGCACAGGGCACGGCGCTGGTGATGATCGCGCCGAACCTGCTGGTCGGGTTCCTGCGCTATCACCAGCGCCACCGCATCGACCTGCGTGCCGTCGCGGCGATGAGCGCGCTGTCGATGCTCGCGACCTTCGTGGCGGCCAGATTTGCCGCGCGCATCCCGGCGCCGCAGCTGCACGTCGCCTTTGCCGCCTTTCTCATTGTCCTTGGCGTGTATTTCATGTGGGAGTTCCGGGCGCGCGCACGGGTCGGCGCCGCCGAGCGCCCGGTGCCCGCGAAGGCGCTGGCCCTGCTGGGGATCATCTGCGGCGCGATGTCCGGGTTGTTTACCATCGGCGGCGTGCTGATCGTGGTGCCGGCGCTGGTCACGCTGTACGGCATGAAGCAGACCCGCGCGCAAGGCGTGGCGCTGGCGCTCGTGGTGCCGGGCGCGTTCATCGCCCTCGGCACGTACGCGCACGCAGGCCACGTCGACTGGCGCGTCGGCGTCGCGCTGGCGGCAGGCGGCCTGGCCAGCGTCTCGGCCGGCGTCGCGCTGGCGCACCGGTTCTCGCCGCTGGCGCTGCGCGCGGCGTTTTGCGCCGTGCTGCTGGCCGCTGGCGTGGGAATGCTGCTCACCTGAAGCTCAACATGGGGTCAGGTCCGCGGGACCAGACCCCGATCCGTCCGGGTCGCGGACCAACGGCCGGGGTCAGGTCCGACGGACCTGACCCCGGGTTTGTCGCCGCCGCGTGTGGAAGTGTGGCGGCGGAACTGGCCGCATCTTTCAGCGCGGCGGCGTCGCCGGCGCCGCGGCCAGCGCCTGTTTCAGCGCGTCCGACTGCGGCGACGTGAACTTGCCCGCCACCGCATCGGCCACCGGCACCGTCTGGTGGTAGTAAGCGTCGGTCAGCTTCTGGTTGTAGCGGATGTCGTTGACGCCGACCGATACCAGATTGCCGTACAGGCCCTTGGCCCCGCTCCAGGCCACCACGTCGCCGTCACCGACCGAGCCTTGCGCCACCTTCGACCAGTTCACGATCGTCAGTCCCGCAGCGGCGCTCAGCGCAAATATGTTCTTCTGCATGAACTTGTTGACCGCCTTCTCGTTGTTCAGCACCAGGGCGATCGCGCCGGCTTCCACGCCCACCTGCGCGCCGGCGCTGAGGCCGCCGATGTTGTAGAACGCCGGATCGCTCCACGCGCCGTCGGCCTTCTTGATCAGCAGGACCCCCGCGCCGCCTTCCGCCCCCACCGCCAGCGCCGCGCGGCCGTAAGTCGGCACGATGAAGATGCCCTTGGCCTGCTGCAGCAATTCTTTCATGCGCGGCTCGGCGAGCATTTTCTGCACGACCGTCACCGCGTCGTTCACGTGCTTGGCCGCAGCGGCCTCCTGTTTGTTCGCCGGCGCAACCGCGGTGGCGGCTTCCTGGTCGACGCCGACGCGCGCCTGCATTTCGGCCTGCGCCCAGGCGCCGCCACAACATATCAGCGCAAGCGTGCCTGCCGCCAGCGCCATGCGCGCATTCTTGTTCTTCGTATTCATTTTCCCGGCTCCCTGAAGTGGTTGCGGCGCCGCCCACACACTCTGCGCCACGCAAGTTACCATCGTAGAGCCACCGCCAGCCGCGCACGGATCAAAAACTGGTCTGCTTGATCCCGGTCGCAACTCATGCGGAATGCGGGAACTTTATTCAATTGCGGTCAGGCTGGCCGGACCCGCATTGCCGCTAGCCGATATTCCGCCGGCGGCTTGCCAATCAAGGCCTGGAAGTCCGCCGTGAAATGGGCCTGGTCGAAATATCCCAGGGACTGTGCCATCGCCGCGAGGTCGACGTGCTCGTCGTTGACGAGCCGCTCGGCCGCTTCATGAAGACGGTAGCGCCGCAGCGCCCACTTGGGGCTGACGCCCACGTACTCGCTGAACAGCGCCTGCAAGGTGCGCGGGGCCATTCCCGATCGCGCCGCAAGGTCATCGACCCGGGTCAGTTCGCGGTCCTGCTCGGCCAGCTTCAGGATCGCGGCGATCTGGTCCACCTTCGGATCCGGTGCCGGGAGCGACGGTCGCAGCAAAGCCTCCGCCGCGGCGATCATGCCGGCATCGTCCGCTGCGCCAAGCACGCTGCGCTCCGCCTCGGCGTCCGCGCAGCCAAACACGGCGGCGAGAGCAATCGTGGTGTCCGTGATCGAACTGACCGATTTCCCGAGAAACGCGCGGAAAGCGCCGGGCCGAAAGCGCAGGCCCAACACGCGGCCGCTCGCCTGCAGCGTGTACTCGAACGATCCCGTCACCACGCCGAAGATCGCGGTTTTTCCCGCGTCGAACGCGAGGTTGACGCAGGGATGGGGCAGCGTACGTTGCGTGTACGCAGGCTGCGCTCCCAGGTCCCATTCGACAATCCAGTATTGATCGAGGAACGGCGCGAATTCCACGCCCGGCGTGTAGCGCTCGAGCCTGAACGTCTTGCGCGCGCTGGCGGGATTTACGACGCCGCGGGGACGCTCCGAGATAGCTTGCAATGTGATGATCGGTTCTCCGTTAACCTTGCGCGTTTTTCCAAGACCGGCCCGCCAGACAGGTCTACTATTGTGTTTTCCACACCGAAGGATATATGCGATGAACCGCCATGTCACCCTCTTCCACTCCGCCAATTCGCGTTCGACCAGTGCCCTGGCGCTGCTGCAGGAACTCCATGCCGACTACGATTTGCACGTTCTTGACATGAAAGCCGGGGAGCAGCGCGGGGCCGAATATCTCGCCATCAATCCGATGGGCAAAGTGCCTGCGATCCTGCATGGCGACGCGCTGGTGACCGAGCAGCCCGCCGTGTTCATGTACCTTGCCGAGCTTTATCCGGAAGCCGGCATGGCGCCCGCGGTGGGCGATCCCCAGCGCGGCGCGTACCTGCGCTGGATGGTGTTTTATGGATCCTGCTTCGAACCGGCCGTCATCGATCATGCGATGAAACGCGCCCCGGTGCCGCCATCTTCGTCGCCGTACGGGGACTTCGACACGACGCTCGCCACGCTCCAGCACCAACTGGCGGCGGGGCCTTACCTGCTGGGCGAACGGGTGTGCGCCGCCGACATCATGTGGGGCATGTCGCTGAGCTGGATCACGGCGTTCGGCATGATCCCGACGTCGCCCGAGATCACGGCCTACATCGACCGCGTCACTACGCGACCGGCGGTCCGCTGGGCGCTCGCCAAGGACAAGGAAATATTGGCTGTGTAGGATTGGCTGCGTGCGGAGGGACTTCGGGAACCCTTCCGTTCGTCGTCCCAAACAACCGGTCATCCAGCCAATCTGCCCGTCCGTCAGATCGGTGTAACGCCCCGAGGGCGCCGCTTGGTAGAGTTAATCCATCACCAACAACAACGGGGACTCGAAAAATGAAAAACATACTGTTTGCCGCCGCTTGCGCCATTTTGCTCGCGCCTCCGCTCGCGTCCGCGCAAGACGTCGAATCGGCGCTCCAGAAGTTCGACGCCGCCTACTGGCAGGCCTACAACCAGTGCGACGTCGCCACGATGGAAAAAATGAGCGCGGACGACCTGGAGTTTTACCATGACCAGGGCGGCGTCATGAAAGGGGTGCCCGCGTTCGCCGCGGCGATGAAGAACAACATCTGCGGCAATCCCAACCTGAAGGTCCGGCGCGAAGCGGTGGCCGGCACGGTGCGCGTCTATCCGATGCAGGACAAGGGCAAGGTGTACGGCGCGGTGATGTCGGGCGACCACCAGTTCTACAACACGCGCAACGGCGCCGAGACGCCGGGCAGCCGCGCGCGCTTCACGCACTTGCTGGTGCTGAAGGATGGCGAATGGAAGGTGTCGCGCGTGCTCAGTTACGACCATGCGGCGCCGAAGTTCGACAACAAGACGGCGGCGATGTCGCTTTCGGCGGCGGAACTGGCGCTGTTCAACGGCACCTACCTGGCGAAAGACAAGATGGTCCTGACGGTGAAGAATGCCGAAGACCACTTGCTGGTCAATGCGGGCGGCGCGCTGTTCAAGCTGTACCCGTCGAGCAAGAACACCTTCTTCCTCAAAGAGCGGCCGATCACGGCGGCGTTTTCACAGGACGCCAGCGGCAAGGGAACCGGGCTGGTGGTGCGGGAGAACGGCAGCGTTGTCGCGGAGGCGACGGCGGTAAATTGAAAAATGGGGTCAGGTCCGCAGGACCAGACCCCGATGCTGCCCGAGCCTGGGGCTGGTTCTGCGGAGCCGATTTTATGCGAAATTTCGCATAAGCTTCAGGCGAATTTGGAAAAGTCCGGCTTGCGCTTTTCGAAGAAGGCGGTGAACGCCTCTTTCGCTTCGGGCGCCTGCAGCATCGCGCTGAACAGTTCGACCTCGGCCTGCAGCGCCGCTTCGATTTCCCCCGCCCTGGCGCGCTTCATCAGCCCCTTGGTCGCGCGGATCGACGCGGCCGGCAGCGCCACCAGCTTGGCGGCCTGGCGCTTGGCGTACGGCAGCAGTTCGTCGAGCGGCAGCACCTTCGACACCATGCCCATCTGGACCGCTTCCTGCGCCGCGAACGCTTCGCCCAGTAGCAGCTTCTCGGCCGCGCGCGGGTAGCCGGCGATGCCGGGGAACAGCACGCTCGAGGCGAACTCGGGGCACAAGCCCAGCTGCACGAACGGCATGCTGAACTTGGCGTTGTCGGCGGCGTACACCAGGTCGCAGTGCATCAGCATCGTGGTGCCGATGCCGATCGCCGCGCCCGCCACCGCCGCCACCACCGGCTTGGTCGTGCCCGACAGCGCGCGCATGAACTGGTACACCGGGCGCGACTGGTCGGGCTTGCCGCCGGCCGGCGCGTTCTTCAGGAAGTCGTCGAGGTCGTTGCCGGCGGTGAAAATTTCCGGCTTGCCGATGATGAGCACCGCCCGCACCGCGGCGTCCTGCTCGCCGTCGATCAGCGCGTCGGCCATGGCCTGGTACATCGCGCCGGTGATCGCGTTCTTGCGCTCGGCGCGGTTAAATTCGATCGTCAGGATGCCGTCGGACTTGCTCGTCAAAATATCCATTGCGGGTACTTTCATTCAGGGATTAGCGTCGAGCCTGATTATACGTCGGGGCGCATCGCCGCCGGACGCCGACCACGGCCGTTTAGAGGGCGCAGACTAGAAGTTGGGGTCAGCTCCGCGGCAACAGACCCCGCCCCCCTACTTCGGCGCGGCTAGCCAGACGCACAGTTGCGCCAGCAGCTGCTCCGTGTCGACCGGCTTGGAGGCATAATCGGACGCCCCCGCCGCCAGGCACTTGGTGCGGTCTTCCAGCATCGCCTTGGCCGTCAGCGCGATGATCGGCAGCTTGGCAAAGCGCTCGTCGGCGCGGATCCGCCGCATCGTTTCGTAGCCATCCATGTCGGGCATCATGATGTCCATCAGGACGATGTCGACGCCCGGCTTTTCGTCGAGCTGGCGCAACGCTTCGGCGCCCGTCTCGACCGCGTTCACGTCCATGCCGTAGCTCTCGAGCAGCCCCGTCAGCGCAAACAGGTTGCGCGCGTCGTCGTCAACGATCAGCGCGCACTTGCCGCGCAACTGGCCGAAGGCGGCCGGGGTATCGTCAGCGTTCGCATCGGCGTCAGGGGCAGCGTCGGGCGCCGGGGCCGCCGGTTCGACTGGCGTGTCCGGCTGTTCCAGCTTGACCTGCTGCAGGAACCGGGTCACCTCGGGCGCGAGCCGCTCGATCGGGCTGCCGCTTTCGCCCACCACGCCGGCGTCCAGCTGGCGCACGCGCTCGATCGTGGTCTCGTCGAGCTTGCGCGCCGAATACAGGATGGCCGGCAGCTCGGCCAGCCCCGGATCGCTGCGGATCTGCTGCAGCAGCGCCGTGCCGTCTTCGTCGGGCAGGTCCAGTTCGACCACCACGCCCTGGTAGGGCCGGCTGTGCAGGGCCAGCAGCGCCTGGGCCGCGCTGGGGACGGCGTCGAACAATCTGTCCGGCCCGGCCAGCGCCTCCATGATCGCGGCCCGTTTGTCCAGGTCGTTTTCGATCAGCAGCAGCACCCGGATCGGCCGCGGGATCTGCTCGGTCACGTCGGCGAATACCTGGGCCAGCGTGTCGAGGTCGGCCGGCTTGGTGGTGTAGCTGGCCACCCCGTGGCGCGCGCCGCTGCGCGGCCGGTCGCGCACCGAGATCACGTGCACCGGGATGTCGCGGGTGCCGGGATCGGCCTGCAGGCGGTCGGCGATGTCCCAGCCGTCCACGTCGGGCAGCTCGAGGTCGAGCGTGATGGCGTCGGGGTGGTGCTGCTGCGCCAGCTTCCAGCCCTGGTCGCCGCCGGTCGCCATCAGCGTGTCGAATCCGCGCTCGTGCGCCAGGTCGTGCAGCGTGCGCGCAAACACGGGATCGTCCTCGATGATCAGGAGCAGCGGCCTGGCGCCGCTCGCGGCGCGCGATCCGGCCGGCGGCGCCACCGGCTGCGCGCGCCGGCTGGCCGGCGCAGGCCCGGGTCGCGCCTCCATCACTTGCTGCGGCAAGTAGAAGGTGAATGTGCTGCCGGCGCCCTCCTCGCTCTCGACATCGAGCTCGCCGCCCAGCAGGCGCGCGATCTCGCGGCTGATCGCCAGCCCCAGCCCGGTGCCGCCATAGCGCCGCGAGGTGCTGGCGTCGGCCTGCTGGAAGGCCTCGAAGATCAGCTTTTTCTTCTCCGGCGCGATGCCGATGCCGGTGTCGCTGACGCTGAAGGCCAGCACCACCGGCGAGTGCGACAGCAACTGGTTGTCGGGATTCCAGCCGCCGCGCGCAACGCGCGCCGACAGCGAGACGCTGCCCTTGGAGGTGAATTTGATCGCGTTCGACAGCAGGTTGGTCAGCACCTGCTTGAGGCGCTGGCCGTCGGTGCGCAGGACCGGCGGCAGGTCGGGCGCGAAATCGAGCGTGAAGCGCAGGCCCTTGGCGTCGGCCTGGTAGCGGAAGGCCTTGTCAACGTCGTTGCCCAGCTTGTCGGTAGCGACGTCGCCGATTTCCAGCGTCGCGCTGCCAGCTTCGATCTTCGACAGGTCGAGGATGTCGTTGATCAGGTGGAGCAGGTCACGCCCGGAGCTGTGCATCACGCGCACCATCTCGAGCTGCTTTTCGGTGAGGTTCTGGTCGCGGTTCTGGCGCAGCTGCTCGGCCAGCAGCAGCAGGCTGTTGAGCGGCGAGCGCAGTTCGTGCGACATATTGGCGAGGAATTCGGACTTGTACTTGGACGTCAGCGCCAGCTGCTCGGCCTTCTCCTGCAGGCTGTTGCGCGCCTCCTCGATCTGGGCGTTCTTGCGCTCGACCTCGGCGTTCTGGTCGGCCAGCTGGTGCGCCTTGCGCTCCAGCTCCGCGTTGGTCTCCTGCAGCTTGTTCTGCTGCGACTTGAATTCGCCTTCCAGCTGCTGCGCCTGTTGCCGCAGCAGCGTCTCGGTGCCGGACGCCGTTTCGATCGAGTTGAACACGATGCCCAGCCCTTCCGCCAGCTGGTCGAGGAAAGTCAGGTGGATCGCCTGGAACGGCGCGAAGGCGCCCAGCTCGATCACCGCCTTGACCTGGTCTTCGAACAGGATCGGCAGCACGACTATGTTGCGCGGGCTGGCCTGGCCCAGTCCGGAGACAATATGCACGTAGTCGTCGGGCACATTGGTCAGCAGCAGGCGCTGCTTCTCGAACGCGGCCTGCCCGACGATGCCCTCGCCGATCGCCCATTCGTTCGACAGGTTCTTGCGCTCCTGGTAGCCGTAGCTGGCCATCAGGCGCAGGTGCGGCGCGCCGCCGTTGCCATTGCCCTTGACCGGCGCCTGCATCAGGTACAGCACCGCGTGCTGCGAGCCCACCAGCGGCGCCAGCTCGGACAGCAGCATGCGCGACACGTTGACGATCTCGCGCTGCCCCTGCAGCATGCGCGTCAGGCGCGCCAGGTTGGTTTTGAGCCAGTCCTGGTCGGTGTTGCGCTCGGTGGTCTCCTTCAGGTTGCGGATCATCTGGTTCAGGTTGTCCTTCAGGTCCGCCACCTCGCCGCGCGCGACCACCTGGATCGAGCGTCCCAGGTCGCCCTTGGTCACGGCGGTGGCCACCTCGCCGATCGCGCGCACCTGCGTCGACAGGTTGGCCGCCAGTTCGTTGACGTTGTCCACCAGGTCCTTCCAGCTGCCGGCGGCGCCCGGCACCACGGCCTGTCCGCCCAGCCGCCCCTCGACGCCGACCTCGCGCGCCACGCGCGTGACCTGGTCGCTGAAGGTGGCCAGCGTGTCGACCATGTCGTTGATGGTGTCGGCCAGCGCCGCCACCTCGCCCTTGGCCGGCACCATCATCTTCTGTTTCAGGTTGCCGACGGCGACACCGGTCACCACCTTGGCCATGCCGCGCACCTGGTCGGTGAGATTGTCGGCCATCAGGTTGACGCTGTCGGTCAGGTCCTTCCACACGCCGGAGACGCCCTTGACCTGGGCCTGCCCGCCCAGCCGGCCCTCGGTGCCCACTTCGCGCGCCACCCGCGTCACTTCGCTGCCGAACGCGTTGAGCTGGTCCACCATGATGTTGATGGTGTTCTTCAGCTCCAGGATCTCGCCCTTCACGTCCACCGTGATCTTGCGCGACAGGTCGCCGTTGGCCACCGCAGTCGTCACCGCGGCGATGTTGCGCACCTGGCCGGTCAGGTTGGAGGCCATCAGGTTGACGTTGTCGGTCAGGTCCTTCCACACGCCCGCCACCGCCGGCACGTAGGCCTGGCCGCCCAGCCGGCCTTCGGTGCCGACCTCCTTCGCCACCCGCGTCACTTCGCCGGCGAAGCCGCGCAGCTGGTCCACCATGGTGTTGATGGTTTGCTTCAGCTGCAGCACCTCGCCGTGCACGTCCACCGTGATGGTCTTGGACAGGTCGCCGTTGGCCACCGCGGTGGTCACGGTGGCGATGTTGCGCACCTGGTCGGTCAGGTTGGACGCCATCAGGTTGACGTTGTCGGTCAGGCCGCGCCACACGCCCGAGACACCCTTGACCTGGGCCTGGCCGCCGAGGCGCCCTTCGATGCCGACCTCGCGCGCCACCCGCGTCACTTCGCCGGCAAACGCATTGAGCTGGTCGACCATGATGTTGATGGTGTCCTTCAGCTGCAGCACTTCGCCGCGCACGTCCACCGTGATCTTCTGCGACAGGTCGCCGTTGGCCACGGCGGTGGTCACCGCGGCGATGTTGCGCACCTGGCCGGTGAGGTTGCTGGCCATGAGGTTGACGCTGTCGGTCAGGTTCTTCCAGGTGCCGGCCACGCCAGGCACCTGCGCCTGGCCGCCGAGGCGCCCCTCGGTGCCGACTTCCAGCGCCACCCGCGTGACTTCGCCGGCGAAGCTGTTCAGCTGGTCCACCATGATGTTGATGGTGTCCTTGAGCTGCGCCACCTCGCCCTGCACGTCCACCGTGATTTTCTGCGACAGGTCGCCGTAGGCCACGGCGGTGGTGACGGTGGCGATGTTGCGCACCTGGGCGGTGAGGTTGTTGGCCATGCGGTTGACGTTGTCGGTCAGGTCCTTCCACACGCCGGACAGGCCCTGGACGTCGGCCTGCCCGCCCAGCTTGCCCTCGGTGCCGACCTCGCGCGCCACCCGCGTCACTTCGCCGGAAAAGCTGTTCAACTGGTCGACCAGGTTGTTGATGGTGTCCTTCAGCTGCAGCACTTCGCCCCGCACGTCCACGCGGATCTTCTGCGACAGGTCGCCATTGGCCACCGCCGTCGTCACGGCGGCGATGTTGCGCACCTGGTCGGTCAGGTTGGACGCCATCAGGTTGACGCTGTCGGTCAGGTTCTTCCACACGCCCGACACGCCCTCGACTTCGGCCTGCCCGCCCAGCCGCCCTTCCGTGCCCACTTCCACCGCGACGCGCGTGACTTCGCCGGAAAAGCTTTTCAGCTGGTCGACCATGACGTTGATGACGTCCTTGATCTGCAGGATTTCGCCCTGCACTTCGACCGTGATCTTCTGGCCAAGGTCGCCGCTGGCAATCGCTGTCGCCACCTTCGACACGTCGCGCAGCTGCACCGTCAGGTTGCCGGCCATGGCGTTGACGCTGTCGGTCAGGTCCTTCCACACGCCCGACACATCCTTCACCTGCGCCTGGCCACCCAGCTTGCCCTCGGTGCCGACCTCGCGCGCCACCCGCGTGACTTCGCCGGCGAAGCTGTTCAACTGGTCGACCATGATGTTGATGGTGCTTTTCAGTTCCAGCACCTCGCCCTTGGCATCGGCCGTGATCTTGCGCGACAGGTCGCCTTTCGCCACCGCGGTCGTGACGAAGGCGATGTTGCGCACCTGGCCGGTCAGATTGCTGGCCATCGCGTTGACGCTGTCGGTCAGGTCCTTCCACACGCCGTCGACGCCCTTCACTTCGGCCTGGCCGCCCAGCTTGCCCTCGGTGCCCACTTCGCGCGCCACCCGCGTGACTTCGCCGGCGAAGCTGTTCAACTGGTCCACCATGATGTTGATGGTGTCCTTGAGCTGCAGGATCTCGCCGCGCACGCCGACCGTGATCTTGCGCGACAGGTCGCCCTTGGCCACCGCAGTGGTCACTTCGGCGATGTTGCGCACCTGGTCGGTCAGGTTGCCCGCCATAAGGTTGACGTTTTCGGTCAGGTCCTTCCACACGCCGGCGACGCCCTTGACGTCGGCCTGCCCGCCCAGCTTGCCCTCGGTGCCGACCTCGCGCGCCACCCGCGTGACTTCGCCGGCGAAGCTGTTCAACTGGTCGACCATCAGGTTGATGGTGTCCTTCAGGCGCAGGATTTCGCCCTTGACGTCCACCGTGATCTTGCGCGACAGGTCACCCTTGGCCACCGCGGTGGTCACCTCGGCGATGTTGCGCACCTGGCCGGTCAGGTTGTTGGCCATCAGGTTGACGTTTTCGGTCAGGTCCTTCCACACGCCGGACACGCCCTTCACGTCGGCCTGGCCGCCCAGCTTGCCCTCGGTACCCACTTCGCGCGCCACCCGCGTGACTTCGCCGGCGAAGCTGTTCAACTGGTCCACCATCAGGTTGATGGTTTCCTTCAGGCGCAGGATCTCGCCCTTGACGTCCACCGTGATCTTGCGCGACAGGTCACCCTGGGCCACCGCCGTAGTGACTTCGGCGATGTTGCGCACCTGGCCGGTGAGGTTGGAGGCCATCAGGTTGACGTTGTCGGTCAGGTCCTTCCACACGCCGGAGGCACCCTTGACCTGGGCCTGGCCGCCCAGCTTCCCTTCGGTGCCGACCTCGCGCGCGACCCGCGTCACTTCGCTGGCGAAGCTGTTGAGCTGGTCGAGCATCGTGTTGATGGTGCGCGCATTCTTCAGGAACTCGCCCTTCAGGGGACGCCCGTCGATTTCAAGCTGGATGCTTTCGGTCAGCGTGCCGCGCGCGACGGCGCCGATCACCCGGCCCACCTCGCGCACAGGCTGCACCAGGTTGTCGATCATGGAATTGACCGCGTTCAGTTTCACGCCCCAGGCGCCGTCGGTGCGGTCGAGCTTCATGCGCTCGCCGAGCTTGCCGTCGGTGCCGACCGCGAACGCGACCTGCTCGACGGCCCTGGCAAATTTCTCGTGGATGATGGCGATTTCGTTGACGGTGTCGGCGATCTTGCCGTCGATGCCGGTCCAGTCGTGCGGCAGGCGGGTGCCGAAATCGCCTTCGCGCACGCCGACCAGGGCCTCGAGCAGCATCGATGGCCTGGTCTGGGCAGCGCCGCGCCGCTCGTAGGCGCCCAGGTCGTGGGCGCGCCGGGCCAGCGCGCGGCGGTTCTGCAGACGCCGGTCCGGCGTGGCAAGTTCTGGTGTCATGTCGGTGCCCCCGTCGGTGGCTGCGCCAGGCTGAACGGCCCGCGCCGGATCAGCGCAAGCGCTTCATCGTTCGATACCGCGGCGCTGAAATAATTCCCCTGCAATTC